>JBLHPQ010000006.1:0-88364 GCA_047624355.1 Flavobacteriaceae bacterium | reverse complement strand
TCCGCATCCAAGATTCAGGTTAAGAAGCTTTGTTTTGCAACCTTTAAACGATATAGCGGAGAATTACATCGACCCAATCACGCACCTTACTATAACACAGTTGTTAGCAAATTGCCCTGATCAAGCGCCAATAACTTGCTTTACAAAAGAATTGTAACTAATTCTTAATCGACAGACTTCTTTCTGAAACGAAAAATATTATGTATAATTGCAGTTGAAATTTGATTAGAATTTATTTAGAAGAACCATGAAAAAACAGAGCATCAAAAATTTAGCATTTGTTGCAGTCGCTGGTACGATTGTATCAAGCTGTACTTTGTTAAAAGATCTAGAGTACACTGTAACTCCAAGTCCATTGGAAATGCACGGAGATTCAGTCATTGTAAAAATTGACATTGTATTCCCGGAAAAGAGTATTAATAAGAAAGCATCTGCTGAAATCACACCAATGTATGGTGAGACGGCTTTGAAGCCCGTAACTGTAGTTGGAGAGAAAGCTACTGCTAACGGAAGTACTATTCAGTGGAAAGCTGGTGGGAAAGTTTCTTACGAAGATGTTGTAGCATATAAGCCTTCAATGGAGAATGCAGATTTAAATATCGGCGCTATTGTTTCTAAGAAAGGTAAAGTAAAAGATGAAGTAGGTCCATTCAAAATTGCTGATGCGACTATCATTACTCCGCTTTTAGTAAATAAAGATTTCAAAGTAATCCTTGCTGAGGATCGCTTCGAACGTATTACACCTCAATCTACTTTCGCACAGATAAACTATGCAAAAGGAAAATCGGTCGTGGTATCTAAAGAGTTGAAAGAAGATGACATCACTGAATACCAAGATTGGTTAGCGATGGCAAATACGAACCCAAAAGTTGCAATCACATCAGTTAATATTGTTGGATTCGCATCACCAGAGGGTGAAGAAGATAAAAACGGAACTCTTTCTACTGATCGTTCTGGATCAGCTGCGGAATCATTCAAAGGCATCGCTACGAAAGCTGAGAATACATCTGCTGCTGAAATGACATGTAAAGTTAGTGCTTCTGGATCTGATTACCCTGGATTCAAAAAAGCACTTCTTGCAGATGAGAAAATTGACGAAGATGAGAAGCAATTGATTATCCGCGTTTTGGATATGAATGCAGGAAATCCTGACAAAATTGAAGAAGAATTACGTAACATGCGTAAGACTTTCTCTTACTTGGATAAAGAGATCTTCCCTTTATTACGTCGTTCTGAGATCACAACTAACTACGATTTAACAGGATTCTCTGATGAGGAGATGAAAGCTAATTCAGTTTCTAACCCAGATACGTTAGATTTAGAAGAACTATTGTTCTGTGCGGCGCTTTATACTGATCTTGGAGAGAAATTAAGAGTTTACAAAATCGCTGAGTCTAGGTACCCAGAAGATTACCGTCCGTCAAACAATGTTGGTGCTGTTCTTTATATGATGAACAAAGTTTCTGAAGCAAAAGCGAAATTCGAAAAAGCTGCAGGAATTAAAGATAACCCAATCTCTTCAAACAACTTAGGTGCTGTTGCAGGAGTTGAAGGAGATCGTTCTAAATCTTTAGGATTGTTAAACCAAGCTGGTGGAGAATCTGAAGTGAAGTACAACAAAGGAATCTTGAACATCCAAGATGGTGATTACAGCGATGCTGTTTCAAACCTTGGTTCAGATGCATCATTCAACAAAGCATTAGCTGAGATGTTGAATGGTTCTGCTAGTTCTGTTTCTGGAATCATTGGAAACTCTGATGACGCTGATTCAGGTCAAGGATATTACTTGAAAGCTGTTGCAGCTGCTCGTCAAGATCAAATGAGCGAAGTGGTAAGTAACCTTAAGAGTGCAATTGCTAAGGATGGTAAATTCAAAGCAATGGCTGCAAAGGATCGTGAATTCTTGAAATACTTCGAGAATGCAGGATTTACTGCAATCGTTAAATAATACGAGAAAAATTCTTTATCAAATAGTAAACCCGACTCATTGTGAGTCGGGTTTCTTTATTTATAACCCTTTTCAGTTATTATTTCCTTGTTTTCTAACAAAGATGTTAATAACCACAACTATTAATCATTGAAAATGACAGGCTAATTCAACTTTAGCCATCAAAACTAAATCGGTTATCTACTGTCATCGAGGTGTTTTTAACGTTCGGAATTATCGATGAACCCCCTATGAACACTACGATTGCTGTGCATAACTCAACCGATAATCACTTTGATTTCCCCACTGAATGGCGTAAATTGCAATAGAAAATTGATTGATTGTACTTATAACTATAAAAAACACCGACTATGCTACGCGCAACATCTGTTTTTTTACTCCTTCTCCTCTTTCCATTCATTGGAAGTTCTCAAACTGTATGGATAAATGAGATTCATTACGATAATACCGGCGGTGATGTAGGTGAAGGAGTTGAAATCGCGGCCATGGCGGGGACAAATTTGGCTTGTTATGATATTATAGCTGTTAATGGTTCGACGGGTGCAACGTATAGTACGGTTACACTCTCAGGAATTATACCTGATGAAGGATGTAACTACGGAGCAATTTGGTTTCCAATTGCCGGCTTACAAAACGGAGCTCCTGATGGATTAGCATTATACAACACGTGTACTGGAACTATTATCCAATTCCTCAATTACGAAGGAACGACAATAACAGCTACATCAGCGCCAATTGCTGGAGCTGCTTCAACGAATATTGGCGTTACAGAAACTACAGGAACCCCTGTTGGGGAGTCGCTTCAATTAACAGGATCAGGAAATAACTATGCTGCTTTTACGTGGAACGCTCCTGCAGCTGTATCTCCGGGCACATTAAATGTTGGTCAAACGATTTCACCATGTGGTGGAAATACAATTACTACTGGTGCAATAACAACTGCACCATTTACCGTTGACTGCACAACCCCAACTACAGATGCTGGTTCGGTAGCATTCACTTCGACTGGTACATTTAACGGTGCGAACATTTATACAGTCCAACTATCAGATGCTACAGGAAGCTTTGCAAGTCCAACAACTATTGGCACACTTGCTTCAACCGCAAATAGTGGCTCAATACCATTTACCATTCCTGCCGCCACGGCAACGGGGGCGGGTTACGTAATGCGCGTCATTTCTGACGACCCTGGTACAATTGGATCAAGTAGTACGGCATTTACAATTACCCAATCTACTCCTTGCTTGCCATCGATACCCGTTGGATTAATCATTAACGAATGGTCGAACGGAGCTTCAGGATTGCCAGGTGGTGGAAATCGGGAGTATTATGAATTTGTGGTTGCGGGTGAATGCGGAAGCTCTGTGGATATTCGCGGGTATATTTTAGATGATAACAACGGAACCTTTACTGCACCTGCTTCCTATTCTGGAACGTCTTCAGGCATTGCGCCAGGTCATTTTAGGTTTACGTTTGATGCTCAATGGGCAGCTATTCCAGTAGGATCATTAATAGTGGTCTATAATAGAAATGATATTAACCCCAACGTCCCAGCAGACGATCCCACTGACTCCAATGTTGATTCCTTATATGTTGTCGGTCACGATCATGCAACCCTCTTTGAGCGCTGCACAGCGTTCCCTACTTCGGCATCACCAGATTCAGTCTATACACCTTGTGCTTATGCTGTATCGCCATTGAATGGTTGGGGGCCCTTAAGTCTAAGAAACGGAGGAGATGCAATTCAAGTACGAAATCCAGATGGATCCTATTATCACGGTGTCTCCTATGGTGGAGCAGAAATGTCAGGAGGACCACACAACTTAAAATTGTTCACTGGAAGCGGGACTGAGCAATGCGGATGGTTTACAGATGGTGATTTTTTCGATATTTCAAATTGGACCTCTGGCGGAATCGCCGGAAACGAAACTCCAGGAGCGGCAAATAATGCCGCAAATGCTGCTTGGCTTTTGGCTATGCGGGATACTAGCGGAGCGACATGCCCAATTGTTGTATTGCCTGTTGAACTCTCTAGGTTTGAAGGAAAAAAATTAAAGGAGGGAAATCTATTGCATTGGCAAACACAGAGTGAATATAACGCCGCATATTTTGCGCTAGAGCGCAGCACGAATGGGAAGGACTGGACAGAAATTCATACTCAGCCAGCAGTTGGACAATCTACTTCTACACAGAACTATTCATTCGTTGATACTGATTACAATCGTGTATTAAACTACTACAGACTAAGCGAAACAGATAATGATGGGACCGCAGTACTGTACCACAAGTATGTGGTTCTCTACAACAGTTCAGAAGAGGGTCAATTATTAAAAATCATTAATGCACTTGGCCAAGAGATTAACGAGAGTACTCGCGGGATTCAGATTCACGTGTATTCTGATGGTCGCAGTGTTAAACACTTCAAGCAGTAACTAGATCAAGCAAATTGATTGTACCTGGTTTGCCAGAATCATTTGTCTGCGGTAAACTTCAATGAAATAGAATTTACGCAATGCCTCGTATTCTTTTCTGTCAAATGTTCTCCGTGAAAAACATGTCCTAGATGCCCTTGGCAGTTCGCACAAATGATCTCTATTCTTCGACCATCGGCATCTTTTACTTTCGTTATAGCACCTTCAATTTCATCATCAAATGAAGGCCATCCGCACCCAGAACTAAATTTATCTGCTGAGCGATACAGTTCAGAATCACATTGACGGCAAGTGTATGTTCCTGCGAGTTTATGGTTATCGAACTCTCCAGTAAATGCACGTTCAGTGCCTTTATTTAAGATTACTCTTTGTTCTTCTCCCGAGAGTTCGTTTCGTGTTGATTTATCTTGATTTGACATAGTTAAAATGATACTCCACCTACTAGTTCAGAAATATTTTCCATACCAGCCTCTAGTGATTGTTTAAGAATATTTGATTTTCCGTCTTTTGCTGTAATTATAAGCTTCCCTCCCTCATTGTTGTACTCAAACGAAATAAATTTAGCCACCTTCAAAATTGGCCCATACTTGCTCGATCCAGCCAATTCAGTTAACTTTTCTTCAGTTAAATTTTCCAAATTCACAAAGAAACTCATCCCTGCTTCACCAAAGCCTTTTGCCATCGCAGGAATAGTTAGCCCTTTGGAAGCATCAGATTTATTTCCCGAAATAGTCACCCCTCCATTTTTGATACTGTAATCTGGAATTCCTCTTGGAATAAATTCCCCGAAATTCTCAACGATATTGTCGATTACCTTTTCTCCTTTCGACTCTAATCCAACATACGAGTTCATAAGAATTGGAAAATCACCATTTCCGGGTTCATCAAAGAATAGCATTCCTGCCTTCCCACTGATCATATCACCTAGATTATTTGTGCCTGCAATAAATTTCAAACCAACATAGTTCATTCCACCCAATTTGTTCAGAGCCTGAGGGTGTAAATCATTCATAAACGTTTCCATCTTGTCTAGATCAATGTTCATACAAAACCCAGCAATCGGCGAACCTCCTCCTAAATCAGAAAGAACAGCTGCTGACGGATCCGATTCGAAAAACATTTTGGATTTTAATTCCTTACTAAAGTGGTTTGTTGTTTCTATCACCGCTCGTCCATCCTCAAATTTCACGGACGTATTTACAAACGCTCCGGTAAATAGTTTTTTCAACTCTGCTTTCTTGGTGGTACTCAAATCCCCCATATGGCTTTCAGAATTGAGGACGAAATTACCTACGTTTACAGCGGACACGAAGTCTCCGTCATCAACCTTTAATAGATCGGCAATATCTCCTTTACTCTCTTTACCATCTACCTTTTCGAAAGCAGCTGCCAATTCCTCCTCCTCATTATACACACCCGGTTTGATGAGGATAATTACTAGATTCCCTCTGATTCCGAGTGACATATCACCATCAGCTGTATAGCTAAACCCTTTTGCTTCATTGATATCGTAACTCATTTCAGCGGAAAGGTGCTTTTTCAATTTTTCAGCATCTACTACTTCAATGAACATTACTATTTCCTCTGGAGCTGCGTCATTATTCAATGGGGCATTCGCCGTATAATAGACCGAACCATCCAAATCTATCAACCCTTTAAATGTACTCAATTGCTCGCCAATGATCATTTTAAGCATCATCACCTTATCATATTGAGCTTTGTTTAGAATGGAAGTAATCTTCGCATTCCCAAAAGCAATGACGTCTTCATTGTCATTAAGATAAGATGAAAAGTATTCCTTCAATTCTCGGTTCTCAATCGGTTCCTCAGAACATGAGGCAAGCAAGAAGGCAATAGAAGCAATGAGCGTTATTTTACGTAAGATCATATGTAGTGAAAATTGAGTTTGTATTGAGTTAGCAAATTTAATCAATATTACTAAGCATATTTTATGCCATTATTCTAAGCGGGATAAACTATCTTTGATTATGCATCTAATTGAACCCTATTATAGCTGGCGTGGACTTTATATCGCCTCGGACGACGAGGGTTCTCCGTTTCATGGACGAGAATACAATGAATTCGAATTTCAGGACAGCGTCTATAACTATTACATTCACCCGCAATGGGATCCAATCGGCTCACCAACATTATTTTTAAAGATTCTCTACGTTGATTACGAGACGGGGTTTGCCATCTTGGAAATGATCGGTGAATGGAATGACGCTATAGAAAACGACATCATGACATTGAAGCGCGATTTAATTGACGAAATGCTTCCATTAGGAATTGACAAGTACATTGTGATTGGGGAGAATGTTTTAAACTTTCACTCCTCAGATGACTGTTATTATGAGGAGTGGTTTGATGAAATTGAAGATGGCTGGATTGCATTCGTTAATTTCCATGAGCATGTTCGCTTAGAAATGCAGCAAATAGGCATTGATCATTATGTCCTCATGGGGGGCGAGATGGAAGAGCTCGATTGGCGCACCTATCTTCCAAATCAATTCTATGCAAAAGTGAATGAAATAGTCACCAAAAGGCTTGATTGAGCTTAGCGATCAGAACTATCCTGGATATCCTTAAACTAAAAATCCGCCTGTTTCGAAAAACAGACGGATTAAGTATAATTAAGATGAGTGAATTATCTTTTGACCATAATATTTGCAGACATTGCTTTGTTTCCAATGAAAAAGTGAACAACATACATACCTTCTTTGATATCCGAAGGTAAAGTAATTGACTCGGTATTTTCTCCGATTTCCGATTGACCAAGATCGTAAGTAAATACAGAACGACCGTTCATATCTACTAAGTTAAAGTACATATCTCCAGCAGCCAAATAAGTAAAGTCAATCATAACTTTATTCGACGTTGTATTGAAACCTGCAGTAAATGACGTTTCATTCGTTGTTTCAGAGATTGATGCATTTGCATCTGTAATAACATGTGTAGACAAGTAAATCACATCTCCCGAAGTAGATCCATTGTTATTTGTTTCATTTGACGCAACGTAAAAAGTCACATCTCCAACACTTGTAGCAGGTGCAATCCATGACCATGCCCAAAATGTTGTTGCGTCTGTATTAGACGTTACCGTGTGCGAAACATAATCTCTACCTCCTGCAGAAAAATCTTGCGTCCCTCCAATTCCAGATCCTGTAAAAGATCCAGCGTTAGTATCTGTTCCATCTAATGCAACAGAAGAAAAGCCTCTTTTCCCTGGGTTTGACACCAACTGAATAGACGCTGTATATGAAGCTCCAGGAATGTATGATGTTACTGGTGATAATCCAGAATCAAGAAGTGAAAATACGTTTTGCGTAGCGCCATCTACAGTGGTCCCACTGTGACATTGCGTACAATTCGCTTCGCCCGGAGCGCCAGTTAAACCTGATTGTCCGCCACCACTAAAAAAGTGTGATTTAGTAAAGTTTTTAACGATACCGTTATCGACATTCGTCGCCTGAAATGCGAAGAATCCCATTGACGCTATTGCTAAACATGGTAGAATGTAATTTTTTTTCATAGTTATGAATTTGTTATGTATGTGTATTTAATTATCAAGTGCGCCCTGCAAATTCCAACAGGTGATCTGTTGAATCGTACTGTCTGCGAGTTTATTCGCTCCTAAAGGCATAGCAGTAAATCCACTATTCTGATTAATGACGTTTAAAATGATCGAAACGTTGGCAGAAATATTCGAATATCCCAACAAATTATATCCCCCTGCTGCTCCAGCATCATGACATCCAGTTGTAGAGCAATTTAGTTCCACTATTGGCTCCACAATTCCTGCAAAAGAAATTGTATCTGGACAGTTGGCTAATCCTGGATCTACTGCCACGGTAACATCCTTTTTACATGAGGTAGTTGATCCGACAACCAGTACTATCACAAGTAATAAAAATGCAATTCCTACGTTTCTCATAACTTGAAATTTCTGGAGATGGTAAAACCTAAACGATACTCGCCAGCCTTCCAACTTGAAAAAGTATAAGGGATGAATTGCGTTTCATTAAAGCCACGTGAGTTCGTTACGTTTAATTTAAACGTATGTCCATTCGTAATCCACTCAAATGCGAAGCCCAAACTATTTGTATTCGTTAATCGAACATCATCAGCATGAAAGGTGTGATAGTACTCAGTAATCAACCCAATATTCTTAGTAACCTTATAGCTAAATGCTCCACCGACTGCTAACAAACCATTAACATCAGTGATATCCACATAGTTTCTGTGTACATAAGTTGGCATTATTTGAACGCTGATTCTCTCCCCAAATTTGCGGGAAATCAAAAGTTGTGTGCTATAAGCCAAGCGATGCGCAAATTCTGGAAAACTCGTTACTTGCGTCAAATCATTTGATTTAGACATATATGTTGCAGTGGCGGATCCAACAACTGCAAGCGTAATTGGCATCTTGTCCTTCTCTTGACCGAGTATTTTATACTTCGTAAACATGTCAACTAGCGAACGATAAGGTGCGCCTGTACCTTTACTACGACCAACGCCAACCATCCAATTCTTAGAAATTCCATACTCAAATGCAAATCTAATATCAGCCGCTTGATCAAATCCGAAGAATTGTTGAACTCCACCGTTGGTACCGGCCATATCTCCAAATCGGTGCTCAATTCTGAATTGCAAAATTCTAGCTTCTAGTGTTTCAGTGGAATGTCCATTGATCACTCGGGTGCCATTAAACGTTTCCTTAACTTTTTGTCCAAACGTAATGCTCGTCACGACAACGAACGCAATAAGTACTAGATTTTTCATTTCTTCCGTGCAATTAATTTTATGTAAGCCACAAGATCGTTCAACTGTTCATCACTCATCTTTTCTTCAGTGTAAAGGGGCATGTATTGCTTCCTTCCAGCTTTGGAATAAGTTCCGTGTCGAATTATTTGATACAATGATCGGTCATTGTAAGTCTTAATATTTTGCCAGAACATTTTCCCGGACAATACCCCTGTGTCAAGATGAAGGTAAGTCACTCGTTTATTCTCATGACAGAAAAGACATGCTTTATTGTAAATTATCTTACCCTTTTCAGCATCCCCTCCTTCACCGTATTTCCGCTTATCACGGTCCATTGTTTCTAAGAAAGTAGCATCATATCCTTGCACGTATTGCGCTTTGATTGCAGAGATTAAGTCATCTCTCTCGCCTTGGTCGAGGTTCTGATAATTTGAAATACGCACGCGATCATCCTCTGACAATGCTAAGTCATCTAGCATTATTTGATCCTTTTTAAAGAAGTGCATCATGGCTTCCAATTCCCAATCTTCCAAGTATCTTCCAGAAGAGCAATACTTAGCACATAATTGAACAGCATTTTGGAGTGAATCTCTGGCTTCATCAACTAGTTCACCATATTTTTTCTCGTAGTCTTTATTGTAAAAAGAAGTTCTGTCGTAGATCCCCCATAATGTAGATCCCGGTAGAAAATCAAGGCCGTTTTTCTCTGCAAAATTAAGCCGCTCAGATGGTGATTGGCTAGTTAAATCGCTGTACTCGGATGTCATATTATGACAATCTGTACATACAAAATAACTAGATATACGCCTCGATTTCTTTCCTTTTCTATCCGTCCTTCCGAAGTAAATAAGGTCTTGACCAATCTTAGCCTTTTCTACATCCAATGTGGCAATGGCATGATTCATTCGAGGATCACCCAATCTGTAAAGTGCATCTTCCACAGAAACTTTAGCGAATTCTACCTTGACAATACTAGTTGGGTCATTCCCAGAGAAGGAAGTAACAAAACCAATTACTAAAATTGAAACAAAGGAAAGTAATAGAAGTCTATTCACAGAGGTGATTAAATTAATTATTATCAAATAAAAGAAAAATTTACCAATGCCGCAAAATTATTTACCTCAAGAGAATAGATTCCTTGAATTTAGTATCTTTATCTGCTGCAACAGTAAGAATATGGTGAACAACGATTTATTAAATAAGCTCGAAAGTTTAAAACGAGAATCAGAAGCCAGTAAAGACAGATTAGAAGATGTTCTCATTTCTGAAGAATCAGGTGGAGGACTGATAAGAATCTCGATGAACGGAAATCGAAAGATTCAAGATTTAGAAATCACCGCTGATATTTCAAAGATGGATAAAGAAGAGCTTCAAGAACTCATTTGCGTTGCATTTAATCGTGTGCTTGATAAGGTGAACGAGCTTAATGAAAAAGAGGTGATGTCGTCAGCTCAATCATTATTTACAGGACTGTAGGAATGACAAAACAAGAACTTCGAGATCATTACACGGCTAAACGAAAAGCACTTTCCCCAAAACAATTGGAAAAAATTTCAGCTTCGATCTGTCATATGACATTTAGCAAATATCAGCTGGAGGGAAAAAAAATCAGTCTCTTCTTACCAATCGAAGGAAAAAGGGAGATTAACACCTATCAGATTTGGGAAAAGGCATTGTCATTTGACGCACAAGTAGCGGTTCCTAAAGCCAATCTAAAAACAAATGAAATGAAGCAGGTTCTCTTCGAATCTGTTGACCAATTGGAAGTCTCAAACTATGGGATTCCTGAACCTAAGAAAGGTAGAGTTATTGCGGCAGAACATTTTGATTATGTATTTGTTCCGTTGTTAGCGATTGATAAAAATGGAAATCGCGTTGGTTATGGCAAAGGATTTTACGATCGATTCCTACGTAAATGTTCCCCAAGATGCACATTTATCGGCTTAAGTCACTTCGACGATTTGGCGGAAGAAATTGAGGATATGAAATTTCACGACATTCGCCTCAATGCATGCATTACTCCGAATAACATTTACCGCTTCTAGAAGATCTATTTTCTGAGATCGTTAAACTGTAACATATTCAAGCAATTAACGTAGACTAGAACACTTATTGCGGCTCAATTTTGAGTTGATGATACCAAAATGTATTTATGCGAACGCGCCTGCTATTAGTGGTAGTATGGCTGATCTCTTGCTCAGTCATTAAACACGCAACCTTTCGACCTGTTTTTGGTGTTAGGGTGTCTATCGGTGCGAATTCAAAAATGACAACTTTCGCATGTTATATTAACAATGGCCACGGCTTAACGGCAAAACGCATTGTTGATGAGTCCACTTTTATCAAAATTGCCTCAGGATTCTGGCCGAGTAAATACAATCCCCAACGCAAGAATTATTTTGAAATGAATGGAATTGATTGTGGCGTGCTGTACGATAGTACGGTCATGAAGAATGTCCCCAACTGTGTTCCATTGGATTCACTTTGGAAAATTCGATTCGCAACGTATCCATTCAGAGGAAATACAGAAATGGGGTGGAGTAATAAATATCATAAACCGGCTCCAAAGCAAGAAATCTACCTTCACGAACGTTATGGTATTAAACATATCGATGGCGATTTTTTTCTAGATGCTAAATTTTGGTTACTCCTTAGTGATGTCATGGATCAACAGTGGATCAATAATTATAAGTCAATCGAATAATTTTGTGTAAGTTCATTTCTAACGAAACGTCAAACCAATTATGAAGAAGTCTTTAATCCAACTAATTAGTCTTAGCCTTATTATAATCCTGTCCTCTTGCGAATCGGATTCAACTGGGAATGATATGCAAGCCGCATCCGGCGATAAAGCTGGTGAAATTACTGCTACAAATCAGGAAGATACAAAAGTTAAGGCATCTAACCAAACACCAAAATCTCAAGGTTCAGATGAACTAACTGAAAGTGATTCCCCAAAGAATCAAGGAGGCGTTCAGATAAATGATCCAAAAACACCCGATCCAGTTTTAGTGGATGAATCACCTGTTTTGGATGAACTCACGCGCGATGAAGTTATTGATGTCGTAATTGATGAAACTGAACCGGACACATACGATTTTCATGCGTATGAGAAGTTAGACGCATTCTTAAAAAAATACGTCACATATTCAGGGCATGTTAATTACGCATCGATAAAAGCGAATAAGGCAGAATTGACTGCAATCACTAAGGAATTTGAAAACAATTTTCCTGATGGTGATTTTTCCTATACTCAAAAACTGAGTTATTGGATTAATGCATACAACGTCTATACGATTAAATTGATTGTGGACAATTACCCTACGACTTCTATCACAAAAATAACCGCTAAGCCATGGAATAAGAAATTCATCAAGCTTGGCGGGACAACGTATAGCCTGAATAACTTAGAAAATGATATCATTCGCAAACGATTTAATGAGCCAAGAATCCACTTCGCTCTAAACTGTGCGAGTAAGTCGTGTCCTGTTCTTTTGAACAAAGCATTCACCCCGGCGAAGCTTTATGGACAGCTTACATCTCAAACCAAACGTTTTTTAACAGATACCTCTAAAAATCAATTTAGCGAAAAGAGCATTAAGATTTCCAAAATATTTGAATGGTATGGGGAGGATTTTAAGAAGACCGGTACATTGATCGACTTTTTCAACAAGTACCGCACAGAACAGCTGTCTAGTCCGAAAATCAGTTATATGGAATATTCTTGGGATCTAAATAAGTAACTGAGGTTTATCAACATAAGGTTGCGCCCTCCAAAATTTCTATTCGCTGAACAATAATAATTCCGATTCGTTTTTGCAATCAGAAGGACCATAGATCGTGTTCAAACGTTCGAATACCATCTGTAATCGCATCAGATTCATGGATAGCATCTATACCATGGCGATATGTGTCAATTTCACGATCATAAGCGTTGCTTTCCTTATAGATGTAACTACTGAATCGTCTTTTCCAAAAAAGGTCATCAAAGCTCATAGGATACGCATCGTTTTGACCGTTGTACACGTAATAATTGTTAAAGACAGCTCTACAGTGTGGGAAATAGAGCCAAAAAAGTTCTTTCTTACCCCTAATGGTCTTCTCACCATTCGAATTAAATTCGTAATCATAAACCACTGGCGCAATTGCAATTATTCGAACATCCATTTCCGAGCGCGCTTTATCGAAGAACCAATCTTCTTTTAATCGATATTCAACAATATCTTCGGAATTATACCACATTGTATCCGGGTCATCATAGCGATAAGTTTCCACCCCATTTATCACATCGACGATAGGTTCGCCATATGGATCCACTAATGGTACGGTACCAGGCTGACCTAAATGCCCAAGAAAGTAAACCATTTCATCTCTAAAACCAAGATCGCTATAAAAATCCTTCCCTGGCTCAGGAAGTATTGGATATTTCAGTTGATCACCATCAATAGTACCTAAGCCGTAGCTTACCGGGTTATATGGTGAAAATACCTGAAGATCGCCATTCATGACATGCTTCCTGATAATTGTCCACAAACTCCATTGATTCGCATTTCGAATCCAACCATAGGGTGTCACTTCATCAAGCGGATAGTAGATCGTATGGTTTAATCGTTCTCGCATGTCTAATGCACGCCAAATACGCTTGCTCCAAAGAACATCAGCTTCTCTTGCACTTGGATATGGAATAGCTCGTTTAGTTAGAACATTTTCATTTAGCCAGGAACCATTAAGTTGTCCGGTAGGCGAAATCGCAAGTGGCCCGAAGCCAGGTAATGTGTCTTGCGCAAAGCTATTTTGCGAAAGCATAATCCAAAAAAGAAGGTGTATATATTTCATACCTAGAAGTTTTAGTTAACGCGTATTTCAATGGAGATTTGAAATGCACATCCTACGTTGTTGTTATCTGCATAATACTAAATGCTCCTAAAAGTTACAGCTCTTTGACAATAGTCCACAAAAAAATCCCGATTCCATAAAGGAATCGGGATTCTAAAGCTTTTGCTGAAAACAGCCAATGCTAATATGAACTAATTAGAACGACCAAATATCATGTTCGATGTTTCTAATTTCGTTTTTAATTTTTTCGGACTCATGCAACGCATCTAACCCAGTTCGGTAACTTTCAATCTCACGATCGTATACGTTACTTTCTTTATAGATTACAGAATTGAATCTACGTTTCCAGAATAAATCATCGAAACTCATCCATTGCGAATCATTCTGATCGTTGTATACAAAATAGTTATTGAATACAAATCTACAGTGAGGGAAGTACAACCAGAATAGCTCACGCGTTCCGCTAATACTTTTGTTCCCATTTGCATCTTCCTCCTTTTTATATACAACAGGAGCAAGCGCAATGATTCTAACATCTAATACCGAACGTTGTTTGTCAAGGAACCAATCCTCTTTCATACGGTACTGAACGATATCAGATGAATTATACCAAATTGTATCTGGCGGATCGTACTTAAATGATTGCACGCCATTCTCATCAACTACGATGATATTATCACCGTACTCATCTACCAACTCGGTTGTACCTTGAGGTCCAAGTTCACCAATAAAAAACACCATTTCCTCTCTAAAGGCAGAATCCGTATAGAAATCTAAGCCTGGTTGAGGATCCACTGGATATTTCAACTGGTCACCATCAATTGCACCAAGTCCAGAACTTATTGGATTATATGGCGAGAAAACGCGTAAATCAGCACTCAAGACATGTTGTCTAATTACTGTCCACAAACTCCAACGAGATGCATTACGCACCCACGCATAAGGAGTAACTTCATCCAAAGGATAATACAATGGATGATTTATCTTCTCTCTCAAGTCTATATACTCCCAAACTCTACGACTCCATATTGCATCTGCCTCACGGACATTTGCATACGGGATCATCCGCTTCGTTGGGATGTGTTCTTGAATGTACACCCCATCGATAATTCCTTCAGTTGGAACATTCACAGGACCACCATTGATCTCTTCGATCTGGCAATTTGCCGCCGTACCAATTAGGAATATTCCTACTACACTAATGAATAAACTCTTCATAATCCTCGGGTTTTAAATTAAATTTTATACGCCCCAGCCAATTTACGCTGGATACCATCGGGACCAACCACAGTACAGATAAAACTAACTTGACTTCCAGATCTAGCTGCACGAAGCAGGTTAGACGCTGCAGAAATATTCGATCCAGGACCTGCAGGTGGTCTACCCATCGCTCCAGGAACCTGACATTCCCAATTGACAACACTAAATTTCGCATTCAATGGAATCTCTGGTGGATATTTTGCAAACAATGTTGTTTGAGACTTAGAAGCCTTGCCTCCACTAGCTGTCCCTCCCCAATACAATGAAGGATTTGGAAGGTTAGAACATCTAAATGACATAGACTTCAATTGCACTGATTTACCATCAGGCGTTCTTCCAGAAACAGTAAGTGTTGCTGTTTTTCCTCGACCAACAGGTTTAACTATGTATCCGTCGCCTGAAGATGACACGCTTGCTCCAGATGCACCAAGTGATGTCTCGGGGTAACCAGAAGCTGTTGCATTCACTTTATTAGGATATCCTCTATAAAGCATATTCATTTCTGGTAGCTCAATTGATCCAGACGGTTTCATAATAGTAACCGTTTTAGTCCAATCTCTCGTAGTCAAATCACCATTCTTCTTACGAATAGCAACTGTACCCTTCAACTCCATTTTAGATCCAGAACCTTTTAATTTAAGGTACCCTTTTCCATCTCTTACATCCGTAACCGTTTCTCCACCGTACATAACGATAGGTTGTTTGTCCGTATCAAATGCAGCCATTAATACTTCAACAGTGAATTCTTCGTTTGCATTTACTACTTCAGGACCGTAAGCCAAAGGCATTACTTTATTGAACGAGTATTCACCTCCTCCAACACGAGCACGTAGAACTGCTACTGCACGAGCTCTTGCCGCCAACACTTCCATTTCCATAGAAGTTAATGATGCAATTGCCGCTACTGATGGCGAGTGATCGAATGTTTTACCAATCCAATGCACATCAGGTATATCGTGAACAGTAGAGCGCTCAAACTTAGTCAAGCCACGATAGATTTCAATAATCTCATTGACATCTTCTTCGTTAACGGTCCCTTGTTTCTCAATATCCTTCTTCAATTTAATTCCAAGTTCAGTTTGATCTTTAAATTCAATGATATCTGGAGCTTTGTATTTGAACTTTGTTGCGAAACTTACATTTCCACTAGTATCAGTTGATACCTGAGAACCTGCAACTTCTTCACAAAGTACATCTCTAAACTTTTTCAACGAATTCCAAAGATCCATACCTTTACCAGTAGGATTCTTGATATCCGTATCGGGTCCAATCATAATTGCCATCGGTATATCATATTGATCTTTTGCTTGAACGTGCATTAGATTCATACGCGTAGGCTTTAACAAATTCTTCTTCTTGTCATAAGCAATGGTAACAATAGATTCTTCTTTCCCTATTGTCTTCATGTCTTCACCACTTTCTCCTAAGACGAGAATTTTTAAGTCGTCAATAAGCACAATTTGCTCAGCCGTCAACTTATCAATTTTTGCAACTGCCTTGATCAATAGATCTGCCTTTGCTGATGCACCTGGGTTTGATTTATCCTGTTGAACCGATTCTAGGTCTCCCAGTTTTTCATTACCTCGCGCTAGCTCTGTAAGGCAAGCCATTTGCATATTTTCCTCAATCGCAACGAAAGCGTCTAGAATAGACTTCGATACGTTAAGGGCAAGAAGAGCGGTGAGTACTAGGTACATCATTCCGATCATCTTCTGTCTGGGGGTTTCTTTTCCTCCTGCCATGATTAATTAATATTTCAATTGGTTAATAATAACTTGTAAATGCTAAAAATGCAATAAGTAACAATCTTTCTCGAAATTAATCTCGAGTGACTACCATTGCTTTCAACATGTTACCATAA
The DNA here is from genome assembly GCA_047624355.1 of Flavobacteriaceae bacterium. Taxonomy (GTDB): domain Bacteria; phylum Bacteroidota; class Bacteroidia; order Flavobacteriales_D; family Crocinitomicaceae; genus UBA4466. Next base: position 71,263 of record JBLHPQ010000006.1, on the reverse strand, counting down.
ACCGTATTCAAATCAGTCAAATTCTTAGACAACATTGACATGTTCTCTTTGTATATACGTGTATCTTCAACAGAATCAGAAAGGTTCTGCATCATATCAGTTACTTTACCTTGGAATTTTTCAGTTGCTTCTAAATGAGCAGATGATCCTTTCAATTGTAATTCGTATACGTTGTTCAATGCAGACAAGTTTTTAGAAACAGCTTGCATTTGCTCTCCGAATGATTCACCTTCAGCTTGTGCTGATGTCATTCCTGAGATAGATACAGATGCTCTTTCGTATGCTTCTGATAAGCTTGATACTTTATCTGATGCCGCTTGTAAGCTTTCTACATAAGAATCAGTTGCCGCAGCAGCTGTAGTTACGCCTTTCAATTGTGCAGCGTTTTCTCCTAATGCTCTCATTCCGTCTCCTAAACGTTCGAGTAGTTCACCGTCAATCTTAGCTTCCTCAAGCATTTTATCCAATTGATCAGTAATTCCCGTTCCTCCATGACGACCACCAGCTGCTGGTAATGCTTCGTGATCTAGATCATCGGAATGACCTAATGCCAATTCTGGGTATACTAACTCCCAATTTGGATCTTCGTGGATTGGTTCGAATGCGGAGAAGAAGAAAATTACTGCCTCGGTACTAAGACCTACCACAAGCATTGGTCCTGCAAAGGGCCAGTGCATAATTTTAAATAACGCTCCCATAATAACGATTGCTGCTCCGATTCCATACAGCTTCGCCATAAACTTTTTCCATGCTTTACTTCCTGGTTTCATAGTTTCCCTTGTTTTTTTGGTTTAATTTACTTGTTGTTGTTGTTGTTGTTGTTGTTGTTGTTTATCGATAACTATCAACTGTTTAGCGTAGTTGAATATCGCTACCAATTTCCTCACCTCCTTCTTTTGTGAAATCACGCCCACCTCTACCTAAGTGAGTCGCTACATTTCTAAATCCTACATAAGACTTCGCTGTATCCTGGTATTCATACGTACGAGTCGAATTTCTTAAATAATACCCAATGTCTTTCCAAGAACCACCTCGAATTACTTTACGTTTCATTGATGGTGGATCCCAGTCCATTGCGTTATATCTATAGTCTGTATTCAAATCATGAGAGAACTCATACATTGACTCATCATAAGCAGTCTCACACCACTCAGCAACGTTTCCAGCCATGCAATAAAGTCCCCAACCATTCGGGTTATACGAGAATACTTTTACCGTATGGAAACCTCCATCTTCAAAGTAACGCCCTCGCATTGGTTTAAAGTTTCCAAGGAAACATCCAGACTCATTTCTGATGTAAGGTCCACCCCATGGGTATTGTGACAAATTCAAATCTCCACGTGAAGCTCTTTCCCACTCTGCCTCAGTTGGCAAACGGAAATCATTCACAAATAAATCGCCCATTGAATTTAGCCATCCATTCAGCAATTGAGTTCTCCACACAGAGAATGCTTTTGCTTGAACCCACGTTACTCCAACTACTGGGTAGTTATCATATGCTGGGTGCCAGAAGTACATATTTGTCATTGGATCATGGAATGAGTAAGTAAAATCACGAACCCAGCATAGCGTATCAGGATAAACATTTATTATTTCATCAATAATAAATCGTTGACGGTTTGCATGCCCACGGATACCATTACTCCCACCAATCTTGTTGATACCATTACTCATATCAAGATCTTGACCTTGATCTTCCTCAGTAAATGGCTGCGGTGGTGTTTCTAATTCCCTATGTGCTTGAACCAGTTTATTCCCTTGGCTATCGTAAGCATTCGGCGTAATGTTAATTCTACCACGCCGCGCTGCTTCTACGAAATCGATCCAGTAATAACGGAACATCAACTTACGTGTATCGATTACCCGACGTTTGTAGTAACGTTGAGGCTCGGGGAAATACATATCCGCCAAAAGAGGAACGATATCAGGATCATTGTAAAAGAATCGACGGTCCCAGTTCAAACTGAACACCTCACGGTTAAGTTCACGATCTGACTCATCATATTCTACATACTCGAGTGCGCCTTCATCAAAATACAAATCTGTATAATTGATGTAATCGCTCGCTTCCTCATCCTCTTCAAGACCATAAAAGATCTTATCACGAGCAATTGAATCTCTTACCCAATCCACAAACTGACGGTACTCGTTATTCGAGATCTCAGTTTGGTCCATATAGAACGCTTGAATCGAAACCGTTTTCGGTCTCGTTTGATGCAAGAAAGGAACATCTCCATCGTTTTCTCCCATCTGATATGCACCAGAAGGAATGTAAACCATTCCAAGCGGGATGGATGGATGATACACTGGCCTATTAAGAGTACCAGTTAAGTGCCCTGTTCTTGACGTACAAGATGCAAGCACCACACTAACTAAAGTAAATAACAAAAGTTTTTTCATTCTACCTCTTTTTAATCTTCCGAATAACTCTATTAACAACTTACAGGATCAAACTATTCTTGAATATATAACGGAACCTAACTAACAATGGTTACAAAATTTTTAAAAAAAATCAATTTTACAACCATCTAGGATGTTTTGCCTTTTGAATTGGAACAGGCGGTAAATAGTAACAGTACTTCAATAAGATCTCGTGTGACCCTCTAGAAATACTCGATAATTTATTTATTGAAATGTCATATGAATACCCTACAAGGAAATGATCCAGAGGGCTGGTAATATTATTAAGAATCTTAAACGGCTGCGCTCCAATCATGACAGCTACCGCATCAGAAGTCCTATAAGTCAACCCCGCGTATGCCATGTCATTCCAAATTCCACGCACATTAATATCCGAAGAAACTTTAACAAGTTCCGTTCTAACCAATACGTTTGCATCTAAATGAATATCGCTTCCACCTAAGTTCAAGAATTTCTTTCCTCCCATCAAATAATAGTGACGCGCAGTATTATAAGTAATTGAAGTTATTGATGAAGGTGAAATTATTGATTCAGACAAGTGAGTTGATGATAAACCAATATAATAGTTTTGAATCCCCTTAAAATAAAGTCCAAAATTCATATCTAGGTTCGTTGCACCAAAACCTATTGGCAAGGAAGGGTCGATTGCATTTGTTGGCGGCACCCATAATGGATTCATCCCAACATTTGTAATCCCTATACCGGCTCCAATCCCTAAGACACCTACCCCTTGAATATGTAATGGGTATGAATAATTCAACAAAACATTATTTTGCCGCGTAAACCCGATTGCGTCATGGTAAAATGAAATACCCAATCCTCCAGGGAAGAATCGCTGAAGATTAGCTTCCACGTTCAAAACAGCTGAGTTTGGCGCTCCATTTACTTTATCCCATTGATTACGGTAAATCGTCGTAGCACAAATCCCTTCATTAATCCCAGTTGAACCAGGATTCAGACTCATCTTATCGTACATGAAATGAGTCACCAATTTATCTTGCTGTGCAAACGCTGCAGCGCCTATAAACAATACAAAGGACGAAAAAACTAAGAGTTTTCTTTTCATAAATTAACTAGTTTTCCTTGATACATACTTGATAGATTGAACCTATCAAACACATCCAATAGGCGTCTAAGTTACGAATTTTTATTGAAAACTATTGTTTTTTTTTGCTCTTGTTCAAAAAAACACAGAAGCACGTTTTTCTTAAGACTCCACAATTCTGACCGTTAATCTAAGAGAGTTTCTGAAGTGTTTTCCACCACAAATTCGGGATAACATTTTCCATCGCCCCTTCATAATCTTCTTTTGTACAAGGAACCAGTTGATGCCGCTCATACTTCCCATTTCCACTAGACGGGTACTTTACCTCTAACCACCAGCGACTTGACTTATCACTCTTATAAAATGCAAGGTCATCGCTGAAATCATCCATATGGACATGAAACTTAGTATAGCCTGATAAACTCCCAATTGGGAAATCACCATAGCGATTTGCCACTCCATCTATGAAATACCAGATGATTTGCGCTAACAATGCTGAAGCTACCTCGCCTTGTCCAGGGTGCAAATTAAAAACTCCTAGGCAACTAACCTTATCGCTGATCCCGCTGTACTTTGCGATTTGACACATCTGTTCTGCATAAAACCCATTAGGGTTATTATAGCAAGACGGATCCGTTTCACTGCATTTTATACTGTTATAATCAATCGAAATAAGGTCTGAATTCCTCAAATGTGGCTCTGCAATTTTGAAATCATTGTTAAACTCACCTAGTCGACAGGTATCGAAGTATAATTTATCGAAGAGGTCAATTTCTCGTTTTGAAACTAACGGCCTCTGAAGTCCAATATTAGAGAAGTTAAACAAATAGCAAGGACGCTGCATTAAAAGGTGGCTGACATAGCCATCATCTGTTACTGTGTCGTTAGGCTCACCAATATCCAAAGAATGGTCAACTGCGCAAATATTGATCAGTCGCTCCAATTTCTCAAATCCTTTATAGCAGGAAAGCGTTAAATCTTGACTACCTCCGAGAACAATTGGAATAATATCCTTGATTACCAGTTCCGCTATAACCTGCGCGAGTGCAAATGACGTGTCTTCAAAAGTTTCACCCGGCAATAGATTACCTAAGTCATAGATTGCGCCTGTCCAATTATCTCCTAGATTGAAGGCATAGAAAGAAGCTCGAAACGCCTCATTTCTTTTTGTATGAGTGATTTTCGCATTTCTGTATTCCGGAACGTAGATTATTGCCACACCTTTTGCAGAGATTTCAGGAAAACCATTGACATCATGAACCTGCATGCTATCACCAAGGGTACCATCAGCCCTTGTATGCTCCTGATCAACAGGCGTAAAATAAATTGAAAGATCCTTCATCATACATGTATAAATGCACCTAACGGAAATTTCCCGATAGGTTTCTATACAAAAATGATCATTTCTTGATTACAGAAAATGGCAGCACAAAATTCATTTACACATTAAGAAGTTAACTTATTTCTTCTTAGCCTTAGCTTTTGGCTTTGCTTTAGCTTTCGCTTTCTTTTTCTTTGGAGCTTTAGCCTCAATCATCGCTTGAACTTCCTCAAGTGTTAACGCCTGCGCGTCTGTAGTTTTAGGGAGTTCAATTTTGGTTTTCCCTTTAATGATATTGAATCTACCCCATCGTGCTTTTTGAACAGAAATACCTTCCTCTTCCCAGACGTGAATGTACTTTTCGATTTCCTTTTGCTTCTTAAGCTCTATTAACTCCTCAATATCACCTTCCGAAAGATTATCGAAATCGTACTTTTTGTTTACATTGATAAAAAGGTCGTTCCACTTGATGAAAGGTCCAAAACGTCCTGTCCCCTTCTGCACTGGCAATCCATCGTAATGTGCAATTGGCGCATCAGCTTGACGTTTAAGTTCTATTAGCTCTATAGCTCTATCCAGATCAATACTTCCGATCGCTTCCTCTTTGGGAATTGAAACAAAGGCATCTTTGAAACGAACATACGGCCCGAATCTACCTTCTGCTACCACAACTTCTTCCGTTTCGTACTCACCAACCGTTTTTGGGAATTTGAACAACTCGAGCGCCTCTTCCAATGTGACTGAATTGATCGACTGCTCTTTTCTTAGCGAAGCGAAAATGGCTTTTTCACCATCCGCCTGCTCGTCTCCAATTTGAACCATTGGCCCAAACTTCCCTATACGCGCTATAATTCTTCTTCCAGACTCTGGGTGCATGCCAAGCTCTCTTTCTCCAGTAACTCTCTCTGAGTTTTCTAATGTATCTTCTACATTCAGGTGAAATGGAGTGTAGAAATCATGCAACATCTTAGTCCAACCAACAAGTCCTTTCGCAATTTCATCAAATTCCTGTTCAACTTTTGCCGTGAAACTATATTCCATGATCTTCCCAAAGTGTTCAACAAGGAAATCAGTAACCAGAATTCCTATATCAGTCGGGAATAATTTATTTTTTTCTTTTCCTGTGATTTCAGAAAGTTCAATTTTTTCAATCTCACCAGCGATTAATCTCCATTGATCGTATGCTCTTTCTTTACCATCTCTTTCCGGCTTTTCAACATAACCACGTTTCTGGATAGTTGAAATTGTTGGAGCGTACGTTGATGGACGACCAATACCAAGACTCTCCATCTTTTTCACTAATGACGCCTCTACATATCTTGAGGGCGCCCTCGAGAAACGTTGCGTGACTTTTATTTCATCTGTATTAACAACCTCTCCTTCTGAAACAGCGGGGAGTAATCCCGAAGTGATTGAATCCTCCTCAGCATCCTCGTCCATTTCTGTTTCGAGGTATACTTTCAAAAAACCTTCAAACTTGATTACCTCACCTTTGGCAACGAATGTATCGTCAACACCGTCGGCATTTAATTTAATCGTCGTTCTTTCCAGCTGGGCATCGGACATTTGTGAAGAGATAGCTCGCTTCCAAATGAGATCATATAAGCGTTCTTGCTCACGCTCTCCTGATATACTATGTCTCGAAAATTCCGATGGACGAATGGCCTCATGAGCCTCCTGCGCCCCGCTAGATTTGTTTACATATTTCTGAGAGTTCGAAAACTCAGGACCATACGCTTTGTCAATTTCCTTTTTTGCCGCATCAATTGCAGTATCCGATAAGTTAACAGAATCGGTTCTCATGTAGGTAATATGCCCTGCTTCATAAAGACGCTGAGCAACTTGCATTGTCCTTGATACGTTGAAGCCAAGTTTCAAACTCGCTTCTTGCTGAAGTGTTGAAGTTGTAAATGGCGCAGCTGGCTTTTTAACTGCCGGTTTCATAACAACGTTTGAAACAGAAAATGGTGCTGTTCTGCAAGCTTCTAATAAAATATCAACTTCTTTTTCAGAATTCAAATTTCTTGAAACCTCTGCTTTAATACCGCCCTTGGCAGTTTTGAATTGAGCGACAACCTTGTAATAGGTCTTGGTCTCATGTGCTTCAATTTCGCGTTCTTTCTCTACAATTAAACGTACCGCAACGGACTGAACGCGACCAGCAGATAAACTTGGCCTCACCTTCCTCCATAATACTGGAGATAATTCGAATCCAACCAAGCGATCTAAAATCCTTCTTGCCTGTTGTGCATCAACTAATTCTTTATTTATTTCTCGTGGAGATTCGATCGCTTTAGTAATCGCCTTTTTCGTAATCTCATTAAAAGTAATACGTTTTGTTTCCTTCTTATCTAATCCGAGCGTCTCATATAAATGCCAAGATATTGCTTCACCCTCACGATCCTCATCCGTCGCGAGCCATACAACATCAACACTTTTCACAATTTTCCGAAGCTCAGCAACCAGTGCTTTTTTATCAGGAGAAATTTCGTAAACAGGCGCGAAATCATTCTCAACATCTATCGCCACTCCTTTCTTGGCAAGGTCTCTAACGTGACCAAAACTTGATTTTACAACGAAGTCTTTTCCTAAATATCCTTCAATCGTTTTTGCTTTCGCAGGGGACTCGACAATTACTAAGTTTTTAGCCATGGTACTCTCTATTTCAACGTGTTTTGCTCTTCTAGGAATTAAACCTCCCGTTTCAGCAATCGGCTGCAAAATAAGAGGAATTAATTTTTAAAAGCAATTAAATGACCTAACAAAATGATAAATACTATTTTGAGATGTTAATGTTTAGCCTTTAATTAAAGGCAACCCAAGCATTAAAATGCTAGCCATTCAATAGTCGATATACGCACATTTTCGGGAAAAGTTCGCGTTAATATTCTATAAAATCACACTGCCATTTTGACACCCTTTGCTTTTTAGTTAATTTCGCACTCGATTGATAAGCGATAATATAGAATACTGTGGAGAACGATAAAGTGATAGACGAAGATAGACAAGGAGAAGCAACGATGGTTTCACCTGGACCAACAAAGAATGGTAAGAAGCTTTTTGTTGAAAGTTACGGCTGTGCGATGAACTTCGCCGACAGTGAAGTAGTTGCCTCAATACTGGCTAAAGATGGTTACACAACAACGCGTGACGAAAAAGAAGCGAACGTTATTCTTATAAATACCTGTTCAATTCGCGAAAACGCAGAACAGCGGGTTAGGAGAAGGTTAACTAATTTCAAGAATCGAAAGATCCATGAACCATCATTGGTTGTGGGAGTACTCGGTTGTATGGCAGAGCGTTTAAAAAAGCAACTGCTCGATGAAGAGAAACTTGTTGATTTAGTAGCTGGACCTGATTCATATAGAGACCTGCCTAATTTATTAGATGAAGTTGGAACTGGTCAAAAGGCGGTAAACGTTCTTTTGTCTAGGGAGGAAACATATGCAGACATCTCTCCGGTAAAACTTGATCAAAGCGGAGTCACAAGCTTTGTTTCTATTACACGAGGCTGTGATAACATGTGCTCATTTTGCGTGGTACCTTTTACACGCGGCCGTGAGCGATCTAGAGATCCAGAAACTATTATAAAAGAATGCGCCGATCTATTTAACACTGGCTATAGAGAAGTAACATTACTTGGACAAAATGTTGATTCTTACCGCTGGAACATGACTTCAAAGGGAGCGATTAAGGATCCTGATCAACCGACAACGAACTTTGCGCAACTCTTAGATGCAGTGGCAGGTGTTTCACCCGATTTACGTGTGCGCTTTTCAACATCGCACCCAAAGGATATGTCAGATGAAGTTTTAGAGACTATCGCTAAACATGAGAACGTTTGTAATTATATTCATTTGCCTATTCAATCTGGGAGTACTTCAATGCTTGCACGAATGAACCGAGGTTATTCTCGAGAATGGTATTTGGAACGTATAGAAGCGATACATCGCATCATTCCAGACTGCGCAATCTCAACAGATATCATCTCTGGATTTTGCGATGAAACAGAGGAAGAGCATGCCGATACGATGTCGATCATGAAGGAAGTCAAATGGAATTTCTCCTACATGTATAAATATTCCGAACGCCCTAAGACTCTAGCAGAGCGTCGCTATGAAGACAACGTTCCAGAAAAAGTTAAAAGCGCTCGGTTAACAGAAATTATTGATTTACAACAAATTCACTCGTTAGAAGCTAACAAGAAAATTATTGGCCGAACGCTGAAAGTTTTAATAGAAGGACCCTCTAAAAGAAAACCCGAAGAATTTATGTCCGGTCGAACCGACCACAATACGAAGGCAGTTTTCCCTAGAGGAGAATTTGAAAAAGGATCTTATGTTATGGTCAGAATAGATGATTGTACTGCGGCAACTCTATTAGGTGAGGTTGTAGAAATTCTTCCATCAGCAAATTAAGCCATTATGGATATTCAACAAGTAAAGCAGCGCTTTGGAATAATCGGGAATACCCCCCTACTCGATCGCGCTTTGGAAGTTGCAATTCAAGTCGCTCCAACCGATATTTCTGTGCTTGTCACTGGAGAGAGTGGAACTGGTAAGGAAATCATTCCGCAGGTCATTCATCAATTGAGTTCACGTAAACACGCAGAATATATCGCCGTAAACTGTGGTGCAATTCCTGAAGGAACAATCGATTCTGAGTTGTTTGGTCATGAGAAAGGATCATTTACAGGAGCGAGCGGTAGTAGAAAGGGCTATTTCGAAGTAGCAGATGGCGGGACCATTTTTTTGGATGAAGTTGCTGAATTACCAATGCAAACTCAAGTCCGCCTTTTGCGTGTCATCGAGACAGGAGAATTTATAAGAGTAGGTGCCTCAAAACCGATTAAAACGAATGTACGCGTTGTTGCTGCAACAAATGAGAATATGCATCAAGCAATTGCTTCCGGTAAGTTTCGGGAGGATCTTTATTATCGCCTAAACACTGTTCCCGTTTCTCTTCCTCCTCTTAGAAAACGTCAAGACGACATCCATTTACTTTTCAGAAAATTCGCAAGTGATTTTGGGGATAAATATCGTATGCCTGGAATTAAGTTGACATCAGAAGCTGTTGAATTGATCTCTAAGTATGGCTGGCCAGGAAATATTCGTCAATTAAAGAATATTGTGGAACAAATTTCCGTTATAGAAACCTCTAGAGATATAGATGCGGTAACATTAGCACCTTACTTACCTGCGGCTCATGAAAGAAGCCCAGCGGTGATCAATAGGGATTCTAAGGAGAGTATTAATGAGCGTGAACTGATGTATAAGTTTCTCTTCGACATGAAAAAAGACTTAACGGAACTAAAAAAACTTGTTCTTGATCTTGCTACTAGCGATGAAAACATCTCACTAAGTGGTGATCAATCAAGTGCTATCAATCGACTTTATGACGATGTTAATACTCCGGTTAAATCAAACCATCTCCTTCCGCCGGTTAAAGAAGAATCTTTCGATTACCCATCACCATCCGAAGATTCATTCGAGACGCATGAAGAGGTAGAGGAATCTCTTTCGCTAGAAGATCGTGAAAAGGAGCTTATTACAAAAGCGCTCTCGAAGCATAAAGGAAAACGAAAATATGCGGCTGCTGAACTAGGAATTAGTGAACGTACCCTTTACAGAAAAATAAAAGAATATAACCTTACCGATTAGTGCGATTCATACTATTTGCCATATCATTATTTATTCTCAGCAGCTGTTGGCCAAGCAGAGTTGGATTCAAGGATGTCAATTTTCCTGAGGAATGGAAATCATTTAATGTCAAAACACTTGAAAATAAATCGTCCAATACACCTCTGAGTTATTCTGCGGCTCTCTCTGAAGCAATAAAAGATGGAATTCAAAATAATACGAGCTTAAACTTATCTCCAATAGCGGACAGTGCACAACTTGAAATTGAAGGCTCAATTAACAGTTACACGATCACACCGGTTGCAATATTAGAAGGAGATCAAGCTTATCAGAATAGATTAACGGTTTCGGTGACGCTTAAGATCTTTATCAAAGTACCCGAGGAAGAAGAGATGATTGTGCGAAGCTCTCGTTTTATCGATTACGATTCTAATACGGATCTTGGAGTTGTAGAATCAACCCTACTTGAGGATGTAAACGCTCAAATTGTTCAAGATGTAATAAATCAGCTATTTTCGAACTGGTAATGTTGAACCTTCAAGACATAGCAAAGAGAATAGCACATCCAGAGCAACTAGGTTCTACTGATCATATCGATCTTAAAATTCTGGCCGACAAATACCCGTACACGCAGCTCTACTCTGTACTGTATTTAAGATCCTTAAAGGACAATGGCGCTATTCACTTTGAAGAAGAATTGCAAAAGCACTCCTATCGAATTTCAGATCGGGTTCAATTGTTTCATCTAATTGAATCAGAAAATAAAGAAATAAACGAAGAAATAATTCCGGATACCACATCTGCAGACGTAGCTCATCAAGAAACGGAAAAAGAACGGGTAGACGATGAAGTCGCTGTTGTTGAGAAAGCACCGATACTCGCTGATGAGGACCTGATCGTTATCGATGAAGATGAAGTAATTGAAGCACCAGAAGAACCAATTGTTGCTGAACTCGTTACGGAAGCAGATCTCGAAATCAAAATCGAGGAAGAGCCTTTAAAAATAGACGTTCCTGAGCCATCGGAAAACGTCCAAAAAACTGAATATTCTCTCATTGACGAAGAAAAATTAAAAGAGGATTTAGCCACGGAAGATAAGCTCGAAGCATCTATTCTTCATCATGCCTATGCTGCAAATTACAACCTTGAAGCATTAAGTCCTACAGAGGAATCGGCACTTGAAAATCGCTCGGCTACTCCTGTAAATAACCCATCCGATACGTCTGATTCAGAAGAACTAGAATTCAGTGATTGGCTTTATGCCAATGTTAACTATGAGGCCCCCGTAGAGACTTCGGTAGCCCCCCTTCTGGTTAATAATTTCAGTGATTTTGACCCATCAAGTTCACTCTTTGGAGAAGATGAAAAACCCCGTCAAGAATTCTTTTCTGCACCTCGAAAAGCTAAGAAGAGTCTACGTGAGGAGGGCCTTCCGGTAAGTGAAACACTGGCTAAAATTTACATCAGTCAAGGCAATTACCCAAGAGCAATTACAGCTTATGAAGAATTGTGCTTGATAAATCCAGAAAAAAAGAGTTTCTTTGCAACCCTGATTATAGAATTACAAGAAAAATTAAATACAGATTAGATGGAAACGTTACTTACAATCATCATTATTCTTGCAAGTGCTTTACTTGTGTTCGTTGTTTTTGTTCAAAATCCAAAAGGTGGAGGTTTGAGTTCTGACTTCGGCGCTGCACAACAGTTAGGAGGAGTTCAAAAAACAAATGAGTTTATCGATAAAACAACATGGGGATTAGCAATTGTTATTGCTGTTTTGAGTGTTGTATTAACGATTAGAATGTCCTCACCATTGGAAACGCCACCTGCGGATGATCCAACAGAAGAGCCTGCAGATACTCCAACTGCTTAGTTTGTAGTGTAGATTGCAAAATAGACTTTGAATCATATTCAAAATGTCAGTATGTCAGCATACTGACATTTTTTTTGTCCTTTACGTGCTACTTTGTCCGACTTTAATGAATGGCACATTTTGTGACGATAAGAAAATAGAAATCAACAATAAACTGATAGATATATGTCAACTCAATTTAAACCATTAGCAGACAGAGTCTTAATCGAGCCAGCTCCGATTGAAACAAAAACAGCAAGTGGAATCATCATACCAGATTCAGCGAAAGAAAAGCCGTTACAAGGAAAAGTACTTGCCGCTGGAAGTGGTAAAGTCGATGAACCAATGACCCTTAAAGTAGGTGATCAAGTACTTTTCGGACAATACTCTGGAACGGAAATCATTATTGAAGGCGAGAAGCTATTGATTATGCGCGAATCAGATGTTTACGGAATCCTATAATTTATTAATTGAATAAGATAATACAAGATGGCAAAAGATATATTTTTTGATATTGATGCAAGAGACCGCCTAAAAAAGGGTGTCGACGCGTTAGCAAATGCAGTAAAAGTTACCCTTGGGCCAAAAGGTCGAAACGTGGTAATTGGAAGAAAGTTTGGTGCACCAATAGTTACAAAAGATGGTGTTACTGTAGCAAAGGAAATAGAACTCAAAGATCCAATCGAAAACCTTGGAGCTTCAATGGTAAAAGAAGTAGCTTCTAAGACAGCAGACATTGCAGGAGATGGAACTACAACAGCTACTGTTCTTGCACAAGCAATTGTAAATGCAGGAATGAAAAATGTTGCTGCTGGAGCGAACCCAATGGATTTGAAAAGAGGCATCGATAAAGCAGTTGCTGCTATTGTGAAATACTTAGCAAAGATCTCACGTGAGGTTGGATCTGATAATGATGAAATCAAGCAAATTGCGTCTATTTCAGCCAACAACGATGAAATGATTGGTGCACTGATAGCCGAGGCGATGAAGACAGTTGGTAACGACGGTGTTATTACGGTTGAAGAAGCAAAGGGTACAGAAACGGATGTTAAGACGGTTGATGGAATGCAATTCGATCGTGGATACTTGTCTCCATACTTTGTGACTAACACGGAAAAGATGATTACGGAACAAGAGAGCCCAATGATCTTGATCTACGATAAGAAGATCTCGAACATGAAGGAGCTTCTTCCAATTCTTGAGCCAGTAGCTCAATCGGGAAAACCATTATTGGTGATAGCAGAAGATATCGATGGAGAAGCTTTGGCCACTTTGGTTGTTAACCGCATTCGAGGATCATTGAAAATTGCAGCTGTGAAGGCTCCCGGTTTTGGTGACCGTAGAAAAGCAATGTTGGAAGATTTAGCAATTCTTACTGGAGGACAGTTGATTTCAGAAGAACGCGGATTGACACTTGAAACAGTAACCATAGATATGTTGGGTACTGCAGAAAAAGTAGAAATCGATAAAGACAATACGACCATCATTAACGGCGCTGGAAAATCTGAAGATATTCAAGCACGTATTGGTCAAATAAAAGCTCAAATTGAAGCTTCAACTTCTGACTACGACAAAGAAAAAATGCAAGAACGCCTAGCTAAATTATCTGGTGGAGTTGCTGTTCTTTATGTTGGAGCACCAACAGAAGTTGAAATGAAAGAGAAAAAAGATCGTGTTGATGATGCTCTAGCGGCGACGCGTGCGGCAGTTCAAGAAGGAATTGTACCTGGTGGAGGTGTTGCCCTCATTCGTTCTTTGGAGGCTCTTGATGAGCTTACAGCAGAGAACGACGACCAAATAACTGGAATAGCAATCGTGAAACGTGCAATTGAAGAACCATTACGACAAATTATTGCCAACGCTGGTGGTGAAGGAGCTGTGATCGTTCAGAAAGTAAAAGAAGGTAAGGGTGACTTCGGTTACAATGCCCGTACGGATACGTTTGAGGAATTATATAAGGCTGGTGTCATTGATCCAACCAAAGTCACTCGAATTGCGATAGAAAATGCAGCATCAATTGCGTCGATGTTATTGACTACGGAATGTGTGATTGCAGACGAGCCTATTGATGAAGCCTCAGCGGCAGCAGCAATGGGTGGAGGTATGCCTGGGGGAATGCCAGGAATGATGTAATACTATTCTTCCTTCCTCAGCATCACTCGATCTGACACAGAATGGAGAAAATGAATAAGATTGATTGCTTATTACAAAAGGGCAATTAAGATGAGTATAAAGGGCTAGCTTTTAGTTAGTCCTTTTTCCGTTTCTGCTTTCCCGACTTGTTTCGGATAAGTAGAACGACACTATAAATAAACCCTTTAGACTGAGCAATCAGTTTAGAGGGTTTTTCTATTTTTATCAACTATGAATGAGATATTACTCGAAACCGATCGCTTAATTCTGAGAAAAGTAACGTTAGACGACATTCCGCTATTATTCAAAATGGAATCTACTCCTGAATCGAATGAGTACACAGGCGAAGTAGTTTCCAAGAGCATTGAAGAGCTGGAAGAAAAAATCAAAGGCAGCATCTTAAAAGATTATCGAGTGGTAGGCTTTGGCAGGCTTGCCGTTATTATCAAGGAAACTAATACGTTTATTGGTTGGGCGGGATTAAAATACCTACCTGAATTCGATCAAGTCGACTTGGGCTATCGATTTCTCCCCGAATTTTGGGGTAAAGGCTATGGAACTGAAGCTTCAATTGAGTTGATTCGATACGGTTTCGAAGACTTGAATCTAGATAGAATTATAGCGCTTGCAATGCCTGAAAATAAGGCATCAACGCGGATCATGGAAAAAGCAGGAATGGCATTCGATAAAACGGCGCCCTACGAAGATGGAGAGCCAGATGCTATTTGGTATTTTATCGATCGATCAATGATTCAAGGATAAAAAAGACGAGATTCCTCCCGCCTTTTTTATAGATTTTCCGTGATCAGTTCTTAATAATTTTATGCATACTCGAATGGGATTCAGATCTAATTTCCAAGAAATAAATTCCCTGCGCCTCCTCACGAATATCAATTTTCTGATTTACCAGTATTTCACTAGACGTTTTCAGATAGACAATCTTCCCATTAACATCCGTCATTTCAATCTCAAATTGATCCATTGATCCGTTATCAAACTCGATGGTATAAATACCCACTCCAGGGTTCGGATAAATCATCAATCCAATCAGATCAGTGCTTCCATCAATTCCTAGACAGCCATCTACAGTAATTTGTGATGAATCTGAACTAGTACAACCCAACGAATCAGTAAATGTGTATAAAATCCAGTAGCTACCATTTCCGGCTAATGCAGGATCAAAACTATTTCCACTAACTCCAGTTCCTGAATACATACCAGGCGTTGGTGATCCCATTGGTAAGGGAATTGGATCGTAATCAATGCACAATGTATCTATGGTAAACGGTGATAAAGAAACTACAGGTAATGGGTTAATCACAACATCAAATGAACTGCTATCTTGATTTCCCGATGCATCCGTTAAAATGTACCAAACTGTCGTTGTTCCAACGCTAAATGTTATCCCACTTGCATCATTTGATCCAGATCCAGTAGTTGCTCCAGTTAAAGTGTACGCGATTGTTATACCGGGACAATTGTCTGAGCCAGATGCTGATATTCCATTAACAACAGGATCGCAACTTGCATAATTTACAGGAACAGTTATTATTGGTGAAATTGAATCCACTACGGTAACAGTAAATGAGCAAAATGCTGAATCGCCAAGCGCATTGACGACAGAGAAAGATTCGGTTGTTATTCCAACGGGAAAGGAGCCTCCGCTACCAATTCCCGATTCAAAAGTAGTTGTTGTCGATGCTGCCCAAGTAATTACTAAAGAACCATGCCCTGTATTTAACCCTGCAGTATTGTTTGGATTAGTACCAAGGTTTATTGAACCGCCGCCACCGCCGGGACCGCCACCGAGACTATTAGAACCGCAACCACCGCCAGAATAACCACCGCCAGCACCGCCGACTACGTAACCTGAACCATTTCCACCTCCCCCAAAGCCACCTACTCCAAATCCAATGTTTGCTCCTGCTCCTCCATTAACGAATGCATCTCCTCCAGAATTAGCTGCCCATCCGTCAGCACCATCGGTAAGTAAACCTCCACCAGCACCTGAAGCAAAAGTAGCTCCAACAGCTCCTCCATTCCCAGCAATTCCACCTAGTCCACCTCCACCAGCGCCTAAACCACCAGAAGTTCCAATTTGTCCGTGTTTATCAGGAGAATCAACACTCTCTGATGATCCACCACCGCCACCGGCAATAATAAGCGGGTTATTAACTGCGTCAACAACAAATGTTCCGCCGCCGCCGCCATTACCATCCGTAACTGCATATTGTTGACCTACGAGAATCGATAAAACCTGACCTGGAGTCACAATAAAATCCCCAATCATGACAGCTCCGAGACCAGCCACAACACCAGATATCGTATTATTACTTCCTTGAGCTCCCTTTGCTTCAATTGTAACAGATGTAACTCCTGCGGGAACCGTCCAATTGTCAATCGTTCCGGTGTAAGTAAAACCCTGGGAAGTTATGCTACAAGTATCCAATCCTATTGGAGCCGTATACGTAAATACAGCTCCGCAATTCAGCGAATCAGTTGAAATTATCGTATCCACAGGGCAATCCACAGTTGGACACTGGGACCAAGCCGTAAGGCTAATTATAGTAGAAAAAACTACAAGGCAAATGTTGCTTGTTATTCTCGTCATCATAATGTTATCTGTTAATGGTTAAACGCATTGAGGAAAACTTCAATAAACCTTATAGCATTAATGGTATATACGCAGTAATAGCTATACCCAATATATTGATTTTAATTGCAATATCTATGATTAGTAGGCAGATAATGACTTCTATTTGCTTAAGTTACGCACCTGAAGGAGATTCGTTTAATAAAAAAAACTAATACAATAGCTCAAGGTAATTGAATGACGCAATAGACCATTCAGGCTCTTTTGGCCTAACACGAAGGAGTATCAATATTTCAAATGCAATTTGGTTGATCCGATGCCAAGTTCAGGCTTCACACGCTTGAGAACGATTTGGATATCTAAACCAACGACCATCGCTTTTGTGAGCGGAAAGCTGACAGGATAGTAAGACAGTTATAGAGACAAGAAGTGCCTTCATTTAAGATTATTGTGAACGATAATGTACCGATTTCAGATGAATTAGTGCACTAGATAATCATGCCCACTTCTAAGATTTATCCATTCAGCACTTCTTCACCGCATTGATTACAGTAGATCGAACCAAACGGGTTATCATTCCCACAGGTGGCACAATGATTATCGTGATCTCCTTTCATTGATCTAAACTTAGACATTTCCACGGTGATTAATCCCGTAGGAACCGCGATAATCACATAGCCCGTTATCATCATAAGCGAAGCCAACATCTTTCCTAAATCCGTTGCAGGAACTATATCCCCATACCCTACAGTAGTAGTTGTAACAATCGCCCAATAAATACTTGCAGGAATGCTATCAAAACCATTTTGTTGATGCTCAATAACGTACATAATTGTACCCGTCAAAACCATCATCATGAGGACGAAAAAGAAGAAAACCATGATTTTGTAATACGAGGCCTTCAGGGAATGAAATAATGCCTGAGATTCTGATGTAAATCGATTTAATTTAAGAATTCTAAAAATCCTCAATAAGCGGAGGGCTCGTATAGCTCTGAACGAATCGTATCCGGATAAGAATGGAGTTAAGAAAGTTGGGAGAATTGATAGTAAGTCAATTATTCCCCAGACACTGAAAATGTACTTAAAGGGTTTGGGAGCAACTGCGATACGAAGTATGTACTCTATTGAGAAGATAATCGTGAAGGCCCACTCTGCATAAAAATAGACATCAGCATATTGCTTTCCCCATTCTGGAACACTCTCGATCATGACCATCAAGACGGAAATCACAATCAATACGAGCAACAACAAGTCGAAATTTCTTCCTGCTTTCGTCGTTGTTCCAAAGATTACTTCATGGATTTTTTTCCGCATGCTTTACCTATACGTGCATTCGCCAGAACAGTTTCGTTCAAGAAACATAAAAACTTATCTAATTAGCGCACCTGATTGTCATCCGTAGATTCAACTAGCTAATGCAGGTTTTTTATTTTCTAAGTCAAAAATACTTTTTCTGGAGTTTGGAATTCGAGTTTTTTCCGAGGTCTTTTGTTTAACAAATCCATTATTTCCAGTTTTGACTCTGTTTTATATTGTTCAATTCCATTTTTCAGGATCAAACTGTCGGATTAATTTGTTGATGTATTCATTTAAACCTCTTTCATAAGAAGCATATGGGTTAGAAAAAACACATCTGCATTGAGCTCTTTGGCTGTGATTTTGTGCCCCGAAAACTCTTTTCCATTATCGTTGGTTATCGTCTTTATAATTGATTTATATGGTCTTAATGCTGAAATGATAGCGTTTTGAACTTCCGGTGCTCTTTTGGAAGTTAAGGTCTGTATGATTGTATAACTGGTCATTCGATCTACGATTGTTAATTGAGCTCCTTTGTGTCCTTTACCGATAATTAAATCGATTTCAAAATCTCCTATTCTTGATGTCTGTTCAACTTGGCCAGGACGCTGTTCTATGGGACTCTATTAGGAATTTGTGCTCTTGAATTTGAACTTCCATACTTCTTTTATATCTTTTTTGATATCGTAAATAGCTGAATAGTTTGCCTCCATTAACTTTTTCTTCTTTTAACTAACCATAGATTTTGGTATGAGAAACCATCTGTATTGAGTGCACTTTGCCCCAACCCATGATTTGTTCGGGCGACCAAAACAAGACTAGTTTAGAAACGATCAATCGAACCATCGAGTCAGTTAATCTTGTTTTCATATGCTGATCCCGTTTACGTTCATTTGCCAGCATTTGCGCATATTCAGCGTTATAGTTATTCTTCTTATTGTTACGTTTGAGTTCACGATGGAAAGTAGATTCTGGGCTCATTAAAGAAGACCAAATATCTTTTTCTTGACATTGGCTTTTAACATCATCTCGATGCTATATCGTTGGATAAAAGTTAAATGTCTGTTTCTCATAAATACAAATTTTAGCTTTTTCCGTTGACTTTTCAGTCAGGGGATTTTTTCACTAAAACTTGCATTAGCATTTTAATCTAGGGGAGAATTTGAGGTGAAAATAGCCGCTATTGATTGAACTCTACACCTCAATAATGACCTTTCCAGACGAGGTGTTCGGAATGATTATCAACAGGGCTGTAACGATTACAGCTACTCACTTCCACCAAGAATTATTTAATCACATTTATTCTAAATCCCATTAAATTTCTATCTTGCCTTGATGCTCATTCTATACCCTCTTGTATCTTCTTTAGACGCGGCTGCTGAACTCCCGACTTATGTTGTGGTTCTACTTACCTTCGGGCCAATCTCGGTAGGTTTGAGTATCTTCATTTATTATACGCGACATCGAAAATCATGGCAGAAGGGAGATTTTCCAATCCGTTTGAAATACAAACCAGACAATGTACTAGAAGCTTATTTGGCATTAGGTGCGCGACTGGTTCATTTTGATCAATCAAGAACGCTCATTAGGGTGACTTATATAAATGATTATTTTAATCGCTATTTCAAACTAGCCAACTATAACTTTTCTGATTCATTGGTGTTTTCGATGAAGTTTCCAATCATCACATCTACTGTTTGTGATTGGTTCAATAAGCATATAGAGAGGGATGAAGAACGCGCTCAAGTAATCTATTTCATAACGGGGCTAGCTTTAATAAGGGGTGGCCTTAGCGAGAAAGAACATCAGCTTTTGAAACAGATTACGCTTGAATTAAACCTTCCGCTTGAAACGTTACGAAGAATCATAGCCGTACATATATCCTATAAGGCTCACCAGCAGTCAACTACTGATAGATCACAGAAGCGAGCGCGTAAAAGCAGTGGTCCACGTGCTGACAGGTTGGTCTATTGCAGTATTCTAGGCGTGAAAGAATCTGATGATGTTCAAATAATAAAGAAGGCCTATAGAGCCCTCGCGAAGCAACAGCATCCAGACATGTTTGCAAATGCTTCAGAAGGTCAGCAGAAAATGGCAGAAGAGAAGTTCAAGGAGATTCAAAGAGCCTATGAATACCTTGTTAAGGATTCGACGAATGGCAGTTGATGTTGAGCATCACTCTTCTGTTCTCGATACGTCTTCAAGCTCGTAAACTCGTTAGAAGACACTCGATCTGAAGGGTTGGTGGACTTCGAGAGCTCCAGCGTACCAATTAGTGTAAAACTCAATTGCGTTAGGGATAGAAACGGCATCCTTTTATGATGTACTCTTCGAGAGCATCAGTGTACGAAACGAGAGCCTCAGTGTACATTTGAAAAGATACAGTGGATAGCCCGGTAGAACGCCCAAAAGAAAAAAGGGCGCTCTACTTAAAGAACGCCCTTTCGATATAAAATTTATCTCGATAGTTATCGATGTCTAATATCTGTAAGCGTGTGGTTTGAATGGACCTTCAACCTCAACTCCGATATATGCGGCTTGATCTGGTCTAAGTACCGTTAATTCAGCTCCAACTTTCGCAAGGTGTAACTTCGCAACTTTCTCATCCAAATGCTTAGGCAACGTATAAACTTCGTTTTTGTAAGCAGCAGTATTGTTCCATAACTCCAATTGAGCTAATGTTTGATTTGTAAATGAATTAGACATTACAAATGATGGGTGACCAGTTGCACAACCTAAGTTTACCAAACGACCTTCTGCAAGAACGATAATGTCCTTACCATCGATTGTATACATATCAACTTGTGGCTTGATTTCATCTTTTGTTGCACCATGGTTACCATTCAACCATGCCATATCGATTTCATTATCGAAGTGACCGATATTACAAACGATTGTTTTATCTCTCATTGCTTCAAAGTGACGCCCTTGAATAATGTCCTTATTACCTGTAGTTGTAACAACGATATCAACCGCTCCAACAACATTTTCAAGTTGACGAACTTCGAAACCGTCCATTGCAGCTTGAAGCGCACAAATTGGATCAATTTCCGTTACGATAACTCTTGCTCCTGCTCCTGACAAAGAAGCTGCTGAACCTTTTCCAACATCACCATATCCACAAACGACAGCAACTTTACCAGCCATCATTGTATCAGTAGCGCGACGGATAGCATCAACCAATGATTCTTTACATCCGTATTTATTATCGAACTTAGATTTAGTCACTGAATCGTTAACGTTGATTGCAGGCATTACTAAAGTTCCGTTGTTATATCTTTCCACCAATCTGTGAACTCCGGTTGTCGTTTCTTCAGAAAGCCCTTTAATATCTTTTGTCAATTCTGGGAATTGATCGAAGACCATATTAGTAAGGTCACCTCCATCATCCAAGATCATGTTCAATGGTTGACCATCTTTAAATGCAAACAATGTTTGTTCGATACACCATTCAAATTCTTCTTCGGTCAATCCTTTCCATGCATAAACAGGAATTCCAGCTGCTGCAATTGCTGCTGCTGCGTGATCTTGCGTTGAGAAGATATTACATGAAGACCATGTAACGTCAGCTCCAAGATCTACCAATGTTTCGATTAATACTGCAGTTTGAATCGTCATGTGAAGACATCCTGCAATTCTAGCACCAGCTAATGGCTTCTTTCCTGCAAATTCTTTACGAAGAGACATCAATCCTGGCATTTCTGCTTCGGCGATGTTGATCTCTTTTCTTCCCCAATCAGCAAGTGAAATATCTTTCACTTTGTACTGCAATTTTTCCGTTGTACTCATATTGTTAATTATGTAATTTCTTAATTAGCAGTGCAAAATTACGGAGTTTCTTTCTGAATAACTAATAATGACGATTGAGTAATTCAGATTAAGTAACTAAGAATGATGAATTCAGTGTGTTAGGTTGAAAGATCATCCTTGAATGACTAGGATTACCTGTTCAATACACAGTTGATCAATGGATGGGATTCGGCGATGTTTGTGAGCTAATTAAAAAACTACGTATCATGAAAATGTCTACAAGGATTATCGCCATAACCTTTTTGTCGATGGCAGTTTGGAACCAGGATGCACAAGACGCAATAAAACGAGATTAGCTTCTAAGAATATTCAGAATTTAAATATGTTGTTACAAGATACAAACGGACAAACTAAGTTCAAAACTTGAAATTTTTGGAATACAAATAAATATTATTAGTGATAATCTGGTGGGGATCACTTTCTAACGCAAGCTGTCCCAAAATAGAGTAACTGTCTCATATAGGGAATAGTACCCCTATAAATAAAACGCAAGATATTGACTAACAGAAGGTTGGAGTTAATGGATTAATAATTGGCCTAATAAAATAGAAATTAATGGCCAAAAAATATTCAATTATGAAACTTCTCATAACAAACCCTGTATTCTGTGCTTTATTTTTCTTTATACCAGCGCTCAGTTTTAGTCAAACACTTCAATTAGGCGTTCTTTCTTCCTTTGAAGCATATACTGGGTCGGGAGCCATTACAAATTCAGGAACGTTTACAGGCGATGTGGGTACAGACAATGGAATAATTTCTGGTTTTGGAGGAGCTGCTTTTACTGGTACAGTTTACAACAGCGACGTTGTTACAGCTCAAGCGAAAATAGATATCCTGAGAGTATATATTCATCTCAACGATATTTTCGTGACCCATGCCAACACACATGCTGCTTCTTTTGGGGGAGAAACACTTCCCCCCGGAATTTACTCCATCCCAGGAGCTGGTTCCATCGGAGGAGCACTTACACTTGATGGCGGAGGAAATACTGATGCTGTATTTATAGTGAAATTTCTAGGAGCTTTAACAGTAGGAGCGGCTTCAACAATTACTTTGACTGGCGGAGCTCAAGCAAGTAATGTTTATTGGATTGCAGAGGGCGCAATTTCTGTCGCAGCGGGAAGTGTTTTAAAAGGAACTTTATTTTCACATGCAGGAGCAGTTTCTCTTGGAGTGAACTGCGATATCGAAGGAAGATTACTTACCACGCAAGGAGCCATCACTGTTGGAGCTGGCTGTGTTGCAATTCAACCTCAGACTCCTAGTACTGTTCAAATATCTTGCTTGAGTGAATGCAATCCTGCTCCTGAGGTTAATATACTCGGAACAGTTGAAATTTTCTCTCTTTTCTCTAGCGCGGGTGCTGTCACAAATACGGGCTCATCTGGAGTTATTGGGAGCATTGGCACCAATGGTGGTTCAATAAGTGGTTTCGGATCTTCAACTGTTGTTGGCTCTGTGCATACTCCAGATGCAACCACAGCACAAGCAGCCATAGATCTAGATAACGCCTATACTCAACTTATGCTTTTACCAAACACAATAACAGGACATGCGGCAGCTTTTGGAATTGGTGAAACAATAACTGCCGGAGTCTATTATATCGGAGCTGCAGGATCTTTATCAGGAACAATAACTTTAGACGGCCAATCGAATCCGGATGCTGTATTTGTATTTAAGTTTGCTGGAGCTTTTTCAGTAGCAGCACAATCAAAAGTAATTTTAACAAATGGAACACGTCGTTGCAATGTTTTTTGGCTTTCCGGAGCTGGAGTTTCTACAGGAGCCACTTCGATGGGGGCTTTTAGCTTTATTAAAGGTACTGTTATTGCCCATAATGGAGCTTGTAACATGGGGGTAGGTGGGTTTATTGAGGGACGAATGCTTTCTACAGCTGGAGCCGTTGGATTTAGTACAGGTGTAATATACAATGATCCACTTTGCTTTTCAGATCCAGCGTTGCCTATTGAGTTGTTTACTTTGACAGCTTCTGTCAAAGAGACACATATTGAGCTTAATTGGATTACTGCTTCCGAACTTAACAATGACTACTTTACTGTTGAACGATCTCGGGATGCAGTTAATTTCACGTCACTCAGTAAAATCGAAGGGGCAGGGAATAGTACAGAAACATTAAGTTATTCAACCATTGACACCGATCCTTTACCGAGTGTCTCGTATTATCGTTTAAAACAAACTGATTATGACGGAAAAACTAGCTATTCAAATATAGAAGCAGTAGCGTTTAATGAAAATAATTTGAAAATCTATCCAAATCCATTTTCAGTAGCGACAACCTTTCGCTTGAATGAAAACATTAAAGATGCCCGATTGATTGTATACAACTCGTATGGTCGGGTAGTAAAACAACTAGAAAATATTTCTGGATTAACATTCACATTTGCGCGTGAAGATCTATTAAGTGGAATGTACATTGTTCGAGTGATACAGGACAAAAAAATAGTAACGACTGCCAAAATAGTTATTACCGATTAAAGAAACTAGACCATAGAAAAGTGCTTGCTTTTATACCGCATAAATATCAAATCATGCCCGCCATTGTCCTGGCCAAAAGAAAATAAATCGAAAACGCGTCGAACCCTTACAAATCGAAGAACTCTTTAAGTTCTAGGGGATCGATGTGTCCTAAAAAATAAGACCAGCAAAACACTCATTAGCACAATTGGGCGTATTAAATCTGGCAAGACGTTTTTTTATCTCCAAGAATTCATTGATCCCATTCGTGCATTAAAAGAGTATAAGCTAAGCGAACGGGAAATTGAGATTATCATTCAAGTGTCAGAGGGATATACAAGTAAAGAGATCGCGGAACGACTTTTCATTTCAGAACATACAGTTAAAACACATCGTAAGAACATTCATAGGAAGTCACAGGTCAAAGACACCGCAGAACTAATTCAATTTGCAATGAATAATGGCTTGCTGGGTTGATTCTCATCAAATGAGAAAATCTTCGTCAATTCGAGTGTCTTTCGTAGAAAGACTGTATCGAGAATAGCCGGTTTTAGAAGATTGAAGCGCGTTATACAGTTTTTCTCGAAACTAAATCTTGTCTCGATCCTATTCAAGCAGAATTTCACTCGAAAGGACATCACATTTTTTTTGATTCAGTTACTTAAACGTAATCACTCGCTCCCATTCCTTCACATTCCCCAACTTATCTTGGACGCGAAGCAACACCTTCTTTTTACCCACAACTTCTGCAGGCCTGTTAAACGTTACGTAACTTCCTTTGTATTCATATTCTAATAAATACCACTTGCCATCAATATAAATGTCATAGTCACCAATTCCGATGTGCGCATCACCTATTTTCCAAGTCATCTTCTTTGCAGACGTGAAAGTTGTTGAGCTATTAAAATTTAAGGTAGAAATAGTTGGGGGTGTAACATCTCGCTTCAATTCATAAGTACCGAAATATTTAGTCTCTGCGGAGTACCATCCATCTTGATAATTGGCAACCATTGTTTTTGTTCTCCCCTTCGCGGTTACAAACTCGATATAATGTTTACCATCATTTTCGGCCTCTGACTTTATTTTTACACGGTACGCCTTATGAACCGGAATTGATGCCTTGCCAATAGAATGATCCATTTTTGTGTCATCCATTTTTAAGGGTTCATAAGTTGTCGCGACTCCTAATTCGATGCTTCTATTATCGTTTTCGAGTAACAATGGATAAGCAGGTTGTAAATACGTAAGATCAATTCCGAGACCATCTTTAGGGTTTTTCTCTCCTGCAGAAACGGCCAATACGAATTCTAGGATTGACTCATTTCCTTTTGGATCGAATGCAATGTATTTGATTTTCATGTTGTCCCCTGGATTACATCGAATGATTCCGTTCTCTTCATATTGGTAGATCGGCAAGTCGTTTTCCGTTGTTTTGAAACACTTATGATACTTTTTTCGATTCACGGAATATTCAACGAAATCTTTATGAGAATTCACATAGCGCGTACTTTCAAAGGGCACACGATCGGTTTTTTGTCCAAAAAGCGTATCTCCGCTCACTATTAATATACTCCCATAGAGACCGCACTGATTCCCAGCACCATCCAGGCGGTCAATTGCGTCAATAGCAATGCCAATTCCTCCAGTGGCGCTACAAAAATTAGATGGAACCGTAACTTTATCTGCTCCAATATAATATCCATACGTGCCTTTTTTTACTGTTCTCTCTACAGATTTTCCCGGAAATGTATAACCGTCTTTCGTTAACGCGTAAATTTTCAATCCACGGAGTTCAGGTTTCTTTGAATCTGCAATATCGAATCCAAAAACCAACGGATTGAGTGCGGCTTCAGTTTTCGTGTCCCGGATTTCAAAATGAACGTGTGGAGCGGTTGAACTCCCGGTATTACCAGACAACGCGAATATCTCTCCCCTCTTTAATTTTATTTCATTAGGCTTAGGAAATACTTCCACCGCATAGTTTTGCTCCTTTAATTGAACTCTACGAACAATTGAATCAACTTGCCCTTTAAATTCGCTGCAGTGCGCGTAAACGCTCGTGACTCCATTTGGATGATCGATGTAAACCACTTTTCCATATCCGTAAGGCGAAACTTTGATCCTCGAAACAAAGCCTTCTTCGATAGCATATAAACTATAGCCAATTTTATTATTTGTTTTAAAATCGATTCCCATGTGGAAATGATTGGGTCGGAGCTCTCCAAAATTCGAAGATAAAATCAACGGAATCTTCAGCGGCGAGTGATAGCCGCCTTTAGGAATCTTTTGGTTCCAACCAGTTGTGGTTAGAACGAATACAAATATGCAGGACAGAATGCTCTTAATCATTTATCAAAAATAGACGTTTGATAAAAATAGAGCAACAATCGGGCAAAAAATTTTGGCAATGTCTAGATCAATACTATTTTTGTATAAAATGTCGTTTTATGTCCGATCGTATAAGTCAACTTATTGGCCAGGTTAGTGAGAAAGCAATTCTCCATCGTGATCAATATGCTTCTGAGCGATTAAAAAATGAAAACCTACAGGCAGAATTAGATGCTTTAAAAGTTGCTGTGAGTGACTGTAACGCTCAGATTGATGAGCTTAAAGCTGAAGTAGTATCATTGGAAAAAGTACAAACAACGACTATTAAACATGACGTCATTGCACCAAGCGAAACAGGAGTTTCGGATGAGCAAATTGATGATTTGGTAAAGGAAATAGAATACTGTATAGGGCAGTTAAAGAAATAAAAAACATGGCGAAGCAGTCATTGAAAGTAGTAGTTGCTGGAAGAACCTACCCTTTATCCGTTAGCGGAGAAGAGGCAAATAAGGTTGAGAAAGCTGCGAAAGACATCAATAAAGCGATTAAATTGCTTCAAGAAAGCTATGCCGTAAAAGATATGCAAGATTTACTAGCAATGACCGCGCTACAACTGGCGGTTAAGGACAGTAAAGGAGTTGCAATTACACCAACTGAAGATCTAGAAAAGATCGAAGATGAGCTCAATGAGTTAATCAAAGAGTTGGATAAATAAACGAGTGTCGCCCTAATTTCCTTTCTCAAATTCATTTGCGCCTCTGGTGTACGATTGATGATATTTAAACTATTAGATAACTATGGAAAACATTGTATACGGTATAGTTGGAGCTGCGGCAGGAATTATTATTGCCTTTCTGATTCAATCCGTAATCCTTAAGAAAAGGAAAGAACAAATAATCAAGGATGCCGAAAAAGAGGGTGAACACCTCAAGCAGAATAAGATGATTCAGGCGAAAGAGAAGTTCATGAAGCTCAAAGAAGAGCATGAAGGAAAAATCAAAGATCGTGAGCGTAAGTTGCAATCTTCTGAAGATCGTTCGCGTGGAAAAGAGAAATCTTGGACTCAAAAAATCGAAGATGTTAATCGTAAAGACAAGCAACTAGAGAAAAATAAATTATCTCAAGAAGCGAAAATCAAAGCACTCGATTTAAAGCATGCTGAGGTAGATAAGATGCATCAAAAGAATGTTGCTGAATTATCTAAAATTAGTGGGCTGTCTGCAGAAGATGCTAAAGCTGGTTTAGTGGAATCGTTAAAAGATGAAGCACGAACAAACGCAATGGCTGGAATCAATGAAATCATTGAGGAGGCTAAGTTAAATGCGAACAGAGAAGCACGAAAAATTGTTATTCAAACGATTCAGCGTGTTGCCACAGAGCAAGCGGTTGAAAATTCGGTTTCTATTTTTAATATCGATTCAGACGAAGTAAAGGGTAGAATCATTGGTAGAGAAGGTCGTAACATTAGAGCACTAGAGGCTGCAACGGGCGTTGAAATCATTGTAGATGATACTCCTGAGGCAATTATTCTTTCATGCTTTGATCCTGTAAGAAGAGAAATTGCTCGATTGGCATTGCACCAACTCGTTTCTGATGGTAGAATTCACCCAGCTAGAATTGAAGAAGTAGTTAAAAAGACACAGAAGCAGCTCGAAGAAGAAATTGCAGAAACTGGAAAACGTACGTGTATCGATCTAGGAATTCACGGACTTCATGCAGAACTGACACGCATGGTTGGTCGAATGAAATACAGATCTTCTTATGGACAGAACTTGCTACAGCATTCACGTGAAGTAGCGAACATGTGTGCATTAATGGCAACTGAACTTGGCTTAAACGTTAAGTTGGCTAAACGCGCAGGATTGTTACATGATATTGGCAAAGTTCCAGATGAACAACCTGAATTACCTCACGCTATTCTCGGAATGCAACTTGCGGAAAAATATGGAGAGAAACCAGACGTTTGTAATGCAATTGGTGCTCACCATGATGAAGTAGAAATGACAACATTAATATCACCAATCGTTCAGGTGTGTGATGCAATGTCTGGTGCTCGGCCGGGTGCGCGTAGAGAGATCGTTGAATCGTATATCAAGCGTATTAAAGATCTCGAAGGTTTGGCGCTTTCCTATGATGGTGTAACCACAGCATATGCAATTCAAGCGGGAAGAGAACTTCGTGTTTTGGTTGAGAGCGATAAAGTTACAGATACAGAAGCAGACGAATTATCATTCGCTATTTCTCAGCGTATTCAAACTGAGATGACGTACCCTGGACAGGTGAAAGTCACATTGATTAGAGAAAAACGCGCTGTTAATTACGCAAAATAAAATGACCCTAGCTGCAGCACTTGAATCGCTAAAATCTAAACACATTCTGGTAACAGGAGGTGCAGGATTTATTGGATCAAATATCCTTGGATTGCTAATTTCAAATGGCATAAAAACGACTGTACTCGATAACCTGTCAACGGGTAAACGATCCAACGTGAAGGAATTTGAAGGAAATGAGCTCTTCCGCTTTATTGAGGGAGATATCACAGATTTCAGTACTTGCATGAATGCAATGAAAGGTGTTGATGCAATTACTCATCAGGCTGCTTTAGGATCTGTTCCAAGATCAATCGAATTTCCGCACAATACGCACAACGTTAATGCTACAGGGTATTTGAATATCCTGCATGCGGCAAAAGAATCTGGGATTAAACGTCTTGTTTACGCTAGCTCTTCATCGGTTTATGGTGACAGTAGAATCTCACCTAAAAAAATCGGAGTTGAAGGAGAACTATTATCTCCGTATGCGGTTACAAAACGTCTCAATGAAGAATATGCAATGGTTTACAATAAGCTGCACGAGATGCAAACGATTGGGCTTCGCTATTTCAATATCTTCGGATCAAAACAAGATCCAAATGGCGTTTACGCTGCGGCAATTCCGAAGTTTATTGATAAAATGATATCTGGAGAAGAGTTGACAATTCATGGCGATGGAGGACAGACCCGTGATTTCACCTATATAAAGAATGCCGTAAAAGCCAATATTCTTGCGCTTTCTACTGAGAATGAAGAAGCCTATGGCCATGCATTCAATGTTGCCTGTGGAAGCTACTTCTCCTTGAACGAAGTTGTGGCGGCAATTAAGCTAGTGCTTATCGATTTAGGTAAGTACAACGATAATTGCTCCATTGTCAATGGTCCTGATCGTCCAGGTGATATACGCGACTCCTTAGCAGACATTTCAAATACAACAAAGCAATTAGGGTATAGTGATCTCAACTATTTTGAAGAAGGAATAGCCGAATACCTTGGTCAGCTTTGCGCTGAATGATAAAAAAGATCAACTTAAAGTCAGATTTTCTAAAGTACGTAGTTGTACTGATGTCAGGGACATTGGCCGCGCAGTTGATTAATCTCGGGCTTTCAGTTCCATTATTTCGCTATTTCTATACTCCTGAGGAGGCCGCTGAATGGGGACTCTTTCTGAGAATTATTGGTGTTGGTGGAGCGCTCGCCACGGCTCGTTATGAATTTGCAATGCCGGTGACGAAAATTGACGTTCATGCATTTCGACTCTATCGATTTGCGCTTAGCACGGCGTTAAAAGTTACTCTCATCAGTGTCATTGCGGCAATTATACCCATCTTACTCTCTGATAATTCTCCGGATTTAATATTCTACGCACTCATCCCTGCTGGCCTTTTACTTGCCGCATATTATAGCATTGGGACAAATTGGGCAATCCGAACAAAAACGTTTAGAAGTATCAGTCTATCGAAAGTTGCAAACTCTTCCGTTGGAGGTGGGTTCAAACTTCTTTTCGGATGGATGGGCACTGGCTACATTGGACTTATCATTGGAACTATCATCGGCCTGATCGCAGCTAACACATGGTTTCTTCTCGATTTCTTTAAAGCAAAGAAGAAATACAGAATAACGGCAAAATCACTGAGAAATAAAGTGCTCGCAAAGCAATACATTGAATTTCCAAAGGTTAATCTTCCGCATACGATCATGGATCTCGGTCGAGATTTACTCGTGGCTATTCTCATCCTTGAAATATTTACCAAAGCTGATTTCGGCTTCTTTGATCAATCGTACAGAATATTAAGACTTCCGCTCATGCTGGCTGGGTTAGCAATTAGCCAAGTATTCTTTCAACGCTGTGCCGAGATGTTTAGCAAAGGACAGGACATCTACCCGCTCATTCTAAAATCGGTTAAACTTTTGACTTTGATCTCAATTGTACCCTTTACACTCATCTTCTTTTATGGGGATGAAATGTTTGCCTTCGTCTTTGGTGAACGCTGGAGACAGGCGGGAGAATATTCTGAAATTATGGCTCCTTGGTTTATGATGAACTTTATCGCTTCTCCTATTTCGTTCCTGCCCCTGGTGCTCAATAAACAACGTCAGTTCTTTCTTATGGCCACAGGAGGTGCACTACTAATGATTCTCAGTTTGACGCTACCCTCTTATTTCTATCAAGCTGATGTCACTGTCACTCTTTGGGCAATGAGCCTATCGCAAGTAGCTTACTTTGTTTTCGTTATCTTTAAAATTTTCCAATACGTTAAACAGTCAAGACCAGCAAAATGAAACTCTTTAAGTTTTTATCGGCGAAAAGAAAGTTACAGGCAGTAAAAGACACTGCCCCTCAAATGATCTATGGCTATACCCAGCGAGGAGTCTTTTTGAAAGATACACGGATTGGCAGCACAACTGCCTTTGTTGGAACTGAAGGGCTCACGCTAGAAAATAATGTTTTTATTGGTCAATTTAATTTCGTTGAAGCGACAAATGGAATCACGATTGAAGAAGGTTGTCAAATAACAAACTATTGTTCGATTTTAACGCATAGCAGTCATGTAGCAATTCGCCTACATGGTCCAAATTATCGCACAACAAAAGATCCAATTGCGTATAATAAGGGAAGTGTTCATATCGGTAAATATTCTTTCATAGGACCCCATGCTTTGATTATGCCTACTACTAAAATCGGTAAAGGCTGTATTGTCTCTGCTTATTCGAACGTAAGAGGTGAATTCCCGGATTTCTCAATTATCGGAGGAAACCCAGCAAAAATAATTGGCGACACGCGTAAAATGGATGAACCCTATTTGATTGAGAACCCAGAACTTAGAGAAGCTTACGAAAAATGGACGCAAGAATGAAAGTAATCATTGTTGGCCTACCACTATTCGCGAAACGGCTACAGGAAGGATTGTCTAAATTCGATCCTACGAATAAATACACGCACCTAGACACTTATTACAAGAAGGTTGATAAGCTAAAGGCCGCACTTCAAATTCCGCGCGCGGACTGTATATTTTCCATTAACGGATCCATTGTTTCCAGCGGAGTATTTGACCTTGCTTTTAAGAAGAACATTCCTGTAATCATGAATTGGGTTGGAACGGATGTTCTCAAAGCCATAGACGCATGTAAGAATGGAAGCCACCAGCAACATTACATTGATAATGCGATCCATTTTTGTGAAGTCCATTGGATACAAGAAGAACTTAAGGAGATCGGAGTCCATGCGCAGGTAGTAAACTTTGCTGCATTCGATAAAACTTATGAACTGAAAGAAGCAGTATGCGAAAGACTTCATGTTCTTTCCTACATCCCTGAAATTCGTTCTAACTTCTATGGAATAGAAACACTAATCCGAATGGCGCAGAAGTTTCCAGAGGTTGATTTCAGCATTGCTGGAACCTCGGCACAAAAGTACCAACCGTTGCCTGCTAACCTTCAAGCTCTTGGTTGGGTAGATGATATGAATGCCCTTTACACAAAAGTTCACGCCTGCATTCGATATACAGAGCACGATGGACTTTCAAGCTTTATCTTAGAGTCAATGGCTCGCGGGAAGAAAGTACTCTATAACAACCCTTTTAATTTTTGCAGCCACTGTCCTAATGAAGAAGCAATGGCAGCAGAAATAATTTCTTTATCGTCAACATTAGCGGAGGGAAAATCACTTATCAATCAAGAAGCTGCAACATTTATTAAAGACCAATTTAATGAGGGTGTTATCTTTGGAGGATTGATCGCTAAAATCAACGACGTTGTCAGAAAAGCATAAATTAAATATTCTATTGATCGCATTCGCATTCCCGCCTAACAAACGTGTTGGAGCGATGCGCGCTGGTTACTGGTACCGTAATCTGAAAAATGTCCTCAATTGCGATGTAACGGTAATCACTGGCCAAGAAGATGCTATTGGAGAAAACGTTCATGTCGTTCCAAAATCAGGAACCTCACTGATGACAAAATTCATTTCCGACGATGGAGTCATTTGGAAAACGAATATCAAGGACTATCTAAAAAAGAATGCAATTCAATCTCCAGACCTTGTAATAATTACGGGCGGACCGTTCATGCATTTTAGCCTCACTAATTGGTTTAAATCTAAGTACACCTGTAAGGTTATCCTAGATTATCGAGATCCATTTGCTACTAATCCAGGGTTTGATAATGGATGGTTGAAGTCCCGAATAAAAAGACATTTCGAGGAGAAATTCAATCACGCTGCGGATGCTTTAGTAACAGTGAATACCTACTGCGGAAAAATTATTGAGTTATTCGATTCCAAACCAAGCGCGATTGTGCAAAATGGATACGATGAAAATACGACTTGCAATCCATCAAAGGTGGAGTTAGGAGATGCGGTTTCATTTTCATATGCCGGGAAATTCTATTTTGATCCTGAGCATTTACAAACTGCGTTGATAGAAAGTAAATCGAAAATGAGCTACATTGGCCCGGATGATAGTCAACTCGATCAATCCAGTCAATACATCAATTCTTTTGGTTTCGTAGCTTACCAAACAGCCATTGATGTGATAGGCAACGCAGATGTCGGAATTATTCAAACCTATGGGCACGAATTTCAATCAACAACAAAGATCTTTGATTACTTGCGCTGTGAACGGGCAATACTGATCATTTCTGACGATAAACTAGAAGAAGGTTCTATTCACGATGAGCTTCAGAATTATCCAAATGTTTTCTGGGCAAAGAATGATTCACACTCAATTGCAGAGGCGATCGTGAAAATCAAATCATCTGGATACACAACGCCGATCGCTCGTTTCGCAGATAGATACTCTCGCGGTTATCAGTTACAGAATTTAGTAGCTCTCATAGAAAAATTGAAGCTATGAAAAGTGCACTACGCCTTTTAGAAGGGCTATCCATACTATTTGTGATCGTATCCATATTCGGCGCTCTTTTTTGGCCTGCTCAAAGGACCTTTATTTTTGATGATATTCTTCTTCCATTTGCCCTCATAAATCTAATTATTGTTTTTCTTCAGAAACCGAAGTGGCGCGTGATTATTGCGCTGTTCGTAGCCATGTGTGCTTGGGGATTAATTAGCGACTTTTTAGCCAATGATGGCCTTCGGACGTCTACGCTAGGACTACTTATTCGATGGTTAAAATGGCCTACAATAATTGCCACAATTGTAACAATAAGACATTTTGAAATTAAGAAAAAAGACGTAGTCAATTTTATCAGTCTAACCTTTTTAGCCCTTAGTTCAATCAACCTCATTTTGTTGATCAACCCGCTTCACTTTGGTGAACTTCTACATATGGTCTATTCTCCAAAGATTCAAGTTTTACTTGGTAATTATCATGAATTTGGTGGATTCAGGCTATCTGGAACGATGAGAAACCCGAACAACAATGCGGCAATCTTCGGATTATTCTTAATCTTTTTTCTTTGCTTAAACCCAAGTAAGTACTGGAAATACTGTGTGTTAGCCTTCTTTTTTATATTCTTGACGCAATCCAGAACGATGCTCCTCATAATTCTTGGGATCATCACATTAGTGGTACTAAAAAGCAATACACGAAAGATGAATATGTTTCTAATTCCTACGGGAATTTTAGGCGTAATTAGCCTTCTTTTCATGTTCCGCTCCACCAATTTAATGTCAATACTCTCGGGTCAGGCGTTTTTGTCGAATTCATGGACAGAGCGAATGTCTCACTACTCCGTATTTTTCAACTCACCCAACACTGATAAGTTTCTGGGTCATGGAATCATATTAGACCCATTAGCATCAGTAGGTGTCTATTTCGATTCTGAATACTTAAGTATCCTGTTTCAATATGGAATTGTTGGTCTCGCTATTCTCACTGCGATAACTTTTTATCTTCCGTTTCTAATAAAGAAGATAACGGGTTACAGTTTTTTTGGATGGCTCTTGGTCATCTTTATTTTTGGTATTGGCAGTACTAATTTCGTCTTCCTTAATGTAGAGATTATCAGCCTTCTCTCGCTACTCTTGGGGGTTTGGTTTTTTCTTCATTCCGAGAAAAAAATCAACAACCATCCCCAAGAAGAGTCCAAGTAATATCATGTCCAAAATGATACGTTTATTTTTTTGATTTTCGGAAAAACTCACTCTTAGGATATCGACATCAAATCCAAAAAACAACGCCTCCACAAACGATCTTGCTTGTTCCCTTGTTAGCCCAGGTTCTAAATAAGTCTTCAGTGCCTGCCTTGCAATTTGCTCATCTCTGAGCGTGTCACCAAATGCAGAAGAATAACTTCTAACAAGAATCTCATCATAAACGAACAGTGTATCAGTAGCACAAAAATCAGGTAATTCATCGATCGATTCTAAATCAAACTCATACGTTATTTGCCACGCAGCATACGTTGGCTCATTAATGTACATTACCGCACCGATTAAACCTCCAACAAGGACTAAAATCAAAGAAACTTTATGTTTTTGAACTAATTTCAACATTCTTGGACAAGAATAGCTCTTTCATTCCTCAATTAAAAGCATAACGACTCCTTATTTTCAAAGTGGATCATTTGAATAAACTCCGCTCCTTCCCGTTAGTTATATTAATTTTGAGCGGAAGAATGGAAAAGGGAAAACGCATCTTGTTTCTTGCCGACATCAATTCAGTACATACTGAAAGGTGGGTAAAAAGTCTTATTGATCGAGGCTTCGAAATACATTTATTCTCGTTGTCAGCTCGCACCACAGACTGGCAAGACGCCTGTCAAAACTTTCATTTCACTTGCTTTGGCGTAGATCAATCAATAGTGAGTTCTAATCAGAAATATGGCAAATTGAGCTATTTCAAAGCTAGAAAAGATGCCAAAAAGATGTTTTTAGACGTACAACCAGACGTTATCCATGCGCATTACGCATCGTCGTATGGGATGTTAGCGAGATATATTGGTTTCAAACACACGGTTCTCTCGTTATGGGGATCGGATGTTTATGAATTTCCACGTCGAAGTATACTACACAGTACCTTATTTAAGCGTGCCGTACGCTTTCCCGCTACCGTATGCTCAACTTCAAAAGACATGGCACTAGAAGCCACTAAATGGATCAAGCGGAACTACATCATCACGCCTTTTGGCGTTGACACAGATCGCTTTGTTCTTGGAGAGGCAAATACTTCGAAAACATTAACGCTTGGGACTGTCAAATCATTAGAGGAAGTCTATGGCATAGATCGCTTGATTGAGTTATACGCTAATTTCAGAAAGTCGTACAGCGGAAATTCCCAACTTTTCATTTATGGCAGTGGAAGTCAAGAAGAATTACTCAAGCAACAAGCCATTGATTTGAATATTGCGGATCACGTTCACTTTAAAGGATTCGTCGGTCAAGAGAAATTAGTAGAAGCATTCCATTCTTTGGATATTTTTATCGCCCTTTCCAGAAGAGAGAGTTTTGGTGTTGCTGTACTTGAGGCTCAGGCTTGTGGTGTTCCAGTCTTTGTAACAAATGTAGGAGGACTTCCAGAAGTTACATCTCCGAAAACCGGGACAATCGTGGATGACCAACAACCAGAATCATGGACAAAGCACTTCCTTGACATGGTCGAAATTGTTAAGGAATCATCCTCGCATCAAACTTCACGTGAATTTGTTCTCAAGAACTTTTCCAATGAAGTCTGCGTAGACAAGATAATTCAAGTATATAAAGATGTTCAAGGAATATAATCTTAAGGAAAAAGCGCTTTTCGCTACAGCATTTTTAATGCTGTCGGTTTTGATTATTCATGACCAATTGATTCCTCCCTTCATTTTACTGTTTTTTCTTTCTTCAATACCGTTTTGGAAAGGACGTAAACAGGTTGCCCAGAAGAAAGTACTCTTCCCAACGCTCCTTCTTTTTATTCTGTACGCGTTTTCTTTATTAATGCCTAGCGAAACGAATGTTGGAGTGTTATCACTCACAACGAAACTATCATTCTTCATTTTCCCCTTGATTGGATTATTGATGTCTAATGGTTTTACAGTTGTCGTAAAGGGAGTGAAATGGGGAATGATTCTGGCTAGTTTAGGATCAATGCTCTTCTCTTTAGTTCGAGCGATTTACACACAGAAAGGGTTTTCAGGTGATGCGTTTCACTCGAATGTTTATGGATTAAACATGCACCCCTCCTACTTGGCGCTAATCTTTATCGTTGCTTGTGCATTGCTTTGGGGCAAGAAATCAACAAAGTCATCGTTCAAAGTATTTAAGTGGTTATACATGGTAATTACTTTAGTGTCCATATTCTACCTAAGATCGCTCGGAGCATTCGCCTGTATTGCGGTGATATTAGGTGGAATTCCAATTTGGAAGACGTTACAAACGAAAAATTGGAAATGGCTTTTAACAATTCCCGTTTATGGCCTACTTTTCTTTTTCGCCCTTAAATCTTCTCCACGGATCTCCAATGATGTAAAAGCAAGTTTATCCAAAGTTGCTGAGTGGTCGCATTCTCCCAGTGAATTTATTGATAGCAATGTGAATAATATTGAATCAAACACTGTCCGATTAGTGGTTTGGACAATTTCCTTTGGTATGATTGTCGAGCATCCTTTTGGACTTGGGTTGGGGAACGAAAATGACTACATCGGTCGAGAATATAACAAATACGGATATTCAGGGTATGCCGAGCGAAATTTAAATCCTCATAATCAATTCCTCCAAACCGGAGTTTCCATTGGTTGGATTGGATTAATAATTTTGTTAGTGCTCTTTTTCACTTTGGTGCGATCAGCCTACA
Organism: Flavobacteriaceae bacterium; assembly: GCA_047624355.1. Taxonomy (GTDB): domain Bacteria; phylum Bacteroidota; class Bacteroidia; order Flavobacteriales_D; family Crocinitomicaceae; genus UBA4466. The sequence goes on along the minus strand of JBLHPQ010000006.1, from coordinate 33,304 downwards.
AAACTAGGAGTTTAGCACTTTTCATTTCAGCTCTGAGTCTTACCGTCTCGTGTTTATTCGAATCAATGCTAGAAAGACAAGTAGGTGTCATCTTTCTAAGTATTATCCTATTAATAATAGTATTCAGTCAGCCTAATCTGATAAAAAGTCAAGCTACCAAATGAAACTATTGATCCTTACTCAATATTACCCGCCAGAAATAGGAGCGCCACAAAATCGATTGCACGAACTTGCCGTGCGCCTTCAGAAAGAGGGAATTAAAGTTGACATCTTGACAGCAATGCCGAATTATCCTAAAATGGAAATTTTTGAAGCTTACCAAAAAGGTGAAATTCAAGATGAAATAATTGATGACATTCAAGTTTATCGGTCGAAAATTTATGTCACTAAGTCAAAGCGTATTATTCCACGATTATTGAACTATTTCAGTTTTGTTTGGACATCCTACCGGAGAGGAAAAAAACTTGGGAACTACGATTTTCTTATGGTGGAATCTCCCCCTCTATTCTTAGGCTATAGTGCAATGCGCTTATCAAAAAAGCTCAATGCGAAATTGATATTCAACGTTTCCGATCTTTGGCCAGAAAGTGCTGAGAAAATGGGAATCGTGACGAATAAGCGAATGCTCAATATCGCATATAAACTTGAGAAGAAATGCTATCATCGCGCGCAGCTTGTCACTGGTCAAACGATGGGAATAGTGAACAACATTAAGCATCGGTTTCCAGCGACCAACACTTTTTGGCTTCCTAATGGGGTTGATGTCAACTTTTATCAACCTGAACAAATCGTAGCGACTGGATTCCGAGATCGAGCAGGATTATCTCCCGATGACGTCGTCTTTTTTTACGGTGGAATTTTAGGACATGCTCAAGGATTACAGGTTGTACTGGAAGCTGCGAAGAAAGTAGAAAGCAATCCGCGGATTAAGATAATACTGCAAGGAGCGGGACCGGAAAAGGATGATTTATTGATGCTCCATAAAAAATTAGCATTGAAGAATGTTGTCTTCATGCCCCCAGTTCCAAAAGCAGAAATGCCGGGAATATTAAAGGAGGTAGATGTTGCGCTAGTTCCACTTCGCAAATTGGATATCTTTCAAGGAGCAATTCCTTCCAAAATTTTTGAAGCGCTTGCCATGAAAAAACCCTTACTACTTGGCGTGGATGGTGAAGCAAGAACTCATTTTATTGAAAGAGCAGAAGCCGGACATTTCTTCGAACCTGAAAACATTGATGAACTTGCCGAAAAGCTACTTAGCATGACCAATAATCCTGAGGACTTACAACAAATGGGAGAAAACGCAAGAAAGTATGTTACTGCCAATTTCAATCGTGATGACATTGCAGAGAAGTTCCATAAAGTGCTTTTGACAAACTAAATTATTAACTTCGAGCATTCGCTCACATTCCGATCCAACAAATTGGCCAACATGATTCCTTTTTCCCCTCCAAGAATAGATGATAAAATCATCGCTGAAGTAACGGCCGCCCTTAAATCGGGATGGATAACAACCGGCCCACGTACCAAGCAATTTGAGAAAAACATTACAGCTTACTGCGGTTGTAAAACAACGGTCGCTGTAAACTCATGGACCATGGGCATGCAGGTTTTCCTTAATTACTGGGGAATAAAAGAAGGCGATGAAGTCATTATTCCAGCCTATACGTATTGTGCGAGTGCAAATGTGATCATTCATTCGGGTGCAACCCCAGTCATGGTTGATTTGAATGAATCTGATTTCAATTTAAATGTTGAGAAAGTTCGTGCTGCAATCACACCAAAGACAAAAGCGATTATGGCGGTGGACATCTCAGGATTTCCTGCAGATTATGATTTATTGATGGATCTTGTCAATGAAGAAGGAATTAAATCACAGTTTTCTTCAAACAACTCATTTCAAGAAAAATTAAATCGAATAATTGTCATAAGCGATTCGGCACATAGCTTCGGCGCAATAATGGATGATAAACGTTCAGGATCACTGGCAGATGTCTCTTCTTTTTCGTTTCATGCGGTTAAAAATTTGACCACAGCAGAGGGAGGGGCACTTTGTTTTAATCTCCCAGAAGCATTTGATCATGATGAAATTTACAAAGAGTTTTGTGTCAAAATTCTCCATGGTCAGAATAAAGATGCACTTGCCAAAACTCAGAAGGGGAACTGGAAATATGATGTCGAAGAACCTGGGTTCAAATGCAACATGACTGATATTCAGGCGGCCATAGGGTTAGTAGAGCTTGAGCGTTACCAAGAAAGTTTGGACCGCAGAAAGGTGATTTTTCATCGCTATGCTGATGCGCTTTCCGACTATGATTGGGTAATCGAACCTGCATTTGAAACGGAGCGTAAAACATCGAGTTATCATCTTTACTTGTTACGTATAAATGGAGCAAGCGAAGAGCAACGAGATGCGATCATTCAAGAAATTGTAGAATATGATGTTTCCGTAAATGTCCATTTTCAGCCGCTTCCGCTACTAACGGCATACAAGAAACGGGGTTACTCAATGGATGATTATCCTGAGTCCTATGCAAAATACGCCAACGAGATTAGCCTTCCTGTTTATTTTGATCTCACAAACGATCAAGTAGACCAAGTGATTGCTGCTGTTGTTGCTTCCGTTAAAAAGGTTCTCGCTTGAAGACTCTCTTCAACATAACTGTATCGAGCCTTATTTTACTGGTTTTTCTGCCTTTCGGAATAATTCTCTCATTCATTATATTGGTTACGAGTCGTGGCGGTGTCTTTTACGTCCAGCAACGGGTCGGAAAGAAAAATCAGCCCTTTGGATTGATTAAGTTCCGAACCATGCGTAAAGACGCTGATAAGCAAGGTAAACTTACTGTTGGAATGCGCGATCCTAGAATAACACGAATTGGCTACTTCTTACGGAAATCGAAACTGGATGAATTTCCACAATTTATTAATGTCCTTGCTGGAACAATGAGCATTGTGGGACCACGCCCCGAAGTCCAAGATTATGTGGATTTATATACGGAAGCGCAACTAGATATTTTGAGTATAAAACCAGGGATAACAGATTATGCATCGCTCGAATATTTCAGAGAGAACGAGCTGCTCGGAAAATCTAAGAACCCAGAGAAAACCTATGTCGAAGAGATTATGCCGGCTAAGATCGAACTTAATCGAAAGTACCTTGAGAATCCATCGGTCGGTCACGATCTAAAAATTATCTGGAGGACATTTGTCCGGCTCATGCGTTAACCTCAAATTTATAAACTGTTGACACAAGAGTTGAAGCGGACAATTAATCATACTTAGGAACACTCACAAACAAAGAAGGACCTCAGTTTGCACTGAGGTCCTTCTTTGTTTAAGTAACATATTGTAGACCGGTTGAACCCATCTAACTTATTAATCTTATTTTCCTGACTTCACAAAACGAAGACTGCTTGTCGCGCGATCGTTTGTAATAATCAGATTATACATACCACTTTCCAATTCACTGACATCAACTAACAAATCCGATTCGTATATCTCGCCGTCGAGAACTTTTCGGCCAGCTTGATCGACAACCACAAACGTGGTATTTTCCAGAATGTCGGTTGCAAAAATGAGATTCAGTTCATCTGTTGCAGGGTTAGGATAGAGCTGAATAGTTCCAAATGAAAGGTTTTCAATTCCAACAACGCTATGCGAAAGAATGGCTGAAGTACCAGTACAACCATTAGCGAACGTAACTTCAACGGTGTAATCTCCACTTGTCGTTGCCTCGTGAATTTGATTCGTAGCTCCTGGTATTGGGTTTCCATTGATATACCATTGATAAGATGCCCCTGCTGTAGCCGTTAATGAATCACCATTTACTGTAATCGTAATGATTGGAACTGTTAGCATGTTAACCGTCATCCCAGGTGAAGTACAAGCTTGATCCTCATTGTAGATAACATTAGAAGTAAATCTTCCTGCCTCTATAAACTGGACACCATCAAGGTCCACAATATGTTCCGGAGTTGGTACCGTTAATCCACTGAGCGAAGACAATTGATCTTCCGTATTATTTCCAAAACCAAACACAGAATTATCTGTTCGCTTCACAAGCGTAGTATACTGCCCAGTAGATATCATTGTTGCACCTGCAACATTTACCTCATAAGGAGAAGAGAGATCCAAGAAAGTTGTTGAGCCAAGTTGACCAAATCCGTTGCCCCCTGAAGTGTACACTTTATTATTTGAGCCAAGGAACGCACTGTGGCTTGCACCGCCCTGTGCGTTGATAATATCATCCAAATCTGATAATGCAGGATTCAAGCGAGTGATCAAATCTCCCAAGCCGAGTTGTCCTGAACCGTTGTTACCCCAGACGTACAAATCTCCTAGATTATCAATTGCGAAGCTATGATACTCTCCAGCACCTACAGAAACAACATTAGAAAGACCTAGAACTTGCAAGGCAACTAATGAACTTGATAAATCGCCTTGTCCTAGTTGTCCAAAGTCATTATTCCCTACGGCCCATACTGTACCATCATTTTGAAGAATGATAAAGTGATTCCGCCCTCCAGCAATAGAATCCGTATTGGCTAACGCTGCATTTAAGAAGGGGAAGTTGATAACGGAAGTATTTCCTGTGGCCAATTGACCTTGTGTGTTATTCCCCCAGACATAAACATCACCAGCCGTAGTGACCGCCATTGAACTAGATTCTGAAGTAGCCGCTGTTTTAATTCCAGTTAGCGTTGGTACAGCTTGAGGTAAATTCACTCCTGTATAGGTTCCATCTCCTAATTGGCCAGAGCTATTATCTCCCCAGGCGAATAATTCACCCGAAGTTGTAACTCCTAGAACGAAATCGTAACCAGATGTCAACTCATCAAATGTTTCTAGAGATGTTGCTGCCGCAGGATCTGCACTATTTAAGTTTTCACCATTACCAATAGTACCATTTGCATTTTGTCCAAAAGACCATACAGTCCCTAGACCACCAGAAGTTGTTTCGACAGTATACACTCCACTCGTGTAGGACACATAAGAAGTGTCTGTTGCTCCAGGAATTACTGCACCATCAACATACCACTGATTGCCATGCGATGCTCCGCTGATTAAGATTACAGAATCACCTTCACAGAAATCAGTAGGAGATAATGCACTTATTGATGGCTCGTCAACTACATTCATAATGACATAATCGCCATATGTTTGCGTACATCCCGTTGTTGCATTAAATGCAGTGAATGTCACCTCATCCAAATCGTTAAAGGTTGAAGAAGAGTAAGTGTTTATAGCAGAAGCAGGTCCAGTGGAAACTCCATTCAAAAAGAATTCATAGCTGTCCGCTCCAGTCGCAGTGAGTGTAGCAGCATCTCCCTCGCAAATCATATTCGAAGGCGTAGCTACTAAATTAAGAGTCATGCTATTCACAGTGAACACATAGGTGTCAGCAGTTGATGGGCAATCACCATTAAATCCAATAATTGAAATAACATCTCCATCAACTAATGTGCTAATGTCAAAGGTTGTTCCGGCTCCAGATTGAAGAACACTTCCATTTAATTGGAAATCATATGCCATTGCCCCAGAAGCTGTAAACGATATCAGATCATTCAAACATATGATATTGTCCGCGTCTGAGGATGTCGAAGCCAATGTTGGGAAATTATACACAGTAAATGTAAAGCTGTCGCCTGAAGTTGTTATACAGCCATTCAGCTCACCTGCCACTGTAACAACATCACCGTCGGCTAATGCAAGGTTAAAAGTTGCCGCAGGTGCGAAGGGACCAGTAGGAACCCCATTCACCATAAACTGGTAATTCGCTGCACCAGATGCTAGCAAATCAGTTAATTCTCCTGTACAAATTTCAATTGTGCCGTTATTGACCATTGAAACAACCGGTGAACTATATACCGTAAATATTAGCGATCCCGGGGAATCAGTGCAACCGATCAACGAACCTGTCACCTCAACGACATCTAAATTTGACAATGTAGATGTCGAGAAGGTTGCAGTCGGCGATGGTGGACCCTGTGATACACCATTCACAAAGAATTCATAATTCGCAGCTCCAGAAGCCGTGAATGTCACGTTGTCTCCAACGCATATTGTAGTATCCGGGTCAGAACTAACCAATGTAACGACTGGCGTTGGGTTAACCGTCAGAGGAACAGCACTTGCATTCGCAGTACAATTTGCAGCAGTAGAAACGACAACCGATATAACCTGTCCATTTGTAAACGCTCCAGATGTGAGCGTGTTAATTACAGAAGGGATACCTTGTGAAACTCCATCAACGAAGAATTCATAAGTTGCTCCACCTCCAGCTGCATAAGTCACGCTTTCACCACTACAAATGATATCATCAATATCAGAAGAAACTAGCGTTGGAATCGGAAGTGGATTAATAACGATACCCATTGAAGCATTACCGTAACAATTCGTTTGTTCACCAATTACCTGTACAACGTATGAACCTGCAACAAACGTTGAGGAGTTAATCGTACTTATAGGAGATGATGGTCCTTGTGATACCCCATCAACAATAAATTCATAATTCGCAGCACCGGCAGCATTGAACGTGATAAGCTCATTGATACACCAGATATTATTCGGATCAGTATTTGTCAATGTAACAACCGGCACTGGTGTAACAGTCACTACAATTGAATTTGAAGTTGACGTACAACCTAATGACGACCCTACAATATCAATTGTTTGTCCATTTACGAGTGTTGAAGTTGTAAAGGTAGAGGTGGCAGACATAACTGTTTGCGATGCGCCGTCTATAAAGAATTGATACATAAGGCTACCCGACCCAGTAAAAGTCACCGCCTCTCCAGCACAAATAATATTGGAGGGAACAGAACTTGTGTTAACCACAACAGGAATTGGGTTCACCGTAAACACCATTGCAGGTAAACTATTCGAAGCACAGCCGTTTACAGCAGTACCCTCCATGTAAAGAGCATTGGTTCCAATTGGCAACGTAGGGTTAACAAAGGTAGATGAAGCCTGTGGAGGTCCAAATGGACTACCGTTCACATATAACTGATAACTCGCACCATTTGCAGATGTAAACGTAACAGGATCTCCATCACAAATCGTGTTGTTAGCATCATCTGAGAATAAATTAATGGAAGGGCTTGGCAATACAACGTAAGTAAGTTGATCCTGAATAGGACAACCATTCGACTCACCAATTAGAAGTATTGTCTGACCATCGATTAACGCGCTTGTCACTAAAGTAGCAGTTGGAGATGATGGCCCTTGAGAAATACCACCAACAAAGAACTCATAGTTCGTAGCTCCAGTACCTGTAAATATTACGCTTTCTCCTTGACATATTGTATCATTGAGATCACTACTTGATAAAGTAGTCGTTGGACTGGTAACCACAACAAACGTAAGACCTGGGGAAGGACCGAAGCAACCTCCCAATTCGCCCACTACTGTAACTGTTTGACCATTCGTAAGCGCAGTTGTGGAGAAATTATTAATCGGTGAAGATGCCCCTTGAGATACGGCATCAACAAAGAATTCATAATTAATCCCTCCTGATGAAGTAAAGAGCACGTTATCACCACCACAAATTGTCAAATCTACATCGGACGATGACAGCGATATCGCTGGGGTGGCTATAATAGCATAATTGAATGACTCGGGTGCTTCAAAACTACAGTTCGTCACCAAATAACCCATTACCGTTACAGTATCGGTCGCAGTTAAGGCAGACGTCGAGAATGTTGTAGTTGCGGAAACTGGACCTTGTGGCACGCCATTAATAAAGAATTGATAGGTTGTAGCTCCTGATGCCGTAAATGTCACATTTGTACTTTGACAGATTATTGAACCTAATTCTGTAGACGTCAATGCTGTGGTAGGCAGCGGGTCTACATTAAAGACCATCAAGGCTGTATCAATACACCCACTAGTTGTTTCACCAATTAACATTAATGAGTCGTTATCAATTAATGTAGTCGTGCTATATGTACTGTCGAGGGTTTGACTCGTAACATTCGCGCCATTTAATTGATACTCGTAAAGATCCGTTGGTAATCCTCCAGTTCCGGTAAATGAGACTAAATCACCTGCACATATTGTTGTATCAGCGTCCGTAGATGTCATTGTGTAAACAGGAAGTGCGTTCACCGTATATAGATGAGAAGGCATTGAATCAGTTACACAGCCGTTCAGGTACCCGAGAACGCTGACACTATCACCGTTATTGAGCGCGGTGGTTATATATAAGGTGTCATTAATCCCTGGCCCAAGAATAGATACGCCATTTAGGAAGAATTCGAATAGTGTTCCAGGATCTGGGCTGCTTGCTTCGAACGTCACTGAATCGCCCTGACAGATCTCATAATCAAATTCAGAGGATGTCATATAAACAATTGGATCGTTGATCGTAATTTGCTGTGTCGCCGTATCTGTACAGAAGTTAGTGTAAATCGTTACTAAGGATACGTCAAACTGTCCACCTGCATTAAAAATATGTGCATTTGTATCTGAGACAAAGCCCAAGGTATCATCGTTAAAGATCCAGGTTGACGTGAGATCGCCAAAAACGCCTGAAAATGCGGTGGAAATATTCGTAAAGAACACTGTATCACCTAAACAGAAAGTACCTCCCTCTCCCAGATATGTATAGCTAGCATCTGTTGAGTTCAACGCACTGAATGTCCAGTTTGCTGAATTATTTCCAAGATCCGTAGAAAAGTACGCCGTAATAGAAGGAGTTAGATAGTTGATATCTGCAACGTTTAGGCACTCCGCCAGAATATCTGTAGTAGTTGCTTTACTAATTGAAGCTTGAATATTCGTTACGCTTGTATCCAATGATTGCAACCAAATTGAATCGAGGCAATTTCCTTGAAGGATCAAACTATCATTCACGGTTTGCGTAATATTGGAATCAAGGTAGACATGCGATCCTGGAATCACTTCTAACTTGTTAAAAGTGTTCGCCCCAGTTACTGACTGTTGCAAAATGAATGGGCCAATGTTAAGTGGTTGGAAATTCAACGTCACATCGAAGAACGTTAATCCTTCTGTGTGAAGACCATTACTGTAGCTGATTGTATCAGGAAAAACAGTTATCGTATCACCAACATAAACATCGGAAGTCCCACTATTAAACACTAGGTTGGTATCACCCTTAGAACTAAATTGAGAAACAAAGTGAATATTTGAGGATCCAAAATCCAAATCGCGAGCATCTAAACCGGTGAAAGGATCATTAATTGTTATGAACGATCCTGTTCTCATGTCATTATTCTCAGTTGAGAATTTACCATTAAAGATAAGGATACTGGAAGTGTCACTCATTAAAAGGTCCCCTTTCAGTAATAGTGACTCAACCGGACTTGGCATGGCAACTGAAAATGAACAATCAATCGAAGCTGAATATGGAAATAGATCCGCTTGATCATTGAATCGAATTCCAGCCGAGATCACGTTTCTCTTAACCGTTAAATTCGGATCGAAAATGACATCTCCGTAGCCCCACATTGTTGAATCCAAACTCAATGTTTGGTTTCCAGTGAATCCTACCCATTGCATGGAGCCGAAATAAGCCGTGTCGTTAACTACTACATCCTGCGCTGGCAAGAAAAATGAATTAACATCGAAGTAAACTGAATCTGAAATATAAGGCAAACAACCAGCACTACCTCCACCAGAACTAAATGACCAATGAGAAACATCGGTCCAGTTTCCACCTTCACCAATCCAATAAAAATCCGTTGGAATGTAGTTCCAACCTGAAGCATTAGAAACAGAAGATGTTGTAAGATTGTAAGCAGATGCAGGAACAGCGTCAACATTTGAAATATTTACTCCCGTAAGTGCGAGTGCACCAAATCCTGTCTTATTAATTGCGCCATTTGCTCCTGCTCCAATAGTTGATATATTCAATCTCGTTGGGCAATCCCCAACAGCAATTAAGGAATCAATATATAAGGTGTCTCCATTATTGATTCTAAAATCACTAAACGGAACTAGCTCAAATAAATCAAATGAGTTATTGCCCAAATATGAAAGGAACGTGGCAGAAGTGGATCGTAATGTGTCATATGGTAGAGATCCGCCAGTGAAAGTTCCGATCCCTGCATTATCTCCAAGGAAGATTTCAGAAGTACCAGATGCCCATGTCAAACTTGTTGAGTCAACCGTCCAATCTCCAAGACTAGCGATGATCGAGGCATTTGTAATATCAATGCTTCTAGTGGCTGTAGTCGAAGAACTGAATGTCCCACACGTGACTGTATTTCCCAACATATCAACACCACCGGAATCAACAGCAAAGGCAGCTGCCCCGATATTGAAGTCGTCTATTAGTGTTAACATCTCTCCGTTAAACGTGAAATCTTGAATCCAAACTGTTCCGCCAGAGGTAATACTCTCCCCAGTCAAAGTCGTGTTCATATCAATAAACGGCCAAGTTCCAGTGAATAGTGCGCCAGAAGCATTCCCGATAATTGAACCTCTAAACTCTACTGCGAGTGCAAGTGGCGAATCAAATGTGAATGTTGTAGCAACTCCAGAGAAGTCGATGTTATTTACACCAACCGTTATATCCATAGTTACAATATCAGCTGCAATTAAACCAGACGCGGCATCAAAGAATACATCATCTGTAATACCAGGCACGCAACCTGAACCGAGTCCACCCGATGTGAATGACCAGTGGGCACCATCACTCCAGTTTCCAGGACCACCAACCCAGAAGAAATCTCCTCCGGTCAATGTCCAACCCAAACTAGTTGTAACTGCTGAGGCGAATACGTTATATGCTGCAGGTGCGATTGCATCAACATCCGTAATGTCCATCCCTTGTAGATTTAAGGTTAGAAAGCCAGTTTTGGTAATTGAAGCTGTTCCAACACCTAATGAAGAAACAAATGCAGGTGCTCCGCAAGTTCCAGTTGCAATCAATGAATCAGTTGAGAGGTCATCACCAACAGTGATGAATAAACTACTTGACGGAACAATTTCGAAAAGTGAGAACGTGTTGCTGTTAACATAATTCATCGCTGTCGCCGTCGTAGAACGTAAAGTATCATATGCAACTCCTCCGCCGGTAAAGACGGCCAGTCCAGCGTTATCAAGTAATAATACTTCAGACGATGCTGCAGCCCATGTTAAATTCGTTGGGACGATTTCCCAGAAGCCATCATTAACTGTTATTATAGATCCAGTGATGGTGATTGTTCTAGTAGTTATCACCGCAGAGCTGAAGGTTAAGCAAGTCACATCATTTCCTCCAGTAACGAATCCACCGTTAGTGATGTTCAGTGATCCCGCAATACTAAAATTATCAGCTAGCGTAATCGCTTCACCAGAAATAATGAAATTAGAAAGAGACCATATTGTACCTCCAGAAGTAAGCGTTTCCCCTGGCAAGGCGCCTAACATATTTACCGTTTGCATCACCCCGGTGAACAATACACCCGGTAAATTACCATTGATTGAACCAAGGAAAGACATTGTAATTGGCCCCGGAGAGTTAAATGTAAATGATGTCGCTACACCTGAAAAATCAAAATTATTGGCGGTTCCATTTACATCTAAAATAACTACATTCCCAACACCCAAAGCTGATGCCGCATCAAAGTAAACATCATCCGTTCCTAGTGGAACGGGATTACCTCCTGGGCCTCCACTGAACAATGCCCAGTGAGTAACGTCACTCCAACTTCCATCACCTCCAACCCAATAACGATCAGTGCTTAGAATACCTGTACCTTGAACTGCATAATTATAAACTGATTCATCAGCATCATCATTATTAACCGTAATTGTTGCAGTTCTTAGTCCAACCGCTCCGGGTGTAAAAGTTACTGTAAAGGTTGTGGAAGTTCCAGCCGACACAGTCGCTGGCAATATAATTCCACCGACAACAAAGTCGGCTGAATTAGCTCCAGTAGAAGTTATTGTAGTAACGTTTAAATCTCCCGTACCCACCGTATTATCAACTGTAAAAGTATGAACACTTGGTAAGGCAACACCAACGCTTCCAAATTCCGTATCATCTCCAACTATTGGAGTTACGTCACCATCAAGAATACTTGTTCCTAAACCGGTTATGTCAATTTCTGGAGTGCCAGCTAATAGTGTGCTTTGCACATCCCCAGTGAAGGTCACAAATTCCCCTACTGGGCAAAGACCTCCTGAACAGTCAAACCAAGACCCTAAAGTTAAATCAGGTGGGTTTGGCACCGATGCAGCAGCGTTAAAATATAGGCATGCCGTAGTATAATCTGGACTTCCAACGGGGCCGTCATTATCTAATTGAACCTCCCATCGTGCAGCTCCAATATTCCACATAATTCGAATTTCACAAACTCCTGCAGGACAACCTTGCGTGAAATCCGTCGGATTGCTTTCGTATGTGTTACGGATTGTTCCAGCATCATTTGTGGTACCTGTAACAACAAGTACATAATCTTGGGCGCCTAAGGCGTTAGACGTACAACCTCGAAATGTAATTTGAGCATTAATGAATTGACTTCCAAGCAGGAAGATAACACAGATCAGTAGAGCTTTTTTCATAAATACAGCGTAGTTAAGATTGTGGAATGTCTTATTCATTTAGAATGAATTTGACGCGCCAAAAATATTTACAAAGACACGAGAAATATTCGACACTTGCAAGTCGGAGCCAAGACTTTATTTACACTCAATAAAATCCACTAACCGCATTAATTTAATACGATTATTTATCCTACCTTTGCGCACAACTGCTTAAACGCTGTGACTTATGAAAACTATTAGTCTAACTACAATAATCGCGCTTGTCGCAATATTCTTCTCATTCGTATCGGCTGCGCAAGAAGAACCTGTGAGTACTGAGCAAAGCGATGATTCCTTAATTTTCGTTCTACCGCAAGAATCGAACGCCGAGCTCACCCTGATTGTTCCTCCCGAAGGATTTGAACCTACAGATAAATTTAATGGTTATTTGCACGTACAAGCTAGCAGCGGAATCATTATGACAATGATCGAAAATGCGAACCACGTAAAAATGGACGAGGGCATGACCGACGATTTTTTCAAAGCCAACCAACTCACATTGATTGAGCGTAAAGATATTAAGAGTGACAATTTAGTTTCGGGAACACTCTACAAATGTTCATTTACAACAGGTGAGACACCCTTTATACGATACATCGTTTTCGCTGGAGACCTTAATAAAACATTAATATTACACATTACCTACCCTTCCAAAATAGAGGGTTTAGTTGAACCTGAAATATTAAAAAGTATTCAATCGATAACACTTAACCCTACACGAGATGAGAAATAGAAAAGTCGCTTACCTACTGACGGCGTTCTCATTAATCCTCTCAACAGGGATTTTTGGGCAAACCCAAACAGCAGTGCATTCCGTGCCTTTCGCTTCTGGTGTTCAGAATATGTTTGGCCCGTCTACCGCCGCCGTTACAATCAATCAAAATATTAATTTTTTCAATGAAAGTTGGAATGAGACTTTCGGTACTGGAAGTGCAGGAATCGTTACAATACTTGGCCAGCAATTTGGAGCGGCCATAGACGGGCATATTGATGGAACCATAGGTATGGATTTCGCATTAACTGGCTTTAGTGCTGGTACAGTGGAAGTTGATTACCCTATTACTGTAACTAATACGGTTACTAATGATGGCACCTATGATCCGGGGGATGTTGTTACCATAGCAACTGACTATCAGGTTTTAGCAGGTCCTGCAACAACCTTAACTTCGATCTACCCGCAGGCTGGACAGGCAACGTTGGACTTCTATTTTCAAATGGGCTTTGGACTATCTGCAACTGTTTGTGCTTTTGGATGTACGACCTTCCCAATTATTCCAGACTTCAATACTGGTCTGATAAACGTAAATATATTTACGATCGATCAATTTGGCGCTGACTTTTTCTCAATATCTGCAGGACCATTGGCTTTTGGCCCAGCATATTCTTACCCTGGTTTACCGATCCTAACTAATGAAGTTGCTGCGCCTGCAGATCCCTTAGGCGATTGGGGACTTACTGGTATGCTTAATCTTCCTTACGCTGAAACAACTCCTGTCGTAAACGGAGCAACAGGTGATATTGTTGCCTGTGGTGGTGGTATTCCAACAACGGCTCCAAGTGGAACGCCTGTTGGACCTGAATACTTAAATATAACACTTTCAGTATTCGATTTATTAGGAAACTTGCCGGCACCTGTTGGTCCAGTATTAGGAAACCTTTCTGGGTCAGAAGATCTGCTAGGAGGACTTGCTACAGTTAACTGGAACTTCTTTACTGCACTCGTTATTCTGAGAATTGAAAATAAGCAATGTTTCGAGTTTAGACCTAAAGTATATGGGCAATATCAGTTCCCTGTACCTGTTGATTACTCTACTGTCTCTCCTTCTGGAGCGACCTCATCAGGTACTAGTAGTATTGTCAATGTTGAAATAGGAGGAAACATTACCTATAAATACCCTTGCTACTATAACGAGATAGCAATTCAACCTACCTATTCAATCGACGGTATATTTAGGAATCACACGTACGATTCAGTATCTGTAGATCTTGACATGACTGCTCTTGGATTTAGCTTAGTTGTGCCACCGATCACAATCACACCAACGATCTATGTACCAGAAATATGTGTCCCAATCCCTTACCCTTGTCCTTCTTGGAGTTGTGCTTGGTGTTGGTGTACTTATACGGCATGTACTCCTGCATTCACAATTCCAGCTGTTGGATATGGCGGATTCAGTTTGGTATTCCCTCCTCTTTTAGATGTAAGTATCCCACTTGTAGATTTCACTTATGACTGGTACGATAATACATGGAGTCTAGAAGGGTTTAGTGAGTACTCGCTTGCTTCATACAATTTTTCGATGTACTCAGAAGCGATTCAAGATTTAACCATAATTTCTACAACAGATGTGAGTTGTTTTGGTGGATCAAATGGATCAATCAATTCGAACATGTTCCAGACTGGTTATGATGTTCCTACGTTCAACTATACTTGGTCAAATGGATCAACTGCGGCTGACCCAACTGGATTATCTGCTGGCACTTATGCATTGACACTTTACGATTCTCACGGCTGTAATTACTTCGCTGCCGCGACTATTACTGAACCTACTGAAATTTTAATCGCGAGCAGTACTCAAGATGTTTTATGTAATGGGAATGCCAATGGAACTATTAACATTACAGCAACGGGCGGAACCGAAGCTGGCGCCTACACCTATGCATGGAGTACTCCTGATGGTAGCGGAATTGTCGCTGGCGCAGAAGATCAGTTCACCCTTGGAGCAGGAACCTATAATTTAGTTGTTACTGATGATAATGGTTGTACGAAAGCCGCTAGCTATGCACTTGGTGAGCCTGAAACACTAGGCCAAAGTGGAGCTATAACACATGTGAGTTGTAAAAATGACTTAACTGGAGATATTCAAGTAAGTACATTCGGTGGAACGCCACAATACACGTTCCTTTGGGATACTGGAGAAACAACAGAAGATCTTTCTGGCATTGGAGCAGGACTGCATACACTTACTATTACCGATGATAATTTATGTCAGAGCGTTGTTGTATACAATGTAACTGAACCAGCTGATGTCTTAGATGCAGTAGTTACGAGTTATATCGATGTAGATTGTAAAGACAACCTAACAGGCTCTATTGACATAACGACGACGGGAGGAAATATCCCTGGAGGCTATTCTTATGCTTGGGTGAATGCATCTGGCTTCCTATTGCCAATGACTTCAGAAGATATAACGAACGTTGGTGCGCAGACTTACACGGTCATTGTAACCGACTCCAAAGGTTGTCAAGCTACCGTCACTCAAGTAATCAGTGAGCCATTAGCTAGTTTGGCTTCAACCCCAACGTACACAAACATACTTTGCTTTGGTGCATCAACAGGTTCTGTCGATCCAGGAATTTCGGGTGGGACAGCTGGTTACACCTATTCATGGTCTAATGCTACTAGTGCTCCGATACTATCGGGAGTACCTGCTGGAACTTATGGTTTAACCGTTGTGGATGCCCAAGGTTGTACTGATTCTTACACTTACGTTCTTACTCAGCCTCTAGCACCTCTAGGAGTAGTTCTTACTGGTGTAGACATACTATGTTTTGGAAATAGTACAGGAGAAGTTAGTTCGGTTGTAACGGGAGGTACTGTACCTTACAGTTATTTTTGGACTGGTGGTGGACAAGTAACTCCAGATATTTCTGGATTACCAATCGGCAACTACGTATTAACAGTTACCGATAATAATGGCTGCGTCATCGTTGATAATGCTACATTAACTCAACCACTCGCTCCATTGGCTCTATCGACTATTGTCACGGACATTGACTGTCATGGTAATAACAATGGTGTAGTTGATCTCACTATAACAGGTGGGACAGGTCCATATACTAAGACATGGTGGAACAGCGCAAGTTTTGTTCTTTCTGATACGACGGAAGATCTTACTAATCAATACGCTGACTCTTATACAGTATTAGTTACAGACAACAATGGATGTATTGACTCAATTACTTCAGTAATTAATGAGCCTCTGGCACCTCTAGCTATTACAGGTATCATAGACGATGTTAATTGCTTCGGATTAAATGATGGGGCTATTGACGCTACTGTGTCAGGTGGCACGTTCCCATATACATTCTCATGGTCAAGTGGACCATTAACGGAAGATATTAGTGGTGTAGTTGCTGGTACTTATACATTGACAGCTACTGATTTGAATCTGTGCGTTGAGACAATGACATTCAACATCATTGAACCAAATGCAGCTCTGACAGTTACAACGGCTGTAACAGATGTTCTCTGTAATGGTGGCAACGACGGTGAAATTGAATCATTCGTTGAGGGCGGAACGCTACCATATACTTATCTATGGTCTAATGGTGAAACTACCCCTGATATTCTTAACATAACTGCAACGAATTATACTGTAACTGTAACTGATGCTCAAGGCTGTGTCGCCTTTACTGGAGCCACAGTGAACGAACCAACACCGTTAGTCGCAAACTACATCGTTACTGATGCGTCCTGTTATGGCTATGATGACGGTGTCATTGAAATGCTAGTCTCAGGTGGTGTTGCCCCTTACTATTTCGATTGGGGTAATCAGAATGACATATTCATGGCTACCTCCGGCGAGATTTTTGACAGTCTTTTTGCTGAAAATTACTTCATACGTGTTCGAGATGCAAATGGATGTATTTTCGAACAAATTGTCACAGTTGGTGAACCTGCTCCTTTTGTATCAAGTACGGTTGTAACAGATCCATTATGCTATGGTGGGTCCGATGGATCTATCGATGTAACAATTACTGGTGGAACACTGGCCTATAGCTATCTATGGAGTAATGGACTTCTTACTGAAGATGCTAGTTCTTTAACAACGGGTACTTATACATATATCGTAACAGATGCTCAAGGTTGTATTATTAACGACACGGTATTCGTTGATCAACCAAAACTGATTGAAATCTCTTATGATATTGTTCCTGTAAGCTGTATAGATCAAACGGATGCTGATATTTTCATCACGCCATTTGGAGGAACACAGCCATACTCATATGTCTGGTCAACTGGTGATCTTACTCAACATTTGGAAGATATCGGACCGGGAGTCTATACTCTTACGATCACTGATGACAACCTTTGTTCTATGCCATTCTCATTTGAGATCTTTAGTAATCCTGAAGAATGCCTGATCATACCGAATACGTTCACTCCTAATGGTGACAACTATAATGATACATGGGTTATAGGAAATCTAGATCTTTACCCGAATGCCACAGTTAAAGTATTCAATAAGTGGGGTAATGAAATTTACGACACACAAATACCATACGAGCCATGGGATGGAATGCATCATGGAAACCCACTCCCATCTGAAGTATACTACTACATTATCATCTTAGGAAATAATGAAGGGAACGAATACACTGGTACAATAACAATATTAAGATAGACGAATGATGATCAAAAAATCAATTTTACACCTCCTCCTTGCTATACTAACGTGCGGAACGGCAGTGGCAAATGAAATCGTACCGCCACCTCCAGGTTGCCCAACGGTTATTGGCACAGGAGTGGACGTTACGTGTTATGGTGACTTCGATGGAAGTGCGACGATTACACTGACGACACCGAGTACTGGTCCGTACATTTATACATGGTCGAACGGATTCACTCAAAGTGGAACAATGACATCGAGTACAATTGGTACTCTTGTTGCCGGAGGTTATACCGTGAATGTCAAAGACATTACAACTGGTTGTGTTGTGGTTGGTGCTGTGATTGTTAATTCCCCAGATCCACTTACAGTGACTGGAGTTGCTACTGATCTTGACTGCAGCGGAGTACCAACTGGATCTGTTGTTACAACGGTTAACGGAGGAACGCCTGGTTACTCATATAACTGGGCTGGACCATCGCCTCAATCAGGTCCTAATTTGAGTTCTGCAAGCGCTGGCGCATATGTCTTAACTGTAACAGATGCGTCTTTTTGTGCGGCATCAGCTAATTACGTTCTTGACGAGCCTAATGAGCCTCTTAATGCCTCAAGTAGTGTAATTGAACCTGATTGTTTCGGAGCAACTGACGCGTCTATCGATGTCAGCGTTTGGGGAGGAACCACTTCGTATACCTACGTGTGGAATACCTCAGCAACGACTCAAGATATAACGGGAATAGGACTTGGGTTTTACGATCTAACGATAACGGATGGCAACGGATGTACGCGATATTTAAGCTATAATATCTCTCAACCTGCCCAATTACAAGGTTCCGTTAGTAAAACGGATGTTTTGTGTTTTGGTGATGCAACAGGTAGCTTAGCCTTTTCCCCCTTGGGAGGAACACCAGTGTATACTTACCAATGGTCCAATACATCAACGCTCTTTGCTGAAACTGGCCCAAATCTGAATAACGTCCCATCTGATAACTATGATGTGACAGTTACCGATAGTAAAGGATGCCAGCTTACAATACTAAATACAAACGTCGGTGAACCACCTGTGATTTCGTTATCAACAGTGGCAACAGCCGTTAACTGTAATGGTGGAAGTGATGGAGCTATCGATCTCACCGTTTCTGGTGGAACAGGTCTTGGAACCTACATTTTTGAATGGACAAATGTGGCCTCAACAATTATTGCCTTCACGGAAGATATCAGCGGCCAACCAGCTGACATTTATACGTGTAAAGTTGAAGACGCAAATGGCTGTATTTCATATATTACAGAAACCATTACTGAGCCATCTGCGCCAATCTCAATACTTGCTGATGTTGTTCATATACTTTGTAAAGGTGAAAACACAGGATCAATTGATCTTACAGTATTAGGAGGAACGCCCAGCTTTTCCTTTGTTTGGACTTCTGGCCATGGCACTGAAGACATTGCGAACTTACTAGCAGGTTCTTATGGATATACCGCGACCGATGCTAAAGGATGTGTATTCAATGATGTCATCGTTGTAAACGAGCCGATCCTCGCCCTAAGTGTTACTAATGTCATAACGGACGTTAACTGCTTCGGAGAATCGAATGGTAGTATCGATCTATCTCCATTGGGAGGTACTGGTGCTTATTCATTTACATGGGCTAATTCGACTTATCAGCTTAGTTTAACTGACGAAGACCTTATCGGCTTCCCTGCTGACTTTTATCAGTATCAGGTGACTGATGCAAATGGTTGTTTCTTCATAGACACTTTACAAATTACAGAACCACCTATCTTATCAACAACTGTTGTAGGTGTTGATATTCTTTGTAATGGAGGGAATAATGGTTCGGTAGACCTTACAGTTACTGGTGGAGTTATTAACTATGTTTATGCATGGAATACATTGGCCGTAACTGAAGATATTAGTTCGCTAATTGCTGGATACTATGAAGTAACAGTAACAGATAATCAAGGTTGTACTATCACAGATAGCATTACGTTAACGGAACCTCTAGATAGCTTAGCGCACACTTTTGTAGTGACTGATGTCCTATGTAAAGATGGGACGGATGGAGAAATTGATTTAACAATGACTGGAGGTACAACACCATATGATTACGCTTGGTCTAATGGCGACACTTTGGCAAACATTGCAAACCTTACAGCAGGTTGGCATATTTTCCAAGTTACAGATTTCAATGGTTGTATTCTCAGTGATTCCATGTATGTCACAGAACCTGATGCCGTAACATTGAACGACGTCATTACCCCTGTTACTTGCTACGGTCTTTCTGATGGTATCATCGACATCTCCACTATTGGAGGAATTGCACCATACAGTTTTACATGGTACAATTCAACTTTTGCCCTCTCTGCACAAACAGAAGATTTAGTAGATTTCCCTGCTGATGTTTATCAATTGGAGATAATCGATTCGAACAATTGCTTTTATGAGATGTACCTCGAAATTGTACAACCCGATCTACTTGAAATCGACTACACATATAATATCGTAAGCTGCCACCTTGGTTCTGATGGTAATATCAACGTTGACATATCGGGAGGAAATCCAGGATATACAACTGTATGGTCGAATGGAGCGATAACTGAAGATCTATTGAATGTCCAAGCGGACATCTATGAGCTTTTAGTAACAGATACAAAAGGATGTACTGATTCGATTACCATAGATATTAGCGAGCCAGCTCCGTTAAGTATGACTTTCGACGTAGTCGAGATTACGTGTAATGACGAATTCGATGGAATCGCCTACGTTACTCCTGACGGAGGAAATGACGGCTATACCTATGGCTGGTCGAACGGTGAAAATTCGGATGTAAATACTGGATTATCAAATCAATATTACTGGGTAACTGTTACCGATATTTTAGGATGTACCGGAACAGATTCCATTTTCATACCAAGAGATACAATCGGCTGTATCGACCCTGTTACAGCATTCTCTCCAAATGGTGATGGCTATAACGACACCTGGGTTATCGATAACATGAATCTATATCCAAATGCCGAGGTACAAATCTTCAATAAGTGGGGAACGAGAATATACAGAAGAGAAGGCCTTTATGATCCTTGGGATGGTAGCTCGCATGGATCGCAGTCGCCGTCTGATCAATATTATTGGATCATAAATGTCAATGAACCGGATAGAGAAGTATTAAAAGGAACAATCACAATCATAAGATAGTAAACGATGAAAAAGTGCTTATTAATTATATTTGTTGGCTTCGCAGGAATAGTATCCGCACAACAAATCGCATTGAATTCACAATATCTCTTCAACGAGATGCTTGTAAATCCAGGAGCGGCAGGTTCGAAAGAATATGTACCGGTCCAACTTAGTTACCGCAAGCAGTGGGTAAACTTCCCAGGCTCGCCTACGACTCAATCCTTGACAAGTCATGGAATGATATCAAAGCGCATGGCCATTGGTGGAGTATTATTCAACGATGTGGCTGGTCCAAGTCGAAGAACAGGTATCAATTTAAATACCGCTTACCACTTGCGTTTAGATGCTCAAGATCAACATCAGTTAGGTTTTGGTCTTGGACTCTCTCTTACACAACACGTGATAGACGTGAATCAATTGACGACCTATCTTCCTGAAGATCCAGCGGTTCTTCGTGGGTACAATAATCAGTTAGTTCCAGATGCGAACTTTGGTATTTACTATCACTACCTCGATAAAGCCTATGCTGGAATCTCTGCGCATAACTTAGTTGAGCTTAAAAGAGATCTTTACGATTATCAGGATGCTTTTGTTAATCCTTTAGAGCGTAACTATTATCTATTAGCTGGGTACAATTTCGAGCTAGGAAAGCAATGGCGAATAAAAACTTCTACGCTTGCTCAAATGATCGAAACAACGACTTTCCAATTGGATGGAACATTACTCGTTGAATTCAAAAGAGCAATTTGGCTTGGTGCTTCTTACAGGCATGATGATGCAGTTGTATTTATGATTGGCGGTCAAGCTGGCCCAATGCGATTTGGATATGCATATGATTACACGCTATCAGATATTGGTGATTACTCTTCTGGATCTCACGACGTATTCATCGAACTACAGATTTCAAAGAATAAAGATGGTACATCAAGAACGCCATGGTTGAAAAGAAACAGAATTTTTTCTCCAAAACACTAGATAGCTCATACCCTAGCGCGTACCATGAAAGTCATCACATTATTATTCGCAATTTGCCTCTCAGGTGGACTTTGGAGTCAATCATTACGACAGGCCAATAACCTATTTGATAAATATGAATACGCTCTGGCGTGTACAATGTTCTCTGAAATTTCAGAAACAAAATCTCTTTCGGTAGAAGACTACAAGAGGATGGCCTATGGTTACTACACAATTGGTGACTATAAAAATTGTCTACCAATTTCAGATTCAATACTGACCCTAAACAATGTGGAGCCTTTCTTCTGCTATATGAATGCAGAAGCTAACTTTGGTGAAGGAAATTATGTTGCGGCAAAAGCCATGTATATCAAATACAGTTTACTTGATGACGAGTATGAAGTAGCCAATAAAATTAAATCATGTGACACGGTTGGTGACGAACCCGTCTCAGCTAACATTCAAAATCGTTTGTTAGCTGGTAATAGTTCGAAAGCCAATATTACGGGAGAAGAATACTTGAACGGTGTCATTGAACTCATCGAAGTAGGCCAGGACAGTTTAGGCAACTTTGTCGACCCTACAAACATCGATAATGCAGAACTGGTCCTTGCTCGACCATTTCTTCGTATCGGAGCGGAAGAACCGAAATTAATTGTTCTCGAAGATGCGTTCCGCGATATGGCAGTTACGTCCTTCACATTGAATGATATAACATCCGAGGTTTGGGTTACTATTACTCAGCCTTTGGCTCTCGAGCAAATCGACAAAGTAGCCCATTTATACCGTGGCCATTTTGATGCTGAAACACTAAGCATCAAATCACTTGAGAGATGGATGTATTCAGGATATGAAGACTCTTCAGCATGTGCTCATGCAACAATTAATACATCTGGGAATACGATTGTTTTCTCAAAATCGAATTTCAGAACAAAAGGGGCCGATCTTTACCAGAGTAATTTAACTAATGGTCTGTGGAGCAAACCAACTGAAATTACCGAATTCAATACGGAATTCGAAGAAATGTACCCGCAGTTTATGGGAGATACGCTCTTAAGCTTCTCTTCTGACGGTCATCCTGGTTATGGTGGTCTCGACATTTACATATCTAAGGTTGACAATGGCGCATTTGGATCAATTGAGCATATTGCTAGCCCTGTGAATGGCCATAAAGATGACTTTAACTTTAACTATTATAGCGATAGTACTGCACGATACACGTCAAACCGAGCTGGTGGCGCTGGTGATGATGATATGTACTTTATAGAATACCTAGTTGAACGTGAAGAAGTAGTTGTAATCGTCAAACCAGATTCAACCGACTTCTTTAATTTTACAAACTCCTTTGAGCCTCCAATTTTCTATTTCGAGTTTGATAAATTTAATTTAGACGACAATCCTGAGAAGATCAAACAGCTCGTTAGCTTCCTTGCAAAATACCCAAAAAGTAAGATTGTCGTTGAGGGCCACACGGATCGGCGTGGTGACAAAAAATACAACTTGATTCTTAGTAATCAAAGAGCAGGAGCATTGAAAGCAGCCTTAATCAAAAAGACGATCAGCGCTGACCAAATTGATATTATTGGAAAAGGAAATACAGAGCCGCTTAATAATTGTAGAGTCTGTACTGAAGCTATGCACGCTAAGAATCGCTATGCTCGGATCCAACTTATCGCTAACTAGCTATGAATCAATTTATCGGTAAGATTTTAGACGCATTAGAACTAGAAGACAGCGGTTCACAATCTTTCAATCTAATCAAAAGCGCCATGCCTCCTGTTGCGCATTAAGACCACCTCTAATAGATTTAAACGGTTTTCAGAAGGGTTTATGGCTAGACTATTAGCAATCCTCCGCCCACAGTTTAAAGAAATTATTGACCATAATCCAATTGCATCTTAAAGGCAATTGGTAGTAAGCCTTTACTTCCCCACATCCTTCATTAGCGTGTATCCAAGGGGAATATCTGTAAAGAAGATTTCTTCCTCATTCTCAATTTCAAACACCAAATTTGAAGCTCGAAAATGCATCATTACTCCTTCGGAAACAGTGTAAAACTCCATTGGGAAACCAGGAATCAATGGATTTGTAATTTGCTGACCACTGATATCAACATCGATATCATTTGTATACCAATACGTTGATTCCATGCCGCCGGTAGTCAAGATTGCTTTTTTACACGTATAACCCAATATTATCTTGGTGTCATCCAATAATTCTAAAGTTGATTCTATAGGACCTGCAGCTTTTATTGCAGCAGAATCTACAGTAATTGTTCGTGTCGCTAACTTTCCAATTTTCCCACTCATGAGACTAATAGTTCTATTAGTCTCAAGATTCACAACCGCTGAGAGTTTATAAAGCTCTCCCATTTCGAAATCAACCCGTGAATATTCCTGAGAAAAGAAAATTTCCATTTTACTATTCCGCAATAACCCCGCCTGCTGTTTCGACTTTAAGGTTGTGTCTACGGCTTGAACCTCAATATCAAACTGCAAATACCCCTCCGTTTCTTGCGCAAATGCGCTAAAAAAGAGAACATTACAAACGACAAATAAAACTACATTTTTCATATAAACAAATATAGCAATTATTAGACCGAAACTAATTTGTACTAAATGCCCAAAGGTCTAATTTTCGTCCAGAATAACCTATTAATTTCGCCTGCGCCGCACTCTGATTTTATCCAGTTTTCCATTGGAAAACAGTTCGTATATGCGGTTAGCTCGAAGATTTCGGAGCACAGATTGAGTTCCATCCGTCCAATATATAGTGGCCTTTTGTAGTTTTTTCTTGTCATTAATACCGTAATACAAGATTCTGGAAGACTGGGATGCCTGTCCGCTAGAACCATCAACTTCCGTTAACATCTTCCTCTTGTCTTGCTCGAAAAGAATTCGACAACCAAAACAATCCCTATTGATTCCATCCTCTCCTACCAACTGAATACCCACCCAATTCTTCGCATGGCCAATGTTTCGATACAATTTGATCTTTTGTTCTCGCTTGGCGAATACACTCCATGGTAGCTTTACAATTGAGGAAACAATATCCAGATCGCCATCGTGATCATAATCAAAAATAATAGCTCCACGATGTGATAAGATATCCCCCACCCCACTTGCTGCTGTTACATCAACATATTCGCCATTCTGATTAATGAATAGTTTGTTTGCATCGCTAAGCGCAGATTTTGGAACGAGTGTGGCAACATTTCCCTTGGAAACGTATAAATCGAGGTCTCCATCAAACTCTAGGTCAAAAAATAATCCGCTCCAACTTGTACCCATTACGGAATCATATACAAACGTATTATCAATTCCCAGATCAATAGCAATCTCGCTAAAGCTATCATCGTCATTTCGATAGAGGCAATTCTGGCCAATGTTAGTCACATAATAATCGAGGTCGCCGTCCTCGTCATAGTCACCTTGCCCAATTCCCATTCCATACATTTTTCTCGCAAATCCATATTGCACACTCAAATCTGTGAAACCAGGGTTTGGATAGTCATTTCTAAAGTACCTGTTCCCATATCCCGTCCATTCTCCAAAATCATTCAAAATAAGTAAATCGAGATCTCCATCTTGATCAACATCAGTAAAGCTAGCCGCCAACCCACATCCTCCATCATCAATACCATAGGATTCTGCTTGCTCGTAGAAACAATTTCCGTGATCGTTGAGAAGAAGCTTGTTGTCAAAACAGACCGGATCATATCCAATTTCTACCCCATTCGAATCTGAAATACCCGCCATGTTTATGACATAGTTCGTGAGATAGATATCTACATAACCATCGTTATTCACATCGCCCACTGTAGCAGAAGAAAAATTCCCGGGCTGAATCGTGTTTTCCATTTTAACGGTTTCAAAGGACAGTCCATTTTTGTTTCGCAATAAAACCGGGGACTTCTTGTCTCCTCGACTCATCCCTGACCCATAATTAACGATAAAAAAATCTTGGAATCCATCATTATCAAAATCAGCACAAACCGCCCCCTGGATAAAATAACCTTTCAATGAATCGAGACCATATTCGCTCGTGGCATCAGTGAATGTCCCATGATTATTCAACCACAACTTTGAATCAAAAACGCCGCCAGACTGAAAGAAGTCTTCCCAGCCGTCATTGTTAACATCAATGACCATTAAGCCTCCCCCAACCATTTGAAAATCGTTCCCCGGATAAATATAATCTAGACCAACTTCATCACTTACCTCTTCAAAATATTGAGAATAAGCTGGGAAGCAGGAACAACCAAATCCAATCAAAACAAGGACTATTGGTAAGCGAATCATTTTCGACATTTCAATTTTTTAGCAACATAAACCCCGATTTTTCGACCATAGGCCAAACTTACATCCAGTGACTCCCTGAAATGAATCCCTCCATACAGTCTTGAAATTGAAATCTCCTCTGACATTTCGGTTATGGATGAATATTTTCTTGGTGTTCCATCAATATCTGTGCGACCAAAATTAGTCGAATCGATGATAGTAGATTCATCAGGGAAAATTGACTTCATAATTTCTGTTGCCGCACCAGATTGAAACGAGTGACCTGAGGGAAACTCAGGAAATGGAGGACTAGCGATTCTAGTGTTGAATTTAGAGTTGACGTAGCGTTGGATGTAAGTTATTGGACGAATAAAGTTGTACTTATACTTCAAAGCAAATGCTGAAAGAAAAGCCTCATTTACAGCAACACCCAATTTCACATATAATTCGAGAGCTTTATCAAGAGATAGTCCTTCTTTGACAACGAGTTGCTTCGACATTGTGAAAAAGTGTCCACTCGGAGTCCCTGAATAACCTGCGCCATCATCCCAGTATTCAGCGATGAGCTCATATTTAGGATCATTATCCTTCGAATTTTCTAGAACCGCCAGAGCTTGCTTATACATAAATGAGCTTGAATCTGTCGAAAATTCAAAAGGCTTGCATTCCTCCGCTATAAGTTGACTTCCAGTTAAGAATCGTTTGTTTTGCCCCCAATATGGTAATAATGAAGGCAAGTACCCCGGCGTCGTTTTCGTCCAACAAGAAACGCACTGAGGTGGTTCAAAAGATTCCGGGAAATTATCATCGAAAGCACTATCTGCTCCATCCAATTTAGACCACTCAATTATTTCCATAGCAATCTGCCTTCCATAGGCTATTGACTCCTTCTCTATACGACAAGAAATTTTCTTTCCAAACAACTTCTGAATTGAGTCATTTATATAGTCGATTCGCAGTTGGTTAGAGGGCGGCATGTTTCGATATAAATAATTCAGCATCTCAAAATCAACGCTATTTACTACTAATCGCCAATTTAATCTTTCAACATCTTCGGCCCAAACCTCTCGATTATATCCATCCAGTTGTCCAGTTAATGATCTCAATTCAGGCACTATTTCTACATTACCTTCATACATCCCAATAGAAAAATAACCGTAGGCCCTGCCGCTAACTGGAGCCGAAAAACCCACACAATTTTTAGTCAGAACATAGGCCTCCTCAAGCCACTGGTGGTGAATTTCTAGACAGTTCTCTTTTCCAACTTCCGACGAAAACACGGACGATTGAATCAAAATCATTGAAATGAAGAACATCAGATTCTTCAGGAAGGCTTTTTTCATTAAGCAAGTCTTTGTCGCAAAGATAATTGGTTTATTCTAAGTCAAGGTATCATAATATACTCTCGCGAATCTCGCCTTGCTAACCCCCATTTTATCTTACTTTTGGCCAATTGAAATTCTAACTAATACATATATGAAGATATTTGCTTTACTTCTATTGATTTGCGCCTTCAACCTAAACGCTCAGCATTCTCGTTGGAGTGTAAAAATCGACTCCGCGGATATATTCTCGTCTCCTCGATTTATCGATCTCAACCAGGATGGCGTCAAAGATGTTGTTATAGGTGGAGGAATTGAAGACAAAACAGTATCACACGGGGTTATCGCCTTAAACGGCTTGAATGGTCAAGAGCTTTGGTATGTACCTGCATATACACAAATCTATACCAGCGCGCTCTTTCAAGATATTGATGAGGACGGCGTATCCGACGTTTTTATTGGTGGACGAGCAGCCTCTTTCTTCGCAATAAGTGGTGCAACTGGAAAGGTGATTTGGAAGTTTTGGGATGGAACGGCAGAAGGATCGCGAAAGGCTGGGCACCTAAATTTTTTCTCGACGCAATGGCTCGCGGATCAAAATGACGACGGTTATCGTGATTTACTCGTGACGAATGGAGGAGACTATTTGGCCTCCCCAAGCGATAATACGCGCCCTACAGCTAAACTTATGGTATTAAGTGGATTGGACGGGACAATAATATCAAGTGCTAGAATGCCCGAAAACAGGGAGTCATATTACGCACCGCACATTCACAACAATAAGAAAAAACCAATGATTGTATTCGGAACAGGCGGGGAAACTATCGATGGTAAACTGTGGCAAGTACCTTTGAAAAGCATCGTCAAAGGAAATATGAAAAAGGCAAAAGTCATTACTGCGGATTCGGTGAAGGGATTTATCCTTAATTCGGTTATGGCTGACTTAAATTCAGATGGGAAACAGGACTTTATCAATATTCGAATGAATGGAGCAATTACCGCCATAGATGCTTGTAAACGAAAAGTACTTTGGGAAAAGAGTTTTCCAGGTTATGAATGCTATGTTACCCCAAGTCTCGGGCAGTTTGTGGGAGACTCCATTTCGGATGTCTTTACGATTCTTGCGAAAGGCTCTTTTCCTCAATATACAGCATTCAAATTAATCGTCATTGATGGGGGAACTGGTGAAATATCATGGCAGGAAGATTCTGGTTTCAACCAATTTTCTCCAGGAATTTCTGTCGATATGGATAGTGACGGCATCGATGAGATAATCTACATTGAAAACACATTAAAAGACCCTGAAACGTATACGATCACGAACAGGGTCAAGGTAATCAACTTAATAAAGAAAGAAAGCTATTACTTGGGATCAGAACGTGAAGGACTATCGATGGCATCTTCACCAGGTTTTGTTGATTTGGAAGAAGATGGAACACCAGAGATAGTTGTAGCCACATCCTCATTAAACATGGGGCAGGGGGCTCAATTTAGCATCATTGAATGCATCGAATTACCAAAGACCATAAAGACAGCTACTTGGCCTGGGTACTTGGGCCCTCAAGAAAATGGGAGCTTAAAATAACATTCATGGATTACAACTTCTACATTAGCAGGCTCATAATAATACTATTCCTATCCTTGCTCCAATCTTCAAGAATTCAGGCACAGGATTCTACAAAAGTCAAAAATGTAAAAATACTACCCGTACCAGCTTTTGGCTATTCCCCGGAAACCAAAACTTACGTTGGAGCAGTATGCTTATTTAATTTGAACTTCTATAACGACAGCGTGACCCGTACATCAAATGCCAAGCTAGAATTTAACTATACATGGCTTCGCCAAGTAATTGCCGAAACTGAATGGAATTATTTCTTTAAGGATGAAAAGTGGTTCACCGAAGGACTTATTCACTTCTCAAAATATCCAGATCGGTACTTTGGTCTTGGTTACAATAGTGCGGATGAAGATCAAGTTTGGTTTGAAAGTAATCGTTTCAAAGTGGATATCAATGGGCTTAAAAACATTCGGAAGAAGTGGTTTGCCGGCATAGAATTGCGCTACCTGAATTACTTCGACATTAGGTTTGATCAAGACTCAATCACCTACAGCGAACTAAAAAAAGAGGCTCGCTCGGGAATTGGATTAATTGTCCTGAACGACAAACGAGACAATCTGCTGACACCTTCATCCGGGTCTTTCTTCAAAGTGACATCTAATTATAACTTCGGCACAAGTGCATACAGTCAACTAATTGCTGATGCGCGAAAATATTTCAATTGGGGAGAAAAAATGAAGCAAGTTTTATCAGTGAGGGCGTACTCAAAACATGTCCTTGGGAGTGCACCTTTTTATGATTTAGCTTTAATCGGTGGGGATGATCTAACGCGGGGTTATTTCTACGGAAGGTTCCGCGATAATCATCTAACGACTATCCAGTCAGAATACCGTACTTCTCTTTTCTGGAGATTTGGGCTAGCTGCTTTTGGTGGAATTACGATGGTGTACCCTAATTTCAATACCATTCAAACGAATTCATTCAAGACGAATGTTGGGCTAGGGTTAAGATTCCTTGTAGACAAAAATGAAGGCACTAATTTACGCTTCGATTATGCTATTGGACAAAATGGTCAATCGGGTTTCTACGTCAGTTTCGGCGAATCATTTTAGGAGTTACCTCGTCAAGTTGTTCTTGAGAGGCAGGGCTCTTACTATGAAATAGGACAGTATAAAGCAAATTATTCCTAAGACCGCCCCGGCTACAACATCTTCTAAGAAATGTTGGGACAGATAAATTCTGGAATACCCAACAAGAACAGCTATAACTACGCACAGCGCCTGCGCAATTCTATTTGTTGGGAACAAAAAGGCAACGAGCGCGAAAAAGGCAAATGCAGCCGTTGTATGTCCTGAGGGAAAAGAGTTAGCCAAATTAATGGGTGCATCAGGCACTATATATAAATTCTCGCGACCGATAAATTTGATCGGACGAAACGCATCAGCAAAAACGAGGTGTTTAAAGAACGCAACTAATCCACCAACAATCGCAAGATTAATCAAAGAGAGTAACAAAATAGAGATACCATATCGTTTCCAATATAAAAGCGTCAATACAACAGTTCCGACAATTACGAAGATCCCGTCTCCAATGTGCGTAATCCACAAAAACGCTATATCCTGAAAGGGAGTATGTGTTGCATTAACCGCCAAATGACCTCCAATTTTAGTGGTTAGACCTAAAATTACACCACCAGCGATTATTGCCAGTATTGAAAGGACAAGGTAGGTTGATATAAGTTTGAAGAGTGTTTTCAATCGATTCGTTTAATGAATGAGAAATGCCAAACCACCTCCACCGACAATGGTCAGAAGTTTAATGAAATTGAACTTGTGATTCTCGCTTGTTTCAAAAATAATTGTAGTCGAAATATGTAAAAACATTCCTACCACAACCGCCAGAATAATGTCAAAATCAAATTGCAACGAGGCGGCAGAAGTCATCCCAATTAAGATACCGATCGGCGTCGTAATCGCAAAAACAGCGAGCAGCAGCCAAACTTTTGGCTTCGAAACTTTCGAAGTGATTAAAACTGTAGCCAATGCAATAGCTACTGGAATCCGATGGAATAAGATCCCTAGTAACATTCCATTATCGGCGCCATGTTCATGACTGATAGCTATTGTAGCTCCTCCAAATTGTGTTCCTAGTGGAATCCCCTCAAGCAATGCATGAGCACTCAGTGCGATCAATAGAGCAATCGGAATTTTAGCTCCTTTCGTAGAATGCGTATGCCCATGTTCTATGCCTCCCGAGAAAAACTCAAGAAACAACTGGACCAGGAAGCCAATGAGGATGTAAAAACCAACGTGAACGGCACTGTTCTCATATAATTCAGGAATGAAATGAATAAATGCCAACGAGA
Organism: Flavobacteriaceae bacterium; assembly: GCA_047624355.1. Lineage (GTDB taxonomy): Bacteria > Bacteroidota > Bacteroidia > Flavobacteriales_D > Crocinitomicaceae > UBA4466. The sequence goes on along the minus strand of JBLHPQ010000006.1, from coordinate 1,720 downwards.
GCAGAAAACCACCACTGAAGGCTAGCATCAACTTAATTAACTGGTCGTTCTTTGTTTTTTCAACAAAGGCAACCAACAATCCACCTACCGGAACTGCTGCAATGAGCGCTATAATTGTAAGAGTTATTCCCATAGTTATTTCTGGGCTACGATTATCAGTCGATCTGACGCGTGTTCATCAAATGTGTTTAATTCGAAGTCGCCAAAAGTACGAAGAATTTGGAAATTATTTGCTTCCAACAACTGTTTGAAATCATTATAATAAAGTGCTTGAACTCGTTCTGTATGACAGTGATCTTGACCATCGGCTGAAAACGAAATCTTCTTATAGATATGTTTACCATCGTACTCCCTTTCTATATTGAAGGTGATAGCGCCCATTGTCTTCGTCTCGGAGAGTACCAACTCCGAAATAACCTGATGCGCATTCATGAAATCAATAATCAGCAATCCATCGTTATTCAACATTTGATACATCGAATTAATCACCTCTTCATTATCCAGAATTGAATCGAAATAGCCAAAACTTGTAAATAGGTTGAAAATTGCATCAAACTTACGCCCTTCGATTACTTTTCGCATATCGTGAACGTCAAACTTCAGCCCAGATTTACTATGATTAGCAGCACAGGAAATACTATTTGGAGATAAATCAACACCTAAAACATCAAATCCAAGTTCATTTAAGGTCACAGAATGTCTTCCTTTTCCACAGGCTAAATCGAGAACGCTAGCTTTCTCATGGAGTTGTAAATCAGTTACCAAACGCTTTACAAAGCCTTTTGCCTCGTCGTCATTTCGGTTTTGATAGAGCGTATGGTAATAGCTCGTATCGAACCATTCAGCAAACCACTCCTTTTTCTGACTTTTCATGCGGTAAAGATACACATCTTTTGTGCTTACAATGTTTTCAAAGTATAGAGTAATCATTATATTTGGGTACTTATCTATCTATGGCACTTTCAGATGTTTATGATTTTTACCGCCGAATGGAAGACGAAAAAGTGATTTTGTCTTTCAAGGGAGAGTTCACATCTGAACTATTGACTTCCATTCTTCACATTATGGAATCGAAAATGAATAAGATGGGTATTTCTACCAAAATGAAGAAACGTGTTTTCAACGTACTGGTGGAGTGTTTTCAGAATTTATATCATCACATTGAGTCTACCGGCGAGGATTCAGAGGGAATAACCGTCCAGAAGTCAGCGCTCATTATGGTCTTACATGAAAAAAACAAAATTATCGTACGTACTGGAAATTACATTCCAAACGAGGGCATTGAGGTTCTACAGAACCGTCTAGCTTATGTTAATACGTTGAACGAAGAAGAATTAAGAGAGCTTTACCAACAAAGGTTATTGAAAAATGACTTATCGAAAAAAGGTACAGCGGGATTAGGATTAATAGATATAGCGCGCAAATCGAAGAATAAACTGGGGTTCGAATTTATCGAAATCGATACGAAGACCAGTTTTTTCTGTCTAGATGTGGTTATTGAATAATAATAAACAGATATGGATATATTACAACTTGAGGGATCACCAAAAACGCCGGAAATTAATTTCGACCAAGTGACAGGTGTACTTTCATTGCGAGGGCGATCAATTCCTGAGAATTCAATTGAATTCTTTAAGCCGCTGAATGAGTGGGTGGATGGATATGGCACTTCTCCTAAGGCTACAACGCAGATTGAAGTTCGATTGGAATACTTTAATAC
>JBLHPQ010000005.1:0-96133 GCA_047624355.1 Flavobacteriaceae bacterium | reverse complement strand
CACGTTGGTAGCTCCACTGTCAACTGATCCAGTTTTTTTACTCGATCAAATTCATAATAGTGTCGTTTCTTTTGACTTCTATGCATCCTTTACAGAACCTTTTAGAACGATTTACTTCATAGACACCTTAGTACTCATTAATAGTGCAGATGACGGCCCTATGATCTACACAGCAGCTACTAGTTTCGACCCAGCATTGCCATCGCAAACACTCACCTTTTTAATGGATGGAGTAAATTGGGATGCGCTAATTACGCAAGGTCTAGGTTCTGATGGAATGTCGGAAATCGAATATCCATATGCTGTAATCCTAAATAGCAATTTCCATGGCGGTGGAGGAGAAGAGTACGTTCAGATGCAATAAACCCTTGACAAATTCAACGTGGACTGAGACGCACTTCGAGAGCCTCAGTGCTCTACTGAAGCACAATTTTACGCGTAATTTCATTGCCTTTTGTCGATACACGTACAAGATAAACTCCGCTCTCTAAATCACTCAAATCGAGAACGGTTGTACTACTTTTCTTTGATTTCTGCTTATGCTTGAGTTTCCCTTTCAAGTTAAAAACCTTGACACTATAATTTTCCTCTGAGGGCCAATTAACTGAGATCTGACTATCGGCCGGGTTTGGATAAACGCTTAGATTAACGTCCGCTCCAATTTGTGGAGTATTCAGGTAGATTCCCCAAATCTCCATGGCGTATTCAGGATGATCTATAAATGGATTTCGGTTATTCTGGTAATCGTAATAAATTATATCATTTCGATTTCGCTCCCAATCATCTACAGGATCCTCGTCGTTCCATTGAAGTAAGTCCGTTAGTTTAGCGTGAATCGGTTCTGACGTATTATTGTCTGAAGGAATACTGTTGATGAGACGCAAATCAACTTCTCCTCCTTCTCCCTCATAACGCGTGGCCATGTAGAAAATCATTCTTGCTACGTCACCTTTTACTTCGTCTCTTGGTTTCCAAAACCAGTCAGAAGCACTCAAATAACTGCCAGTTGCTCCATCTGCATCAATATATTCTTGCGTACACTCAGCGAACCATCGATTACTTCGAGCAGAATTAACTGAAATATCACACGGTCGAAGTGCATGAACATCGGTTCCCGGACCAGCCCCAGTTCCAAAGTTCCCTCTTGATTGTGGCCAAACATGTTCTCTATTCCATCCTGATCCTGAATTGAATTCTGAGGGCCCATTCAATGACCATCCAGAGTACAGGAGAATAACATTATTTGCATCATTGGTGTCTTTGTCCGTTTCTTTAAGAATGTCCCAAACATCTGTTCCTGAACTAGAATATGGGAATTCGGTGTGATCTTGTATGATGTCATTGAGCGCAGTTTGAAGGCTGCTACCTGTTAACCCAAGAGCAGAATCGTAATACCCAGCAGGTATTTGGGCTGACAATGAAGCGGCTAGCTGGAGAGAAATAAAAAGGAGTAACATTTTCATGGCAGTAAGATACGGAATTGTTAGATGACTCTGAACTTCGTTATGTTCTGAATCGCAAAAGGAGCAGTGAGTTGCTCGAAGTGCATCTTAAACAATTCGTATAACTCTCAATGTTTTTTCCTGCGCAATACACCTCGCGAGCCCAAGTTCATTTTTGGTTGCAATACTAGTCCTATATCCTTCTTCAGTGTCACTACCAAGTCGTTGGCCCGAGATAGATTCATTTGTCTCGCCATTTTCTCCGGTAGCTCGTTGAACGCATCCGTCAAAGACGAGGTTGTCTTTATTTTCAAAATCAGGTGTCTCTGTTGCTGGCATCCAAGCAATCATGTGATTGCTAAAATATTTTGAATCTACGAGTGTCGCCATGGTGGTCTCCAGATCCATCCCAATCGTTTTAATAGCGTTCACTTCGAATTTATTTAAGTCAGCAGTTTCGTCGGTGTGATCCAAAAGGTCGGTTCCTTGTAATTTGCCGATTTGTAATTTACCACCTAGTAAATTCGTCAAGGAAGCTACGAGTAACGCACAATCAATACAATTTAAATTTGCACCATTTCCTTGACCTCCGTACAGGCGCTCGATCATTTTAGATAATTGGAAAGAAGTGGTATTCTCTGCAAGATTTAATTTTTCTTCCTTTTGCGTAATTTCCTCCGTACTATACCAAGATTCTACATTGTAAGTGAATTCTTCGGTTTCAAATAACGCATCAGCAATCTTTTTTGCGACCTCCTCAATTGTTTTGGCACCACTTGCCCACGTGCATGCCCACATTAGGGCTTCGGTCCAAATAGGACATTTTGAAAAATCATCTTCAAATATATCGCGAAATGGCGTTGCAGTCCATGGAGACTGTGGCTCGTCCATTGTAACAAAAATGCGGTGCATAGATGTTTCAAAAACGGTCCAATCATCTGGATCCCCTACAGGAATGTAATTATCACCAGTTGCGTCGAGCTTGAGATCTTGATACTCCCACAGCCAAAATGAATCATAGACACCTACACCAAAATCATTAACTTTAGTTCCGGTCATGGTGAGTGGAATATTGCTGTCCTTCGATTGAAGCGATTGCCCTGAATCACCAAAGTATACTTGCTTGGATTCTATTTTTCCGAGAAGATCATGACCTTCGAAGCGTATAAATCTTTTGGCTTCCAACCTAGTTTGATCTTCTGGTTTAACAGCGGTAGCGCGAATGTTTACAAAAACATTTTCGTCATGATGAACGAATCGAGCCCAAACTTGTAATTCGTTATTGACGCAAGCGTTTGACATATGATTTAATGAATAAACTGCATACGAGAGGTTCTTTGGCACCCATGACGGTGCAAACGGGAACAATGGCATTGAGCTGGTCTCAAAATTTAAATCTTCATAAGTAAAGTCAACACTCTGCAGTGCAACCGATGCAGTAGTGTAATTTATCTTTTTGTTCATAGCTTACTATTTTAAAATAGGGTTAATAATTGATCGACACTTAACTAAATACTGAAGGATCAGCGCTAAAAAGCGATCTAAATAATGCATATTGTTGGGACAGTTATTGGTTGAGGAAGACACCTAACGATTCCCTTATCGGATTTATTTGCCAAGTTAAAGCGGTAACCCTTACTATCCGTGTCATTTCCCAGTTTTAATCCGGATGGCGACTGCAATTCCTCTTCACTATCAGTGTGTGCAAAATGGACACAACCATCGAATATAAGGTTATCGCGATCACTAAAATCTGGAGATTCTAAATTAGCAGGAAGCCAAGCAACAGTATGATAGCTAAAGTAATAATTTGAATCTGTTTTGTCTTTGAGCGTCGACATTGTCAACTTTCTGCTTGTTCCAATGGCTTTAATACGACGTAATGCAAACCTGTTTTCCGCTAAGGTCGTTGCACTTGCATCGGTTTTTGCTGTTCCTTGTAGTTTGCCTACTCGAAGCTGTCCACCGAGTAAATTTGTAAACGTGGCAACAATCATCGCGCAATCAAAGCAATTGACTAAATCTCCGCACCCTTCTCCGCCATCCAGACGCTCAATAACCTTGGACATCATGAGCGTTTCGGTATTCGCGTTAAATTGAAACTTCTTGTCATTGGATACAATTTCATCTGTGGTATAGTGAGGGTCCACGGAGTAGGTAAAGACACCTGAATTGTACAATCCATTTGCGATATGTTTCCCTGCCTCTTCAACTGATTTTGCACCACTTGCCCACTTACAGGCCCAGAGTAATGCTTCAATCCAGACACCAGTGTCCGTAAAATCACCTCGAAACATACTTAAATAGGGTGTAGCGGTCCAGGGCGATTTAGGGCCACTAACAATAACGAAAATCCGATGCATTGTTTTCTCAAAGGTAATCCATTCTCCATCTCCTGCTGGAATGTAGTTGTTACCGGATTTATCGAGTTTGAGCTTCTGATATTCCCATTTCCAATAAATGTCATAAACACCGACACCATATTCAGCTATCTTGGTCTGAGTAGTCATGAGTGGAACAGTTCCTTCTAATCCGCTTTTTGACTGGCCAGCTTCGGCAAAATAGACTTGTTCTGAGCTCACTTCTCCAAGCAGGTCATGGCCATCAAACCGTTTGAACCGCATGAAGTCGACGCCGGTTTGAGCTACTGGGACATAACTAGATGTTCGAATATTGACGAAAAAATTCTCTTTTGTAGAAACAAAGCGCGTCCAAATCCGCAAGGTATTATTGTTGTTCTCTTCCTTCAACTCACTCAGATAATACGCAGCATAGGATAAGTTATGCGGTAACCAGGAGGGCCGTTTTGGAAACAATGGAAGAGATGTTTTTTTACGATCGCGGTGATTGTAAGAAAAATTAACCGATTGAAGTCCAACAGAGAAGTCATCTTCTATTTCTGACATGTGGGAGTAATTTTGAAACTCCGTTCATAAAAAATTAAAACACGCTGTGGAGTTAAAAACCCCTCTTGCGTTTAAACAAGAGGAGTTTGTAAGAATACCTTAAGATTTATCTCAACCAGCCAGCAAGACCATCCGCAACGCAAGCAAAAGAAATGCCGCTTTGAACAGCGAAAGGTTTACCTTCTTCCCCGGTTACATTAATCGGGTCATCTATTGGGAACCCCGTTGTTCCTGCAGTGTCACCTTCAGTAGTACTCATAATCCTAATTTGAGAGCCTGAACCATTTAGATCTCCAACAGCTCTTTCTCCTGGTCCTGTGTAAGCATTATCTGTGAATTCCGCTACGTCTCCTAGTGCGATATTATCCGGCAAGCGGGTAACATCTGCCGTTGCCCCTCCGGCTAGGTTTCCACCGTCGTAGATGTAAGCTGTTCCAGTTCCTTGTCCAGCATTAGTTGACATTATTGTTCCATGTGGCATAGTAAATTGTTTTTTGTTAGTTAATAATTTCTAGTAGTTAAAGCATTGATATTAATAAAATTCTACCAATCCTTCAGTGTTAAGAATACACTATTTTTGAACGAATTTTAAGCTATATGTAACGGATATTTTCTTTAGTGTCACGAAATGAGTAAGTTATGTTATGATAGTTTTCAATAGCATTCTAGGATGGTTCTTGATATTAGCAAATCAAATTGTTGGAATGAGTGGTTAAGGACCTGTCCGCAGGGATACTTACATAATGAATTTTGAGTATATTTCTACCAGATATCAGATAACGAATTTGACTTCATGATGAAGGATAAGATCATAAGCAAGTGTGGCTTGCTAATCCTATGTACATTTCTACTTTACGCTGGTTGCGGCAATGTCGCGATTTCGCAGCAAGGAAGACCGTTCATTTCTAATTTCACACCAGTATCTTACCATTCTGACGAGTATACTTCGAGCCCTCAAAACTGGTGCATTGATCAGGATATTGATGGGAAAATGGTTGTTGCTAACAGTTCTGGAATTCTAGTTTTTAACGGCACCAATTGGCAAATGATTGCCGGTACAGAGGATAAATGGTTCTTCAAGATGGCTAAGGATGCAAATGGCCAAATCTATACAGGAGGAACGGACGACTTAGGTGTTTTGAAGGCGAATGAGCAAGGAACACTGGAGTTTCATTCATTGCTCAACGAACTTAAGCAAGAAGAGCGTGATTTTGGTAGAATTTTAAATGTGGTCTCGCATAATGGCACAGTGTTCTTTCGGTCGAATAGTTCGTTAATTCGCTATTCGAATGGAAATTTTAAGTCTTGGAAAGGAGCGCATGATTTTGGGAAGATGGTGAGTAGTTCTGCAGGTCTGTTTATCGCAGATCATGGTAATTGGTATAAGATTGAGGATGATTCGTTACATGTAATTGCTACTTCTGATGAGCAAGCACTTCCTAATTGGGTAGGCGTATTCGAAGGCCCTGAAGATAAGCTTTTAATCGCCACTTTGTATCGAGGTTTCTATCACCTGGAGGATAGTAAACTAGTTAGTATTGAAAGTAGTTTTGAGAAATTGACCATGAAGAATGGGACTCAAATCACAAAGAACAAGTTTGCGTTAACGACAGACGAGCATGGAGTTATTATAGTAAATAAACAAGGAGATGTCATCGATGTAATAAACAAGTCCATGGGGTTGAGTGAAAACGGTGCTATTTTCCCATATTACAACAATGGTTCTTTATGGCTTGCGATGAACTCAGGGATTAGTCTGATAGAGTATCCTATACAAACGTCGATGCTCAATCAAGAAAATGGACTGAATTCATTTCCTGTCTGCACGGAAAAACTTGATGACAGATTATTCTTAGGCACCTATGAAGGAGCATTTTGGGTGGATCGAGAGGAACGAACTGAACAAGCTAGAATTCTGCCAAGCAATGAGTCACTTACAATCTTAGCCGCTAGGAATATTAATGGGAACCTTCTCGTAAGTAATTCGAAAGGAATAAGAGTTCATAGGGAGGATGGAAGGACCTTCCAATCAAGTGCTCCCTTTAATACAGAATGTCAGGCTGTTATTCCGAGTTCTACTCAACGAAATTCAATCTATGCCGTATTTTCCGATAAGATCGTGTATATGCATCTTGGTGCCAATTCTCTAGACCCGCTCGCGCAATCTATCCAAGTGCCTCACTTGGTTTATTCAATGGCCGAAGAACCAAGCGGTAAATTGTGGGCTGCCTATGATGGTCTATCCTTCATAGATTTTTCGAGAGGGAAGGATAATCCAGATGTATTAACCTTAAACCAATCACACGGGATTAAGAAGGGGATGGAATTTTTTGAAGTGGGCTCTATAGATGGAAAGGTGCTGATCGGAACTGAATTAGGCGTTTATTCCTATAATGCGTCCACAAAAAAAATAGAACCAAATCCTATTTTCGGCTCTGAATTTTGTGATGGCTCTACCGGGGCATACAACTTAACAGAGATGCGCAATGGAGATGTTTGGATCACCACAGATCGCCAAACAGGTTTACTAATAAAACAAAAGAACGGTTCCTTTATCTATGATTCTTTGCCACTCATGCGTGCACCTATTTCGGATGTTTGGGATGTTTTTGAGGACGAAAATGAAATTGTTTGGATCTGTGGTACAGAGGCGATTGTAAGATACGACCCTTCAATCAATGTGCATCACTCAGCATCCTATAAGGCATTCATCCGTAGCGTTGTGATTAATGATCATGACGAACTATTCGCAGGGAGTTACGGAGATAAAAATGGAGTGCAAACTTCTAAGCAACCCGAGTCGTATATTCCAACACTGACCTATGACAGGAACAGCATAACATTCAAATTTGGGGCCGCTAATTTTGCAACAGATCAGAAACTTGAATACAGCATAATCCTTGTTGGCAAGGATGAAGAATGGTCGTCATGGAGAACGTCGGGTGAAACAAACTATAATAACCTCGAAGAGGGGAGGTATACCTTTAGAGTGAAATCTAAAGATGTCTATGGGAATATTAGCGAAGAAGCAAGTTATTCCTTCGTTATTCTTTCTCCTTGGTATAGAACAGCATGGGCGTACGCGCTCTTTGTAGTGGGAGGGATATTGATTTTATTTGTCGTAGTAAAATTGAATTCTCGAAGATTGATGAAGGAAAATCTGAAACTGGAGCACGTTATCACTGAACGAACACAAGAAGTTAGAAAGCAAAAAGAACGCGCAGAACAAAGTGAGCAATTCAAGCAGCAGTTTTTAGCGAATATGAGTCATGAAATTAGGACTCCCATGAATGCCGTTATCGGAATGACTGATCTTGCGCTAGATTCTTCAGTAGTAAAAAAGCGGAACTTCTACCTCGGCGGAATTAAAAAGTCGGGTGAGAACTTGCTGCATATCATTAACGATATTCTGGATTTGTCAAAAATTGAGGCAGGCAAGATGGAACTAGAAGAGATTGATTTCTCGCTTCCAGATTTGCTCAATCAAGTAAAGCAGACATTGAGTCATCGAGCGGATGAAAAAGAGTTAGATCTTATTCTCAAAATGAAGCCGGGAGTAGATGAGGTGGTGTTAGGTGACCCTGTTAGACTTAATCAAGTATTAATCAATTTGGCTGGAAACGCAATTAAATTCACAGAGAAAGGAAGTGTCGCGATTGTTGTAGAGAGAATAGGCGAGACCACAAAATTCTCCATCGAGGATACGGGAATCGGTATTCCTGAAGATAAATTGAAAACAGTCTTTGAAAACTTCGGACAAGCGAATACTTCTGATACAAGAAAGTATGGCGGAACGGGGTTAGGACTCAGTATTTCTCAACAATTGGTGGAGTTGATGGGCGGACGTATTGACGTCAAAAGTAAAGCTGGTGCAGGAACAACATTTTTCTTTGATGTAGCTATTGACGGCGGTTCTGCTGAGAAATTGGAGAAACGACTGGCCGCGGAAAAGAACGTTGATGGATCGATCTTAAACGGACTGTGTATACTTATCGTGGATGATAATGAATACAATCGCATAGTAGCGAGCGATACCATTACGACCAAATCAGAAGTTAGAATTCTAGAGGCTGAAAATGGTGAGGAGGCGATTAAAGTCCTAAGCGAGAATGATGTCGATGTGATCTTAATGGATGCACAAATGCCGGTAATGAATGGCTATGAAGCAACGAAATATATTCGGAGTGAGATGGCAGCACCCAAGAATCAGGTTCCGGTGCTTGCACTAACGGCAAACGTTCTGCGTACGGAGTTAGATAAATGCTCTGAAGCCGGGATGAATGGATTTATTCCTAAGCCATTTAAGCCGCAGCAACTCATCTTGGGAATTGCACAAGCACTGAATATTAGCTTGAAACACAAAGACGAAACGGAAAATGAGAACAAGCAAACAGTCACTAACGAAGGTGTGAGTAACCTGGATTACCTTACAAAATTCTGTGATGGTGATAAAGCCAAAATGAAACGCTATGTTGACATGTTCATCGCTGGAGCAGAACCACTGAATTTGGAGATCATAGAGGCGGTTAAGAAGAACGACCCGATTGTACTGGCGAACAAGGTGCATGGTTATATGACGCGTTTTATCATGATGGGAATGAGTCGCACAAAAGCTGTGTCCGTTGAAATTGAGAATGCGTGTAGAGATGGACAGGAAATCAGTGAATTAACAGATAAAATTGAATTCCTAAAAAGTCAACTAAAAACGGCTATCGAGGAATTGAGTCAGTTTGACAGCAATAAATAATATATTTGGTAAAAATTAAACAACGAGAGATGGAAATAGCAGTACCAAAAAAGATCTTTATCGTCGATGACGACGAAATGTTGACAATGGCGATGACGGATTATTTAACAAAGGATACTCCACATGATATATCCGTCTTTCACACCGGCGAAGATGCTGTGAAAAGTATTGGCTTGAATCCGGACGTTATCATTCTTGATTTTTACCTAAATACTGTCCATGAAGATGCAGCCAATGGATTGGAAATCTTAAAGGCAATTCGCAAGCATTTACCGAACACCAAATTTATCATGCTGTCGAGCCAAGAAAGCTATACAAAAGCAGCACAGACGATTCAACAAGGTGCAGAGCAATATGTAATTAAAGACGAGGAGGCATTCGGGAAGATTGCAAAAATGATCGGCTAGAAATTTAGAATTTGATACTAGATTAATACTTAGGAACCTGAATCCGATGTAAGAAATCATTGATTCTCGATACTAAATTCTTATAGCGTTTTACTTGATCTGACATTTTTTATCTCCGAAATCCATACATCGAATTCAGGTTAAGAGTTCGGTAAACGATATTTATCGAACTTTTTGTATTCTAAACAAGATCTCTTCTTTGGCTTCTTTAGACATCGGAATCTCAAATTCCTTTATCTCTAGATACTTGGCGTGGATTTTATCGATGTACTTGAGGTTGACGAAGTACGAACGATGTACGCGCATAACATCTTTTCGATTGGACAAAAACTCAAAGTCTTTAAGTGTTGCACGAAGCACAATGCGTTCATCGAGCATTCGAAGCGTTGTATAACTTCCTTCACCTTTGACATAAAGTAGATCGGCAATTTCTATACGCTGGTAGGCGTGTTCAGTTTTTACGAAAAAGGAAGTGTCATTGATACTCTCGCTCTTCGATATAGATTGATTTTCTTCTTTACTTAATGCGAGTCTAATGCTGGCAAGCAAGTCTTTATCTTTACACGGTTTTGTGAGAATTGCATGCGGAAACACCTCCAATGCCTCATTCATCGTGCTCGAATCCAAGTTGGAAGACATGAACAAAAATGGAATTTTCCAACGATCATTAATCTCGTTTGCAATGTCAATTCCAGTGCCTTCACCCTTTAAACGGATATCCAGAAGTACTAAGTCAGGGGTCTCTTTACGAATACTAAGCAACGCTCCCGCATAAGAATCAACGACGCCCACGACGTGAAAATCGTTATCCTCCAAGGTGGAGCGCATGTCTTCTGCAAGCCAGCCGTCGTCTTCAACTAATAAAATTTTGTACTTCATTCCGTTTTATTCTAGTAAACCGTATTCCAGTAAAATAGTCTCTTTGAACCTTCGAGCAATTAATGATTGGGAGTTAAGCTCAAGATTTCATGTTGAATAACCCACATTACAGGACAATAGTACACTTTTTTTTAATGCTATTTACTTTGAGGGCACAGACTTAATCAGCCTTGACTGCTGCAAATTAAAGCCTATCTTTGTTAGCATAAGTCTATGAATCAAAAAGAGACAACAATTAAAGATGGTTTTGGTCGTGTTCACGACTACTTGAGGATTTCGCTAACCGAGCGTTGTAATCTGCGCTGTTTCTATTGTATGCCGGAAGAAGGTGTGCAGCTAAGGGATAAAGCGGAATTTATGACGGCAGAAGAGTTGGTCGAGATCGCAAAAACCTTCGTTGCTCTGGGGGTAAGGAAGATTCGCTTAACTGGAGGAGAACCTTTGATTAAAAAGAATGCCGAGTTGGTGATTCGAGAATTAGGCAAGTTACCAATCGAGTTGGCTATCACTACAAACGGAGTGATCGTTGATCGTTTTATTGATGTCTTTAAAGAAGCAGGACTTAAATCCGTGAATGTCAGCTTAGATTCCTTAGTTGAAGAGCGATTCAATTCAATTTCCAGAAGAAATCATTTTCAGGAGATCAAGAAAAACATAAGTTTGTTGGTCGAGAACGATTTCAATGTCAAGGTGAATGTCGTTGTAATTCGAGACGTTAATGATTCAGAGATCGTTGATTTTGTTCGTTGGTCGATGGAGGAGAGAGTCAAAATTCGCTTTATAGAATTTATGCCATTTGATGGCAATAACTGGGACAGAGCTAAAAGCGTTTCATTCGTTGAAATCCTTGATCGAGTGGAGGCAGAATTTGGGAAAGACGGCTATCAAAAGTTGGAAGGACTGCCTAATGATACTTCCAGAAATTTCAAATTGAAGAATTCGCTGGGAGATTTTGGAATTATTAGCTCAGTGACCAATCCATTTTGTGATTCGTGCAACCGAATTCGATTGACTGCAGATGGCAAGATAAAGAATTGCCTCTTTTCTGAAGAAGAATCTGACCTTCTCACAGCACTCAGAAATAGCCAAGAAATCATTCCAATTATTCATAAAGCGATCGGTGCAAAGCATAAAGAACGTGGCGGCCTTCCTGAATTTTCTAACGAAGAAGTAGGGAAGCGCAAAAACCGCTCAATGATCACAATCGGCGGCTAATTTAGTGGATGTAGGCTGAGGCTCTCGAAGTCGCATCTAATATCCACGTCATGGTTTTGTCTATGATCGGAGGGCTGAGGCTCTCAAAGTCAGTACCCAACATCCTCCCAATTCCAGATGTTAAAAATCAGCCCATTTACAATATCTACCCGTCGCTCTGAGTTATTGAACTACATTAATCTTGAATACTATGAAATTATATTGCGCACTACTAGTGCTTATTCTAACGACGTCTTATTGGTCCACCGCACAAATCGAAACAACACCAAAATTGAACAAATGGAAAATTTCCTCCTTTGGAATTGAAGCAGGAATGATCCGAGACAGTTATGCGAAAATGGATTTAGAGTCGATGTCGGATTTCACCAAAAATCCGGCATTGTTAGACCGAAATCTAGACGGTTATACTGAAAACCTCTACCGTGAGTCTTCAGGAAGGAAGTTAGGAGCAAATGTTGTGATAACTCGGACGGATCCATCTTCACGTCTTACACATGAAATTCGATTAGGAGCATTCTATTCAGAAAGAGAACCATTCATCTCCTACAATTCTAACGATTTCGATGCAACTGGGGAATACTCTTCAATCATTTATTGTAATGTAGTTCATGAAGCATCACTTGATGGAGCCTATATCCTGCGAAGAAGTGTGAAACGAGCTAAGTGGTTTAGCACCTACGTTGGAATTGGGGCTACCCTCGGAGCGTCCTTTAATAATAAGCTAGTTGTAATGGAAAATACGGTTACAGATGCAGACTTCAACTTTGATGAAAGTCACAACGAGACCTATGATGCGAAAGAAAGTATTTTTACGCGTCTCTACCTACCTGTTGGAATCCAAGCGACAATACTCGGAAAGGTCAATGTTGGTATTGAGTCAAACATTGGGATTGGACTACAATCAGTGATTAAGGGTAAATCCTATTGTATGCCATTGAACACTGGATTAACATTGAAATTAGGGTACAACCTCTAATCCTACAGTCCTAGTTATCGTATAATTCCCGGAGTGCTTTTACTATTGATATGACATTTGCTTTCAATGCAGGCCTTGGGCAAAGACACCTTAATTTTCAACGCTACAATTCAATACCTTTACCTTCCATCGTGGTCCTAGTAGGTTTTAATAAAACTGGTTGTTCTCTTCTACTGGACCGCGTTGGAGTAAAGTGAAATCATTTTGATTCAGCGTTTCACCTTCAATTTTATTCGTGTCTTGCGCCTTTAAAGATTCTAAAAATATGTAGCAAAGCTGGGAAGAGTGCGTCAATTGATTCAGAAGCTCCTTTTGTTGAACCAGGCAACGCCAAGACCAATGTTTGATCCTTCACTCCAGCAACACTTCGAGAGAGCATTGAGAAAGGGGTGCGATCTTGACCATAGCTCCTCGACGCCTCGGCAATTCCCGGAATCTCACGGTCCAGTAAAGGGAGGAGTGCTTCGGGTGTGACATCACGCGGAGATAAGCCTGTTCCTCCAGTATAAATAATCATATCAGTTGATAATTCTGCATGTTTTAACAACATTGCCTGAATCGCATCTACTTCATCAGGGACAACAGCATATTCAACGACTTCAACGTTATTTGATTCGAGCTTGGAGATGATTGCTTTTCCTGCTTTATCCTCTTTTTGTCCTGCAGATATCGTGTCTGAACAAACAATAATAGCCGCTGTTAAATCCTTTCGGAATTTATCTCTGTAATCAGATTTCCCTCCTTGCTTTTCGAGTAACTTGATATTCTGAACCTCAATTCCTTTGTCGATCGGCTTGAGCATGTCGTACATCGTCAATGCCACAACACTTGCTCCGTGCATTGCTTCGACCTCAACACCGGTTCGGTAGATTGTCTTGACTTCAACCTCAATGAATATTTTTAGCCCTTCAATTTTATACGTCACGCCAGTAAATTCGACTGGTAATGGATGACAATCCGGAATGACATCTGACGTCTTCTTAACAGCGAAAAGTCCTGCAGTTTTGGCCATTTCAAATACATTTCCTTTCGGGACAGTATTGTTGACAACAGCGTCAATAGTTTCTTGCGCGCTCACTTGAACAGTCGCTTGGGCAATTGCTCTTCGTAATGTTGTCGATTTATGTGTAATATCTACCATACCTACTTATTTTCCTTCCAAACATGCGTATTATCTTCAAATAGTTCTTTGCCAAAGACCGGCGCATCTGCTTTGATTGCTTCAACAACAAACTCAATAGCTTCTTGTACCATTTTGCGATGAGCTGAGGAGACAAATACAAAGAGACAGATCTCACCCGTATTAACGCAACCAATGCTATGATAGATATGCATACAGGTCAAATCGAATTTATCGAATGTCGCTTCACGAATTTCATGAAAAACGTTATTTGCCATTTCTTCATGCGCTGAATAGTCGATAGCCACAACCTCCTTTCCATCAATCATATCATTTCTAACCTGCCCCAGAAAAATCTGATGAGCGCCGATATTTTTTTTAACCTGGTGATGAGCGATGGAGTTCCCAATGAATTCAGGGGAAATCGCGCCCTCTTTAAAGCAATTCTTCATACTAATATGTGTTTTCTAGTAGGAAACTAGTTGTGTCTTGCGAAGATAGAGAATTATTGAAAATACGCCTGAACTAATAATCATCAATAGAAATTTTCCGGATTATAGATGAATCACGTCGAGAATAGAGCGACAGTTGTGTCAGACCATCTAAGGAATCGATTCATTTTCAATTAACCTCCAGCAAATGGCGGCAGCAAAGCTATTTCATGGACTTCCAAATTTGCCTCCAGGGCTGCAACGAATTCCTGATTGATAGCAATTTGATACGTCATCCCCACCAATGCTGGATAACGCACCTCAAAGAAATTACGTAGATCAATGGATTCAGTGCGTACTCCAAAGTCAATTGTTTCCTCCGCTGTACCCACTTTTTCAGCGATCATCCCAAAATACTTAATTGCAGTGCTCATGTTGATTGATTATTTAATTCTTCTAAGGTATTGATGTTTGTGAAAGATCGTGCACTAATTAGATCATCTGATTCAAAGACTACTTGATGTGCATTCAGTTCTGTGCATAGGGAAATCAACTTTAGTCGATCTTCTTCAATGGCATTTTTCAATGGCTTAATTAATGATCGCTTGTACAGGCCAATTAGAGGATGAAGCTGATCTAAAAAACGAGCAATGGCGATTTCATGATCTTCTGAAGCTCCTATAATGCGTTCAATGATCTGAAGAGGAATATACGGCGTATCGCAGCTTAATAAAATGTTGACCTCCGTTTTTGAGGAACGTAATCCTGAGTAAATCCCGCCAATTGGTCCTTTCTCTTTGTAAACGTCTTCAACCAGAGGATGTCCAAATTGTTCATATTCCAATTGGTTCGTAACAATGAGTACAGGAATATTGAGTGAATCCAATAAATCGATCGAATGTTGAACGAGCGGCTTGGAGTTTAACATCGCAAGGCCCTTGTCCGTGCCCAATCGAGTGCTCTTACCTCCAGCCAAAATAATTCCTGTAATTTCCTTAGTCATTCTGGATTGCTTAGATCATTATTACGTCTACTAGATCGCCTGCCTTCCATTCCGTTTTATCCTCTTGCATTACAGCAAGACAGTTTGAATCAACAAATGAATTTAACATTGCGGAACTCTGTGAGCTAAGTAACTTGACCTTTCCATTTTCAGCGCGCGCTTTCAAGAAGTGAGTCAAATTTGCGGACTTTGAATAGGAATCTGCCAAGATGATTGATTCTATTGGTTTAGGCTCAACTTGGTTTCCAATCAACAGTTTCAAAGCGGGTAAAACGTAAATATAGAAACAGGATAGAACCGCTGCAGGATTTCCGGGCAATGCAAAGACGAGTTTGGAGCCTGCTGTGCCAAAAAATAGTGGTTTACCGGGTTTTTGTTTCACCTTATAAAAACCAGTTTGTACGTTAAGATCACCTAATACAAGTCCGACAAAATCATAGTCTCCAACCGAAATTCCACCAGTAACAATGACAACGTCGCTTTTATCAAGTGCAGCGCGCACTGATTTTTTGGTGGCTGCGTAATCATCTTCGACAGAGGAAATCTCACAAGAAAAACCGGATTTTTTAAGCGCGGCCTGCAAGGTATACGTATTCGATTCAAAGATTTCTCCTCCCGTGAGTTCATTACCAGGCTTTACGAGCTCACTTCCTGTGGCAATAACCGAAATGCTTGGCTTTCGATACACGGTCACTTTAGTAATTCCTAACATGGCAAGAAAGCCAATTGCACCTGGGTTTAAACGACTTCCTTTAGAAAGCGCAATCTCTGATTTCTTAATTTGTTCTCCCGCTGGACGGATATTCATTCCCGCTTTTGGTTCGCAATGAATAATTATAGACGAATCAATTCGAGTTACATCCTCTTGTTTCACAACCGAATTTGCTCCGCGTGGAACCATAGCGCCAGTGAAAATACGAGTGCTCTCTCCGGGCTGAAGAAGGATTTGAGGCTGATCTCCGGCTTTAACTTCACCGATTAATCTATATTCCTTTTCCGAATGTTTGCAGATCGCATAGCCATCCATCGCAGATTGATCAAAGGGGGGCATATGTATAGGCGATGAAATTTCTTCGGCGAGTGTAAGATCAAGCGCATCTAAAAGTCCAACCTCTAGCGGTGCTAAATGTGAAATTTTATCGTTGATAATTTGAAGTGCGTCTTTTACTGATGTCATGAGGCGAGCCATTTTTTTCAAAGTAAGAAGATACTAGAAATTATCAATGGTTCTATCGGATTTTTAATGATTTGGCAATTTAAGTACCTTTCATGCTCAAACACGCTCATCGAAAATCAAAAAAACATATCGCCAAATGAACAGAAGGTTCAATTTTTAGGAACAATTAACGCTTTCGCATCGAGACTATGAATCGTCAGCTCTGTTGGTCAGTCGGCTCGGGTTGTTGCAAAGGATGCTATCGGTCCACTCGGCTATATTGACTGTATCGTGTATTTGATACATCAAGATGGAGAGCTTTATCAATGCGCAGCACATGGAAATAAGAATCCACTGGACTTTAATATTGAGAATCCCATTAAATTGAAAATTGGTGAAGGGATCTGGGGATATGTAGCCCAATCGGGAATGGGAGAAGTAATAGCTGATACATCAAAGGATTCTAGGTATGAAGTACTGTTAAACGTCTCGGATACTGGGCAGGTTTTAACGTTCAAAAAGAATAGGATACCGGAATGGATCTTATCAAGACCTTGACGTCTCAGTGAGATGGAAAAGTGACGTTTGATTCAGGCAAGAACGGAACAAATTGTACCGTTATTTTTCCCACTCTGACATTAGCGTCTGAACCTAATTAACATGTTTTTAACAAAATGAAATGCAATATGTTCTGCATTTCGCTTGTTCTAATAGGGCAAGAACCATAAAACAACCAGAAAATGAAAAACCAAAAAAAATCTCCAATCCTACTATTGATAGTCTTGATGCTATCAAGTTTTACGTATGCAGAAGGAATCAACTTCCAAGACCTCACCCTTGAAGAGGGAATTGCAAAGGCAAAGAAAGAAAATAAGAAATTATTCATTGACGTCTATGCCACTTGGTGTGGGCCGTGTAAATACCTTACGAAGAACGTTTTTGTCGACGATGATCTCGGAGCTTTTATTAATGAACACTTTGTCGCTTTGAAACTAGACGGGGAGCGAGATGACGGTTTAGTACTTATGGGCGAATTCGAGCTCGATTCATACCCGACGATGCTCTTTTTAGACACGGATAGAAAACTGATGAAGAAGATCGTTGGAGCTGTTGGGGCAGAGGCTATTAAAGCAAGCGCAAATGCTGTTGTTTTTCCTGAGTCTACGGTTTTGTTTAAACTTCAAAAGAAATATGATGAAGGCAATCGAGACAGGGTTGTATTGAGTGATCTCGTGATGGCACAATTGGAAGGAGATATAGAGACAGAGGCGTTAGTCGGAACGTTTCTCGAATTATTCCCTAAAGTAGATATGGCCGATGAGAATGAGTTCATCATCTTTTGTCTTGGTGTTAATGATAAAGAGGATAAAAGATTGAAAGCCTTCTTGAAGGATATTGATGTTCATATTGAAAATCATGGTTCGATGGTGGCCACAAAGGTTATTATGATGATGTTCAATGATGTTGAACTCGCTGTAGAGCAAAAGGATATTTCGTTAATTAGAAAATCGGTTGAGGAGTTGTATCCATACTTTAATAAGGCGGATAGTGATGCTCCAGATCTAGATGAAATGGTGGAACATTTGGAGGGTGTCTACTCGGATAGTTAGAAGAAACGATTAAGGCTCATAAACTCCAATGCCAAAAAACTTTTTAGTGAAGTCAAAAGTGCTGTAGAGTTCATCATCAATGGTAAACCCATTTTTCTCAATAACTCCACCGATGCGATATTCGGCGTTTGAGACGGGTTTGCCAATGGGTTCGAAATCTGAATTATACAAGATCCATTCACCGTCATAATACCTCGTTGGCATCATGAGAATTTCGGAAATACTCCCGCCCTTCATTGTCAGGTAGTAATCTCCTTTTTTCCAAATAGCACTGTATTCAGGAGGTAATAACACGCTGCCTTCTGGGCCCATAAGACCGCGCTTATTTTTCGGTGCGGCAACGCCTAGTATACCATCACGGTATTCGTCCTCATAAAAGAGATAGAGGCAGTTTTTCTTGTCGATAATTTCCATCAAGTACAAACTATCGTTGAGAATTTGGCCTTCCCTGGTGACAAAAATACTTCCCTCCAAAGAGCGTGTAAGGTGTCCAAATGATGTTACCTCCTCTTCTGTTAAATGAATCTCAGGGTGATAATTCCCGCATAGATCAGGCTCATAATAATGCCGTATCGAAATCTGTTTGGAACCTTGTCGATTAACTACGACTAAACGCTTATTTTGGACTAAAAATAAGTTCTGATCAGAGTGGTAAAGATCGTCATAGCTCTTGAGTTGAAAATCTTGAGAGAATTTGCTCAAAGGAATTTTGTAGTTGTGATTAGGAGTTTTTGCAATGATAAGGCCTTCTTCAATCACGTGACCAATAACAATCGGTTCGTTATATGTGAAAAGCGTAGTGAGTGCTCCATCGCTATTCGGATCCATGAGTAGATAGTTCCCTGAAGTATGATCAATACATAATAGAGATGCGTGATCTCTATCGTCCAATTGAACTGTACTGTAATAACCAATTGGACCACTCACGGCGTCATTCCCAGTTCTTACTTCATACGAACGAGCACGCTCTGCACCGTTAACAAAAAGAAGGTCATCATATACGCCATATCGTTTATGAGAGGCTCGTTTGTATATGTCAAGATGTTTTATCGGAAAATCCACTTGTTTAGAAATCCATAAATCATTCCCTTTATGGATCCAATCAATTCTCGATATGTCATTGTTAGATCCAAGCAAACAAATGGTGTTCGAATCATTTACAATCTGAACTTCGACATTCGAATATTCTGCTGGTAAATGAAGTGCTCCCTGAATAGACCCAATTCCACTTTTTCCATCAATCGAATAACGGAAAAAAGTAAACTTCTTTTTACGATCTGACTTCGGAATGATTTCTAATCCTTCCCAATAGCGACCATAAATTAAGGCGCGATTTCCATTGATCAGCCCATACTTTTCTTGCTTCACAACCAGGTAAAATAGTTCACTCATCGAGTTCACTTCACCATCTTTTGGAAGAGCTTCTATGCGTTTATATGAATCATATTTACGAGCAAGTTTATTCTCTAACTTCTGTATTTCTTTGGTGCAACAATCCTGAGAGAGAACACTGCTCTGGATAACAAGAATGAATAAGAGAACTAAGGTCGATGCTAACCTCATAAATTGAATTGGTTTTGATAGACTGTAAAAATAATACTATTTGAGCTATTCAGGTTTTCTTTGGTAAATTGATTCTAAATCGCAAAAATCAATTGAAATTTACGGTTATTAAGTCAAAAATGTACTAAATGATTTTATTTTCACGATCAAGGCTACCTTTTGAAGATCGTCGCGTCTCCTACTCACAAAGACTCAAGTTATGTTTGTTCAATCTACATTTATCGCCCAAGTGATCAGCCACAGTTAAACGGAATGTTTAACTGATTCAAAAGACCTGGTCCATGTGATCGGGATTTTTTTTACCTAATTCACAACCATGAAATTTGGTTGTGAAGCAAATCACATTTTCATTTTATTTTTTATTAAAGTCGGATTTAATAGCTGACTTAACCGTGCGAAATAGCGCTGCTATTTTCATGGACAAATTCCAATCAAATGGAAATCAAAAATTGAGGGGGAAAGACTTGAAGAAAATCGGGTACCTCTCAGAAGAATTAAAAAGCTTGGCGATAAATGTAATGTCGACTAAGTATAAATACAGGACTAAAGTTGAAAAAATTGCACTGCTGGAAGAAGTTTTCTATGCCCCAGATAAGTTTCTTTCGCACGAAAATTTAGGTGTGATAGCAGAGCAACTTGTAATCAAAGTGGAGAAAGAAAAGTATACGGCTCATCGACTGAAGACCATCCCAACGGATTATCCGGTGTACGGCAAAAAGTTCATTGATCAGAATACGATCAATCAAATGGATGTTGCCATGCAATTGCCGATTGCGCTTCAAGGCGCTTTAATGCCGGATGCGCATGTTGGATATGGTCTGCCAATCGGCGGAGTAATTGCTACAAAAAATGAAGTGATTCCATATGCTGTTGGTGTCGATATCGGGTGTAGAATGTCACTTTCGATCGTTGACGTCGCACCTGAAATACTGAAGAGAAATGCGTTTCAATTGAAGATGGCGTTGAAAGATTTCACAGATTTTGGAATAGTCAAACAGTCAAGAGAACGCTTCGATCATGCCATTCTGGACAGAAAGGAGTTCAATGAAATCGAGTTGCTTAGAACACTTCATGGTAAAGCCGTGAATCAACTCGGGACATCTGGAGGAGGAAATCACTTTGTAGAATTTGGACGTGTAGATGTGCATGCAAACAATGATTTAGGAATTGAGAAAGGACAATACGTTGGACTGTTATCTCATTCTGGATCGAGAGGTTTGGGAGCGACGATTGCAAATTACTACAAGGAAGTGGCAATGGATGTTTGTCGATTAGAAAGAAAAGCGAAACAATTGGCTTGGCTGGACATGGATAAAGCAGAGGGCATGGAATACTGGATAGCGATGAATCTAGCAGGTGATTATGCAAAGGCATGTCATGATGTAATTCATGAGAGAATTTTGAAATCTCTGGGATATAATGTTCTTAAGCGAATCGAGAACCACCATAACTTTGCTTGGAAAGAACTTCAAGAGGATGGACAAGAACTAATCGTTCATCGTAAAGGAGCAACTCCGGCCAGTAAAGGTGAATTGGGAATTATCCCAGGAAACATGGTTGATCCAGCGTTCATTGTAAGCGGAAAAGGAAAAGAGGACGCATTGAATTCTGCTTCACACGGTGCAGGGCGAAAATGGTCGCGGAAGAAGGCGAAAGAATCGATGACAAAGAGTGCAATGCGGAAAGACCTAAAAACTGCTGGAGTAACACTTATTGGTGGTGGCGTGGACGAAGCGCCAAATGCGTACAAAGACATTAAGAAAGTGATCGAGGCGCAAGAAGATCTAGTGAAAATACAGGGAACGTTCACGCCAAAACTGGTGAGGATGTGTAACGATTAACGAATTAAAAATGGAACGGAAAATTATACAAATCACTTCTGGAAGAGGTCCTGAAGAATGCGAGTGGGTCGTAACTCAGTTGGCCCAGTGTTTTCTGAAGGAAGTAAAACGAAAGGACATACGATGTGTACTGCTTAAATCAATTGATCGGTCACGCAATGGCACATTTGCGTCGGTAAATTTTCTTTTAGAAGGGAATTTACTCGACGCATTCCTGTCAGAATGGGAAGGCTCAATTCTTTGGGTAGGACAGAGTCCATATCGAAAGAATCACAAACGAAAAAATTGGTTTGTCGGACTTCAATCGTTTGAATTGGATGCTGATCAACTGTTTGATCTAAAAGACATAAAAGTCGAAGTGAAACGGTCGTCAGGTCCTGGTGGACAGCATGCAAATAAAGTAGAATCAGCGGTTAAAATTACGCACAAGCCAACTGGGATTTCAGTGGATTGCTCGGAGGCGAGATCTCAACACATGAATAAGCAGATCGCATTACAAGAATTGAGACAAAGGTTAGATGAACGCAAAGAACAACAGCAAAAAGAACAATCAGCTATTCGATGGAATGGACACAATCAACTCGATCGTGGAGGTCCTATTCGAACCTACAAAGGAGCAGCGTTCAGAATGCAAAAATTGACTGCAAAATAAGATCTCAACGAGTAAACGACCATAGGAATCGCTAAAAAAAGTCATAATACATCCAAGATTTCAGGAAATCAATAGAAGATATTTGCTTTGCAATAAGGCTGCGCTCAGACCTAATAAATCATCTAGATTCCTTGTTTTTCTGGACATTCACAGAAAGTTCAATTTCGATCTTGGCCCTTAGTAGGTCGAGCAGAAATCGAACTTGCTGTGATGTTGTTAATCTCAAATTGATCTTACGGGAACCATTAATGTCGAGTTTAATTTTTGGCACCATCTATTTGGAGCAGCGCAGGGAATACTTGCTGATGTTTCCACTGACTTTGTTGCATCTTGGAGGAATGGCATTGTCCCAGCATGGACTGATAATAATGATGTCTGGCGAGAGTTGACAGTGGGCTTAGGTGCTTATACTGGAAGTACAGTTATTGTTCGAATTCATACAATAACCGAGTCTAATTTCAACTGCAAGCATAAATCACATCAGCGTAATTATCAATTCTGAAATTTCACGCTCTTTTGATTTGTCCTTTGCCTCAATAGATAGAGAAAGTGCTTTTAAGTAGCATGAAATCGATTCACTTTGATTACCATGCTTGATTGCCTGATTTCCACTATCAATTAATCGATTGATCTTCTTTACGATTGCTGGAATTACTATTTTTCTCATAACAATTCAATTTAAATGTGCTTAAGAACATTGTACTATTGACATTCTTACTTCCAGTACCTTGAATATCGTACCAAATTTGGAAAGTGCCGTTTTCATTCGCTTTAGGATGAACAGAATTCCCATATTGGTACACATAGTCTCTTAATGCAAGTTCGACGACTGCTGATTCCCTACGCGTGTTTATTCAGCGATTGAAACCTATTACGTTGCGCTTACAGTTACCAACTTGTGTGAATCGCGTACGATTGGAGATTCGATTACAGTATCCGATGTTGGGCTAGATAACTTGCTTACTGCTGGAGATGTATAGGTTTTTACAAATTCTTCAAAAGGTGTGTTTATGGTGGATATGGATGTTCTTACGAGTACAGATGTCAAAATTCGAATCGAAAATGTGCTTGGAGCAATCGTTTATGAAAGCAGTCTAGGTGGGATCGAAGGTTTCATATAGAAGAAGTCAACCTCAGTTGTTCGCCATCTGGAATGTACTTCATCAGAATTCTCGCAGGAGAAAGACAACTACTTAAGAAGATTATTCTCGAGTAAGAGTTCTTAAATTGATAGTTTGATTAATTCTTCATCGTTTATTCGGTGGAGGATTTTTTGTTTTAGGCAGTCTGATGGTGCGAATAAAAAAACCGCTAGAAGAACTGGCCAAAGCCAAAGGTAAATCCGCGTTGCGTAATGTCGGTCGGATTGATTGAGTAATCTATGCGAAGAGAAATCTTATAGAAGACATTCAGGTGTGCACGGATGCCAATTCCCGTAAAGATGTTTTGTTCATCCCTAGTTAGGAAATCTTCAAAGTCATCGCCTGGAGTACGCAATGTTCCATAGTCTACAAATCCTGCTGCTTGAACGGTCACATAATCGTGTTTCCAAAAGGTGTGTCGGTATTCAGTATTCAATACCAATGATGCGGTACCTCTTTCGACACGATTTCCAATGCCACGAACATTGATTAAGCCATCGAGCACAAATGGGGCAAAAGGGCTGAAATTATTTGTCGATAATCCAAACTGAGCTCGGCTACTTAAATTTCCACGCTCTCCGACTAGCTTATGCCATGAGCATTCTAAGAGTAGCTTCATGAAACTTGGAGCATCTTCAGTATACGTGTGGATCCACTCTCCGTAGATCATTCCGGTGCTCCCTTGTTTACGCTCGAAAGTATTCTCGATTTTAGTAAAGTTTAAACTAGAATGAAGTTGATGCTTGAAGAACGAGAAATCCATCATGCTATATTCCGCAAAGGCTTCATCACGTGAATGATAATTTTCATACATGAAAGAACCGCCTAGCCCAATATTCAGGTACTGCCTTAACCAATAAGAAGCAGCAAGTGCAACGGAATAATTATCAAAGTCGAAAAAGCCCACCGTATCCATCAACGCGTTCGTGTCGGACGGGAAGTAGAGTGGTTCCACGGTAGAGTATTTGGACAAGGCTACCACATGTCCCGTTCGATTATTTGAATGCCTCTTGGCAGAATGAAAAATTGAAAAGGAATGACGATCATAAAACTGATACAAAGCCCCAAAAGATTGTGCCTTACCCAAGAAGTTTATATGGTTAGCGCCAGCCTGAAGTTTGAGTTGATTTTTAAATCCGGAAATAGAAAAGATAGGGTAAAAGTAGTTGGCCTCTCTTATGATAAAAACAACCGTCAGTCGTTCGGAATCAATTTCATTTACTTCGCTAGCAACACTAAAGAACAAATTTAGGTTCCTCAATAAAAATAGATCATCATCTAAATGCTTTTGTTCAAACGTATCGCCTTCGTGAATTGAAATTAATTTGCGGAGGTAACTTTCCTTTGTCAAGGTGAGTCCTTCAAACGTAATTGTTTCCACCGTACTTGCATAAGATGAAGTGAGACTCAAGGCCAACAATAACGAAAGAAAAATGTGCATTACTTGGTTAATAGTTTAATTCCAAGGTTAAATGTACTACCTAATCCTGAATTTCTCCCCCTCCAGAAGTTAGTATAGAGCAATTCGAGGTTCAGATTGGAAAGCAATTGATATTTGAAGCCCAGTCCTGAAGCAGTATAATTACTTGGAATTACCCAGTCTGTGATCATAGGATTATCAGGATCAATGTCATTTGTATAGCGGTGAACATGTTGCGTCATTCCGTAGATAGTGATTTTTTTCGTTGGAAAATAACTCAGGAATACACTGGCAGGAAGGTCTAACATACCTATCTGACTTTCATTCGTCCTAAAACGAAACAAGAAATCCAATTCAGTAAATAATTGAAAATCTCCGAATGATTTAGTGTAATAAAGTTGATTCCACCAGGTAATACGGTTCCAATCTGCCCAGTATAGGAGACGTGTTCCATCCTGAGTGTAGAGGCCTTCAGCATGTTTAATTGTAGGCCCCATAATTGTGCTTTGTATTGTGAAATTGCTGACTGCTTTGAATGGTTGAAATTTTACTCGAACACCGACTGAAGTGATCCCCACTCTACTATCTGGGGTATTCTCATAAGAGAATGCTGGCTTTAACCCTGTCAGTGTTGAATCTGGAACATTCCCAGAAGACCTGAACGTTAGATCAAAGCCGATATTGAATCGCTTGCTCTCACTCACGCCTAAAGTATATTGTAAAAGATGGGTCATGAATGAAGTTCGATAACCTGAGAATTCTTCACCTTTCCAAACCTGCTTGGTCTCCGTATAAAGCGTATTGAAAACCGTTATATCTGATTTGCCCTTGGCCAGTAAGCTTCCTGCTGTGAATTGTTGCAAATTAGTCTGAGTAGAATTATCAATATCAGTTCCGAGATCGACATCTTTCGTTTTAATGGCGACATCATTTAGCGTCCAATCATAAGGGTATGACTTCACTTTGTAGGTAAGATCAAATGGCTCACTGCGATAGGTGTTGATATAAGTAACAACTGCTTTTTTTGAATCGCCAAAATCACGCTCGTACCAACTAAATATTTCTGATAGATAAATCGTTTTTGATTCAGCGACTTGGTAGACAAATTCGGGGTTGTTCAAAGCTGATTTAGCCTGTGCGTCCATTTGTGCATCCAACTTTTTAGTCGTGTATGCGAAGTTTTGAATAGGTGGACATCCTAAAGCTCCACAAACTAAGACAAAATGATGTCTAGGATCTGGGTGCTTTACCCGAATTACTTCGTTCTCTAATTTGTCTAATGAAATTTTCTCTCCATTGAGTACAGATGTTTTTCCAGTGAAGAACTCGCTATCAGACATAGGTGATCCAACTGGATACTGTTGAACTATTTTGTTGATGACGAATAGATTATAGGTGTTAATTAAGTAGGCCTTCTCATCTCCTGCGGGGTAGTCGTTGTTACCAATAAATTGAATCAGCGTAGCAAGAGTTTTATCCGATTTCGCCGTTTTGTAATTAACCTTGCCGTCTGAACAATGGCGATTCATAAATTGATCCGTCATTTCAAAAAAATCGACCGTCTGAGCAGTTCCTGTTAAGGAGAAGAATCCAAAGAGTAAGATTAGCGTAACTTTCATAATTAAACGTATTGCATTTTAATGTACTTGTAATTCTTTTGCTTATAGACACCAAAGATAAGGCGTTTATACGAAGGGATATTCCACGTTTTTGGATTGTTCGAAAATGCGTAACCTTCTGTAGGAACCCCCCAAAATCGATCTAAATCCTTATTGCCATTTTCATCGTCAATTGCCGTGATCGCATACATGCCTTTTGAGATACAATCGATAGTGAAACGGAGGCTTTTATTTGCTACATTTTTTTTACTGACCTTGAAGTGCTTATATGGATGAAACGGATATTGTTTTGCGTTCTGATATAAGTAAATGTATAAATAGCCATGGTTGTTGCGAACATTACCGAAGCGAAGGGAGATGGATCGAGAGGAGCTAGTTGCTTTTTTCGCTGAGAGTTGAGTAAACAATAAGCCGACTAAAATAACGAAGAGTAAAAAGGTGTTTTTCATGAGGTCCGAGTAATTTAAACAGCTCGAGTGCTATACGACGTATATGTATTGCACTGCTTACATGCAAGACGAATTAGATTTCGAGGAACAATTGGTTTCCTACTTTGTCTATTTTATCCCTATTTCATGTGTTTTTCACGGTAAGTGTGTAAATTCTAATGAACCTAACTAAAAATGAACAAAAATTGAGTAAAAGGTTGAATGTCAGCTATAAAATGGTGACTATTCCACCATTAATCCGGGTGTTTAGTACTCTTACATTAGGATTATTAGCTATTTTAAGGCCTAAACTAAAGCTTAATTACGATGAAATACATTTGCTATTGTACGCTATTTATGATTCTTTTTGTTGGATGCAGCAAAGAAAACGTTAGCCCAACCTCCCTAAATAACCAACCAACCGTTGATATAAATTCAAAATCGTTGACTTCGAGTGGACTTAAAGTGGCGGAGAAAATTAGTGGAATTGTCATTTGCACTGTAGATGAAGATATTCTTAGTGCGGCAATTGTTGATTATTACGGAGCGACACAGATGAAGAAAATGCACGTCATTGAATTTAATGAAGGTCAAGTGAATAATTTTTACGCAATCTGCGGAAGAGTTAGAAATGGCAATCAGTCCACGCGATTTGCTTTTCAACTTAACCCAACGACTTTAGGAGATAGTACAATAGAGTTGTTTTTACCAGTTGCAGGAACTGAACAGAATTTAGTAGGGCCAGGGAATGGTGCTTGTAAATTGAAGCTGACATCTGTCTCTACTGGTTATGCTTCTTGTCAAAATTCTGGACAGGCAGTCTACACTGCAACAACATCAGCAATCTTAGTTGATGATTATGGGACAAGTAAATTGATTTCGCATCTACTAGGAATGCTCTAGCAGTTAAATCTTCGGAAGGATAATTTTGTAGTGATATCCACCAGTGGTGGTCAGCTCATATTTTCCATCAATTTGCTGAATGAGCGATTCGATCAAATCTAAACCTAACGGGTTCGTAGATTTCGCACTCTCGGATGTGTCTCCGTCTCCGTCATCAGAGATTAACAGTTCATAGTTGCTGTTGGAGAGTTCTGAAAAAATGATCGAGATGGTACCAACACCTGTCGAATTGAACGCGTGTTTTAATGAGTTGGTGATGATTTCATTGACGATAAGGCCAAGTGGAATAATCGACTCTATCGAACCTTGATCTACAGATATGTTTATAGAACGCTTAATCTTCATATCGCCTTCGTAGGAGTCGATAAGATGATTGGTAAGCTCTGTTAAGTACCCACGAATTTCTAAACGTTCGAAGTTGTCTGATTGATATAAGTATTCATGCACGAGGGCCATCGACTTAATTCGATGCTGGGTTACCGTGAATAAGTTCTTGATCTCATCATCCTCATATTTATTCGATTGCAATCGAATCAGACTTGACATGATCTGCATGTTGTTATTTACGCGGTGATGAATTTCATGCAATAATACTTCTTTCTCTTCTTTACTAATTCGAGTCTTTGAGAGTTCCTCATTGGTAATGATCAACTCGTTTTTCATTTTCCTAGCGGAGAGAAATCTCCAGTAAATAACAATGGCAATGAGAATTGATAAAGCCGAAATAATAATGAGCGAGGCGGTAAGTACATAACCTTTTTCCTTAGTGAGTTCTTCGTTCTTATCTTCCGCTAATTCAATTTTATTTTGAAGGATTTTTTGGTTCTTAATCAGGCTGTCAGAAATCGTATAGAATTTTACGTCTTGCTTTTTCTCAAAAAGTTGAATTAACATTTCTTCATCTTCTACGCGCGATTGCGCTAATAACTCATGTTCTAAACGGGAGAACTTCAATGCCTCTGTTGGATTCCCCATGCGCTCATGTAATTCCGACATAAGACCGTAAACCTCCGTCTTTACTTTGTTGCCACCTGGGCCGATCTGTTCAAGCAGCTTTAATGAACGATTGCCATATTCGAGTGCCTTGGGAAGTCCATTGGTTCTTTTGTAAATCACACTGATGTTAATGTACGATGCAGCAATTCCAAGTTTGTCCTGTCGCAGTTCTTTTATTTCGATCGAATTTTGATGGTTAAGCTTTGCCAACTCCCATTGCCCATCAACTTGATAGATGTTTGCGAGGTTATTATAGGCCTTGGCTAGATTTGGTTTACTATCGAGCGCACTGAAAATACTAATGGCATTTTCATACTGAGGAATGCCTTGTTCTACGTCTTTTAAATTTTTATAGTTTAGGCCGATTGCATTATAGGTTTTTGCAAGACCAAGCGAATCGTTATTTTGGAGATAGACCGCTTTCACCTTCTCAAGAATTTCATTCGAAAGTTTAAAGGCGCCCAAGCGTTTTTGGCTCACCGCACGCAGGTAGCCGCAGCGCGCGTATAGCTCTTTTCTATCCAATTTCAAAAATAAATCTTCGGCTTCCTGAAAGATTTTATTTGCTAAGTTTGGTTCATTGAATTGTAAGAAGATCAGTCCAAGTTCCAATTTAATTTGAGCGATTTCGATTTCGTTACCACGGGCTTCGGCTAGTTTTAATCCATCGAAAAAGAACATAAAAGCTTGCGTGTAATCTTGACTTATAGAAACACACTTTCCTTTGTAACGAAGAATTTTTTCGAGATGTTCAGCGTAAAAAGAGGGGTCATTTATTTCTAGGGAATCGATGCACTTGTGCACGGCCTTCTCCTTTTTCTGCTCAATGAGTGATTCAATATTTTTTAGATTGCTTTGGCTGGAACTAGAAGTTTGAGAAAAGGTAATAAATCCAGAAAAAGTAAAAAGTAAAATTGGGACCAGTAGAATTCTCAAGCTCGTGTTATTCTGTAGAAATCGGATTAGTTCGTGACGTGAATGCTGAATCATTAGTCTGAATATAGCACAAAATAAGCATTCAAACTGATTCCGTCTAGAACTTTTAAAGGCTTCCAATACTGGTTGATAGTTTAATAGACCAAAAAAGCGCCCTGACAATTAAGTCAGAGCGCTTTAGTATAGCATTGTTTAATCTATTTCTTAATCAAACGAACTGTAGTCATTGCACCTCCAGCGTTAAGCTTAAGAATGTAAACACCACTTTCGTAAGTTGAAAGATCAATTGCTCCAGTAGCAGATGAAAGTTCTCCTGCTTCGATAATTTTCCCAGTTACATCAACAATTACCATGTCAATAGCACTAGTCATTTCATCAATTGAGTAGTTGAACTCACCATTTGATGGGTTCGGGAAGATACTCATTGACATACCGTTTAACTCTTCGAGTCCAACGCAGCCATCAACTACTTCTATGTAATCAAACGTAGTACATCCAATTACAGAATCTACAACTTGAACAGTGTATACTCCAAATGCAGTCACTGTTATTGTTTGAGTTGTTTCACCAGTTGACCACAAATAAGAGTCATATACTCCAGCGTCAACGATAACCGATCCGCCTGCACAAATTTCTGCAAAGACTGGAATATCTACAGGTACGGATACAGTTAAGAATGCCGAAGCTGTATGATCACAACCGTTAATAGTGTTTGTCACAGTAACAGATATTGCTCCTTCCGTATTGTATGTTGAAGTATTTGACGTTGCTCCATCGAACCATAGGTAAGAATAAGCCGAAGAGGTATCAACCTCAAACGTTGCAAATTGATCCGCACATATCGAAATGTCATTTAGGACATTGTAAGGTGAGGCGTATATCGTAACCAACGTTGTATCTGAGCTAGAACATCCAAGGGAATCCTTAAAGACTGCTATTAGATTAAAGGTTGTATCCGTTAACGTTGTATTTGTAATGATCAGGTCTCCATTGATAGTTGTATCAATTAAGGTAACTGCAAATGTTGCTGTATCTTCGGCATACCAAACATAATCAGAACCAACTTCAGCGTAAGTCGCTTGGAATGGTCCACAATCAACGAAGTCTGCACCTGGTGTAATCAATGTAGGTGATCCGATAGCAAAGTTATCAAAAGCAAACCCTTCATCCGTAACTGATGCATCAGAACCAAAGTTCACTCTGAAGAGCACACCTGATTGACCGGCTAACCCAGCGCCAAGAGGATGACATGCTGTAACCCATCCATCAGAACCGTTACCAGTAGCGGTACTTCCAGTCCAACCTTCTTGAAATCCACCAGGATTTCCGTTTATTGTATTGTCATTGTACCAGTTTGTTGGGTCTCCCATGTTACCTACAAGGCTCCATGTTGCTCCGCCATCTATTGAGGAAGTCAAATTGGCGCCATCCCAAGAGGACTCAGAGTTCCACCATACATCCATTGCTACAATATCTGTGCTATCAAGCGTGCTTAAATCAAAACAGGGTCCTTGTACGTATCCATCTTCGTTCGTGTTATATAGACCAGTAGCATTAGTTACCCATGCCATAGAATCAGATGCCGCAGCGTTAATAATTACGTTATTTGGCACTGCTAATTCCCATGAACTATTGGCAATGTTCGTCATTGTCCAACCTCCATCTCCAGATTCGAAATCTTCATAGTAAGGGAAGCTACTCACTAAAGGAATATTATTAATAGTTAAGTAAGTAGTATCATCCAAATTGTTACCGTCTTGTGAATTATTTACCCAAACGGTGATGTTGTATGTTCCAGTCACACTGAAATCAGCTGGCTGAGAGAACATATGATTGTAAGTCGCACCAGGCCCAATAGGAGCAGTAAGAATCACTGTATCACTGATAACTGTTGTTCCATCGTTGTAGTTTGCAAAGATCGAATCTCCAGGCAATAGACCAACAGCTCCATTTTGATCAATTGTTACCCAAGGAGTCATGAGTCCAAGGCCACATCCAGAAGCAAGGCTGTCAACAGAAATAGCAGCTAAATCAACAGGTGATGGTTGAAAAACGAGGATATCGTCAATCGCCATGTCGCCACCGAAACTAGTTCCAGCGATTCCATGCCACCTAACTTGAACAGAATCTTGTCCTGCATAAGCAACTAAGTTTACAAGTTGCTCTTGCCAGACATCTTGGTTGTCCGTGTAAGGAGCAACGATTGTTGTCCATGGACCAGCTGCTGATGTTGTACGAACATCTAATTGCATTGTTCCCTGACTTGTACCAAACATATGATACCAGTAGCTCATGATAGGCGCTGTTAAAGCTGTAAAATCAAACCATGGGCTTTCTAAGTGAATAGTTTGACCAACACTTATAGGGGAAGATGTCTCGTAATAGAGGTAATTTCCACCTGCAATACCAGGGTTGTGATCTGCTCCACCATTGGCTGTTGGACCAGTGCTCGCAGAACCAGTTCCGCTAGCATCAACAGTCCAGTCATGGTTGTCAGTCGTTGTATTGTTTAACCAGGGTGTAGGTACCACACAAGCGCTACCACCTGCAGTTCCACATGCAGCCCAACCTTCGAAGTCCTCGACGTATGGGAATGTGCTAATTACCTGCGCGTAGCTGGCAGAACCAACAATTGCAAAGGCAATAGTAAAGAGTAATTTTTTCATCAGATCTTAGTTATTAATTATAATTGAAGTACAAAGGTATGCGAAAATTGCAAGAGGGCAAAAAAAATTAACATTGTGTTCATGATTACTGAATGTTGTTTCATTTCTCCTAGTTGGAAACAAAAAAAAGCGCCCTGACAATTAAGTCAGAGCGCTTTGGTAATGAATTGTTTAATCTATTTCTTAATCAAACGAACTGTTGTGATTGCATCTCCAGCGTTAAGCTTAAGAATGTAAACACCACTTTCATAAGTTGAAAGATCAATTGTTCCAGTTGCAGTCATGAAAGGACCACACCCGTTGAAGTCTGCCATCAAAGTATCCAATGGAACAGGAGTCCCTATTTGAACATTGTCAAAAGCAAATCCTTCATCTGAAACTGATCCATCAGAACCAAAGTTCACTCTAAACATTACACTTGATTGACCTGCAAGTCCAGATCCAATAGCGTGATGTGCCTTAACCCATCCACCTGAATCGTTTCCAGTTGAGTTACGTCCAGTCCATCCTTCTTGAAACCCTCCAGGAGTTCCGTTGATTGTATTGTCATTGAACCAATTTACTGGATCTCCGTTGGCTCCAACAAGGGCCCAAGTAGCACCTCCATCGATAGATGATGTTAAGTTAGCACCATCCCAAGAATTCTCAGAGTTCCACCAAACATCCATTGATAGAACATCTGCACTGTCTAAAATACTCATGTCAAAACATGGACCTTGAACATATCCATCCTCATTGGCATTGTAATTACCTGTAGCGTTAGTTACCCACGCCATAGAATCTGAGGCAGCAGTGTTAATGATTGTATTGTTTGGTGTAGCTAATTCCCATGTACTTGCATTAATATTAGTCATTGACCAACCTCCAGGTCCAGACTCAAAGTCTTCATTGGATGGGAAAGTATTAATAACCGGAATGCTTGTTAAAGTAGCATAAGTAGTATCATCCAAATTGTTACCGTCTTGTGAATTATTTACCCAAACGGTGATGTTGTATGTTCCAAACACACTGAAATCAGCTGGCTGAGAGAACATATGATTGTATATCCCGGCAACTCTAAGAGGGGCAGCTAAAACAATTGTATCATTAATCGTTGTAGTTTGCAAAAATTGTGTCTCCTGCAATCAGACCTACACCTCCGAAGCTACTTCCAGAAACGTACCGAATACGAAGACATACTAAATCTTTACCTGCCAATGCAGCCAATGAAACAGTTGATTCTTGCTATGCATCTAAATCATCAGTAGTTGCCGGAATAACATTATTTACTCAAATTCCAGATGAACCTTGTGTAGCATCTAGTTGAAGCATCTCTTGTGTCGTACCAAATTGATGACGCCAAAAGGAGATTTGATAGTGCCGTTAGAGCAGTAAAGTCCATGTAAGGGCTTACTAGGTCAAACTCACGTGATGGATATCCAGTTCCGCTACACGAAGTTTCGCAGTAAAAGTAACATCCAAGGCTTGTTCCAAGCGTGTGATATGCTCCACCATTGGCTGTTGGCCCGGTGTTCGAAGAACCAGTTCCACCAGTATCACCAGTCCAATCAACTTGGTGAGTTGCGATTAATGGAAGTGCCAAAGCAGCATCGTTTCCATTTTACCAGGTATTACCTACCGTTGAATAAGCTGGGCCACACATCCTGTGGCACCGTTTGCTTGCGTTTCAAAGTCTTCCGTATAAGGAATTGCTGATTACTTGCGCGTATCTCATAGAGCCTACAAATGCGCATGCAATCGTGAAGAGTAATTTTTTCATAATAATAAGTTAGT
This sequence comes from Flavobacteriaceae bacterium, assembly GCA_047624355.1. Taxonomy (GTDB): domain Bacteria; phylum Bacteroidota; class Bacteroidia; order Flavobacteriales_D; family Crocinitomicaceae; genus UBA4466. The sequence continues at coordinate 62,302 of JBLHPQ010000005.1, read as the reverse complement.
TAATTAATGCGCCAAGGGTAGTTGTTATAACTGAATGACAATGTTTTATTCCCCCCCCCCATAAGGCAGTCCTCCTTAAAGAATAACTGTTTCGGAGTTTAATAGATGTACTGCGAAAAGGTTTAGTTGTTGATTTTTTTAATGTTTCACAGGTCTAAAAATTAAAAATAACGGTTAAATTCTAATCATTAAATGATTAAAATTTAATATATTTGTAGCTCAGCCTCGTTACTTAGTAGATCAAATTATGCACTTGAATACGCACAGCTATTATAGTTTGCGTTATGGGACTTACAATGCTCGAACGCTTCTGGAGTTATCGAAGGATAATGGGTTTGACTCGATTGCCTTAACTGATATTAATAACACATCGTCGTGTCTTGACTTTATTAGAGAGGCGTCAAACTATGGAGTGAAGCCAGTCGTTGGAATTGATTTTAGAAATGGTGTTCAACAGCAGTTCATCATGATTGCCAAAAACAACGACGGCTTCGAACGAATGAACCATTACCTAACCACTATTTTACATGAAGGCCATCGTGTACCAGACATTGCTCCAGTGTTGTCAAATACCTTTGTGATTTACCCTTTTGTGAAAGATCAACCACGAACGCTTAAAGAACATGAATTTGTGGGGGTACGCCCTGAAGATCTTTCAACATTAAGGTTGAAGAAAATCGATACACGACAAATGGTCATCTTGCAAACGGTCACCTTTAGAAATCGAAAAGACTTTAATGCACATCGTTTACTGCGCGCAATTGAGAATAACACCTTACTCAGTAAGCTCCCAGAATCAGAACAAGGGATGCTGCACCATCAAATGTTGCCGAAGGAAGTGTTGTTAAATACGTATGTGGATCACCCAGAAATGATCGCAAATACAGAAATGATTCTTCGCGAGAGTGAGGTGTTATATGACTTTTCTGACGATGCAGATCACCAAAATCAAAAGTCGTACACGGGATCGGAAGAAGAGGACATAGAATTGCTGCTTCATAGATGTAAACAGGGAATAGCTTACCGTTATCCAGATGCTGGAGAGGATGTATATGCTCGAATTAGCAAAGAACTAGATGTGATCAAAAAGATGGGATTCGTCTCGTATTTTCTGATGAATTGGGACATTGTGAATTATGCTCGATCAAAAGGATATTTCTATGTCGGTCGAGGAAGTGGTGCGAATAGTATCGTTGCTTATCTTTTGAGAATAACAGATGTCGACCCAATAGAGCTAGATCTCTACTTCGAGCGATTCATCAATTTATATAGAACGAACCCACCGGATTTTGACATTGATTTTTCATGGAGGGATCGAGATGATGTCACGCGTTATATGTTTGAGCGATTTGATAACGTAGCGCTAGTGGCAACCTATAACACCTTTCAGCGTAAGGCGGTAATTCGTGAGTTAGGTAAAGTGTTTGGGTTGCCAAAAGAGGAAATTGATGCGCTAAGTAAAGACACGGTAAGGTCAATACAATACAATCACCTGGCGCAATTGGTAATGAAGTACGCTCAGTATATTCATGGTTTTCCTAGTCATTTGAGTGTCCATTCAAGCGGGATTATTATTTCTGAAAAGCCAATTCAACATTTTTCAGCAACGTTTCTTCCTCCTAAGGGATATCCTACGGTACAGTTTGATATGCATGTCTCAGAAGATGTCGGTTTGTTTAAGTTCGATATTTTGAGTCAACGTGGTTTAAGTAAAATCAAAGATGCACTCGATATTATTGCGGTAAATCATCAAAATCTCGATGGATCAGCGCCAGAAATTGACATTCACGACATGAAGCGATTCAAAAATGATGAGCGCATGAAAGGATTGTTGCGGGAGGCAAAAGCAATTGGCTGTTTTTACATTGAATCTCCAGCAATGCGGATGTTATTGAGGAAGTTGCGGGTAGATAATTACCTCGGATTGGTTGCTGCGAGTTCTGTGATTCGACCTGGAGTGGCGAAATCTGGAATGATGAGTGAATACATTCGAAGGTACCGTGATCCAAAACGTAGGAAAGATGCACATCCAGTCTTGCTCAAGTTAATGCCAGAGACTTATGGGGTAATGGTATATCAAGAAGATGTGATTAAGGTTGCGCATCACTTTGCAGGGCTAACACTCGGGGAAGCGGACAAAATGCGTCGTGGGATGTCTGGTAAATTCCGATCGAGAGAAGAATTTCAAGCGGTTAAGGAGAAGTTTTTCAAGAACTGCATTGAGGAAAAAGGGCACTCAGCCGAACTAACGGCAGAAGTATGGCGACAAACAGAAAGTTTTGCGGGCTATGCATTTGCGAAAGGTCACTCTGCATCTTACGCGGTGGAAAGCTATCAATGTTTGTTCCTCAAAACGTATTATCCATTGGAATTTATGGTGGCAACGATTAACAATTATGGAGGATTCTATAGTACGGAACTATATGTCCATGAAGCAGAAAAATTGGGGGCTAAGATTCATGCCCCATGCGTTAACCTTAGTAGTGTTCTGACGTCCATTTCAGGTGTCGTTATCCATATTGGGTTTCATTTAATTAGATCATTTGATCATAAAATGGGCGTTAAAATTGTAGAAGAACGGTTAAGAAATGGAGTATACCTTCATTTGAATGATTTCTTGGAACGCGTTTCTATTGGACAAGAACAGTTGATGCTTCTCATTCGGATGGATGCTTTTCGATGCATGGGAATTGATAAGCGCGTTCTTTTATGGGAAGCACATTTGAAAGTTGGGAAATTAGCCAACCCTTACCCGAGTGCAGATTTATTTCGAGTAGCTCCCAAAGAGTATCAAATTCCAGCATTAACACATTCCAAAGAAGAGGCAATTTTTGATCAGATTGAACTCTTGGGTTTTCCGCTTCATAGTCCATTTTCAATTGTGGAAAAGGATGAAAGTCCTGTCGTTATGGCAAGAGAATTGACAAGCTATGCGAATCAATTTGTGTGGGTGAAAGGGTATTTGATTCATGCAAAACGTACATCGACTTCAAGCGGTCAAAATATGTTTTTTGGAACATTACTCGATGAAGAAGGAGAGTGGTTGGATACAGTTCACTTTCCGCAGATTGCCGAACGATTTCGTTTTCGAGGGAAAGGTGTTTACAAAATCCACGGAAAGGTGCTTATCGAATTTGATTGTGTAAATATTGAAGTGGATTTCATGATGAAAATGGATGTGATGGAAGACCCTCGTTATTCAGAAGTGAAGGAAGAGGAAAAAGAATCGGGGGTGATTACCAATAACCGCAGGAGAAATTATTGGGACAAAGGGAACAAGGAAAAAGGAGTGGTTTTTCAACGAAAAACGGTATCGATAACAGAGGATTAACAAATCACCATCGATCAAAAAAGTTGTAAAACTCATCCTAACCTGTTGAAGTAAGAATAGAAAAAAGTCAAGCATGAGTAGAACAATTGTACATATGGATTTAGATACATTTTTTGTGTCATGCGAGCGTTTAATCGATAGTAAACTGAATAATCGACCGGTATTAATTGGTGGGACTTCCGATCGTGGAGTCGTTGCATCGTGTAGTTATGAAGCTCGAAAATTCGGGATCCACTCAGCGATGCCCATGCGAATGGCAAAAGAGCTGTGCCCTGAAGCAGTCGTTTTACGAGGGAACTCGGGAGTGTACACAAAGTTCTCGAAAATCGTGAGTGAGATTATTAAGGAGAGTGTTCCCTTGTATGAAAAAACATCTGTCGATGAATTTTACATGGACTTGTCTGGAATGGATCGTTTTTTTGGGTGTAATCAATTTGCTTCAGAATTGAGAACAAGAATCATTAAGGAAAGTGGATTACCTCTGTCGTTTGGCTTGTCTAATAATAAAACGGTCTCTAAAATTGCGACGGGTGAGGCAAAGCCGAATAACGAACGCGTGATCAACGTTGGATCGGAGAAGGGTTTTTTGGCGCCGTTGTCAGTGAAGAAAATTCCCATGGTAGGAGATAGCACCTATCGAACGTTGTGTAATCTCGGTGTGAAACGAATTCTTTCAGTCCAAGAAATGCCGATTGAAGTCATGGAACGGGTGTTTGGAAAGAACGGAATTATGATCTGGAAAAAAGCAAACGGAATTGATAATTCTCCTGTTATCCCTTACACAGAAAGAAAATCGATTTCAACGGAACGGACTTTCGACAAGGATACAATTGATGTCCGTAAACTAGAAAGCATCATGACAGCAATGGCAGAGAACCTGGTTTTTCAATTGCGTAGAGGGAATAAATTAACGTCGTGTATTACAGTCAAGATTCGCTATTCTGATTTCCAAACGTACACACTTCAGAAGAAAATCCCGTACAGCGCAGCAGATCACATCATTATCCCTATTGTTTTGGAGCTCTTTAAGAAACGTTACGATCGACGAATTTTAGTACGATTGATAGGAGTGCGGTTTAGTCATTTGGTGGAAGGAGCGCATCAAATTAGCCTCTTCGAAGATCCGACGGTTTTGAGCTTGTATAAAGCAATGGACCATATTCGTGAACGCTATGGTGACCGTGCGATCATGAAAGCATCAGGAATGGACGCGAAAAGTATTAGTCGTTGGAATCCGTTTAATGGAGAACCACCTCCATTATTAGCAAATCGAAGAAGATAGAACGCGAGATGAAACAATTGTGAATCGATAAACTAATATTGACTTAAGTAAAAAAATGCATAAATTTGAGGCTTAATCATACTAAGCACCTAAATTATTAGCACATGTCGGATATTCGTAGATGGACTCAATTTTTCATATTCATCGCTTTTTCTACACAAGCGATTGCGCAATCATTACCAGCCAATATGCCACCATTTACGGTAACGCTAAACAATAGCCAGGCAGATGGACATCTATTTTTAACTCCACTGGACATAACTTCTCCAGCTAGCAATTGGCCGTCAACGGTTCTCTTACTAGATGAGCAAGGGTCTCCAGTGTTTTACATGCCGATTTCTAGTTCTAACGTGTCACCATACCCAAGAAAATCAATTGGTAATTTCCAAGTACACGACAATGGCTTGATGTCATTTACGGATGCCCTTTTCGGCCCTGATGAAAACATTATGATAATGGATAGCACATTTACCATTATTGATACTGTTACATGTACCGCACCATATAAACTCGCAGGCCATGACTTTGTAATGACAGATGACGGACATTATCATCTTCTTGCAATGGAAGATCGGATAATGGATATGAGTGCATTTTTAACTGAAACCGGGCCTTATGGTGATACAAATTGCGTTGTAACAGGACATATTATTCAAGAGTTTGATGAGAATCAAGTGCTCGTTTCAGAATGGAAATCGCTCGATTATTTTGCGCTATCAGATATGTATTGGTACCACATAATAATCCCGTCAGCCGTTGAACATTCCCATGTAAACTCATTGTTCGTTGATCATGATGGAAACTATGTCATTTCTTCAAGGTCGTTAAATGAGATTACGCGCATAAATCGATCAACAGGTGAAATAATGTGGCGATTTGGAGGAAAGAATAATGAATTTACAATCATCGGTGATACCACTCAATTCACTGCACAACATGATGCTCAGTTATTGCCAGACGGTAGATTGGTAATATTCGATAATGGAACATTTACAGAACCTACTCAACTCGCTCGTATGGTAACCTATCAAATGGATACTGTTGCAATGACTGCAACTACGGTAGATGGACACTCTCATGACAATAATTTTTATAGCGGATTTATGGGGAGTGCACGTTATGTTGACCCAAATCATCAACTAATTAGTTGGGGCGGTGGTTATGACTACACAGTCGGGACGACCATCCAAGAATTTGATGAATTCTGGAATGAAACAATGGCTGTGAATTTTCAAGATGGATTCGTTTCATATAGAGCAATAAAGTCAATACTTCCATGGAGTTTAGACCGTCCAGAGCTAATCTGTGATGGCGTAAATTCAACATTAACAGGGCCAGCTGGAGCTTCTTCTTATTTATGGAGTACCGGGGATACCACCCAGTCAATAACCATTACCGCAACAGGAATTTATCAGTTATGGACAGAAAAAGGTGACGGATTTATGAGTTCAGAACCTTTTGAGATACTCGATGTTAATGACATTTGCCAGACCGCTGGTTTGGAGGGATTTGTTTCCGTGGGTGTAACGGTTTATCCTAACCCGGCGCGTGAGAAGATAACGGTTAGACTTATAGGGAACACTGATGAAATAGTGGAAATCTCCCTTATCGACCTTCAAGGGAGGTTAATTCAAACCAAGAACGTAATGCCCGAGAATAGCGATATCACATTCAACGTGTCAAAGCTTCCAACAGGACTTTACCGAATTAACTTAATGAACAATAACTCCAAGTTAGTAACTACTAAGCTTGTTAACATAATGAACTAAATTCTTTCTGCAAAATGAATGGGTTGAGTCGCGCGAGCTATTTAACCCATCATTCTTTTAGTTGAGTTATTTTAAGTAGATTTTCCCTTACCGAGCGTCCAATACTTCTATGATTTATCGATTTAGTAAAATAAATCAGGCTAAACTCGTCTTACGAATTGCGTGATAACCAAACAAGTAGTAGTTTAGAGGCTCAACTTATTCGCATGAAATTACTACTCACGACCGTTTTGTTTTTGGCTTCAATAACACTTAGTTTTGGTCAGGGATATCACCCCAGCATACACGAAACACAATTAAACGAATACAATGCTTCTGGAAATACAGATGCAGCCTATTATGAAAGTATACCTACTGAGAAAATTGGTTATCCAAAGGTGGGGTGTGACTTGGATAAAATTGTCTATGGATGGCATCCATACTGGGTAGGAACAGCATATCAAAATTATCAGTGGGACCTTCTTTCGCATATGTCGTTTTTCAGCTATGAAGTAAATGCTGCAGATGGTCAACCAAATAGTACACATGGGTGGAGTACCAGTGCCGCGATCGATTCTGCATTGGCGAGTGGAAATACGAAAGTGACATTATGTGTGACGTTATTCTCTGGACATACAACGTTTTTTTCGAGCCCAACAGCTGAGCAAACACTCATTTCTAATTTGATCAATCTTGTGCAAAGTCGAGGAGCGCATGGGGTAAATATTGATTTCGAAGGATTGCCAAGTGCCGAGACAACCAACTTTGCAAATTTCATGGTCAATCTCAGTAATCAGATGCATTCTGCGATTTCGGGATCAGAAGTAAGTACGGTACTCTATGCGGTAGATTGGAACAATGTGTTTGATTTTAGCATCATGGAGCCGGTTGTTGATCACTACATTATTATGGGATACGCTTACTACTATTCAGGAAGTACTAATGCTGGGCCAACAGATCCATTGTATCATTACGGATCAAGCTACAATTACACACTTTCAAGAAGTATAACTTACTACCTCGATAAAGGCTGCCCAAAGAATAAACTCGTATTAGGATTGCCAAGTTACGGCTACGAATGGCCAACATCTGGATTGACAGTTCCTTCGTCAACTACTGGATCAGGATACTCCAGGACATATGCACAGGTCAGAAATAATACGTCGGGAGATTATTCCGCGGCAAATCAAAGCTGGGAAGGGGATAGTCACACGGATGTATATGGTTTTAATAGTGGTGGAAATCATCAATGTTTCATGTCAATGGATTCTGCTTGGCGAAAACGCCTCGATCATGTTCGCAATACAGGCATTGCCGGGATCGGAATTTGGGCCTTAGGCTATGACAATGGGTATACAGAATTGTGGTCAGCCATGGAAGATTACTTAACCGTCTGTTATGAAGATCCGTGTTCAGGTGAAATTCATGATTTTGGTGGGCCGACACGTGACTATTATAATGATGAAAATTACACGTGGACTATTGCACCTGCCGCGGCAAGTTCTATTGATGTTCAGTTCACAGAATTTGATGTCGAACTAAATTTTGACTATCTCTATATCTATGACGGAGCAGATATCTCAGCGCCACAAATTGCAGGAAGTCCATTTACAGGATTGACAAGTCCAGGATCATTCACGACTTCATCCGGTAGCGTAACCTTTCGATTTACCTCTGACGGCGCTACGGTAACACCTGGTTTCTTAGCAACTTATTCGTGCAACTCAATCGCTCCGCCAACAGCAGATTTTAGCGTAAGTGCCACAGATATCTGTTTAGGAGATTCTATCGCACTTATTAATAATTCTATCGGCGCAGATTCTTATTTATGGACAACTTCAACTGGTGGTTTGTCGAGTACAACAGCTGCCAATCCTTACTTGTTTCCAAGTTCAAGTGGTACCTATACAGTTACACTTGACGCAACCAATGTTTCAGGAACAACGCAGGTGGCACAGTCAATTTCTATTAATGTTTATCAACCGGCAATAGCGATCGCTTCCGTCAATGCTACAGATCTATACCTTCCGAGCGCAACAGCCTTCTTTACAAATTCCAGTGTAAATGAAGATTTCCATTCGTGGGATTTTGGCGATGGAGGGACATCAACGGATACTGATCCTTGGCATGTTTATGCGACTGCGGGAATATATTCAGCCTACTTAGTTGTTGGAAATGCAGGATGTGAAAATGACACGTTGTTTTTTGAGATTACCGTTCATGACGCCGTCGGATTGAATTCAATAAACCCTGAATTGATTACGGTTTATCCAAACCCGTTTAGTAATGAGCTGACCATTCAAACGACTAATGAAATTCAGAAGTTCATGTTCTTTGATAGTCAAGGAAGAAGTGTTCCTGTGACAGTAGTAAAATCATCTGAGGGCTATTCTGTCAATATAGTGGATTTGGCAGAAGGTGTCTATATGCTGGATATTGATATTCATGGAGTGGAGCAGCGATTAAAGTTAGTGAAGCGTTCGAATTAGTTTGCCTCAAGATAAGTGTCAAGAGAAGCGCCCAGAAGAAAGATGCATATCATCCCAATAATGAGTGTCAAAGCATATTTCCAATAAAGTCGTTTTGTAGATTTTCTATCGTCGACATTCATGAGTGCAAGATTGGTAGAAGGCAATTTCCAGATAGAGACTGCATACTTTTCACACATTTTGCGATAATGCTTCCAAAGTTGAATCCATAAATAAATTACGCGCCCAAAAAATCTAAGAATGAGCATCCCGAGTAAAATGGACAACAGGCTATTCATAGTTTAAAGCTACACAATTTTCAAACGAAGACTTTATTTGAGAACTTCTGGCATTTTTGCTTTAAAAGCATTTAACCGTGGAATAGAAACTCCTTTAATGTAGGGCTGATTTGGATTATTCCGTTCGTAGTCTTGATGGTAGTCTTCCGCATCATAGAATATGTCTAATTTCGAAACTTCCGTTGTGATATTATTGAATTCACCTTCGCTGAGTAATGCCTTAATCGTTGCTTTTACTATTTTCTTTTCTGCTTCTGTTTGATAAAAAACAGCAGATCGATACTGTGTTCCAGAATCAGGTCCCTGTCGATTCAATGTCGTTGGGTCATGAGAATTGAAGAATACATCCACTAGCGTTTGATAACTCACAACGCTCGAATCGTAGTAGACTTTTACCGCTTCTGCATGACCAGTGCGTCCAGTACAGATTTCCGCATATGTTGGGTTCTCTGAAGGTCCGCCCGAGTAACCTGAAACTGCCTCATGCACACCTTCCACCGATTCATAAACTGCTTCAACACACCAGAAACATCCGCTTGCAAAATACGCGACCTGAGCGGATTCTAAATCTGCCGGAGTCATCTGATTTTTTGCAACTTCAGGAATGGTACTGCTTGTTTCTGCACAGGAATAAAGCGCGAAACCTAAAACGAAAATACTGAGTAGTCTATACATGTGTTCTTTTTATTATTGGTTCGTTTAAGCATCGAACAACTTACATCGACAAACTTAATAAATGTTAAAGTGATGTCTTTAAATATACGATTCAAACATGGATTTGGATTTTTACCGACGGCTGAGATTCTTTTGTGGTGACTGAGGTCCTCGAAGTCACAATCCTTCAGGGCCTCTTTCTGATTCGATGTCCAATGCTCCGGCTTCACCACGAATAGCTTGAAAGCGCTTGCGTGCTTCTACAGAATACAGGCTTCCTTTATGGTTAAAGAGAATGTCTCGATAATACTCTTTTGCCTTCTCTGGATTCATTAAATGATTCTCATAAATATCACCGAGCTGAAACAGCGCGTCGTCCGCAAGTATATCGGTACTGTGGAATTTAAGAAGTTCTACCAAGACGTCGATAGCAGTGTTCCATTCTCCCCGAACCTGCAGCGAGTGTGCTTTTTTTAGTAATATCTCATCTCCCAAACTATGCGCTGGGAAATTCACAATGATGCTGTCAAATAACGAATAGGCGGCGTCGTATTGATGTTGTTCAATAAGCAAGTCAGCATTCGCAAACCATGTCATGGCCGTGTAGTTACTATCCAATCCGAAATTGTCAGTGATTAAAAGAGAAAGTTTAAGCGCATCGTTCGCAATAAGTTTTGATGTCGATTGCTTTAATACATCCAACTGTGCTTGAGCATAATCGAATTCACCGTCGTAATAAAAAATACGCGCATTTTTAAATTTCGCTTCATGACCTATTGGATCGAACTTGAAATCTTTGTCAACCTGGCTGTACATCAATGCTGCATCCCATATATCACCATGAAGGACGCGAATATCGGCTAATTGCATTTTGACTTTGGCCTGTTGCATTTCAGAAAGACGAGGAATTTCCAATGCCTCTTCGAGTTCTACCATCGCGAGCAGCGCATTGTTCGCGTAAAATGCCTCAATGTATGTTTTCTCTAATATTAACGGAAGTGAAGCATAGGTTTTTCCAACTCGCTCGAGTGCTTCAGTATATGCATAAATAGTCTCTTCAACTTCGGTTTGTGAGAAGTTACGGAGTGTTGTAACCTGCAGAAAGCGGACATTAAGAACTGCGTTCTGCGCTCGAATGAAATAGGGCTCAGTATCCCCGCCATCGACGATGTATTGAAAGCATTTTTTCGCTGTGCGATAATCCTTGTTCTCAACACAGATATTTCCAAGGTTATAGACGTTTCTCCCGCCTCCTTGCGTACGTTTATCCAAAGCCTTGACGTGAATAAATGCTGCCGCGAAATTCTGTTTTTGAATGAAGAGCCATGTCAGCATTTCTGCATAATGCGTATCGTTGGGATTCTTTTGCGTCCTTGTAATTAGGGCATTTTTGAGAATCGTGTACTCTTCTGTATCCTCTTCAGAGAAGTCTATTTTTCTTGCCAAGATGCGCTGTAAATCATTTTGATAAGAACTATGGTAATCCATTAGGTCGAGGTACTCATCCATCATCTTTTGAGTCTCTCCGGTATAAGAATAATGCTCCGCGAAATAGTAATTTAATGGATAGGTCTTTTTTAGGAGACGTCGCCCTTTTTCAAGGGTTTGAAATGCCAAATCCATCTTGCTTTGTCCCTTAAATGCATTGTACAATTGCACGACACTTATTGAGCTCGCTCGTAGTTCTTCTATCAGCTTAGTGTAGATCCCGTCAGCCTTGTTTTGTGCCCCTTGATCCTCATAAAAGACAGCAAATAATATTTTATATTCTTGGTCGATTTCATTTCTGCTGATCTGGCGTTTATAGGTCTTTTCGGCGCGCTTAATGTCATTTGTTTGTGTGAGGCATTCTACAAAACGTGTGAAATTAAATTTTGAAGGGTTTTTAGCGAAGAGCTTATCGTAATAGATAAGCGCTTTGTCAAACTCGCCATTGCCATAGTAATGTTGCGCAAGTTGTTGGTCTGATCCACCATCTTGAGCCTGCACGTTTCCAAGAATGAAAAATGCCATTAGTAAAACAAGGTATGTCCGCATTGTAGCCATATCAATCAAAAATTATTCCTCTTTATTCATTAAGCCCATGGAGAATGCATTTAGTTCGTCATAGTAGGTGTCATAGGTTGTGGTCACGCTGATTTTAGTTGCGACGTAATCTGTAATCAAGGCCGTTAATTGATCAACTTTAGCCTGTTCGAAAAGAATAAACTCATCATACTTTTCCCGCTCGCCATCGCTTTTTTCAATATCACCGATCAACGCTTCAAGTGATGCGCGTTCTTCGGCTAAACCTGATTTGAGAGCAGAAATAGCTTTCCCAAGAGGACTGAGTTCCTTTCTCATCACCTTAAAAGCGTCCATTTTTCTACCTAAAACGAGATTTATGGTGTCAGCAACATAGTAGGTTTTAACGCGCTTTTCAACAGCATACGCATTTTGAGTAATAATTCCCAGTGAGTCAAAATTATGCGCTGCAAAAACAACGTCGATACTATCCAAGGTCGCACTCATGGCGTCAATTTGATCCAATTGCGCCGACTTCTCCATATCGACGCATGAAGTAAGAGAGAGACCAATAAATAAGATGAAAATCAACTTCATAACCGCTTTTGTAAGTAAAAATAAGAAAGTTCCAGCGTTTACAACAGTTTTAACTTTTATTGACATCAATTGATGAGTGATCTACCTACTTCGTATTCTCAAGTGTCATTGCTCTTCTTGAAGTCTTTATTAAATTGACGCTAGGAAGTTTTAGCGCCCTTTGTGCCTTTTGCGGTCTAAATAGAGATCAGCTGCTTTTATGAAACACAACATCAACACGCCTGTTTTTCTGTCGATCGGCATCCGTTAATTCCGGAGTGACCGCAGGAATCGTGTTGTCATAGCCTTTGTATTTCAACCTGTTTGGAGAAACACTGCGCTTAGTTAGAAACTCATAAACTGCATAGGCACGCATTGTAGATAATCCTTGATTAGACCCACAGCAAACATGTCCCCGTATTTCCGCAGTGATGTTTTCATTGTAATGCATGATATCGAAAAGTTGCCAAAGATCAGGATCTTCAGGATCAATAAAGGCGTCTGAATTACCGTGAAAGAGAATTGAAAGCACAATCGTCGCTTCAGTAATTGAGCTGTCCTTAAGAAATTCCGTGAATTCATTTACAAGGGCAGACGATTGTTCAGTTGTCACCGCGATAGACAATGGAGCTTTGATTTCCAATGATGGGTCGCCATCGATAGGTGTGGTTTTGTAGAAAAGATCCACCCTTCGAAATTTCGCCGCGTTGTAGTCTTTTGTTTGGTATTCTTCGCCGATAATATTAATCTCAGACGGTGGATTTAAAACACTTAAATGAAGCATAACTGATTCTGACCTTCGTTTTGCCAGCTGTTTGTTGTACTCATTGGTACCTGAACGATCTGTATAACTTTCAATCTTTATAAGCGCGAGTTGTGCAGTATCCATGAATTTTAAGGCGTCCAAATCTTCTTGTCCTCGTATGGAAATTTCATCGGAATTATAATCGAAAAAAATAGATAGTTTTTGTTCCTCTTGCGCCGAAGCATTAAGAGTATACAAACAAATAAACAAAAGGAATGATAGTGATTTCATATAGTCTAAACGAAATGGATAAAAGTAGTTACAGAGATACCTGGTCTCAAAGCACATTCAGCAACGTTGAAGCCCCACTTTTTGTATGTATGAGGTTCTCTAAGTCACATTCAACATCCTTTTCACATGTAGGCTGAGGCTCTCTAAGTCACATTCTACCTCTTTCAGTCTATATCTCAGTAAATCCAGTGAAGGCATGCAAGCATTCAGGAATGGCAACACCATTCTCAGTTTGATGATTCTCGAGCAATGAAGCAACGATTCTTGGTAAGGCTAATGCCGATCCATTCAGCGTGTGACACAATTGTGTTTTCTTGTCTTCATTCTTGTACCGTAATTTCAAACGATTCGCCTGAAAGGTATCAAAGCGTGAAACAGAACTAACCTCTAACCATTTATCTTGGGCAGCTGAATATACCTCAAAGTCGTACGTCATTGCTGATGTGAAACCTGTATCTCCACCACATAATCGAAGAATTCGATATTGAAGACCGAGTTTTTCAAGAAGATTTTTAATGTGGTCGACCATTTCGTTCAAAGCAGTTTCTGAATTGTCTGGGTGTTCTATACGTACAATTTCAACCTTGTCAAATTGGTGTAAACGATTTAACCCACGTACATCTGAGCCATAAGATCCAGCCTCGCGGCGGAAACACGGAGTATATCCAGTAAGCTTCACAGAGAATTTATCATTTGGAATGATAACGTTTCTGTAAAGGTTCGTAATTGGCACTTCTCCAGTTGGGATTAAGTATAGATCGTCACGTGCATCATGGTACATCTGACCTTCTTTGTCCGGGAGTTGACCCGTTGCAATTGCCGAGGCTTCATTAACTAGGTGTGGTGGCATAACTTCTTCATATCCCGCTTTTTCTGCTTCGTCTAGAAAGAAATTGATTAATGCACGTTGCAAGCGAGCTCCTTTTCCTCGGTAGACTGGGAAACCTGCACCTGTAATTTTTACACCAAGTTCGAAATCGATCAAGTTATGGTTCGCAGCAATTTCCCAGTGAGGGATTGCTTTAAAATCGAAGTTCGGCACTGAACCATGCTCTTCGACAGTTTCATTATCTAACTCACTTTTGCCAGCTTTCACTAGTGCATGTGGTACGTTAGGTAATTGATACATAAGCTCTTGAATCTTCGATTCGAGTTCGTCTACCTTTGCTTTTAGATCAGCTTCTGATGCTTTCAATTGAACAGTCATCGCCTTCGCAGCAACTGCTTCATCTTGCTTACCTTCTTTGAATAATAATCCAATCTGCTTAGATATTTGATTCATTTCAGCAGCAATCTTCTCCAAATTACCTTTTGAAGCGCGCCAGTCTGTATCCAATTCAAGAATTTCTTTGACAAGAGGAGCTGCATCAAAATGACGTTTTTTCAAACCCTCGATGATTTCTTCTCCTTGATCTTTTCTTATGTGCTGTATTTCGAGCATTGTAGTGTGTTTCTCAATTTCTCGCGCGAAGTTAATAAATCACTTCTGGCGAGAATGAATGTTTATGACATAAAAAAAGGGAATCCGGTACCGATAGCTATCGATACTGAACTCCCTTTAAATAGTTTGACGTTCGACTAAGCTTCTGCAGTTTCAAATGCAACTATCGAAACAAACGAACGGTTATTTTTTTTCTTACGGAATTCTACTAATCCATCAGTCAAAGCAAATAACGTGTGGTCTTTTCCAATTCCAACGTTAGTTCCTGGGTGATGCTGAGTTCCTCTTTGACGAACAATAATGTTTCCTGCAATTGCAGCTTGTCCTCCGAAGATTTTAACTCCCAATCGTTTACTTTCTGATTCACGACCGTTTTTAGAACTACCGGCTCCTTTCTTATGTGCCATTGTGTTTTGTTTTAAGCCCCAACAAGTTGGGAATGTGCAACTATACTTTAATATCCGTAATCGTAATAGCAGAGAACTGCTGACGATGTCCGTTTCTTTTCTTGTAACCTTTTCTTCGCTTTTTCTTAAAAACGATGACTTTGTCTCCTTTAACGTGCTCGTTAACCTTCGCGGTAACTTTTGCACCTTCTATAGCCGGGGCGCCAAGTGTCACTTTTCCACCATCGTCTACCAGAAGTACTTTGTCGAAATCGACTTTTTTTCCTTCATCGGTAGCCAATCTGTGTACAAAGATCTTTTGGTCTTTTTGCACTTTAAACTGCTGCCCTGCTATCTCTACAATTGCGTACATAATAGCTTCTTATTTGTGTTCAAATTATTAAAATTCGGACGACAAAGATATTGTTTTTTATTAACAATGCAACGTGAATAGGTGGAAATTGCATTCTAGAAGACAAATTTACGGTTTTTTCTTCTTTTTGGCGCCTTTACGGGCTATTCACTATATCTTTTCCCTTTACGACTGAGGTGACTCAAAATTGGTGTCAAATCGATGGCTGAGGCTGTCGAAGTCGGAGATTTATCTAAATCGCGGTAAAAGGATGTCGTTTCTATCCCTGGCGCGAGATATTGATGATTGAACTGTCTTGAAAGTGAATCGATGGCTGAGGCTCTCGAAGTCGTAGATTCATGTCTATCCCTAGCGAGCGATCCCGATGACTGAGGTTCTCGAAGTCAGAGATTACTCTGCCGCGTCCTCTTTGATTAAATCAAAGAACTGTTTCATTTCCTTTCTTAGAAATTTGGTTTGGCGCATTTGATAGAAGAGTGCTACAATTAAGCCAGCTACTCCGCCAATGTAACTGTAAATGTGTATTTGCCCAACTAAGCTAAATCCCCTGAGGTCTTTTACTTGTGTGAGAGCCAGGGCTAGTTCTGAATGGCTAGCATTTATTCCTGTCATTATAGGCTGGAGACTCATTGTTTCTAATGAAATTTGACCAATTAGATAACCAATTAGTCCAACTGCAAATGTGACAGCAAAAACACGTGCAATCGATTTTACTTTTAGCTTAAAAAAATCAAATGAGGTCAATTTAATAATCCCCAAAGGGCAAAGAAGAAGGCCGATTGGAATCCCGACCCACCATGTTGCTTTAAATCCTACCAATGCTACTGCCAAACGGGGAGAGTTGCTTAATTCGTGTGGGGTACTAAATTGAATAAACTTGAAATTAGTAAAGTACTCAGGGCAGATCGTGTAGGTGATTTGATCGTGAATAACGCCATAGATCCCCGCAATAATTGGTGTTGCTAACAATAGAAAGAGACAGGCAAGAATTTTATTTGTGATCTCCTTCATCGTTCGAGAGAATTGATTTCGTCTTTCTCGATCTGTTCGCTACAAATACGCCGCCGATCACAAGGAACATAGCGCCAACTTGATAGGAATTAATGCTTTCTCCAAAAGATAAACCGATCACAACAGCGATAATTGGGATTAAATAAGTCACGCTACTGGCGAATACGATAGAGACATTCGCGACGAGTTTATTGAATAGGATTAACGCGAAGGCAGTGCCGATAACGCTCAATATCACAATTGCTGTAAATCCCTGCCAAGCATTTGGGTTGGTCTCAAAGATGGTTATGGAGCCTTGTTGAAGAGCGATAATCGCACTTGGTAATAGAACGATCATGAAGGACAGGGAGGCGATTTCGTAGCTTTTAAGTCCAGAGAGGGTGTGTTTAATGATGTTGATACTTGTTCCGTAGCAGAGCGTGGCGATAACGAGCGCGACTAAATGCGACCAGTCTCCTGACATCGATAGATCTTGCCCGGCAACCATAAGGGTGATAACTCCAATGGATCCGATACCAATTCCGAGTAACTGATTTCGATTCAATCTATCCTTGAAGATAATGACGCCAATAATAATGGCGAAAATGGGAGTGAAACTATTCATCATCCCAGCGTAGCCAGAAGAAATCCCTGTCTCGGCATAAGTGAAGAGGAATGCCGGGAGAAAATTTCCTGTTAATCCAACCAGAGCAAGTAAAATGAAGAGTCTAAAAGTTTTGATTTTACGGATCGATCTTAACGCGAGTGGAAGCAGTGAAAATCCAGCAACAGCGGTTCTTAACGCGCCAACTTGGGTGTCTGTAAATATGGCGGCACCAGAACTTGTGTACATGGCCTTTTTCATCAGTATAAATGAGCTTCCCCAAATACATGCGAGAATAATAAGAATGATCCAGTTTTTTGATGAGGCTGACACGACGCAAATGTAGCACAATAATAACTGTTGATAACCTGATAGTTTTCAACAGTTGAAAATTATATACCACTTTATACCACTTTTACTCAAAGCTAGCTATAGAAGGAATTAATCGTTATATTGTGAAACCTTTTTACGTATTGACCGTTCATATTTATTAACAATGGGAATCTCAGTGGTAAAAAGTGGTAAAAATCAATTATTTTTACCCATTATTATTCCGTTATGGCAGGCTTAGTAGGAGAATTTGAAGTGAAAATAGACGCCAAAGGGCGCTTTATGTTTCCTTCCGGTTTACGGAAGCAGCTTCCTCCTGCAGCACAACGAGATTTCATGTTGAACAAAGGATTTGAGGATTGTCTAACGCTCTTTCCGCTCTATGAGTGGGAGGTGTTAAGCGCGAGACTCTCGAAACTCAACCTTTTCAAACCAAAAAATCGGATGTTCTACCGTTTGTTTCATCAGGGAGCAAAATCAATTAGTCTGGATAAGGCTGGTAGGGTATTGGTTCCGGTGGCGCACGTAGAACGTGTTGGTTTGAAGCAAGAAGTGATGCTGATCGCATACAATGATCGCATCGAAATCTGGGACAAGTCGAAGTACTTCAAGATGATTGAAGGCTCTATGACGGATTTTGCTGATTTGGCAGATGAAGTAATGGGAGACTTGGACAATGACGAATAATCAAGAATATCACGTACCGGTAATGTTGCAAGATTGCATTGATGCGCTATGTATCGATCCGAAGGGAGTATACGTTGATGTAACTTTCGGTGGGGGTGGGCATTCACAGGTAATTTTTAGTAAGCTAGATTCAGCAGGTCGATTGATTGCTTTTGATCAGGATCCAGATGCGCGTAAGAACGGTTGGGAAGCACCGAATTTTGATCTTATTCCAGCGAATTTTACGTTCATCTCTAATCATCTTCGGCTTCTTGGGATTAAACATGTTGATGGCGTTCTTGCTGATCTTGGCGTTTCCTCGCATCAATTTGATGAAGGTACTCGTGGCTTTTCAATTCGTGGTGATGCTAAGCTAGATATGCGAATGAATCAAGATGGTGACTTAACAGCAAAGGATGTTGTTAATGATTATTCTGAACGGGAGCTCTTGCGGATTTTTAAAAATTATGGTGAAGTTTCTAACGCACGTCGCCTAGTCGAAGCAATCGTTTCGGAGCGCAGAAATCGAGAGATAAGAACGACGGCTGAATTGACAACGATTCTCGATAAGTGTGCACCAAAACACAAAGAGCATAAATATTATGCGCAGGTTTTTCAAGCGATTCGCATCGAGGTAAATGATGAGTTAGGAGCGCTTGAATCGTTTTTGGAGCAAATGGAAACGGTAATAAAACCGGGCGGACGTTTGGTTGTGATGTCCTATCATTCATTGGAAGATCGGCTAGTTAAAAATTACATGAAACGTGGTTCGTTAACGGGTAAAATTGAAAAAGATTTTTTCGGAAATGTATTGAAATCATTCTCTGAAGTGGTGCGTCATCCTATCGTTCCATCTGAAGAAGAGATAGAGAGAAATAGTAGAGCGAGAAGTGCGAAATTGAGAATAGCAGAGCGAAATGGATAACGAGTTCCTAAATAGAACCCAGATCGATAATCGCGACGCTAAAGATGTTGCGAAGAAGAAGGCGCGTGCTAAAAAAGTGAAGAAGAATAAGGATAAAAAGCCAAGTTCGTTTGTTCAAATTCTCAACGGGGAATTTTTCACAAAGGAGTTTATGATCGGGAACTTGAACTTTATATTTTTTGTAATGCTACTCCTGATATTAATGGTTTCGAAAGGGTATTACGGGAAGCAATTAGCGAGAGATGTCACCAATACAAGGTTAGAGTTGAACGAGGCGACATCAGATCATTTTGAAGCGAAAGCGAGATTGGAAGAAGAAACTGCTCGTGTTCGACTAGTAAAAGAGCTTGAACCATTGGGGCTGAAGGAGACAACGAATCCAACAAAAGTGATTCGTGTTAAAGAGAAAAAGGAATTATAGTGAGCGAAAAGAAGGACATATACTGGAGAGCCTATCTCATTTATTTTGCATTCGTAGTGCTTATGCTCGTTGTATTGATCCGTGTCATTGCTATTCAATTCGAAGGGGGGAAACCTGTTTATATGTCTTCGGTAGAGGGTAATGAAAAGATGCCAACAAGAACCGTGTCGCGTAAACCGCGCCGAGGACAAATCTTGGATGCGAATTATACGCCGCTTGTGACCTCTGTATCGTTCTATAATATCCATATGGATCCAACGGTTGTTGATCAAGAATTATTTGACTCTGAACTTTCCGATTTGTGTATTGCGCTAAATGATTTATATCCCGAGAAAACAGCACGGGACTATGAATTGCTGATTCGTAAAGGTCGAGCAGAGACAAACCGTTTCATACTGATTCATGCCTTAGCAACGAATGATGAACGCCGCTTGCTGTGGGAAATGCCAATTTTTGAAAAGGGGCGTTTCAAAGGTGGTTTGCTGGATGATGATGAAATTATCACCCGTAAAAGACCGCACGGAGAGCTAATGAAGAGGACGCTTGGTTATGTGCGCGTTCAGGCAGATGGGACAATTAAGAAGGTTGGAATCGAACAAGCATATGATGACTATTTGACAGGTGAGCCAGGAAAAGAGGTTGAGCAAAAAATTTCAAATAGTTGGAAGAAAACGGGGCCCATTATCAAAGATGCCGTGGAGGGGGCGAGTATCGTTACGACTATTGATAAAGAAATACAAGAAGTTGCGCACACCGAGTTGCTGAAGCAATTGGAGCGGCAGGTGGCAAAAAGTGGGAGTGTCATCGTCATGGATGTTAAAACGGGATATGTCAAGGCTATTGTTAATCTAGTGCGCAATAAGAATGGACTTTATGATGAGGGGTATAATCATGCAATAGGAACCAAAGAGGTGCCGGGATCGACATTTAAATTGGCTTCTCTTATGGCGCTATTGGAAGATGGTAAAGTGGCTCTTACTGATGTTGTTGATGCCAAAGGGAAGTATACGTATTACAAATCAACATTAACGGATTCGAGGGCTTGGGGGTATGGTGAAATTACGATTCAACAGGCTTTTGAAAAATCGTCGAACGTAATCTCTCAGGTAGTTAATGATGCTTACCGTCATGAACCGCAAGCATTTGTAGATAGATTAAAAGGGTTTGGGTTGGGAGATAAATTGGGGATTGAATTAATGGGAGAGCCAAAGCCGACGCTCTATGAACCAGGAACTTCGAATTGGTCGGGAATTTCATTACCATGGATGTCGGTGGGTTATGAGGTGCAGCAGACTCCACTTCAAACGCTTGCATTTTATAATGCTGTAGCGAATAATGGAACCTTCATGCGTCCACAATTCGTTAAAGAAATCCGTAGGGGAAATGAAGTTGTGAAGACCTTCGCTCCTGTAATCTTGAAAAATAAAATCTGCTCAGATAAAACGTTGAAGGATTTACATAAGTGTTTAAAAGGAGTTGTGCAACGTGGGACAGGAAAAGCGCTCAAATCAGCCTACTTTGATATTTCTGGTAAAACGGGAACGGCTCGTATATTAAATGACGATTTGCGCTATGGAGCTCATGGTGAAACGCGTCACCAGGCTTCTTTCGCTGGATTCTTTCCTTCTGATAATCCTGTCTATTCTTGTATTGTAGTTATTTCTGCTCCCTCAAAAGATATCTATGGGGCAGTTGTCTCAGGAACAGTATTTACTGCAATCGCTAATAAGGTGTATGCTTCCAGTCTACAATATCACACTCCAATCAATGAAGGTTCGGCTCGGATAAAGGGTTTGCCACGGACAAAAGTTGGTAGCAGAATGGATATCACGAAACTCTATAAACGTTTCGGGATCCCCTTTAATACGACGACCGATCAAGAGTATGTTATCGTAACCTCAGAGCAAAATAAGGCTATTCTGGAGCGACGATTTACTGGAAAAACGACTGTGCCAAATGTTAGCGGAATGACGGCGAAGGATGCTGTCTATTTGCTGGAAAGCGCTGGGATGACAGTCAAGATTAAAGGGTATGGAAAAGTAGTTAAGCAGTCAATTCGGGCAGGTTCCGATGCGATTAAGGGAGTGTTGATTGAAATTGAATTAAAATGAGTCACGTAGTCAAGGATATATTGTATGGTGTTAGCATGTTAGCTGTAAAGGGTAGCACTGATCACACGATCGATCATCTTACGTTCAATTCGAAAGATGCACATGCTGATTCAATCTTTTTTGCAATTAAAGGATCTGTGCATGATGGCCATTCTTTTATTTCGAATGCAATTGAACAGGGCTGTAAAACGCTTATTGTAGATCGGGAAATTGATGTTCCTGATGAGATCAATGTAATTCTAGTTGGCGATACATCAGAGGCTTTAGCGATAGTTGCTCATAATTTCTTTGGCGAACCATCACGACAATTGAAACTGATTGGCGTCACTGGAACGAACGGAAAAACTACAATCGTCACGCTTCTATTTCAACTCTATGCTGAGCTCGGCCATCAATGTGGGTTGTTGTCTACGGTAGTTAATAAGATTGGCAAACGTGATATTCCTGCGACACACACAACGCCAAATCCAATAGAGCTGAATCGCTTGCTAAGCGAAATGGTTGAAGAAGGTATTTCTCATTGTTTTATGGAAGTGAGTTCACATGCAATACATCAAAAACGGATAAGTGGACTTGTTTTCGCTGGCGGAGCGTTTACCAATATTACACACGATCACCTCGATTACCATAACACGTTTAAAGAATATATAGAAGTTAAAAAAGCGTTTTTTGATCAGTTGCCAAAAGAAGCATTTGCCTTAACGAATGTGGATGATAAGAACGGAATGGTGATGCTTCAAAACACAAAAGCTAAGAAACGTACCTATGCCATGAAATCCATGGCGGACTTTAAGGTAAAGGTGTTGGAAAATCAATTTTCCGGTTTGGTCTTGACGATTAACGGAGTGGAGATCTGGACGAAATTAATAGGAGATTTTAATGCGTACAATCTGCTTTGCGTGTACGGTATTGCGCAGGAGTTAGGAGAGGATTCCATCGATGCTTTGACTGTGATTAGTCAATTGAATTCTGTGGATGGCCGATTTGAATACGTGAGAAGTGCTGGCGGTATCACAGCTATCATTGATTACGCGCACACACCAGATGCCTTGGATAATGTCTTGCGAACAATTGAAAATATTCGCACAAAGAATGAGACTGTGTTTACCGTGGTTGGTTGTGGTGGTGATCGTGATAAAACGAAACGTCCAGCAATGGCTACAATTGCTTGTGAGCGATCAGATCGTGTAATTCTTACCTCTGACAATCCACGATCAGAAGATCCAAATGAAATCATCGAAGATATGATGGAGGGGGTTGATGGAACACATTTTAGGAAAACACTTTCAATTGTGGATCGTCTGCAAGCGATAAAAACGGCGGTCTCGATGGCGGAAAAAAATGACATCATTTTGATCGCTGGAAAAGGACATGAAAAATACCAAGAAATCAAGGGAGTTCGCCATGATTTCGATGACAAACGAACAATAGTAGAACTCTTTAATAAACTCGATAAGTAATGTTAGTATATCTATTCGACTACTTGAAAAATTTTGATGTCCCTGGCTCGGGGCTTTTCGACTATGTTTCATTTCGCGCTGGAATGGCATTGATAACATCATTGATTATTTCCGTGGTTTTCGGTAAAAGAATAATTCGTCTTCTGCAACGAAAGCAAATGGGCGAAACTGTTCGTGATCTTGGTTTGGAGGGGCAAATGGAGAAGTCGGGAACACCTACTATGGGTGGGCTGATAATTATCGCGGCAATCCTAATCCCGACACTGTTATTCGCAAAATTGCACAACATTTATGTCATTACAATGATCATTGCGACTGTCTGGCTAGGCGCAATTGGCTTCATTGACGATTATATCAAAGTCTTTAAGAAGAATAAAAAAGGGCTCGCTGGAAGATTTAAAGTACTTGGACAAATCGGCGTTGGTGTTATCGTTGGGAGTATCCTTTATTTCCATCCTGATGTGCAGGTACACCAGGAAGTGGCAGCTAATTACGTGCCAACGGCAAATGAGGTGATAGTAACTGATCTGCATCTCCAAGAAGACAATGAGGATTCGCAGTGGGTAAGAACAGATGATATGACCACCACTGTTCCATTCATTAAACACAATGAGTTTAATTATAACTGGTTGGTGGGAGATTGGAGTGGAACCTATGGATGGTTGTTGTTTATCCCAATTGTAATTTTCATCGTGATAGCCGTCTCAAATGGCGCGAATATGACTGACGGCCTGGATGGGCTCGCAACAGGAACATCGGCCATTGTTGGTATTGCCTTAGCGGTACTCGCCTATGTCAGCTCCAACATTCGATTCGCCGATTACCTGGATGTGATGTATATCCCCTTTGCCGAAGAGCTGGTCATATTTATTGCCGCCTTCGTGGGAGCGTGCATCGGCTTCTTGTGGTTTAATTCATATCCCGCTCAGGTCTTTATGGGTGATACAGGAAGTTTAGCGCTAGGTGGAATAATTGCAGTGTTTGCAATCGCAATTCGTAAGGAGCTTTTGATTCCTGTTTTATGTGGAGTCTTCTTAATTGAAAATATTTCGGTAGTAATGCAGGTTGGCTGGTTTAAGCTCACCAAGCGCAGGTATGGCGTAGGCCGAAGGATATTCTTAATGGCTCCACTGCACCATCATTACCAAAAGAAGGGAATGCATGAAGCTAAAATTGTTGCCCGATTCTGGATTGTAGGAATTCTACTTGCTGTATTCACGATTGTAACATTAAAACTTCGCTAGTTGACGACGGAAAAACGACATATCACAATACTTGGCGCTGGCGAAAGCGGTGTTGGAGCTGCTGTGCTTGCTAAAGCGCAAGGGTGGAATGTCTTTGTTTCTGATTTTGGGTTGGTGAAGAAAAGTTTTGGCGAAGAATTAGATGAACTCGCCGTGAAATGGGAGCAAGGTCAACATTCATTGGATGAGGTTTTAAAGGCAGATTTAGTGATCAAGTCACCAGGAATTCCGGATACGGTTCCGGTTATGATGGCGATTAAGAATCAGGGAATTAAGGTGGTTTCGGAAATCGAATTCGCGGCGTACTATTCTGACGCAAAAACGATCTGTGTGACAGGAAGTAACGGAAAAACAACTACCGCTCTCATGATCCATCACATCTTGAAAAAGAGTGGGATGAATGTCGGTCTTGCAGGGAATATTGGTGAAAGTTATGCGAAGCAAGTCGCAGAGAAAGATTACGACTGGTACGTCCTTGAGTTGAGTTCTTTTCAGTTGGATGACATGTATGAGTTCAGGGCGGATATAGCGGTGATTTTGAATATCACGCCTGATCACCTTGATCGCTACGATAACAAGATGGAAAATTATATCGCTTCAAAATTAAGAGTGATACAGAACCAAACGAAAAACGACTGGTTCATTTACAATGCGGATGATAAGAACATTCTGAACGAAATAAATAAACAAGCACCAGTAGCACAACAGGCGCCATTTTCTTTAGTGAAAGAAATGGAAGTGGGAGGCTACGCAACAAGCAAACAACTAACAATAAATATAAACGATCAATTCACTATGGGAATACATGAATTAGCTTTGAAGGGTAAGCATAATACCCAAAATTCATTGGCATCTGGAATAGCGTCAAGAATTTTAGAAATTAGAAAAGAAGTGGTTCGCGAGAGCTTGGCCGACTTTACGAATGTTGAACACCGCTTAGAATTTGTAGCCAAGGTTCACGGAATTGAGTTTATCAACGACTCTAAAGCTACAAACATCAACTCTACATGGTTCGCGCTCGAATCAATGGAGAAGTCAACAGTTTGGATTGTTGGTGGGGTGGATAAAGGGAACGACTATACGGAACTTACTGAATTGGTTAACGACAAAGTAAAAGCGATTATCTGTCTTGGAAAGGATAACCAGAAGATAATTGAAGCATTTAAAGGTAAGGTAGAGCAGATTGTTGAGGCTAATTCCGCGATGGAAGCCGTAGCATGGGGATATAGACTCGCGAAAAAAGATGAGACGGTACTTCTCTCGCCAGCATGCGCAAGTTTCGATCTTTTCGAGAGCTATGAAGAGAGAGGGAACGAGTTCAAGAAGGCTGTAAGATCATTGTAAGATGGGTAAGGTCTCACAAAAAACAATAGAGGAACAATTACTGAGCGCTCGAGAAGAGGGGTTGAGTAATTCGCGTGATTTGCATGCTATGAAAGCGCATGGGAAAACGGCTGGAATGGATGTGTTTTC
The DNA here is from genome assembly GCA_047624355.1 of Flavobacteriaceae bacterium. GTDB lineage: Bacteria > Bacteroidota > Bacteroidia > Flavobacteriales_D > Crocinitomicaceae > UBA4466. The sequence goes on along the minus strand of JBLHPQ010000005.1, from coordinate 36,480 downwards.
TTGGGTGAATCCTGAGGTAGATGCGCTTGGAGCTGTATTGACATCGATGCCCTTCAAGATCATTTGGTTGGCATCTAAAAGTCAAGTGCAAAACCTCTTGAGTGTAAATGAAAATGCATTGGAAAATGTCGAATCATTAGTGATTTACGATGCTGGAAAATTAGACTTAGAGTACAATTGGCTCAATTCAAAAACGAGTATAGGTTGTGTCGATGACGTGCCAGGTGCTCTGGAGTTATTAAGCTCCTTGAAAGGACGAGAACGGATTTTCTTGTACACGCTCCCGTCGGATAATTGGACATTAATAAAGAATAGAATCGATTTGAAATTGAAGACTTGGAACTAATATGGATAAGGTTTTATCATATCTAAAAGGGGATGCGGTGATCTGGGTGATTACCCTTCTCATGCTTGCGTTTTCACTAGTAACTGTTTATAGCTTTGTACCAATTTTGGTCAAGGTAGAGGGCGGTACTCCGTTTGGATATCTGTTTAAGCACCTCGTTTATGTTGGGATAGCGCTCGGCGCGATGTATTGGATTCATAAAAAGGATCCTAAATACATTAATCAAGTTGCCAAATTTGCTTTCTACGTCTCTGTGGCAATTCTGATCTTTACCTTATTTTTCGGAGTGAGAGTGAATAATGCTGGAAGGTGGGTGCGTGTTCCCTTTGTTGGACTAACCTTTCAGGCATCCGATTTCGCACGACTTGCATTGATTATTTATGTTTCGAGAATGCTAGTGGCTAAGAAGGGTAAACTGAACAAATGGAAGGAGGGATTCTTCCCAGTTGTACTGCCGATAATTATTATATGTGGATTGATCGTCAAGGATAATTTTTCTACGGCAGCGATTTTGTTTGGTGTTTCATTGATGTTGCTATTTCTTGGTAAAGTGCCTTTTTCTAAAATATTCACCTTAATTGGAGGGGGTATTATATTGCTTGTGCTCATTGTGCTTGTGCATAAAGCTGCTCCCGAATTGAATTTACTTCCTCGTTACCAGACGTGGGAGAATCGTATCGTTAACCGCGTGTCTGATGAGGAGAATGTAATCGAAAATGCGCAAGCGAATAATGCTCAATTGGCAATTTATAATGGAGGCCCTTTGCTTGGTCGTGGTGTAGGAAATGGAAAGCTCAAGGAATTTATCCCTGAGGCTTATGCCGATTTTTACTTCGCGAGTTTTGTTGAAGAATTCGGGTTGATTTCGTCCATATTACTCATTCTAGTCTACTTGATTCTGCTCTATAGGATTATGCGAATTGGACTTAATTCTGAGAAGATGTTCGAGACGTATGTCTGCATCGGGATCGGGATGTTGATGCTGAGTCAAGCCACGGTTAATATGTTAGTGTGCGCCGGGATATTCCCTGTTACCGGTCAAAATATGCCACTCTTGGCTATGGGAGGCTCAGCTCTTATGATGACTTGTTTCGCGCTGGGAATTGTACTTGCGATTTCATCAAAACAATTGAAATCGAAAGCCAAAGAAGAAGATGAATTAATCCTCGAATCAGTATGATTTGAGAATCCAGTGTCAGATTGAGTGCGGAACGTATCGAGATTTAGCTGGACAAGGAAAATAGGAATGATCAAAAAAGCAATTATATCAGGAGGAGGAACAGGAGGACATATTTTCCCTGCGATTGCAATTGCCGATGAACTCAAACGGCGCTATCCTGAGGTTGAAATTTTATTTGTCGGAGCCGAAGGAAAAATGGAAATGGAGAAAGTTCCAGCAGCCGGCTATAAGATTATTGCGTTGCCGATTGTTGGGTTTAAAAGAAAGCTTGCCTTATCGAATTTCATCTTACCATTTAAAATTATTGGAAGTCTACTCAAAGCGCGAAAAATAATTAAAACGTTCAATCCTGACGTTGCCGTCGGAGTTGGTGGCTATGCAAGTGGACCATTGCTGAAATCTGCAACAATGAAAAAAGTGCCCTCGATGGTGCAAGAACAAAATTCATTTCCAGGAAAGACGAATAAAATCCTTTCTAAAAGTGTCCAGAAAATTTGCGTAGCCTATGATGGATTAGAACGCTTCTTCCCAAAAGAGAAGATTGTTCTTACCGGAAACCCAACGCGCCGTGATATGGTGATTATCGAGGGGAAAGAATCCGAAGCGTATAAATTCTATGGCTTCGATCCATCTAAGAAAACAATACTAATTATTGGTGGAAGTCTAGGAGCTCGAACATTGAATGAAAGTGTAATTGTACAGCTCGATGCATTGAAATCGTCTGAAGTGCAAGTGTTGTGGCAATGTGGCAAACTTTACAATCAGCGCTTAACGGAAGAGTTATCAGAAGTCGATTTAGGTGCTGTAAAAATGGTGCAATTTATCGATCGAATGGATTTAGCCTACGCAATGGCAGATGTTGTGATCTCAAGAGCTGGCGCAATCTCTGTTTCTGAATTGTGCCTTGTGAAAAAACCGACAATCTTGATTCCTTCACCAAATGTGGCGGAAGACCATCAAACCAAAAACGCAATGGCGCTTGTGGAAAAAGATGCTGCAATCTTGGTAAAGGATATTGAAGCAAAAGAGAAAATGATTCTAGCCGCGTTAGACCTTTTGAAGGATGAAGCTAGACGCAATGAATTAGCGAGGAATATTGAGCAACTAGGGAAACCAAACGCTACGCAATCAATCGTGGATGAACTAGAAAAACTGATCAAATAAGTGGGAAGCCGGAAAGTAAATATTCAATCATTTGACAAAGCCTATTTTTTAGGTGTTGGAGGGATTGGAATGTCTGCGTTGGCGAGGTATTTTAATACTAGAGGATTCAATGTCGCTGGCTATGATAAAACCCAATCTCCCTTAACGGATGTACTATCGGAAGAGGGGGTAGCGATTCACTTTGAGGACTTAGGAGCAGAAATTCCAGCAGATTATCTAGATAATGAAAAAGTCTTGATCGTCTATACGCCTGCGATTCCAGATGACATGCAAGAGTTGAACTACTTCATTTCTCATGGATTTACGGTTTTGAAGCGCGCGGAGGTGTTAGGGTTGATTACGAGAAATAGTAAAGCGCTTGGAGTTGCTGGAACGCATGGAAAGACTACGACAAGTACGATGTTAGCGCATATTTTAAATGAATCAACTGTTGGTTGCAATGCTTTCTTAGGTGGAATTGCGACGAACTTTAATTCCAATTTTGTTGCACATAAAACCAGTGAATGGACGGTGATCGAGGCAGATGAATTTGATCGATCTTTTTTGCAATTGAGTCCGTTTGCTTCTATTGTTACATCTACCGACGCTGATCATCTAGATATTTATGGAGATAATGAATTGTTCTTGGATGGATTCAAGCAGTATATTGAACTGATTAACCCTGCTGGTTTTACGATCATGCAGGCTTCAATTGATCTTCCTGCGACGAATAAAATTACCTATGGATTGGATGTTGATGCGGATTTTGTTGGATCAAATTTAAGGCTTGATAATGATGTCTTTTTGATGGATGTCAAGTCTAAGTTGGGTGAATGGAATAATGTTGAATTGGGGGTGCCTGGAACACATAATGCTGAAAATGCATTGGCGTGTATTGCGTTGTGCGTTCAGTTGGAATTGACTGAAGAAGAAATTCGTTCAGCGCTCAAATCGTTCGCTGGTGTTAAACGTCGTTTTGAGTACCATGTTCGCTCCGAGAAATTGATTTATATCGATGATTATGCGCACCATCCTACAGAGATTAACGCCTTACTCGACTCCATCGCGCTGCTTTATCCTGGTAAGAAAGTAACTGGTGTGTTTCAGCCGCATTTGTTCTCGAGAACACGCGATTTCTTTGCTGAATTTACACGGGCAATAAGTCGCTTGGATGAAGCAATTTTGTTGCCGATCTATCCAGCAAGAGAATTGCCAATCGAAGGAATTACAAGTGATGCATTATTGGCCGATGTTAGTTCAAGCTCGAAGCATGTTATGTCACCGAATGATGCACTTGAGTTCCTTTCAACAATCTCGGAAGGTGTAGTATTAACCATAGGTGCTGGAGATATTGATCGAATAGTTCCAGAACTTAAACAACGCCTCTCAGTCAAATGAAAAATTGGATGCGCATAGCGCTTTGGAGTGCCTTTGGATTAGGTATCGCTGCATTGATGATATCAATTAGCTCGATTCAAGCTAATCGCACATTGGAAGAGCCAGATATTGTCGTCGTCAAATCTGGAGAAAATCCATTTCTAACGGATATTGAACTGTTACAACTACTTGAACGAAAAGGACTTTACCAAGAGGGGATGACCCGCAAAGAATTAAACGTCGCGGAGATCGAAAAGATGATTTCTGAGATTTCACAAGTAAAAAAAGTGAAAGTGTACACGGAAATTGGGTCAATATGGAAGATCGAGGTTGAATTGCGCAACCCAATAGCTCGAATATTCAATACTTCAGGTGAATCTTTTTACTTAGATGAAGACGGGGATATTGTTTCTACAACTCCTACTCACACTGCAAGAGTGATTGTTGTAACGGGCGCCATAAATGACCGAAAAGACGGGCATTCTGTCGCTGAGATTATTAACAATGATTCCTTGAAAAGTATTCTGAAGCTAGATGATATCTATCGTATTTCCAATTATGTTTGCTATGATCCCTTTTTTCGTTCTATGATAGGTCAAATTCACCTTGAAAAGAATGGAGATTTTATCCTAACAGCGGTTGTTGGGGATCAAAAAGTGGTATTTGGAAGGGCAGAGACAGATCAGGAAGTCAAAGAGAAGTTTTCCAAACTAAAAATATTTTACGATGAGGCGATGCCTAGTGTGGGTTGGCACACTTACACCGAGATAAGCCTTAAGTACGAAGAACAAATTGTCTGTAAGATTAAACCAATCGCGGAATAGCGAATAAGGAAAATATAGAATGGGTAAAGTAATTGTAGGATTAGATATTGGAACAACGAAGATCGCATGCTTTGTTGGCCGTGAAAACGAACATGGGAAAATTGAGATTTTATCCATGGGGAAAACCGAATCACTTGGCGTGATGCGTGGAATGGTATCCAACATTGAGAAAACGATTCAATCCATAACGGGAGCCGTAGCAGAAGCTCAAAACCGTATAGAGGGTGAGCTGAAAATTAACACGGTAAACGTTGGTATCGCTGGTCAGCACATTAAAAGTATCCAGCACCGTGGGATTCATACCCGTGCAAATTCAGAAGGTGAAATTTGTCAAGCTGATATAGATAAGTTGGTAGATGACATGTATAAGTTGGCGATGCCTCCAGGTGAACAAATTATTACCGTTCTTCCACAGGAATACATTATTGATAGCGAACAGGGGATTAAAGATCCAATCGGAATGTCAGGTGTTCGTCTAGAAGCTAACTTCCATATTATTACTGGAAATGTTGGGGCATCAATGAATATTCACAAATGTGTGGAACGCTCAGGATTAAAAGTAAAAGACATTATTCTTGAACCAATTGCTTCCGCTGATGCAGTGCTTACCGACGAAGAGAAAGAAGCAGGTGTTGTACTTGTTGATATAGGTGGTGGAACGACAGATGTTGCGATTTTTCATGAAGGAATCATTCGTCATACGGCAGTTATCCCATTCGGTGGAAACGTGATCACAGAGGACATCAAAGAGGGATGTACGATTATGAAACGGCAAGCTGAGAAGCTTAAAGAGAAATTTGGTTCTGCATTGGCTAGCGAAAGTCAAGAGAACGAAGTTGTTGCGATCCCTGGTTTGAGAGGTCGTGCACCAAAGGAAATTACATTGCGCAACTTGGCGAGTATCATCCAAGCGCGTATGGAAGAAATCATCGACCTAGTGCATTACGAAATTCGTAACTCTGGATACGAGAAGAAATTAATTGGCGGAATCGTAGTAACAGGGGGTGGATCACAACTTAAGCACGTCACGCAATTATTCGAATACGTTACGGGAGTAGATACGAGAATAGGATACCCAACAGAACATCTTGCTGGAACAAACAGTGAAGCAATGATGAGCCCAATGTACGCAACAGGTGTAGGATTGGTTTTGAAAGGGTTTGAAGATTTAGCGAAGAAGTCTACACCTGAAGCCGCGAGTACAGGTGAAGTAAAAACACATTCTGAAAAAACACGTGGATCTTTCTTTGATACGATCATCAAGAAAGGAAAAACGTGGTTCGCAGAAGAGGATTAAGCTAGAGCTTAATCCAATAAAGGCTGGACGGAAGAAGAAACGCAGTTTCTGAAGACCGAGCGTTAGCGACAGGAAGAATAGAATTGAACAACAATAAGAATACTGAATAACAACTAACAAGAATACAATGATGGATTTTGAATTACCCAAAGGAGAAAACCGGTCAATCATCAAAGTGATTGGAGTAGGTGGTGGCGGTGGAAACGCAGTCAACCACATGTACAACATGGGAATTAAAGGTGTGGATTTTGTAGTTTGCAACACCGATTTACAAGCACTTGAGATCTCTCCGGTTCCTCATAAAATTCAACTTGGGCCTTCATTAACAGAAGGTCGTGGTGCAGGTTCACTTCCAGAGATTGGGAAGAACGCAGCAATTGAAAATATCGATGAATTAAGAGAATACCTAAGCAAGGAGACAAAAATGGTCTTCGTTACTGCAGGAATGGGAGGTGGAACCGGTACAGGTGCAGCTCCCGTTATTGCCGAAGTTGCAAAGGAACTTGGAATTCTTACGGTTGGAATCGTTACCGTTCCGTTTAATTTTGAAGGAAGAAAACGTAGAATTCAAGCAGAATCAGGATTGGAAGCAATGCGAAATAGCGTTGATACACTTTTGATAATTAACAATGAGCGCTTGCGTGAAATCACAGGAAATCTGTCCATAACAGAAGCATTCGCGCAAGCCGATGATATTGTTTCAACGGCGGCAAGAGGAATTGCAGAAGTAATCGCAGTTACTGGTGGAATCAACGTCGATTTCAATGATGTGAACACTGTGATGAAAGATTCTGGTGTAGCAATCATGGGTAGTGCAGCATCCGAAGGAGAAGATCGAGCGATCAAAGCAGTTGAAAGAGCATTGGAATCACCATTGTTAAATGATAATGACATTGCGGGAGCGGAATATGTTCTTCTTAACATCGCTTATGGTGATGAAGAGGTTACAATGGATGAAATCACTGAAATCACTGACTATATTCAAGGTGCAGCAGGATCGACGGCAGATGTGATCTTTGGTCACGCAAAAGACGAAGAACTTGGTGCTAAATTGAGCGTTACAGTAATTGCTACTGGATTTTCATCTTCACCGCTTACAGGGTTTGAAAAAGCGCCTGAACGAAACGTCACGACACTTGTGGTAGAGAATAAAGCGACAGAAATTAAGTCTCCAATGGAGTCACCAACAACCAATAGCCTTTGGTCTGGTGCTAAAGAAGTTGAAAAGACACAAGATGAGCCTTTCTTGAAATCAGCAGAAACGAACAAAGAATCTTGGGACTTAGGGGCAAAAGAACCTCAAAAGGAAATGGATTTTGGATGGGACATGGGTAAGAAGAACCAGTCTGGGAACAAGGAAAATTCTGAAGTAAAACGTTATTCATTGGATGATGACATGGAGGAAATGGACCTCGAAGCTTCATCAACTGAGACGAAAAAATCGCTCTCTCCAGAGGATCAGCAAAAACGTTCTCAAGATCGATTGGATCGTATTCGTGAGTATACGCAGAAGTTGAAAAAGGCAGACGGAATTCAGGAATTTGAAAACGAACCTGCCTACCTTCGAAGAAATGTTCAATTGGACGATTCAATTCCAAGTAAGGAAGAGAAAACAGGTCGATTTAGTGTCTCAAAAGACGATGACGGAAGTTCATTGAATAGCAATAATTCATTCTTACACGATAACGTAGATTAATGGCATTAGTAGATCAAATTAACGCTGACATCAAATCTGCGATGTTGGCCCGTGAGAAAGATAAGTTAGACGTTTTACGTGATATTAAGTCTAAAATCATGTTGGAAGCTACAGCCGGAACTGGTGAAGTTTCGGAAGCAGCAGAAGCTAAAATTGTCTTGAAGTTGTATAAACAACGGACAGACACTTATGACCTCTATGTAGCAGAAAATAGAGAAGATCTTGCTGAAGTTGAGAAATTCCAAGCTGGAATAATCAAAGCGTATTTGCCTGCGATGATGACGGAAGAAGAAATCAGAGCCGAGGCGCAACAAGCGATTGATAAATTAGGTGCTTCGGGACCTCAAGATATGGGTAAAGTAATGGGAATGTTATCAGGGAGATTGGCTGGGAAAGCTGATGGGAAAGTGATAGCAGATACAGTTAAATCATTGCTGCTCAATTAGTATTCTACTCAATCTCTTTTCGGAGAGGTTGTCTTTTAAAGAAAGGCCATGGCTTACAGGACCATGGCTTTTTTGCGTTCATTCCTGTCCTAATGAATATCTTAGTATATTATGTTTTGTCAGAAAAAGATTCTACTTTAGATGAAATTATTAAGCTAAGCTACCTCTGAATAGAACCTATGGTACATAGCTGTTGAGATACTATATACTATGAAAAGATCACTTTTACTACTTGTGGTTTCTTTTTTTGTTGGAGGAATAGCCCTCGCTCAAAGCGGAACCATACAGAAACTCTCCGAAAACACTACAGTAGAATCTACAGATATACAGCCTTCGGACTATAAGCTCATTCAATCTAAAAGTTTAGGTAATATTGGTATCGGAGCCAGTTACACTGTTTCGAGACCGGGGGTTCAAATTGACGATACGCTAATTAGAGCGGTTAATGGTGAAGAAGTTGAATTCAGAGTGCCAAGTGATCCTGCAATAGCTAGTATTTGTGCTACACCTAGACCTTATGTGATCGGTACGAACAGAGACCCAAGTTGTTCATATGTCGTTCCATGTGATAATCCTGCCAATCGAGATGGAGTAAATACCTCAACAATTGATTACTATCAGCTGGTATGGCATGTCATGACTGATGGCGGACCAAGCACGAACATTGATCAGCTAAGAATTGATCAGTTGATGAGTGAATTAAATGCCGATTTTGCTACTGGGAACATGATCTTTTGTTCGGATCCAGCAACTTTCTATGAAGATGCAGTAAATTATACGCACGATTCAAATACGGAAGAATTCTCGCTTAAAGGCACTTATAATGTAACGCCGACGCAGGTGATCAATATCTATGTAGTCGGAACAATGTCTGCAGGTGGATATGCTAGATTTCCATACGATCCAAATGGTGGAACGAGTGCAAATGGTGGAATTGTTCTTAATCGAGGTAATTGTAATGTTGGAACGCATACACTCGCGCATGAAATGGGCCACGTATTCGGTCTAGAGCATACGTTCTCTGGTGTCGATGAACGAGCTGAATGTTCGAACTGTTATGAAAAAGTGAGAAATGTAAATGGATCAAGTAATACAACTGGAGTTCCAACGCCTTTAGGTGGACCTTATGTAAGTGAGGGAGATCGCGAAGGGGATTGGTGTTCTGATACAAATCCACACGATACGTATGCATACAATTGTTCAACAAGCCCAAACTCAAATGGCGTATGTGATTCTAACCCTTGGGCTAACGCTCCAGTAAATAATCATATGTCCTACTCCTTCTGTTCATCACAATTTACGGATCAACAGATAAGGAGGATGCACTGTATGACTGATAGCTATCTAGCCAGCTGGATTGGATACGGTGGTGGAATTTGTGGTTCGCAGCCACCAGCTGCGGATTTCGTAGGAACTCCTACTACCTGGCAAGCGCCTTCTACTGTGAATTTCACAGATCTTTCAACTCCTCCAAGTATCATTACAGGTTGGACATGGAATTTTGATGTGGCTGGTAGTGGTACGGTAACTTGCGTAGGTTGTGTAGGACCTACTGCAACTTTCATTGGCCAAGCACCTCCAACAGTAAATTACCCTAATGTTGGATTATATACTGTTTCTCTTGACATTACTTCAGCGAACGGTCCCGATAATGAAACTAAAGTGAGTTACATTGAAGTTTTGGCACCGGCCGGTGATTGTGATACGTTGCTTACGCAATGGGAAAATCCTGCGCCAACGGTAATTACCTATGGTTTTGGAGCTGGTTGGATAGCGGGAGTGCCGGATCCTATAAACATGGTTTTACCAACAGATGCAAAAGGAGTATATGAAAGCTATTTTAGCCCTAATCCTGGCGTAACTCCGGTGGGTGGAGTTCGAGTTGCTCTAGGGACTTTAGCTGATGCTAATGATGATATGGTCTTCCAAGTTGTCGTTTATGATGATGATGGTTTGGGAGCGCCAGGTGCTATCGTTGGAGGTGTTGGAGGAATTTCACCTACGCAATTGGGCGTTCCAGGAGGTGGATTCTACAATGAATTCTGGATTCCATTTAACGTTGCTCCAGTGCCTACTACGGCTCAATTCCACGTAGGTGTTGAAATTTTTGCCGGAAGTGCTGCAGATACGTTGATCGTAATGACCTCATGCCTTGGACCAGCCGGTTGTGCTGTTGCGCAAGGTGAAAATGATGCTTCTAATACCATATTTACGAGTGGCTACGGTTATGAAAATCTTTTGACCGTATATGGTGCCGATTTAGATGTTGGAATTATTCCAATGTTGGGTGAATTTGCACCTGACCCTCTTATTGTAGGCTTTACAGAAAATGTAGTCTGCGACACGACATACGTAACCATATTTGATACAATCTTATATACAGCATTCCCGTCAGCCATAGGATTTGAATTTTCCGATGGGACAGTTTTAAGTTATACGAGTGATCCTGGAAGTGTAGACGTTGTCTATACAACACCAGGTCCAGATACGGTCATGATATATGCTATCAATGATTGCGGAAGAGCTGATACTAATATTTACCTGATTCCTTATAATTTCATGGAGACGCCCGATGCGGAATTTACTGCAGTTCAAGCCAACCCAGTATGTGCCGGCGCACCCGGGGTCGACTTTAATGCGAATACTTCCGGCTATGAAGATTATTTTTGGGACTTTGGAGATGGTACTACCGTCTCGACAGGAACAGCGTCAACTACAAATCATGTTTATGCTACGCCAGGTCTCTATTATGTTTCTTTAACGGCAACAGAATTTGGATTTGTACCTGTAGATACTTTCTATCTTGAAAACTTTGAATCTGGCTGGCCAGCCGGTTATGGTCGTTTTGATAACGATGCATTCACCCCGAACGTAGGAGTTAACCCTCCATTTACTGGGACAAATGCAACCGCGTGGCTAGACTTAGATTTCGATGGCAACGGTAACACCGAAGCTGCAAGTACATCATGGAATGGACCAGCAGAACAAGGCGATGATTGGATGTTAACTTCAGGTATCGGCGCTCTGCCAGCAAACCAAATGTTATTTTGGGATGCGGAAGCACAAAATGTTTCATTCCCTGATGGATATGAAGTTCGTATATCTACTGTCCAACTTCCTGCCAATACAACTAATTATAGTACAGTACTCTTCTCTACTACAGGTGAAAATTCGTTTAGCACTACGCGAAACACAAGCTTAGCAGCTTATGCTGGACAAACCGTGTTTATTGCTTTCCGAAACAATTCAACGGATCAATTTGTATTAACGATCGATAATATTCGAGTAGGTACAGCTGGGCCTGGTTGCTCAGCAATTATTACTAAACCAGATTATGTGGAAATCATTGATTGTTCGGTTATTCCGCCAACAGCAGTGATTGCTTCAACAGCAACAACGGGTTGTGCTCCTCATACAGTTACATTTACGGATGGAACAGCTGCTGGAGATCCAGCTACATCATGGTTGTGGAATTTCGGTGATGCAACGTTCTCTACTTTGCAAAACCCTCCACCACACCTTTATGCTACTCCGGGAATTTACTTTGTATCTTTCCAAGCATGTAATCTTGGTGGATGTACTACGGACAACGTAACAGTGACTGTTACAGCTCCGCCAACAATTGGAAGTGTAGTACCAACAGATCCTTCTTGTATCGCGAATAATGGATCAATTGTGATTAATGCATCAGGAGGAACGGGAACACTGAGTTATAGTATTGACAACGGTGTTACATTCCAATTGAGTAATACATTTAATGGATTAGGCGCGGCTACTTACACTATTGTTATTGAAGATGCCGTTGGTTGTACAGCCAGCAGTTCAGCTACTCTTACGTTACCAGCCTCTCCAACGATTACAGGAGTAACACCTACTTCACCAACATGTGCTGGTGGAGCTGACGGTGGTCTTACGATAGCGGCGACTGGTGGACTTGCACCATTAAATTATAGTATTGATAACGGAGTTACATTCCAATTAGGAAATAGCTTCGGCTCTCTGGGCGCTGCGACTTATAACATCGTTGTAGAAGATGCGAACGGATGTCAGGATGTCACAACAGCAACTGTTGTTGATCCTCCTGCAGTTAGCATCACCAACATTGCTACTACAGACCCAACGTGTAATGGCGGCACTGATGGAAATATTGTGATTACTGCTGGCGGCGGTACTGGTGCATTAACGTATAGCATCGACAACGGCGTTACCTTCCAAGCCTCAAATACCTTCAACGGTTTGGGTGCTGCTACATACAACATCGTAGTGGAAGATGCAGTTGGATGTCAAGCGACTACCACTGTAACACTTACAGATCCTCCAGTTGTTAGCATCACAAACGTTGCAACAACAGACCCAACGTGTAATGGCGGTGCTGACGGAAGCATTGTGATTACAGCTGGCGGCGGTACAGGTGCATTAACGTATAGCATTGACAACGGTGTTACCTTCCAAGCCTCAAACACTTTCAATGGCTTGAGTGCAGCTACGTACAACATCGTAGTGGAAGATGCAGTTGGATGTCAAGCGACTACCACTGCAACACTCACCGATCCTCCTGCAGTTAGCATCACTAACGTAGCGACGGTTGATCCGACGTGTGCAGGTGGTTCTGATGGTAGTATTACCATTACTGCTGGTGGCGGAACAGGTGCGTTGCAATACAGCATCGACAACGGCGTAACCTTCCAGGCTGGTAACAACTTCCCTGGTTTAGGTGCTGCTACGTACAACATCGTTGTTGAAGATGCTGTTGGATGTCAAACAACAACCACTGCAACAATAACTGATCCTCCAGCTGTAACTTATGGCATCGCAATCACAGATGAAAATTGTGGAGCTAATGATGGAACAATTACTCTCACGGGTGGTGGCGGAGATGGAGGCCCATATACATATAGTATTGACAATGGAGTTACCTTCCAAGCATCAGGTTTATTTGGAGGATTATCTGCTGGACCATATAACGTGGTAGTTGAAGATGCGAGTGGTTGTCAAATTGCAAATATTGAAACAGTAAATGGAAATGGAGGAGCTACCATAGTGGGTATCGCTGAGGACGTTTCGTTAGTTTGTTTCGGAGATTGCAATGGTCAATTGACCGCGACGGTCGTTGGTGGAATTCTACCTTATGTCTTTGCATGGGTTGATGGGTTGAATAACCCTGTTGGAGGAAACTCACCAACAATCTCTGGGTTATGTGCTGACACCTATACGTTGACAGTCACAGATAATGCAGGAGCTGGATGTGATGCGGTATTGTCTTACGTTTTGACTGAGCCAGCACTAGTAACATTTAATGCTGTTTTCACGGATGAATCATGTGCGCTCGGAAATGGATCGATTGTTTTTAACAGCGAAGCTGGTGGAGACGGTGGTCCTTACATGTACAGTATCGATAACGGCGTAACCTTCCAAGCGAGTAATACCTTTATAGGTTTGAGTGCTGCGACTTACAATGTTCTGATTCGAGATGGTAACAACTGTCTCGCAGTCGTGACGGTAGGAACAATAAATAATATTGTGGATGTCATACCGCCTGCGGCATTGTGTCAAAATGTTACGATATACTTGAACGGAGCAGGAACTGCTTCAATTGTTCCAGCGGATATAGATGCTGGATCGACAGACAATTGTGGTGCTGTTACATTGAATGCATCTCAGATAGCGTTTACATGCGCTGATTTAGGTGTTAACAATATTACCTTAACAGTAACTGATGGAAATAGTAACATCGCAACGTGTATCGCTGCCGTAACAGTGTTAGATACAATATCACCTGTCGCAACATGCCAACCAGCTACGGTATTCCTAGATGGTACAGGAAATGCAACATTACTTGCAGGAGCGATAGACGGTGGGTCAACTGATAATTGTACAACAGTGACCTTTGGAGCATCTCAAACTGCTTTCACTTGTACTGATATTGGAACGAACAACGTTACTTTAACAGTGACTGACGGAAGTGGAAACATTTCGACGTGTGTTGCAGTAGTTACAGTTGCTGATAATGCAGTACCGACGGCACTATGTCAAAACGTGACAATCTACCTTGATGGAACAGGGAATGCCTCAATTGTCGCAGTTGATATAGATGGTGGGTCAACTGATAATTGTACAACAGTGATCTTTGGAGCATCTCAAACTGCCTTCACTTGTGCAGATATTGGAACTAATAACGTGACACTGACAGTAACTGACGGGTCAACTAATCTAGCGACGTGTGTTGCTGTAGTTACAGTTCTAGATACTATCTCACCTATTCTTACATGTCCTGTTAATGCGACGCAAAATGCGGATGCAAATTGTGATATTCTACTTGATGATTATACAGCCTCGGCAACTACATCAGATGTTTGTGATGCTGCGCCAATTGTCACTCAGTCACCAGCAGTGGGTACTTTACTCAATGGGTCTGGAACGGTGCAATCTGTCACACTTACATCAACTGATGCAAGCGGAAACACAACATCATGTGCTTTTGACGTAACAATCGTGGATGTTACTCCACCAACGACGCCAATTTTACCGGATGTGAATGGTTCATGTTCTGTAACGGCATTGCCGTCTGCAGCTGCAGATAACTGTGCTGGAGTAGTAGTAGGGACAACGTTAGATCCAACGACTTATTCTACGCCAGGTACTTATGTAGTTAACTGGACGTTCGACGATGGAAACGGAAACACGAGTACTGCATCTCAAAATGTTATTGTGGTTGGCGGAGAAACTACAGCCTCTGTTTCACCATCAGTATGTGACTCGTATACGTCGCCAAGTGGCGCAGTCTATCTGACTTCTGGAACGTTCATGGATACAATTGCCAATGCAGCTGGATGTGATAGTGTGATTACGATAAACCTCACGCTCAATACAGCGCAAACTTCTGGCTACTCAGTAACGCAATGTTTGGAATACACACTTCCTAGTGGAAGTCAAACGTTCTACTCAGATACAGTCTTTGTGGATACAATTGCAACAGCAGCTGGTTGTGATAGTGTTATGACAATTACTATTACCATCTATACGGTAGACATCGGAGTAACGCAAGCTGGGAATACATTGACAGCGACCGCTCTTGCACCTGCCACGTACCAATGGGTGGATTGTACTACTGGATTCAGTGATGTACTTGGAGCAACCAGTCAATCATTTACTCCAAATTACAATGGTGATTTTGCTGTGATCGTGTTCGAGAATGGATGTTACGATACCTCTGCTTGTTTCACGATTTCAACAGTCGATGTGGAGGAATTATTTGCAACAAGTATGTCGATCTATCCAAACCCAACAACGGGTGAGTTCTATGTGTCGTTATCTGATTATGATGGAAACATAAAGATCGAGTTAACCGACATTACTGGTAAGCTTATCTATCGATCTAATGAAGAAGTTACGAACGATAGTAAGATCAAAGTAACCATTGATGATGTAGCTTCGGGTGTCTATTTCATCCGTGTAACGGCTGGAAACGATATGTTCTCTAAGCGAATAGTGAAGGATTAATAGAATTCTAATTAATAATAAAGGCATCCCTCGGGGTGCCTTTTTAGTTTTAGATAGCTCTAATTTCCACCTTTAAGGGGGTTATTGTGAGTCTTTAAGGCTGATTTTGCTTATGTATAGTAGCTGCCTGCAAAGAGAATCGAGCTACGCTTAGTATTTCTCTCAGGGAGACTTAGCTGTTATATTACAATGTTTCCTACGACAAATTCAACTTCGTTTGAGACTTTCAATCGTTCAACAATGGAATAATTCTTGAGTGACTTCGATTGCTAGATAATGATAGCGACTAGCTTTCCTAACTTTCGAATGGAGGTGACTTGAGGTGTATTGCGGCAGGCGTGATTTATTCAAGCCTCATCAGCATGAAAGGTGTTCTTATTTCTTTCCTGGAGGCTTTCGTAATTGTCCAAATGCCTTTCCAACAGAAGACTTCAGTTCTTTTAACTGACTTTCATTGCAATAAGCTGCAACTGTATCGAAGAAATCATACGTCATCGTTTCGATCTCCAGATGGTTAATCGTAATTTTCTCTCTCAAGGCAGTAACGTCTTCACCAGAGCCGATCTTTGAGAAAAGTAGATCATGTAAGTTCCGATCCTTAGTCATGAGTTTGCGCTTCTCTTTATGATGCGCAGCTTCTAATGCTGTGACTAGCTCAACGTCTTGTACTATTTCTAGTTGAGCCGCTAGAGCTCCAGGTTTTGGAGGGCCTTGTGGTGGTTTGTTGAACCAAAAAAATACCAAAGTCCCTAAGTTCAATAAGACTAGAAGAACTGTGAGTGTCTTGTAAAATTTCAGTGATTTCATTAGATATGCTTTGTATAGGTAAAGTAGGTGTTAATAAATTCATCATTTGATGAGCCACTTTGATCACCTGCGAACAGGAGGACATTAATTGCTATTAATACGGCAACGCTTGCTGCTGCGAGCAATACTGTACGCATAGGTATAACATCTATTTTGCTTTGTATTGTGAACGGAATTGCCTTCAATTTATGAAGCAGGTCAGACGGTATTTCGGCTTTCTGAATTCTGCCTGAAACATCAGTTATGTCTTCTATCCAATTTTCTTCGTTCATGGTATATCTTTAGTAGCTGTATCCTTAGATAACTTGCGCTCGTTAGTTATTTTTATAATAGTAATCGTGCAGTAATTCCTTCAATCGTCTCTTGGCCCTAAACAATAGAGATTCAATGGAGGAGATCGAAAGCTGCATCATTTCACTTATTTCAACGTAGCTATGTCCTTCAACCTTACTTAATAGATAGGCCTCTTTCTGATTATCGGCAAGCTGATCGATGGCTTCAAATAGAATTTCGGCTTTTTCTTTATCTTCTAACTGAATTCCTGGGTGGTAAAAGTTAGTAGCGCTTGATGGAACAAGACCTACTGCTTCATCGTCTAGAATAGTAAGCGTTCCTTGGCGTTTAAGTCGCGTTTTATTCCTGATAAATTCTTTGCTTTTGTTTAGCGAAATTGCATAAATCCAAGTGGATAATTTGGATTTCCCGCTAAATTTATCAATAGACAAATAGATGGAGGTAAATACTTCTTGTACTAAATCCTCTGCATCTTCTGAGTTGCGTACCATGTTCACACAAGTCCCATAAATCTTCCCTGCAAAGGAGTCTACGAGGTAAGCGAAAGCCTTGTCTTTATCCGCGCTAACTAATTGTATGAATTCATGATCGTCCAGTTCGCTGTTGTTGACAATGAATATAGGGGTAATTATGGAAACCGGGATTCATTTAGCTGAGGGCTTTTCATTAAACTGACTAAGCTTGATAATTTCTATTGATCGCGTTGCATTAAATAAGCTGCAAGGGACAGAAGCGGTTGTTTCATGTCTTCTTTGACCGCAACTTTATCCAAAGATGTGAGTGCCATCTCATAATGCTCGGACATTCGATCTTGGCATTTTTTCTTCACGCCTTGTACATCAAATAGTTGACGAGTACGATCGATTTTTAAGCCTAGATCTTGTTCATTCTCTAGTTGACGAAGTTGCTCTTTTTGTTCAAGCGTGGCGTTTTTTAGCGCAGTCAAATAGAGAATTGTTTTTTTATTAGCAATGACATCACCACCTACTTGTTTACCAAACTTTTCGGGATCCGCATATAAATCAAGAATATCATCCTGAATTTGGAACGCAATTCCAATGTGTTGGCCAAAATTATAAAGTGCCTTTCGATCTTCCAGTGTTGCTTCTGCCACTATCGCACCAATTTCTAGGGCACACCCTAACAGAACAGATGTTTTCAAGCGAATCATCTCTATATATTGATCAATGGAGACGTCTTTCGATACTTCGAAATCCATGTCCATTTGTTGGCCTTCACAAACCTGAATAGCCGTTTTATTAAAAAGGGCAAAAGCGTCTGGTAAATGTTGTGGCTTTATATCTCCTAAAAGTTGATAGGCATGAATCAATAGTGCATCACCTGATAGAATCGCAATATCTTGATTCCATTTTTCGTGTACCGTTGGTTGATTTCGTCTCAAAGGTGCAACATCCATAATGTCATCGTGGATGAGTGTAAAGTTGTGAAAGACCTCAATACAAAGCGCCTGAGATAGAACAGAATTTTCTGAGCAATTGAAAAGACGCGCTCCAAGGAGCGTGAGTATAGGTCGAATGCGCTTTCCTCCAATGCTTAAAAAATAACGTAGGGGATCGTACAGCCGGTTAGGTTCAGAAGGAAAATTGATACTCAATAGTCCCTTCTCAATTCTTTCGGTATAGGCTTTAAGCTCGCGCATTAGTCAAGAATACTCATCAAATAGGAACCGTAACCGCTCTTTACTAATGGTTCTGCTAGTGATTTCAATTGATCTCTATCGATGAACCCATTGCGATAGGCAATCTCTTCGATACAACCGATTTTTAAGCCCTGTCGTTCTTCTATGACCTGTACAAATTGTCCAGCTTGCATTAAAGAGGCAAAGGTACCAGTGTCTAACCATGCAGTACCTCTACTTAGCATCGCAACCTTAAGTTGGCCTCTGCGCAAGTACTCTGCATTAACATCTGTTATTTCGTATTCGCCACGCGCTGAAGGTTCTAAGTTCCGTGCAATTTCGATTACTGAATTATCATAAAAGTACAATCCAGGAACGGCAAAATTAGATTTTGGATGATCAGGTTTCTCTTCTATAGAGATCGCATTCATTTCCTCATCAAACTCAACAACACCATATCGTTCAGGATCACTTACGTGGTAAGCATAGACTACTCCGCCTTTTGGTGCATCATTGTCTTGAAGTAGTTCCCCCATACCAACTCCGTAGAATATATTATCCCCTAGTACCAGTGCTACATCATCATCACCAATAAAATCCGCGCCAATAACAAATGCTTGTGCGAGTCCATTTGGAATTACCTGCTCAGCATATTTAAACGTACATCCGAGGTCTTTTCCATCACCTAATAATTTTTTGAAATTGGGAAGGTCATGCGGTGTTGAAATGATCAAGATCTCTTTGATCCCGGCACTCATTAATGTAGAAAGCGGATAATAAATCATCGGCTTATCATAGACGGGCATGAGTTGTTTACTAACAGCTAAGGTCAATGGATGAAGCCGCGTTCCTGAACCACCAGCGAGAATAATTCCTTTCATAAATATGTGTTTCTGTTAACTACGTTCGATTCAAAAAGGTGAAATCAAACGTTATTCAATGTCTTTTTTGTCTTCCTTTTTTGGAAGCCTCGATTTAACATCTAGATTATCCCAATCAATATCGCTTTCTTCATTGTAGGCATCAAAAAACGGCTCTGTGAATGACTTGGTTGTAAGTCTACTTTCCAAGGATAAAAGTAAGCTAGGTAGTAGAACTAAATTAGTGATCATGGCAACTAAGAGTGTTAATGAAACTAACATTCCTAAGGCTTGTGTTCCTCCAAATTGAGAGAAAACGAACATGGAGAATCCAGCAAATAATATGATCGAAGTATAGAACATGCCCAACCCTGATTCGCGAATAGCCATCATCACGCACGCCTTCAAATCCCATTGCTGGGTTTTAAGTTCTTGTCGATACTTAGCCAGATAGTGAATGGTGTCATCCACTGAAATTCCAAATGCAATACTAAACACGAGCAGAGTCGATGGTTTCAAAGGAATGCCAAACCAGCCCATGATTCCTGCAGTAAACAAGAGTGGGATGAAGTTAGGGATGAGTGAGACTAATACCATTCGCCATGAGCGGAAGAGAATAGCCATTAGTAATGCTATTGCAATAATGGCGAATATCAAACTTGTAAATAAGTTGATTACTAGATACTTTGTTCCTTCCGAAGTTAGAATAGAAGCGCCAGTCATCGTAACACCAAAATACTCATTGTCGATAGCTTCTCTAAGCTGCGATTTAAATTCTGATTTACCGAAGTAGCTCTTAACTAAGTCTTGGTCTAAGTCAAATTTCGTTTGCTTACTATCATTGCCATTAGCTAATATACTCGTTAACGAATTGTAGATAGACGGATGCTCATAGATGATTGAGTCAATATATTTCGTCTTACCTTTTTTGTCGTAGATAGTAAATAGTCGTTCAATTTCTTTTTTGTCTGGATTTAGAATTCCATCCATTTCACGTCGCATCGAATCGGCTTTATCACTTACTTCGTAGCAAACAATATCCTTCATCTGTGTACGAATCCTGAGCACTCTGTTCGCGGTGTCAATGAATTCACTTATCGCCATTCCTGCTCCGGTGGAGTTGGTCACTAGTGAACTATCTATGTAGCGCTTTAGCCTCGAGAGCTGTCGCTTTTTAGTCACTAGGCGAAACTCCGTGGAATCGTTATTGTAGTAGGCCATATTCGCAGCCTTAAGCACGTCAACAAACGATACCAGTTTCGTGAAAAGCGGATCGGTTGAGTACTTACGCTGGATGCTGTCTACGGCAAGAAGTGTTTTGGACTTACTTAATCTGCTCGGCTCCTTGTAGTCAATCATTATCTCGAAAGGGATCGCTCCGCCGAAATTATCTTGAATAAAGTTTACATCTTTTAATATTTGATCGTCTGCAGGGAGATCGCCAGTAAGATTACCCGTCGTTTCGATGCGCATCAAACCAACAATACTTAGGGTGACTACAGCAATTGTTGTAAGGTAAACCCATCTTCGGTGGTTTCCTGCTATGTGGACTAGGTTATTTAATAGGCCAACAGCCAATTTTCTTTCGAGATGCTTAAGGTGTCTTTTCTTAGGCGTTTTTGTGAGTGAGTTGATAATCGGGAGTATACTTATCGAAAGGATGAACACCAACATGATGTTGATTGATGCAGTAATCCCAAACTCCATGAGCTTTGGAGAGTTCGTTGTAACGAAAGTTAAAAACCCTAAAGAGGTAGTTAAGTTAGTAAGGAATGTGGCTGTCCCAATTTTGCGAATCACCCGTGTTAATGCTTTAACTTTATTCCCATGATCTTTTACCTCTTGGTGAAACTTGGTCATGAGGAAGATGCAATTCGGAATACCGATCACGATCATTAAGGGAGGGATCAAAGCCATAATAATGGTCAAATCAAACCCGAGGAAACCGATCATACCCACCGACCAAAGAACCGCAATTGCAACGACCAGATTACAAATAAAAACAACCTTAAATGAGCGGAAGAAGAGGTAGAGGAGAAGTGAGGTAACGAAAAGCAATAGCCCAACGAAAATATACATTTCACTCATTACCCGGGTTCCAATGATCACTCTAAGGTGTGGTAATCCAGCGTATTTTGCTTGACCAAAATAGGTCTTGTAGGTATCCGCAAGTGCTTCAATTTCTAGCACAACCATTGCCTTCTTGCGATCTAGTAAGAATCGATCATCCACAGCGATAAGCATCAAGGATACATCATTGTCATTGTAGAGCAATCCATCATACATTGGATTGTTCTTGATTTCTCGCTTAACCGAATCGATGGATTTTTCTTTGAAGGAAGTGTCAGAGAATACGCGGTGAACATCAAAGCGTTCATTCTCTTCATCGTTGTAAATTGTAAACAGGTTTGCCTCGGAGACAACAGATTCTACGCCATCGAGCTTGAGAATTGAATCTCCAAGTTCTTTCCATTTTCGAAATCCAGTTTCTGTGTAGAGCGAATCAGTTTGAATAGCAACGACAAGTGTTCCGCCATCTTCTCCAAAGATGTCTTTGAATCGTTCGTAATCAATACTTGCTTGAGCATTTTTTGGAAGTAGGACACCATAGCGGTTATCCATTTTAATTCCCTTAGCCGCTTGATAACCAAAGAAAACGGTAACCAACGTCAGCAATCCAATGATTACAAATCGATTTCTTAAAATAAGATTAGCAATAAATTGCCACATAGGGGGGGGCGTTTTCCTTACAAATTGAAGTCACAAAGGTACTATAATTGTTGAGCACTCAAAGCATTTGAGAGAGCAATCCCCTTGCGAAAAGGATGCGAAAAACACTCATAAATTCCTATGACTGCATAATTATTGAACGATCAGTAAATGATGAGCCGATTAGCGGGTTTTTAGAAACCTTTTTTATCCAGAATGACTGACATTTTGCCTTGCAATTCCTTCGCTGCGTTGCCAGCTGCTTCGCTGAAATCATTGCCGTTTGAAGCGTAGATGATTTGGCGAGATGAGTTTACGAGAATACCACAATCGTCGTTCCAGCCATAATTCGCTACATCTTCAAGAGATCCGCCTTGCGCGCCAACACCTGGAACTAGGAAAAAGTTGTTTGGCACCAGTTTTCTAACTTCACCAATTCCTTCTGCTCTAGTTGCGCCTACAACATACATGAGATTTTCATCCGTCCCCCATTCCTGTGATTTGCGCAGCACCTTTTTGTAAAGCTCCTCATTTTGAAGATCTGTGGTGAATTGGAAATCGAGTGCTCCTTTATTGGATGTCAATGCTAGAAGAATTACCCATTTTCCAGGGTACTCAAAAAATGGTGTTACACTATCTTCGCCCATATATGGAGCTATTGTAACGGAATCGGCATCTAAATAATTGAAAAATGTATCCGCGTAATAACGCGAAGTATTACCAATATCACCCCGCTTAGCATCGGCGATTGTGAAGATATTCTTCGGGATATAATCCAAGGTTTTTTTTAGTGAATCCCAACCTTTAGGTCCATGGCATTCATAGAAAGCGATGTTCGGTTTGTACGCGACACAATAATCTTTGGTTGCATCAATAATCGCCTTATTGAATTCGAACATCGGGTCTTCAGTCTCCAATAGATGTGCTGGAATTTTCTTTAAATCCGTGTCTAGTCCAACGCATAAAAATGAGCGTTTCGATCGAATTTGAGCTATGATTTCTTCTCTCGTCATGGAGGTTATACTATATCTTCTAAGTGCACTAATTAGAGTATTCTCGTCGAAGTCTCATCAGAAGCACTTCGTTTATTAATTACAGCCTTCTTCCTGAAGTCTCATCAGAAGCACTTCGTTTATTAATTACAGCCTTCTTCCTGAAGTCTCATCAGAAGCACTTCGTTTATTAATTACAGCCTTCTTCCTGAAGTCTCATCAGAAGCTACGCTTCTTCTCCCTTTAGCTTTTCAGCATTTTCGGCCAATTTCAGTGCATCAATCATGTCCTGTAAATCACCGTTCATAAATGCATTTAAATTGTACATCGTTTTGTTGATACGATGATCGGTAATACGTCCTTGTGGATAGTTGTATGTTCGTATTTTGGCAGATCTATCGCCTGTCGAAACGAGTGATCTTCTATGCTCAGCGCGTTCATTTTGAAGCTTGTCCAATTCAATCTGATACAAACGTGAACGAAGCATTGATGTCGCCTGCGCCAGGTTTTTATGTTGAGAACGCCCATCTTGACATTCTGCTACTACGCCCGTAGGGATGTGTGTCAATCGGATGGCAGATTCTGTTTTATTTACGTGCTGACCTCCTGCACCAGAAGCTCTATAGGTGTCTCGACGGACATCAGACATGTTGAGTTCAAAATCAACTTCTTCTGCCTCTGGTAATACAGCAATCGTAATTGCCGATGTGTGCACACGACCTTGTGACTCTGTCTCAGGAACCCGTTGAACGCGATGCACGCCAGATTCAAATTTCAAAACACCATAAACGGAACTTCCTTCAATGCTTATCGAGATCTCTTTGAATCCTTTCGTTCCACCTGCATTTGAGTTTATCACTTCGTATGTCCAGCCCAACGTTTTGAAATACATGGTATACATACGGAAACAATCCTCTACGAAAATACACGCTTCATCTCCGCCAGTTCCAGCACGAAACTCCATGATTGCGGGCTTCTCATCTTCAGGATCTTTCGGGATTAGGAGAAACTTGATGTCCTCTTCCATTCCTGGGCGCTCCTTTTCTAATTCGTCGATCTCACCTTTAGCCATTTCACGCATTTCAGGATCATCTTCCATGCTCAGTAATTCTTTGGAGCTCGCGAGGTTGTCGATTAAACGTTTATAGTTCTTATAGATAATATCGAGCTCTTCTAAATCTTTGTATTCCTTAGTTAGCCTAACATAACGCTTCATGTCGCTGATAATATCAGGATCGACAATTAAGGTTCCGACTTCCATGAATCGAATATGAATAGCCTCTAATTTTTCTAATAAATCGTTCATGACTTATGCGTATGTAAATTCACCGTGAGGTGATTGTATCGTTAATTTTTTACCGCTGTGCTTTTCTACACGACCCACTATTTGTGCGTCTACGTTGAAAGATTTGGAAATGGCTATGATAGATTCAGCGGTTTCAGCTGAGACGTACAGTTCCATTCGGTGTCCCATGTTGAAGACTTTATACATTTCTTTCCAATCAGTTCCGGATTCTTTTTGGATCAATTCAAAAAGCGGCGGGATTGGGAAAAGGTTGTCTTTTATTATGTGAACATCCTCAACGAAATGTAAGACCTTTGTCTGTGCACCTCCAGAACAGTGAACCATTCCGTGGATGTCATTTCTGCACGTATCTAAAATCTTTTTGATTATCGGAGCGTAAGTTCTCGTTGGGGATAGGACAAGTTTCCCAGCATTAATAGGTGTGTCAGTCGCTTCTGTTAGTCCTTTAGATCCTGAATAAACGAGATCGTCAGGAACAGACGGATCGTAGCTTTCTGGGTATTTAGTTGCTAGTTCTTTGTGGAAGACATCGTGGCGAGCGGACGTCAATCCGTTACTTCCCATGCCACCATTGTATTCAGTTTCGTACGTCGCTTGTCCAAATGAGGATAATCCGACAATAACATCACCATCTTGAATTGTTCGGTTGGAAATAACGTCTTCACGTTTCATTCTACAAACGACTGTAGAATCAACAATAATTGTGCGAACGAGGTCTCCGACGTCTGCCGTTTCTCCGCCCGTTGAATGAATGCCTATCCCTTGATCTCGCAAACCAGAAAGTAGTTCTTCGGTTCCATTAATAATGGCCGATAATACTTCTCCTGTGATAAGGTTTTTGTTTCTTCCGATCGTCGAGGAAAGTAGAATATTGTCGGTTGCGCCAACGCACAATAGATCGTCAATATTCATTATCAGCGCATCCTGTGCAATCCCTTTCCAAACAGAAACATCTCCTGTTTCCTTCCAGTACATATATGCCAAGGACGACTTAGTTCCAGCGCCATCCGCATGCATTACCACACAGTAATCTTCGTCGCCACTTAAGTGATCGGGAACTATTTTACAAAAAGCTTGCGGAAAAAGACCTTTATCCACATTCTTGATTGCATTGTGAACGTCTTCTTTTCCAGCGGAAACTCCGCGTAAATTATATCGAGTATCGGCCATAATATTCAGTAAGACGCAAAGGTAGCAATTCTCTAAGATTCTAGTTCGAGAAATGACTTATTTCAGTGGCTTCCTGTTGGGGAGAGAATGGTCCGTTATTTTGGTTGCTCAAATTTATTTTGCGCGGTGATCTCAATTGGATTCGGATTGTACCAATTGATAAAATCATCCCACTTTTCTTGGTTTGTCTCTAACCACTGATCAAAAGCGTCACTATCTCCCTTCATCATTAACCAATGATTGTATGCTTCGAAATGTCCATCCGCTATCATTTCCTTATGATACTCAAACAGTACGTTAGGGTATTCCTCGTTGTGCTTTTGTTCGTAGTAGATATTGATGAAATTCGCTCTAATTTTTGCTAGAGAGGATAAACTCACCTCATCAGTGCCTATCAAACTTATTGTGATAACTGGGGCGTAGACAATTACACCGTACGGGAGTTTTAAGTTTTCTAAATCTCCATCAGTAAGGTCAATTTTATCACTTGCGAAATTAACAGACATCGACGTGTCTGAAATATACTCAATACCGGTATCGTAGGCATTGTAAAGAAGTTCACTCATCTCTGAAGTCCTTGCTGAACCGCGTTCAAGGTTCATAAATAATTCACCATAAATAAGGCCTAAATAGGTGTCTTCCGAAGCCAAATAGAGTTTTGCTGCCCTGTAGTAATTGGATGAATGCTTTGGATCAACCTCAATTCCTGTTATGTAGTAAGTGAGTGCGTTGTTGAACTCATCTTTCATCAATTCCATGTTCCCCCGTTCAAGATAAAGCGGTCCAGAATTGGGGAATATATTCATTCCACGTTCATAAGCTTCTATCGCTTTTTCTGGTTCCTCATTATAGTCGTAGTTATTTCCCAACATCTGGTAGACTCGGGCGAAAACATCAGGATGCTCTGTCATTTTTTCGCAGGTAGCAATTGCCTTTTTAAAGTTTTTGTCAAGGCCGTATGCAAAGGCAGTTTCATAGTCCACTGTAATATTGTTGGGCTCAAGTTTCTTTGCCTTCTTGAGTAATTTTAACGATCCTTTAATGTCTCCTTCTTCCATTTTTTCGATGGCTTCTCCAATAATAATCTTTACATCATTATCTTCTTGTGCATGAACTAACGAAACTATTGAAAGGGTAATGAGCAGAACGAAAATCTTCATGTTTTGATATTTGGTTGAAACTAGACTGATCCGAAAGTAGCAATTTTCTACTACCTAGCTAGGAGATCACCTAGCCATTTTGTTTCCTTATGCTGGCGTAATCGTTCAATAGGAATTAGTAAGCTAGCAGTTTTTTTTTGATTTAAAATAAAAACTTGAGAAGGGTCGTTGTTGACAGAACTATAACCATTGAGATAAACGTGAACTCCTTCGTTAGAGAGCGAAAATTTTCCTTGAATAATCTCCGTTAATTTGTCAGGCGCTGAGCAATCGATATCAAGGTCATCTCGTTTCTGTAATGCAATAAGAAATTCATCTCTCAGGATTGAATCTGATTTGAAAATATCCATAAGTTCAACGAATTTAATTTTTCCATTTTGCAAGATGGTATTGAGATATATTGGCTGAGTACTTGAGTACGTATCCATTCCCCATCCAACGGAGCGAGAAGTGTAGTAGTAGCTAATCGTCATTGCGAGTGAATCGGAGAAGAGGGCCGAGAAGTTCTGGATTTGAGAACCATTAACCATAATTTGAGAATTACAATTACATGATGGTCCAATTTGGGACAGAATGGCTGCTGATGTTTGGTCTGCGCTCGATATGTCACTTGAATTCCAAGTATAGCCTATGGATCCTGTTAGATTGTGTGAATAGTAATCGCAAAAGCTTTCAGATCGAAACGTAATAGCTGTTAAAGTGTCGAACACAGCACTCCGAAATTTTCTGTTCGCGAATAATGAAGGAGGGGGATTCTTTGTATTTGGATTGATGAGCTGTAACTCATACGAGGACTGATTATCATGGAGTTTCAATGCCGTGTTCGCATAGTTTGGGGCTAAAATCGTTGCGCCGTCTCCAAATGCGCAATACATTAACATTGATTTGATATTTGAAATGCCCGTTATCCTCTTGCCGCGGTTACTTACGAGTTGTTGGAAATCTCCCTTTTGGACAATCCACCATATCGTTCGATCGCGATCTTCCATTTCCATGTTGAGGCTATGCGATGAATAAACCATCCCGATCGAATCATATTCCATGGTCAGAAGATAATTGCCGTTCTTGTTCAAGATGCCTCTTTTACCTAGACTATTCGCAACATAATAAAGCTCGTTAGTTATTTTCCATAGACATGAATAGTGTGCAGGGATCACCCATTTCAACGTATTACTATTTATGATGCCCTTTTTATACCCTTTCGTTATGAGTGTTTCGCCTTGATTCAATTGAAAATTACTTTCAAACTCCGATTTTACTGCCTGCTTGCCTGTTGTATCGATGATTACCCATCGTAAATTTGATTCTGGGTCTGCCTTTGATGCCCAAATTCTGTTAGGCAACTGGTAGTTATCTTGAAAGTTGTCAAATTGATCTTCAGCGAAAATCCGACCTGTGGATTTACTCATTAATTTTTTCTTGTTCGCTTTGTCCGTCAATACCAGGAAATTACCTAAATCGTTTGCGCTGACTACTTCTCCAGTTGCTAGTTTATTGCCATTTTGATTAAAGAATAGCATCGATTCAGGATAAGCCGGTTTAATGATGTAAAGTTTTTGAACGGTATGATATGGCCCATTATTGTTGTCGAGCGTGTAGATTTGATCGTCGTTGGTTGAGCCTGTAAACACTAGGATTCTATCTTTGGATCGAAATAAATAGTACCCGGATGATTGTGCAAATAAGGTCAATGTCTGGATGTCTATTTTTCTATCAAATTTGAAAATTTTAATGTTCTTCGCGTTATATTGGTAAACTTCAGTCGAGTATTGACTTTGCCTATAGGAGTGTGTCATGGTACAAGGTTGAATGATCGTTCCGTCACTACTAATTATACCGTATTTAGTATCTTTTTTAACTACAACCCCAAGTAAGGTTTTAGGTATTGAGCTGCCATTTGTAACACTTCCCATCGAATCGTAAATGACCGGAATAAGTTCTGCTCCAGAATAGGAAAGGAGCCCACGTTTATTCTCTTTTATCGCTAGAAATACATACGTAAACTTGTTTCCTTCTAATTGGGAGCGTATTGGAGAGAGGTAGTCATAGATGATAGGGATGCTAATTTCTCCGGTACTTGACAGGATCCCGGTCTTCTCGTCTTTAATCGCTGTCCAGCTTTGTTCAACTCCCCCCATTCCGTTATTAATATGAATTTTTTCATATGCAGGTTTCGTTAAGATAGTTCCGTCTTTTGCCATCAACCCCAATAGCCCAGTAGAATCTTTTATGATCCATGATTCCCCTTTGATTTGGTTCAATTTGTTCTTGCTTTCAAGTAGATATATTGGTTGAATTACGGTGTCACCATCCATGTTCATCTTACC
The DNA here is from genome assembly GCA_047624355.1 of Flavobacteriaceae bacterium. Taxonomy (GTDB): domain Bacteria; phylum Bacteroidota; class Bacteroidia; order Flavobacteriales_D; family Crocinitomicaceae; genus UBA4466. The sequence continues at coordinate 7,407 of JBLHPQ010000005.1, read as the reverse complement.
AAACGTACCTTCTTTATTCTGGAACCAAAACTCGGTATCGGAGGCCATTTTAAGGTACTCATACTGTCTTGGGATTACTAGTTCTCCTCCTGAACTAATGATGCCAGCATTTTGATAACCTCTCGATCCGCCGGGTGTCGTAAGATCAGCAATTGTACTGTACTTGTTAGAGTGAAAGCGTTCAATAAATCCATTTATTCTAGGAATAATGAGGTTGCCGCTTGTGTCAATGTAAGTCGAGAATCGACCCTCGGCATTATGTTCATACAGCATGAGATGAGACTGATCGTCAACAAGAATTTTGCGATACTTTCGTCGTTCGGAGATTGATTCCCCTGCCGAATTGAACACTTCTTTGAAATGGTCCTTTAATGCAATAAAAAAGAAGGGTTCAAATTTCTGACCAAGCCTATTGTAGTGATTTTTTTGCTTGAACCTCCAGTGTTTCCCTAACACTTCAATCGACTTGTAATTGCATGGAAGGATCATTTTCCCAGTTGGATCCATGATTCCAACACCGGCAATGTCTGTGATTAAAAAATATCCGGTTTCATACTCTTGAATAAGGATGTACTGAGGAACGACAAGCCATGTACCATCCGAATTCTTTATTCCATACGTACAATTAACATTGTCTTTTACAATACGACTTTGGCTCCAACCAAAAACACTGCAGAAAATTGAGAGGAAGAGTAAGAGGCATTTCATTCGTTCGTGTTGATAATTTGCTCCACTACCGTCTTTGCCCATCCGATCAGTCGAATTTGCTCTTCCAAATGATCGTGTTCAGTTTCAACGTTGACGTACAAAATATTCTTCATGCCGCAGTACACTGACAGAGACCCGTCGTCCACGAAGGTTTCTTCATCTTGGAGTATTACATTGATACAATCTCTTTTTGCAGCCACATAGACCAATGAATCTGTCGTGTATATGAAGTCATCTGGGTCTGCAGCTTCATTAATGAAGAGTTCACCAGTATTCTCTGCCTCACCTCCTTCAGGCAAGTAACTCAAGATTGAATATTCGTCGGGCGTGTTATTATGTACCGATACAATTGCTTGTCCTTTGTTGATTTTCCAAATTAGTTGTTGGGCGAGCTCCTTACTCACCTCTAACCCGAAATCATCTAGTTGTTCATTTTCCTCTAGCGTTGCTTTACGACCATTTTCAGTATAAATCCTGTTCGGGTCAATAGAATAAAGGTCGCGGCCATTTGAGAAATCAATCCTTCGTTCACCTCCATGCTCGAGATAGTAGTAATTGATCGGAATTGAATCAGCGAAGTACTTAAGTGCATCAATACTTGTTGCCTCGTTCTCATGAAGATTGAGGAAAATAATCTCAGGCCGCAGCGAAATTGAATGTTCTACAAGCCGAATTGTTGAGTCGCCGAGTCTGATATTTGTACATATAGTATCGCGGTCACTCCATAAAAAATGGCGATTGATTGTGAGAGTATCTCTGATTTCTGTATTGGAATTCACTACATATCGCCGCGTATGAACATAAGGAGGATTGAAGATGTTGCCCGGAAAACAAATGATAATTTCGCCAGTATCCCTCAAGGAAAGTGGGTGTTTTGGAAAATCGCAATTGAAATCTGGATCCGCACCACCAATTCTTCTTGAATAGTCAAACAGGACGTTTGTACCTTCTGTTACTCGGAATTTAAATCGGTAATCTTGTCTTCTCGGTCGAAATGCTAGCGTATCCTCCCTGGATAACCAGATGGTGTCGTCAAAAGTCTTTGTCTGATAGGAAACTTGATTGCCTTCAGTGATAGGAAGGTAGTTAGAAAACTGTCCTTGAGCTGATAAATTGTGTCCATTGAACAGAAGTAAGATAAGCAGTAATCGCATCATTTTGAAGGTAAGAAATAAGTTCTCTGTAGCATAAACAATAACAAAACGGTAACATATAATAGCGGTTATGGGTAGGCGAGCATGCTCAAGGTTTCAAATTCCTCAATGAGAATCTCTATCTTTTTACCGCTAACAACGAGAATGATAAGTGCCTTAGCTTTGAATTCTGGGCGTATTTTCGTAACGTCACTTTGATCTTTTTTAGGTTCGCTAATCGCGCCTAAATGATCGAACTCCGCGATTTCATTTCGAGAAAAACCAAACGAAATGTGATAGGTATTTTTCGACGTTGGATCCTTGAGGATTGACCCTACCAATGGTTCATCTTGTTGTAGCCAAACGTCCTCAATAGAAATGTCACTTAACTTTTGTCTAATCTTCAAGGTTACATGAAAATTCGTGCCTGAGACACAACAAACTCCTCCCGCCCAGTTTTGACGGGTAGCCTTGATAACCTCTTGTGAGATTGAACTTTTCAATAGAAGTATGAAAATGAGTGCGATGGAAGCTTTCATAATATCCTTTTATTACGGTATGCTTTAGGATAGAAAACGTTCAATCAATCCTGATCAAATTGTATGTTGAAAGTGGTGTCAAGTCTAAATTTACCAGCGATTTTCCCTTCGCTTCCTGGTGATGAGAATCCCTTAATGGAACTCGTTTTTCCTTTTTGAATCAAGCCACTCAACTGATTTTCGGTAAGTTTCTTCCCCATTAATTCGAATGGAACCTTGAACCCGCAGGCTTTAAAATTAGTGCATCCAACGGCTGTTTTCCCTTTCATCAACTTGACTGACTTACACTTGGGACAGTCCATTTCGGTGAAGTCAATATCTTTTTTCTCACGTTTCTTAGGAGCTGGTTTTTCTTCTGACTCATCGAAGAATTGAACGCTACTCGGGGTGTTGAAAATTACCTCGTCTGTGAGTTGACGCATCATCACGTAAAGCTCTTGCTTGAATACTTCTAAGTTATATTCACCTTTCTCAATCAAGCGAAGTTTTTGCTCCCACTGTCCTGTTAACTCGGCGCTTTTGAGTAATTCATTTTGAATGGTATCGATTAAGGCCATTCCAGTAGTCGTAGCGTTTATATTTTTGCGCTTCTTCTCAATGTATTTTCTTCTGAAGAGTGTTTCAATAATATTCGCTCGGGTGGAAGGGCGACCAATGCCATTGTCTTTCATCAGCTCACGCATTTCCTCATCGTCAACTTGTCTTCCCGCCGATTCCATAGAACGTAGCAGTGTTGCCTCTGTATATGCCTTTGGAGGAGATGTTTTTCCCTTATGAACAACAGGCTCATGTGGACCTTTCTCGCCTTTATCAAAGTGAGGCATTATTGATTCTTCTTCTTTCGATTTCGCGGACTTCTCACTCGTATAGAGTGCACGCCAACCTGGCTTCAGGATTTGTTTTCCAGTCGCTTTGAATTCAAGGTCTCCAACTTTCCCCAGTACAGTTGTGTTCGAAACGATGCAAGGTGGGTAGAATACGGCTATAAATCGTCGGGTGATGAGGTCGTAAATTTGCTGCTCATTGGGTGTAATACCAGAAACAGCGACACCTGTTGGAATGATCGCGTGGTGATCAGTGACTTTTTTATCGTCAAAAACGGTCTTCGATTTTGGAATTGCATTTTGAAGAACGCTCTCGGTAAAACGGGAGTAATATGTCAATCCACGTAGAATTTGCGGAATCTTTGGATGTAAATCATCCGTCAAATAAGTTGTGTCGACTCTAGGGTAAGTGACCAATTTCTTTTCGTAAAGGCTTTGAACGTGCTTCAGTGTATCATCTGCCGAGAAACCGAATTTCTTATTGGCATCGACTTGAATGGAAGTTAAATCGTATAATCTAGGATTTCCTTCTTTTCCTTCTTTCTGTTCGAACGAGGTGATTTCAAATTCACGTTCTTTCAAATACTCAAGTCCGCCGATCGCTCTTTGTTCCGATGTCAATCGATCTATTTGGCAATTAAATTCTTGTCCCTTGAAAGTTGTTTTCAACTCCCAGTATTCATAGGATTTAAATGCATCGATCTCTTTTTGACGCGCGACAATCATAGCTAGCGTAGGCGTTTGAACCCTTCCAATGGATAAGGTTGTTTTGCCTCGACCGAATTTCTTAGTGAATAGGCGTGTTCCATTGATTCCGAGGATCCAATCTCCCATCGCACGAGCACTTCCCGCCGCATATAGATTATCGTATTTGCTTGCATCTTTGAGGTTGCTAAAACCTTCTCGAATTGCCTCCTCAGTCAATGATGAAATCCAAAGTCTGCGCATTGGAGCTTTGCATTTCGCTTTCAATAATACCCAGCGCTGAATTAATTCTCCCTCTTGTCCAGCATCCCCGCAATTGATTACTTCATCGCAGTTTTGCACCAATCGAGCAATTGTATTGAATTGTTTTTCGACGCCTTGATTTGGTATTAGTTTGATTCCGAAATTCTCTGGAAGAATCGGTAAATCTTCCAATTTCCAATATTTCCAATTTTCGTTATAGTCGTGAGGCTCTTTAAGTGTGCATAAATGTCCGAAGGTCCAGGTTACTTGATATCCATTTCCTTCCCAGTAGCCATCGTTGCGTTGCTTCGCTCCGAGAACTTCTGCGATGTCCTTTGCTACACTTGGTTTCTCTGCTATACAGACCTTCATTTATTGGATTCGGTTGAAGGTTAAAATTAGCGAAAGGAAGCCTTAAATTCTTTGACAGATCAAAATAGATATCCACAAAATAATTCAGTTCCGCTTATTTCATGTGGGATCCCTGTTTCAGATGCTTAGCGCGTAAAATTGTAACTGAAACGATTCGTTGGATCGTCTAATGTTAAGGTCATTGTGTTGCCCACGATAGATATATCCCATTCTGCATCCAACAGATTCATTCGTTCTCCTTTAGCTAGCACTTCGTAAGGTCCGCTGAATTGTGTGTTGTCAGATGCCCCCTGGTAGGAGAACGTAATATCATAACTCATATCACCAGGTTTGTTTCCTTTACTTTCACCAAAGATGAATGTTCCTGTCATCGTGTAGCCTTCAGGCATATTTTGACCTGATATTCCCTCTAGATTCCAAGCTCCTTCTACACTCTTTTCGATTTTTCGCTTGCTGCAAGAAGTGGTCGCGAACATAAATAGGACCGCCAAAGACGCTAGTACAGTTAATCGCGTAATGTGTGAAGTTTTCATCGTTTTTGTTTTAGTTAATGACTAGAACAAATATCCGCAATGCTGAAGGTGTAACGTAAATGATTTGAGCAAGCTAAAAAGCGTCAGTTGCGTTATTCATAAATGAGTCAATGAGTAATTTCAAGATGAACTTCTTTGGATGAATTGCAGCTAGAAGTTCCACTTCATATTCCGACGGCTCATAATATCGAATGAGACTTTAAGCCCAGGTCGTGGGGCAATTTGATTTCCATCAGAAAGCACACCATAGATTCCAATTCTCAGTCTACGCTTTGCCAGCTTGAATGTTCGCTCTAGCCCCGCGAACAATTCGTAATGTTGCCAGTTGTGTTCAGGAACATACAAAGCGCCAACACCAAAGACCAATCCGATTCTTGTCTTTTTCATGAACGGAATTTTATTGATGATCGCACTGTTGTCATGATGCACGAAATGCGCTTGAACGTATGCCTTTTGAGTCGGAAGAAGGGTGTCTAATGCTTGGAATGCGTGCAATGGATTGGCAAAAAAGAAAGGATCACTTCTTCTATGAAATTTTTGATCCGCATCTTTAAGTGATTTGGTGTTGAGAAACATCCCTGATTTTATATGGTAAGAAGATGTTCCAATCATTCCAATTTTAAAGGTTTGAATCATTCCCCCCGAGATGTAATCATGATCAACATCACTACCGAAAAGCGTTGGAATTCCTTTCTCATAATTAAAATAGAACGTCGGCCATTTTGATCCGAGTACGACTTTGCGATTTGGTTCACGCATGTATTTCTGAAATGGAGTATAGCGCATTTCAACATCTAAAATAACGGCCTGATAGGATTGAAATTCATCCGGGTCATTATTGGGTAGAACTTCATCCAATTCGAGAAATTTGTATCCTTCTAAGCTTCGGCGTTCAGACATGCTGAAATTTGCATTCAGATAGTACCCGTTAGCAATCTCGTAAAAGTGATTGATTTGGGCTTCCGTAGATTCTATAAAATTATCTCTTTTATAAATCTGAGTGATCGCGTCGTAACCACGAATTACATCGAAACCATGCGAAAAGCTTCCGCTTATAGTTCCGAAATGAAACGGGTCGTAGCGATATGCTGACCATACAGTGCCCTTAACGTCGCCGTTAAGAACTCCTACAGAAACATCAGCGAACGAATCGAATGTACGTTCGGTCTCCCATTTTTTAAAGAAATTGAATCCAGGCTCAATACGCGGTCCAGCAATGTATATCGGTTGTATCAATCCTGCTAAGGAGTTAAAGCCCCATTGTGTTTTCTTCTCACGGTTTCTACGATCGACTCCAAACCAGAGTACTTTGAGAACGGTTATTTTATTGAACTCAGCATCTATCGAGTCTAAGTATTCGACGCGTTGATGGGCATCATAAATACTATCCTGAACAACCATGTAACGTTGTTCTTCTGCGGTTAAAATTCCCGTTCTATTTTCTTTCCAATAGGTAGAATCTTTATCGTATGCTTCTTGTGTCGTAATGGCCACTTCGTTTCCGAAAAACTTTGGTGGGAAATTGGGGTTGAAGTCATAATCTGTAAAAGTCGCGACCGTTGTACAATGTGAAGATTCACTCTTATACTTCACGCCATAGTCAAGAACTTGCTTTGTTAGTAGACAAGTAGAGTCACCTGGGTGCGAGAATTCTTGTTTAATGTTAAAATAGTCGTAAACCAATAGATTTCCTTTTTCCATTGTAAGGTCCAGCTTTTGAACGAGCCATGAACCATCAATTACGTAGATGAACCCTTCCAATGTTGTCGTTGCTATATTTCTAGCGGTGATCTTAATCTTATGGATTTTGACTCCGTTTTCAATATACTGATCTGCTAATCGGTACTTATAGGAAAGAATCCCCGGTACCGAAATTGGTGAACTAACTGGCGTTTGGTGTAGATCATCGAGGTGCATCAAGTTCTGGAAGAAATTGAAATTCGACTTGACTGTGGTAGTGTAATATAGTTGGTGTCTCTTATTGCCTCTTAATTCGTAGGCATTTCTAATTTCTTTCACCTTGTTTTTTGAACCAAAATGGCGCGTGAACTGTGATTCGATAAGATTCATGTTGCCTGCAACGGCTTGAGCCGCAGCTTCTGCCTTTTTACGTTCTTCTTCGAACGGATCGATAATGCCGTCAGGATCTGAGTTTGGCTCATCATCCTTTGCTTTTTTAGATTCTTTCTTGTCTTTCCGTTCAATAATCTCTGTTGCTCTGATATAACCCTCAACCGTATGTGGTCGATTCCACTGATTCATTTGATCGCGTTTCGCCACCACTTTAAGCATTATTTCACGTCCTGGGTTAGTCCTTTTCGCTTTTACGTCAACACCCTCCACATCCTTT
>JBLHPQ010000004.1:0-96193 GCA_047624355.1 Flavobacteriaceae bacterium | reverse complement strand
CTTCGACATGACGTGCATTTGTCACAATCGTTTCGTTGGCCATATCGAAGTTCCCAATGACAAGCTCAACAAGGTGATTTTGCAAGGCCGCGATATTCGTACCATCTTGCGCACTTATACTCAAGCCGTTTTTTGGGAGTTCTTTGATAAGGTCTGATTTATTCACAACGAAGACAATCTTCTTTGTTGGGTATTGGTTTTGAAGGTCATTTGTCCACGTTTCGACTTCAGCTATACTTCCCGCGACGGAAGCATCTGCTATACATAGCACGATTTTGGCCTGTACAATTTTTTCTTTTGAGCGCTCAATTCCCATCGCCTCAATTTCCTCAGCACCTTCACGAATTCCTGCTGTATCTATCAATCGAAAGAGAATTCCATCAATGTTTACCGTTTCCTCAATGACATCACGCGTTGTACCAGCGATCGCACTTACAATTGCTCGATCATCGCCCAATAATTGATTTAAGAGCGTGCTTTTTCCTGTATTTGGTGCGCCGACAATTGCTACTGGAACGCCTTCCTTGATCGCATTACCCAATTCAAATGACTCAGATAAACGTCGTACGTACTTGAGTACTTCGGTTAACAATTGCTTCAATTTGTCCCTGTCTGCAAACTCAACATCCTCTTCTCCAAAGTCCAATTCAAGTTCGACAAGAGAGGCAAAATGAATCAGTTTTTCACGGAGCTCTTTCAATTCAGAAGAAAATCCACCTCTAAGCTGTTTAAGGGCGATCTCGTGTGCATTTTTTGATTGAGAAGCGATTAAATCTGCCACCGCTTCCGCCTGTGAAAGGTCCATCTTTCCGTTTAAAAATGCACGTTGCGTGAATTCTCCTGGCTCAGCCAATCGACAGCCTGTTGCCGTTAACAAATGAAGTATTTGCTGTTGAATAAAGGGCGACCCATGGCAGGTGATTTCCGCGCTTTCCTCTCCGGTAAAACTCTTTCCGTGTTCGAAAACCGTGATCAATACCTCATCGATGAGTTCGTTCTCCTGATTCGATATCGTCCCGAAATGAGCCGTATGAGAAGTCTTCCCAACGAGTGTCTTTGAGAATATATTTCCCACTTTGATCAAGGCCTCTGGTCCGGAAATTCTTATCATTCCAATTGCCCCAACACCATTTGCTGTTGCCAGTGCACATATTGTTTCTTTCATTGCTAACATTGGTACAAAAATAGGTTATCTTCTAAATAGTTTATATATTTACCTAGGTAAATATGTGTGAATAATTAGATTTAGTGCTGGAGGTTAAGAAACGGGCTGTCTGATCGAGCAAATTTCTCCGGAAATTATTATCGATATCAGCGTTGTATTTAAGTCATTATGACTTCGGCATACTTCGAGAACCTCAGCATTCAGCTCAGAGTAAACTTTACCTTTTTTCTACATTCTATTTCGAAAAAACACTCGAATTGACATGAAATACTTACTCGATAGAAAAATTAATAATGAAACAACAAAGACGTACATTTCTAGGAAAAATGATGGCTGGAGCAGCAACCCTAGTTGCGCTTCCACTTCTTGGTTCTTCCACTAAACGCTCAGAAAAAACTAAAATCGATATGAAAAAGAACCCCGTTATTAAAACAACAGCACTTGGTTTTCAATGGGAAACGGCAGATCCATTTTTGTTTTGTGTCCATCACGAGGACAAATATCCGAAAGGGAACGAAGCGATGGGCCCAGAAACTTCTTCATTAGAAGGCCGCCATTTAGGGCAAGATTTTATTTTGAAAGAAGGCTGGAGAATGTACCACGGTCAAGAGGTTCCGGGTTTTCCTGGACATCCGCATCGTGGGTTTGAAACAATTACCGTCGTTCGAGAAGGGGTTGTAGATCATGCCGATTCGCAAGGCGGTGCAGGAAGGTATGGAAATGGCGACGTCCAGTGGATGACAGCAGGGAAAGGACTTCAGCATTCAGAAATGTTTCCGCTTGTTCATAAGGACAAGGAAAATCACATGGAGTTATTTCAAATATGGTTGAATCTACCGAAGAAAAGCAAAATGGTAGAACCACACTTTAAAATGTTGTGGAATGACACGATTCCCGTGTTATTATTAAATGAAAGTAAGATCAGCATCGAAGTTATTGCCGGTAAAATTAACGACCAAGTTGCACCGAGTCCACCGCCTAATTCTTGGGCATCTGAAGAATTGAACACGGTCGGAATTTTCAATATAAAACTAGAAGCGGGAGGCACATTTGAGCTCACTCCAGCTGGAGAAGGAGTCAATCGTACCGTATATTATTACGAAGGCAATGACCTTAAGCTTGCCAATGAAAAAATTCCTCATTACCATTCAGTAACGGTTGATCCAACGGAAAAACTCGTGTTCCAAAATGGAGATGAGGTTTCAAAAGTGCTCATTCTCCAGGGAAAACCAATCGATGAGCCGGTAGTACAACATGGGCCGTTTGTGATGAATACGCGAGAAGAGATTCAAGAAGCGTTTAACGATTATAATGCAACACAATTTGGAGGCTGGCCTTGGGATAAATACGATCAAGTCCATGATAGAGATTCAAGCCGATTCGCGCTGCACGCTGATGGAACTAGAGAAGATAAGGAGAGTTAAGTCCTTTATTTTCTTTTGGGCACTTTAACAGGCTCTGCGCTGTATCTTTCTCTCTTACTGGCTTAGGCCGCGCAATAGAGAAAGGATGTCGCTACCATCCTTAGTGCGGCAATCCCTTTATATTACATATCTTGTTGCTATAATTGTTGTTCACACGCTAGCATCATCCTTGTGTATAAATTACTTCCTGTTTTCGGTTTCTTCCTCCTCGTTTCCTGCGCTAACGATTGCAGGACCTGTGAAAAGAAACTAAATGATTGCCTATTTAGCTCAACTGTTCCTTTAAACTTACCAGAACCAGTAACTTCACCATTGGATGTTCATAGGTCAATGATTACCGTTGAAATAACGGCCGAGGATGAATACCTCTTAGAGGGCAAAAAACTCGAATTGGCCGAACTAATAGAGCAGATCGACCTCATCGTAAATAAAGAAAACAATCCCATCACACAAATCAAAATTGCAGGCGATAAACGAGCACACTACGATGCCGTATATGAAATTCTTGCCATTGCGCAAAAAACGGAATTAGAACCCGTTCTAGCCTATTCAAAATAGCAACACAACGTCTTCTACTTATTCAAAATGACTCTTCTGAGCAATTGAGTTCCATTCGTTACGATGCGAACCATATAGATTCCCTGCTTTAATTCAGAGATATCATAGTTCGTTTGGTTTCCAAATGATTTCACAATCCTACCGTTCATGTCCGTGATTACGACCTCATCCACTGGTGTGGTAATCGAGAATGTTGCTTCCGTTGGATTTGGGTAAATCATAACACTTAACAGCATTTCTTCATCAAGCGATAAACAACCATCTACCAAAATAGCTTGGGTCGTCGAACCGGTACAACCGTTTGCATCGGTATACGAATAGGTAATTGTGTGCGTTCCGGTGCCAGCAGCGGCAGGGTCGAACATTCCACCCGACACACCTGTTCCAGAATAGGTTCCACTGGCTGGAGTGCCTCCTGTAAGCGTAAAAGCTGCTTCAGTAACACACACATTTGCGAAACTTGATAAATCTGTTGTTGGTAAATCATTCACTGTAATTGTTTCTACAGCACTTCCATCGCATCCGTTCGCATCAATATAGTAATACGTAATCCCGTGCGTACCAGAACCTGCCACTGACGGGTCAAATAATCCTGTCGACACTCCTGTGCCCGTGTATGAACCTCCAGACGGAAGACCACCAGCCAATGTTACAAGCCCATTGTCGATACATACATCAGAAAGCGAAGACTGTGTCACGGTAGGCAGCGTAAATATTGATAAATCCGCACCATTATCTGTTCCCGTTGTTATCGGATCAGAAGCGGTCACTCTAATTCGGTAACCCGAACCTGCAGGAGTCGATCCAGAAACCACTGCACCGATCGAAAGTGCTCCAGAAGCGCTAGAGTTCAGTGTTCCAATGATCATTGGAGCAGCAAAAGAACCGGAAGCATCTGAGAGTTCAGCTGAATAAGTATTCGTTGGGTTATAGGTACCCGTTGAAACAAAGTTCACCATTCCTGTAATTGTAAATCCTTCACACCAACTTGCCGGTGAAAAGTCGTTTGTTGTTGTTATCGTATTCGATCCTCCCAACGTTCCAATAATCGACAACTCGTCTATTGAGAATGCAGGATCTAATCCTCCGCCTCCATTTTGCCATTTGAATCGAACTTTGAATGCCCCGGCATTATCCCATGCTGGCATTGTCACAGTCTCCTGAGTCCAAGTTGACACTCCTGAATATTCCGTTGCTATCGCAATCCATGTACTCCCGCCATTAAGTGAGTACTCCATTGTTCCATAAGAAGTACTCGTTTGGCCTGCGCACAAATACCAAAACGAAACCGTTACGTTTGTGTAGGACGATGCATCAATTGATGTGGCAACTTCAGTATTTTGATTGCTTGCTGATCCTGTGTCAAAATTTGCGTTGCATACACTTAGTCCACCACAAATTGTAGTATTGGTTATATGCATATAAGTTGATTGGGGCCCATTTGTGAACGATCCTGGTTGATCTGGAGTGTCTGGTATAAGACCTGAAAATCCCAGATATGCATTATTGACCATCCAGTTGTTTGCTCCAGAACCTGTATTTAACGACCATTGACTAGACCCTGATTCAAAGTCATCTGCAAATAACGTTGCCTGTGTAAATGATGCGGTTGCCATTAATAGGCATCCGCCCAATAATAGGTTTTTCATAGTTGTAGTGTTTAGCATGTTCAATTTCAACTCCTAAATATAACATAATCAGAGGGATAAACAAAATCTATCGGCTTACTAGCGGTTCCTTCTCTCTTCTCCAAAGTCCAATGCAAGCTCAACTAGAGACGCAAAATGAATCAGTTTTTCACGCGGTTATTCACTATTCTGAAAAAAACCTGCCTCTTAACTGCTTAGGTGCAATCTCGTGCATTGATTGATTGAGAAGTGACGATATCTGCGGCAGCTTCGGCCTGTGAAAACCACATCCTTCCATTTAAAAAGCCCGATGCTCAAAAAGAACATCGCGCCTATGCTATTTTGTTTCAAGGTTTATCCCCCGGCCGAGCTACTTCCGCTTTTGGGCAAAAAAACGCTTTAGAAGCGCTTCGGATTCGTTTGCAAAGACTCCATTACTAATTTTTGTCTTCGGATGATATAAATTACCAACCGATCCAGCGCCACGCTTTTCGTCCGTTGCGCCAAACACAATTTTGTCGAGTTGTGACCAATAAAGAGCACCGGCGCACATTACACATGGTTCTAACGTGACATACATTGTGCAGCCTCTCAAATATTTTCCTCCTAAAAAATTGGCCGCAGACGTAATTGCCTGCATTTCAGCGTGGGCCGTTACATCATTCAACTGCTCCGTCAAATTATGTCCTCGCGCTATTACTTGTTTATTCGCAACAATAACAACTCCAACCGGAACCTCATCAGCGCTAAACGCCAACTCAGCTTCTTGAAGCGCCATTTTCATAAAGTACTCGTCATTGTATGGGTCAATCATGAATCGAAAGTAATGAATTCTATGAAAAGAGAAGAATCCTTACATTTGGCCCATGAATAGAATGCCGATGCCCCTAGTTCCTGGTGATTTGATCGCGCTTGTTGCGCCTGCAAAGTCAATCGACAAGGAAACGATTACAAACGCGCGTGCCTTTTTTGAAGACGCTGGGTTTCGTGTTCTAGTGACATCAAATTGCCTTGGTGAGTACCATTATTTTTCAGGAACAATTGGTGAAAGGTTGTCAGATTTTCAATCCGTTATTGATAACCCAGAAGTAAAAGCAATTGTTTGTGCACGTGGCGGTTATGGATGCATTCAACTAATTGATCGCATTCAATGGGCGGCACAAAGAGATGAACCAAAATGGATTGTCGGCTTTAGTGATGTAACAATTTTGCATCAGCGTATGCAAGTACACGGTATAAAAAGTATCCATGGAACAATGCCCTTGAACTTTGATTCCAATTCAGCTAGTTCACTTGAAACGCTCGTGGCAGCGTTGAAAGGAAAAGGGACGGATATTAGCGTTAAATCTAATTTAATGAACGCAAAGGGAGTCGGCGCAGGAACTCTGCTGGGTGGTAACCTCTCCATATTGTTCAGCGCACTCGGCACGGAAGATCAAGTTGATTACACGAACAGCATTTTATTTATTGAGGATGTAGGTGAGCATCTATACCATATCGACAGGATGTTTTATGCCTTCGAGAAGTCGGATGTACTTGAAAAAATTAATGGCTTAATCGTTGGTGGAATGACCGGTTTAAAAGACACAGCAACACCATTTGGTAAATCATATCAAGAGATTATTCTTTCACATTTTAAGTATAGATCCATTCCAATTGTATTTGACTTTCCTGCAGGCCATATTGATGACAACAGAGCATTAATTCTTGGTGCTGATGTCAACCTAACAGTAAATTCAACTGAAAGTACATTGAGCTATACTTCCAACTAGAGTAATTAAAGGTGTCTATTAAGACGTCGAATGAATTCCGATACTGTTCCCTTCAGTATCCAGAATCATGGCCATAAAACCATTTTCTCCGATGTCCATTTTTGGGAGCAACACTTTGCCACCCGCTGCCTCAACACGCGCAACAACATCGTCCATCGCAGGATTAGCATTCAAATAAATCACTGTTCCTTCAACGCTAGGCTTGTGCTGAGGGCTTTGAGCAATTCCTCCGTTCGCTTTTCCCGAACCTGGAGAAAAAGGAAACATCGCCATTTTCATCTCTCCCATCTCGTGAGAAATCATTTCAAGGTCAAATACTGTTTCATAAAATTTCTTGCTTCTGTCGATATCCAACGCAGGGATTTCAAACCAGTTCAGTGAGTTTGTAGTACTATCCATTTTGATTTTTTTCGTTCAATCAAATATAGTATTTCCACGCAATGTTAACAAGTGTATGATAATGAAACACTTAACAAGATCACATAATGAACGGCCTTACTTCGCTAAATTATTACAAACCGCCTGTGAATCGTTTGTCCGTTGAACGTAATAAACGCAATATATGATCCCAGACCTAGGTCATCAAGATCTATTCCATGTTCTCTCACTTCCCATGTTCCTACGATAGTTCCGGCTGCGCTAACTACCTTACAAATTGATCCCACCGGAGCATTAATGTATACTTTGTCAGATGACGGATTAGGAGATACGAGCACTTCATACGCTGCTAGTTCACGTTTTTTATCAACCCCCTCAATTTCATTCTCGCTCGTTTGACCAAATGCCGGAGATGTGCATAGGATCAGCGAGAAAATCATCAACTTCTTCATAACTCTCTAGTTTAACTGTTCTTATTAGCATAGCGACGATTACGAGAAGTGTTACACTTCGACAAGCTCAGTGCAAGCACTTCTAACCATTAGATAGTGGATAATGGGTTTTAAAACTATGAGACAAAATAATTAACTGGGTTAAGCGTGGTGAATCGCTCTTATTTATTGGAACACTTACGTTCTATCACGGATAGCTATGCTTTTCTGTCCTTCTCGATACAAGTTTCTGTTGAAACTCACTCGAAATGACAGAAACCACCGCGCTGGATTGGAGTGAAAACCATTGGGATGCAGGCGGTTAAGGGTTGCGCATTTTTTGTGCGACATTAGAAGCTCTAAAAAATGAGAAAACCATTTTGCGCCTGGGCACAATGTTGCAATGAAAGCCTGAATACGCGGCCAAAAGACCCGATCTAAAACTAAATAATTTAAACTCATTATAAATAAGCGAAAATCTATTTTTGGTAGTAATGAACTCTTAAATTTGTGTACTAAGTAAATGCTTTATAAAAACAGATATGAGTAAATCAGGTCTTCTATCATCATCCATTGCAAGAAAAATGGCAATGGCGCTCTCCGCGTTTTTCTTGATGTTTTTCCTCCTTCAGCACCTTACCATCAACTTTACTTCGGTATTAGGAGGAGATACATTTAACAATTTGGCGCACTTCATGGGGACGAACTTCTTAGTTCAATACATCTTTCAACCCATCTTACTCTTTGGAGTTCTTTTCCACTTCATTATGGGATTTGTACTTGAGTTAAAGAACCGTAAATCTCGCGATGTACGCTACGTTAAATACAAAGGTGCCGCTAGCGCAACTTGGATGAGTAGAAACATGCTTCTCTCTGGATTAGTTATTCTTGCCTTCTTCGGATTGCACTTTTATGACTTCTGGATTCCTGAGATCAAAACAAAATTCATCGATGGTGATTGGACGGGAATGATTGAGGGCGAACAAGGATACCGCTACCTCGCTGAACTAAAGCATAAGTTTGTTGACCCAGTTAGAGTAGTAATATATTCTGTTTCATTCGTGCTTCTAGGGCTTCACCTAATGCATGGTTTCAATTCTGCTTTCCAGTCGATGGGAGCAAATAACAAATACACAAAAGGGCTTAAGAAATTTGGAATTGCATTTTCTATTTTGGTTCCGTTAGGATTCATTTTCATTGCACTTTTCCATCATTTTAATCATTAGTAACGGTAGGTACTATGGCAACTTTAGACGCAAAAATTCCAGCAGGTCCGATTAAGGACAAATGGACAAATCATAAGAATAATATTAACGTTGTAAACCCAGCCAACAAGCGACTGATTGATATCATCGTGGTCGGTACTGGTCTTGCAGGTGGGGCAGCAGCAGCTTCATTAGCTGAAATGGGCTACAGCGTAAAAGCATTTTGTTTTCAAGATTCACCACGTCGTGCGCACTCGATTGCCGCACAAGGAGGAATTAACGCAGCAAAGAACTATCAAAATGATGGCGATTCTATTTACCGACTCTTCTATGATACAGTAAAGGGGGGTGACTACCGAGCGCGTGAGGCAAATGTATACCGTTTGGCTGAAGTCTCTGGAAATATCATTGATCAATGCGTTGCACAAGGTGTTCCTTTTGCACGTGAATATGGAGGTCTTTTGGATAACCGCTCTTTCGGTGGGGTACTGGTTTCAAGAACATTCTACGCCAAAGGTCAAACAGGACAGCAACTTCTTCTTGGGGCTTATTCTGCGATGAATCGTCAGATTGGCAAGGGAAAAATTAAAATGTACAACCGCCACGAAATGCTTGAACTTGTAAAAGTCGATGGCAAAGCACGTGGGATTGTCGCTCGAAACTTGGTGACTGGTGAAATTGAGAGTCACTCGGCACATGCGGTAGTTATTGCATCGGGTGGATATGGAAACGTATTCTTCCTTTCAACGAATGCTATGGGCTCCAACGTTACTGCATCATGGAGAATACATAAGAAAGGTGCTTATTTCGCAAATCCATGTTACACACAAATACATCCGACGTGTATTCCGCGCTCGGGTGATTATCAATCGAAATTGACGTTGATGTCAGAGTCGTTGCGTAATGATGGAAGAATTTGGGTACCAAAAAACATAGAAGATATCGAAGCAGTTCGTGCAGGAAAATTGAAGCCTGGACAAATTGCTGAAGAAAATAGAGATTACTACTTAGAGCGCCGCTATCCAGCTTTCGGTAACCTTGTTCCACGTGATGTTGCGTCAAGAGCAGCAAAAGAACGTTGTGACGCTGGTTTTGGAGTAAATGAAACCGGAGAAGCAGTTTACCTTGATTTCGCATCAGCAATTAAGCGCTATGGTCACGAAAAAGCAATTGTAGACGGTGAGAAAAACCCATCTGATACTAGAATTATTGAATTAGGAGAAGGAGTCATTGAAGACAAGTACGGTAACCTTTTCCAGATGTATGAGAAGATTACCGATGATAATCCATACAAAACACCTATGCAGATTTATCCTGCGGTTCACTATACTATGGGTGGAATTTGGGTTGATTACAACCTCATGACATCTGTACCAGGTTGCTACGCAGCAGGCGAAGCAAATTTCTCTGATCATGGAGCAAATCGCCTTGGAGCCTCTGCATTAATGCAGGGACTTGCAGATGGTTATTTCGTACTTCCGTATACTATTGGTGATTACTTAGCGGATGATATCCGAACAGGAGCTATCTCAACTGACCTTTCTGAATTTAAGGCCGCCGAAGAAGAAGTAAAGACAAGAATCACTGGATTCATGGATAACAAAGGCACCAAATCGGTTGATTCTTTCCACAAGCGACTTGGAAAAGTTATGTGGGACAAAGTTGGGATGTCTCGAAATGCGGAAGGTTTAACAGAAGCAATCAAAGAAATTCGTGAAATCCGTGAGGAATTCAGAAAAGACGTTTTGGTTCCTGGTGGGTCGATGGAGTTGAATCCTGAATTAGAAAAAGCATTGCGCGTTGAAGACTTCTTAGAGTTAGGGGAGTTGTTCGCTGTAGATGCACTCGAACGAACAGAATCTTGTGGAGGTCACTTCCGTGAGGAGTCTGTTGAACTTGATGGCGAACAAAAAGGTGAAGCAAAGCGTGATGATAAAAACTTCGCTTTTGTTTCAGCATGGGAATGGACTGGTGATCCAGGAGAGTCCAAATTGCATAAGGAAGAACTTACGTTTAACGATATCGAACTGAAACAACGTTCATACAAATAAGGCAGCTATGAAACTTACACTTAAAGTCTGGAGACAAAAAAGCGCGAACGACAAGGGTAAAATCGAAACGTATCCTATCGATAATATTTCAGAACACATGTCATTTTTAGAAATGATGGATGTGTTAAACGAAGAACTTGTCTCAACAGGGAAAGTTCCCGTGGCCTTCGACCATGATTGTCGAGAAGGAATTTGTGGAATGTGTTCCATGCATATTAATGGAGAGCCACACGGACCTGATAGAGGCGTTGCCACTTGTCAATTGCACATGCGTAAATTCAAGGATGGAGATACTATCTTCATCGAGCCTTTTCGGGCAAAAGGTTTCCCAATCATTAAGGATTTGGTTGTCGACCGAAGTGCGTTTGATCGCATTCAGCATGCTGGAGGATTCGTTTCTGTCAACACGTCTGGTAATACACAAGACGCGAACGCAATTCCTATTCCTAAAGCAGACGCTGATACCGCATTTGACTCGGCAACATGTATTGGTTGTGGTGCTTGTGTTGCCGCTTGTAAGAACGCTTCTGCCATGCTATTCGTGTCAGCTAAGGTATCTCAATTTTCATTGCTTCCACAAGGGAAAGTAGAGGCTAAACGTCGTGTTCTCCACATGGTAGAGCAAATGGATAAGGAAGGTTTCGGGAACTGTACGAACACTGGTGCTTGTGAAGTTGAATGTCCAAAAGGTATTTCCCTTGAAAACATTGCACGCATGAACAGAGAGTATTTAAAAGCCTCTGTCTCGTCTAGCGAATAAAAACACACTTCATTCTCAATCTATGAAATTTTGGCTTCCACAGACCTTCGTTGGTCTTGGAAGCTTTTTTTATTGTCAACATCAGCCATAACTATTTTAGAATCACCGCTAAATGTCTTACCTTAGCGTCAAACTTTATTCTTATGAAAAAAATATTACTCACATTAGCCGTTTTTGCTGCAGGTTATTCTGCGCAATCACAGGTAATTTGCGCTGGAATATCTCCAGTTGCTATCGCGGGAAACTACGACTTCACATGGGCTGACCCAGCTGGAGGCGATTGGTCTACTCCTGATTTCTTAATCCCAGGAATCTTTGTCCAGGACACACTCATGATGGTGGATGACGGAACTCCAGGTACAAATCCTCAAGGGAACCCAATTGCACAGGAGGCATGTTTTCCATTAATCAACAGCGTTGCTGGTAAGATTGCTGTTCTTTACCGTAATACCTGTGAATTTGGTGCGAAAGCGTTGAATGCTCAAGATTCAGGAGCTGTTGGCGTTATCATTATTAACCGTGATCCAGAATCTGTCGGAATGGGCGGAGGTGCTTCAGGAGGACTTATCACAATTCCTGTTGTTATGCTTTCAAGCACAGATGGAGCTACTCTTGTAGCAGAAATGGCATTAGGCCCAGTTGAAGTGTTCCTTGGAAACAAAACTGGTCTTTACCAAAATGACGCTGGATTAACGAAGGGAACAACGTTAATTTCTAAAGCATCTGGTGTACCATCTCAATTGGCACAAGACGGATCTGAGTTCAATTTTGACCTTGGAACAAGAGTCTACAACTATGGTCAACTTGATCAAGCGAACATGCTTCTTAGAGCGACAGTTGACGGTCCTTCTGGAAATATTTATGATGAAACGATAACGCTTCCAACAGTATTGTCTGGAGATAGTATGGATGTTGACCCTTCACAGGTACTTAACTTCCCACAGTTTTCTTCTGCAACTTACCCTGATGGACTTTATACAGTAATGTACAATGTTGCGCTTGACTCAGCGGATGCATACGATGCAGATAACTGGGTAACTGCTAATTTCATGGTTTCCGATTCTATCTACTCATTGGCAGATGTTGATACTTTAACAGGTATTCCAACTCAAAACAATGGTTTCCGTCCTAGCACTAACACGGCTACTTTCTCAGCGTGTATCGTACTGGATAATCCGAACGCAAGTCGCTTAGGTGTTGAAGGTCTTTACTTTGCTGCTTTAGGAAGCGCTGTAGATCTTACGGGTGAGGAAATCGCTCTTTATGCTTACCGTTGGGAAGATGTGTTTGCTGATCTGAATGATCCTGCTCTTGCATTTGACAACTTGAACCCTGTTGGACTCGGATTTTACTATTACCCATCTGATCTTCAAGGAGAAATGGTTTATGGTGCATTGAACGAGCCTATCGCATTAGAGGATAACCAACGTTACCTTTTCTGTGCACAAACAGTTAACCTTGAGGTATTCTTAGGGTTCGATAATACATTGAACTACCTATGGAATGAGGCACATTACGCGCAGCCTTTAGGTCCTGTTGAAAACGATGGTGCATATTTTGCTGCTGGTTTCGGTATGGAACAAGTTTCTAGTATCGGTGTTAAAGTTGGTGATGTTGGATCATTTAACATCGGATTGGATGAAAACGGAACGATCGAAGGTATGGCTTATCCAAACCCAGCGAAAGACGTTGTAACTATTTCAATCAACACTAATGAGAATGGAACTGTTAGAGTTTCTGATCTCTCAGGTAAAGTTGTATTAACAGATGCTCTTTCTTTTGCAAATGGAAATAGTGTAGTTAACATCGCTGATCTTGATGCAGGTGTTTACCTTTTCAACGTAACACTTGAAAACGGGCAAAGCTCTCAATTTAGCGTTGTGAAGAACTAATCTTCATTAACAATATTTAAAACGGTGTAGGAGGAATTCTACACCGTTTTTTTGTGCGTTGTAATTTGCGTTCTCGATACATTCTGATTCGCAAACTCACTCCAGAACACTCGCACGTACACGTTGGGTGGAGAAAGAGTAATGTGGTCACTGAAGGCTGATGGGTTCTCGATACATTCTGATTCGCAAACTCATTGCAGAACACTTGAACGGACACGCTGGGTGGAGAAAGAGTAATGTGGTCACTGAAGGCTGATGGGTTCTCGATACATTCTGATTCGCAAACTCATTGCAGAACACTTGAACGGACACGCTGGGTGGAGAAAGAGTAATGTGGCAACTGAACTATTGATGGGTGGAGATTTCAATGAATGTAGGGCACAATAAAAAGGGTATGGAATAAATCCACACCCTCCTTTCTTTCCAATTAAGCTATAAATTAGAACTAGAAGTTCATCGATAAACCAAACGTTAATGGGTATACTTCAATTGTTTTTTCCGTGTCGAACAACGGTAACAAGCTATAGTTGGCAAAGATTCCAACATCTCCAAAGCCCAATCGGACAGCTGCGTCAAGTTTGAAAGAATTCAAACCATACGTCCCTTTCTCTTTTTGCTTAAACTCTTTTCCGTCAAACTCACCACGTTTCTTCAATTTTGAAGCGATACGCACACCACCAACGACACCTGCCGCTAAGTAAACACTTTTACTTTCGTTACGACTCGTATTAAATTCCAGCATCAATGGAACCGTAAGGTAAGCTGCTCTCAGTTTATTTTTAGAATAGATATTCACGGTATCGATTACTCCATATACACTGTCTGGTGTAGCTGTTAAGAGGTAGTTATCTCTAAAGGCGATCGAATTAAAGTTGAAGCCCAACCCTGTTGTAAGTCCAACAAAAGGAGTTCCAAAATTGAATTTCTTCTCTATGATGTTGACGTTAAACACTAGCGATTTAGCGATGTCATTATCCCAGTAAGGATTATCAACAAAATTGTTCTGCTGGTTCTGATCCATTAACATCATTACTCCCAAGTCCAAACCAGCCCAGTGTGGCTCACTGCGTTTTGACTTATAGTTGTCGCGCTCTTCAGGGTCCATATCGTCTGACCACTCATCATCTTCAGGGTTATCGCCATCTTCACCATTTTCAATGATAATAAACGTTGTATTTCCTATGGTCATACGCGTAGTGTCTGGATCAGTAAGTCCTTCAATCTCTTTAAGAGCTCTTTCCATTTCTTGAAGCGCTGCTTCTATTTCTGCCTCAGCTGCCTCGATCTCCATTTCAGCCGCTTCCATTTCTTCTTGAGCTTCCTCTGTTTCTATTTCAACTTCTTCTTGTGAAAATCCAAATGGGCTTAATAAGAGTATTACGAATATCAGGTAAATTGCTTTCATCTTCTTAGTTTTAAATTCTTAATGCTTTCGCATCTTTTTTAGTTTTTGACGCTTATCGCATCCTTGTTTGTAAGTATGACCCTCAACCGTCTAAAAAGTTACATACCATTTTATAACAACTTGTTATTCGCCATTATATACTTGTTTAAGAGTAATTTAACTACACAAATAAAAGATGCCATGAAATTTATTGGTCAAAGAAAAAGGCTTCATCTCATTGACAAAGCCTCAATAGTTTAGTTAAGCACACTTACTATTCTCCTATAGATCCCCTATAACAGCTGAACGTTAATCGTCCTCTTGCCAGTCATCCATGAAATCATCGATATCTCTTCTGTCTTTCTTAGTAGGTTTGCCGGATCCGTGTTCACGGTAAGTAGATTGCGCGAGTTGATACATCCTTAGTTTCTCACGTTCTTCATCTGGCGTAACATCCAAGATGTATTCTGGTGCCAATTTCGCTCCAACCCGTCGTTGTAATAATTGAATTACCCGGAAGGTGAACGTTGCTGTATGACGGATGATTTGAATTTCATCGCCCAATTTAACTTCTCTAGCCGGCTTCACAATAGCACCATTAAGTCTTATCTTCCCTTTTGCAATAGTTTGAGTAGCAATTGAGCGCGTTTTCGCTAATCGAACACTCCATGCATATTTATCAAGCCTATAAGCCATCTCGCACCTTTTTTGTGAGGGACTTTACTACTAAGTCATATGAATGGTCAATGAGCTCCAAGAAAAGCTGCTCTGGGACGTCGGAATCGATTGAGACAGAATTCCAATGTTTCTTGCTCATATGCCAGGCCGGTTTGATACCATTATATGTTTCACGTAAATCAATGGCGCCTTCTGGATCACATTTCAAGTTTACGAACTGGAAGAGATCTAGGTTCGTTAACGCAAACATTTTACCACCTACCTTAAAAACCAGCGTATTGCTATCGAACGGAAAACCTTCGGTTGCACTTCGTTTTTGAAGACAGTAATCGCGGTAGTCCTCTACGTTCACTTTTCCTCAACTGTAGCTGGAATCATATCTTCTCGACCCAACTTGTAAAGCAATTTAGCGTGACTCACTACAGCTCCTCTAAACGTTTTATACGAATAATAAGGAATACCATATTCGAGCGCTGTTTCTCTAACAATACTGGAAATCTTACGGTAGTGAACGTGACAAATATTCGGGAATAAATGATGTTCTACCTGATAATTAAGTCCACCAACATACCATGAAAAGATGCGCGCTTTGGGAGCAAAATTTGCCGTTGTTCTCAATTGACTAACTGCCCAATCCGTTTCGATGTTTCCTGTTTTATCCGGAACTGGAAAATCAGAACGTGGAAGAACGTGTGCTGGTTGAAAGATTAAAGCCAACGTCAATCCAGCAATGAAGTGCATCAAACCAAATCCAAGGATTGTTACCCACCAAGAAACAGGTGAAAACAAAATTGGAAGTGTAATCAATGTTCCCAAATAGATCACTTTACTAAGGATAATGGTAAACAACATCAACCCAGGTGTAATGCCTTGTGTTTTAATCAATCCCATCTTCTTGTAACGTGCGAATTGCGAATAATCTTTCGTCGTACACCACATAATCGTCATCATTCCATAAAGGAACCAAGCATATAAAAATTGGTATTTATGTCCTTTCAAACGTTTTTGGTTTGGTGAGAAGCGCATTAATATTCCTGTATCGATGTCCTCATCAACCTGATCAACATTTGTGTACGTATGGTGCAGAACATTGTGTTGAATTCTCCAGTTTGTATCACTCCCACCAACTGCATTCGTCAATTTACCGATGATTTTATTCACCGTGTTGTTCTTAGAATACGCTTGATGATTAGCATCATGCATTACTGATAGTCCAACACCCGCTGTACCGAAGCCCATTAGCACCCACATCAACATGATTAACCATGTATTTGTAACAACTGTTAATAGCAATACAAAAGGAACCATGTACAAGCTAATCATGAAGATCGTTTTGATCACCATATTAGCATTGGCATGCCTAGATTTATTATTGTCTTTGAAATGCGCATTAACACGTTTACGCAATACTTTGTAGAAATCCTTGTGCTCTGTACTCTCGTATGTTACTTGTTTCAATTCCATGCTTTAAAATAAGGTAGTACAAAGATACGCCTATTTGCTCCAAAAATTCCATTCCGTACTGAAGTTTTATACTTTTTTGGAGATAATCTAGTACTCACAAGAGTGTATTTGAGTTCATTATTCGCTATTTTTGACACTATTATACATTGATATTCGTTCTAATGCTCAATCAAAATTTACCTCCCTATTGTGATGATTATCTGAATCGTAAAAGATTTAAAACTCAACCGGTACAAATCGGTGGTGTTGGCTTGGGAGGTGAGCACCCGATTCGCGTTCAATCGATGACCACCACTAACACCATGGACACCCAGAAATCTGTTGAGCAATCCATACGGATGATTGATGCGGGATGCGAAATAGTACGATTAACTGCGCCAAGTAAAAAGGAAGCAGAAAACCTCAGGCACATTAAATCTGCCTTAGTTGAAGCTGGATACAATGCCCCATTAGTAGCTGATATTCATTTCACACCAAATGCTGCAGAAATAGCGGCTACAATCGTAGAAAAAGTTCGTGTAAATCCTGGCAATTACGCTGACAAGAAAAAATTCGAAGAGATCGCTTACACCGACAGTAGTTATCAGGCTGAATTAGAACGAATTGAAAAGAAATTTACACCGCTCGTTTTACTCTGTAAAGAACATAGAACCGCAATGCGCATAGGAACCAATCACGGATCTTTATCCGATCGTATCTTAAGTCGCTATGGAGATACGCCAGAAGGCATGGTAGAATCTGCCATGGAATTCCTTCGGGTTTGCATAAAAAACGATTATCACGCCTTGGTGCTATCCATGAAGGCCAGTAATACCTTGGTAATGGTTCAGGCATACCGATTGCTTGTATCAACAATGAAGTTCGAGGGAATGAATTACCCGCTACATTTGGGAGTTACCGAAGCTGGAGATGGCGAAGATGGTCGAATAAAATCTGCCGTTGGAATAGGAGCCTTATTGGAGGATGGATTGGGAGATACCATCCGCGTTTCTTTAACGGAATTGCCAGAAGCAGAGATCCCAGTCGCTCAAAAACTATTGGAAAAATTCGCTACTCATGAGAATGATCTAGCACTTGAACCTACCAACGACCTTATTTACAATCCGTTTCAACATGTACGCCGCGAAAGCACTGAGCATGAAAATATCGGAGGAAGTCACGTTCCAGTTGTTGTCGCTGATTTGAGTAGAACAGAGCTGATTAAACACGCCAATCTATTTCCATTCGGCTATCTCTACTCCGTGCCGCTTGATAAATGGAATATTACTGACGCTGCCGCAGACATCTTATACCTTGGTGATCAACAGTTATCGTTTGAACTTCCGGGAACATTATCAGTGCTTTGCACAGTGCCAAACTGGACAGAAAATTACGCCAACAAACCCGGTTTTTTTGCTTTGCATGATAAAGTATCTGCCACCGGAATCGCATCCAATGAAGTACGGTTTTTAACACATCAAGCTGATATCACTGAAGTCAATTACCTAAAGAATTACCCTGAAGCAGTAATTGTCCTGAGTACAGAATACGCAAATAAAACACAGATATTTCGTAATATTCGTATGATTTTTGCGGAAAACAACATTATCAACCCCGTAATTCTACATTCAACCTATCAATCGCAAGCTACCGAAGAGTTTCAATTGTGGTCTTCTTCGGATCTTGGAAGTTCATTTATTGATGGTTTTGGAGATGGAATTTGGTTAACCGGAATCGTTCCGAATCAAGTCATTAATTCGACTTCATTTGGTATTCTTCAGGCTACTCGATCTAGAATTTCTAAGACTGAATATATCTCCTGCCCATCATGTGGAAGAACACTCTTCGACCTTCAGGAAACGACGGCTAAAATTAGAGCGCGTACTTCACATCTAAAAGGGCTCAAAATTGGAATCATGGGATGTATTGTAAACGGTCCTGGAGAAATGGCCGATGCAGATTATGGTTATGTTGGAACGCGTCCTGGAAAAATTCATTTGTATAAAGAACAAACCGTCATCCGGAAGAATATTAATGAGGAAGAAGCTGTAGATGCACTCATCGAATTGATCATGGAAAACGGTGATTGGATTGAGCCCGTTGACGCCTAGGTTAGAAAAAGCAACCAAAAAACAACTAATCATTTACTTTTCAGCGCGTTAACCCCTTTTTCTCGTTCAAAAACACCTTCACGATCTCTGACATGGCCTAACCGACCTATATACCGGTCACTATTCGTTCGTTAGAAGCGCTTAAAATCGATAATCACAAAAATTATGGTCGGTTTATAGCTATTCGACCATTAAAAAGAAAATGCTGGATAAAATAAATGGTATTCATTATTACTGAGCGACCATTTCGATTTAGTAGTACACGGAAACTACCTTCCCAAATAAACCAGGAGTACAGAAATATCACTTGGTGATAAACCACTGATTCGTGATGCTTGTCCAATTGTCGCCGGTTGAATGTCCTTTAACTTTTCTTTCGCTTCAGAACTTAAGCTTGGTAATAGCGTAAAATCAGTATCCGATGGAATTTTGACATCTTCTAGTCTACCCAGTTTAGTAGCCACATCTTGTTCTCTAGAAATATAACCTTCATACTTCAATTGAATTTCCGCTTGAGAAACAATATCCGCATGTTCTGACGTTAACTGCACAGCCAAGGTATTTGTCACTTCATTCATTTCAAGAACATCTACCATCGACAGACCAGGACGTGTAATTAAAGAACTTAGTTTCACCTTTTGTTTTATCGGAGAACTATCATAACGTTTCAGAATAGGGTTAGCCCTTTCTGGCGAAACACCTTCTTTCCTTAATGACTTCTTCAACGTTTCGGTTCCATGCAGCTTCGTTTCCATTCGACGCAATGCATCATCATCAGCAAGTCCAATTTCATGTCCCATTGGAGTCAACCTAAGGTCGGCATTATCCTGACGCAACAAAATTCTGTATTCAGCTCTACTTGTAAACATCCGATACGGTTCATCCGTACCCTTTGTAATTAAGTCATCTATTAATACACCTATATACGCTTGATCTCGGGTAAGGATAAACGCTTCCTTTTCCTTGATTTTATTCGAAGCATTGATTCCTGCCATTAAACCTTGGCAAGCTGCTTCTTCATATCCTGTTGTACCATTAATTTGTCCCGCGAAATACAAATTCTCAATCCGCTTAGTCTCCAGCGTATGCTTTAATTGTGTTGGTGGGAAGTAATCGTATTCTATTGCGTACCCAGGGCGAAACATTTTTACATTTTCAAAACCGGGGATTAATCGCATTGCTTTATACTGGACATCTTCTGGCAGGGACGTACTAAATCCATTCACATAGATCTCCACTGTGTTCCATCCTTCGGGCTCAACAAATATTTGATGTCGGTCGCGATCTGCAAACCGATTGATTTTATCTTCAATACTTGGACAATACCTCGGTCCCGTTCCTTGAATCGCTCCATTAAACATTGGTGAACGATCGAAGCCTTCCTTCAACATTTCATGCGTTTCAGGATTCGTATAAGTAATGTGACATGACCTTTGTTTGGTCAACGCCTTCGTGTTTGTGAAACTAAACTTAGATGGGTTTTCATCACCGTATTGTTCTTCCATCTTCGAATAATCCAGAGACCGTCCATCCACACGTGGTGGTGTTCCCGTTTTCATTCTTCCAGTTTCAAACCCTAGCGCTAATAGTTCCTCAGTAATTCCTGTCGAAGCACGTTCACTTGCGCGCCCACCCCCGAATTGTTTTTCACCGAGATGAATCAGACCATTTAAGAACGTACCATTGGTTAATATGACCGATTTAGAGCGAATTTCCATTCCGATTGAGGTTTTCACCCCCACAACAGCACCATCTTCAACAATGATTCCATTGACCATATCTTGCCAAAAATCAACACCTTCATTTCTTTCAAGCATCAATCTCCACTCTTCCGCAAAACGCATTCGGTCATTTTGTGCTCTTGGCGACCACATTGCCGGACCCTTTGATTTGTTCAGCATCCGAAATTGAATCGCACTCAAGTCACTCACTATTCCTGAACCACCTCCAAGCGCATCAATTTCACGAACAATTTGTCCTTTCGCCACACCCCCCATCGCTGGGTTGCAACTCATTTGAGCAATCGTATTCATGTTCATCGTGATCAACAAGACAGAACTACCCAATTTTGCCGCAGCATTTGCAGCTTCACAACCGGCATGTCCGGCACCAACAACTATAACATCGTAATCTTTCAGCATCTACTATTGTTTCACGTGGAACAAAGCTACAACACTTTTATAGAACTTTATGTTTCACGTGAAACAATCAAAGCCAGCGCTTCATTCTCTTCTGACCTCATTAATATCGATTCCTCCTCAGACTTATCACCATAACCCAACAAATGGAGCAACCCATGAGCCATAACTCGATTGCGTTCCGTAGTAAAATCTTCACCCAAACCATTAGCATTTTCTCTAACCCTATCGATAGAAATGAAAAGATCCCCACTCACAACCAAACCTTCCGTATAATCGAAAGTGATAATATCAGTAAAATAATCATGATTCAAATGCTCACGATTCATTATTAAAAGGTACTCATCCGAACAGAAAATAACGGTTAACTCACCCAGTGAAGAACCTTTAGAAACACAAATATCCGTCATCCATAAACCAAAAAATTCCGGATTTACATCCAGAATATCAGTGTCCTCAAAGTGAATTGAAACCACTATTTTTTAGAAAAATAGATACTAACACTCCGACCATCTTCATCGAATTCCACCGACTCAGCCAACGACTTCATCAGGTAAATACCACGTCCATTTTCCTTTTCAATATTCTCAGGGGCGGTTGGGTCTGGCAAGTTTCTGAAATCGAAACCATTTCCTTTGTCGCGTACGTTGAAACAGAAATCAGTTTCCTTATCTCCAACGTGCACATCGACCGTTAAATTATCCTTCATTTTATTACCGTGTTCAATCGCATTATTCACTGCTTCCGTGACTGCAATTAAAACGTTACCGTAATAATCTTCTTTTACCTCTAGGCGCTCACATACGTGATCCACCAACGTCTCTACTTTTGTAATCGACCCGAAATCCGACGGGATAGAGAGTTCTTCAACAAGCACAAAACCTTCTTTCATCTTACGTTTTTCAATTTACAACATGCGATTGAAATACTCATTTGCTCTGTCCTTATAGTACTTATTATAAGCCGGATCTACGGACCGCAACATTTCAATCTGTCTTAACTTCTCCTTGTTATACTGATCAAATTGAATATGGTTACCATAATTCTCCTTTTTTCCTGCTTGTGATTCTCTTTTCTCATCAATCCCACGCTCCATAAGGGCTTTCTCACTTTCCAGAAGCCGAGTTAGTATCTCCTTCTGTCGTTGAACCATGTTGTTCCCGAAACGTTTATTTACTAAGTCCTTCTCCTGTTGCTCAAGCTCATCAATAAGAGGACTCAAACCATTTCCTTGGCCCTTCCCATCCTTATTTAATTCCCTTCGCATCTTTTCAAGCTGTTTTCTCATCGCAGCCTGTTGCGCAGCCATTTTAGCAATCTGTTTATTACCTAAACCCATGCCTCCTCCCATACCGTCCTTTCCTCCCGGTTTAGTTCCAGGTTTATCACCAGGAGCCTTTCCACCAGGGTTCGCTCCCTTTTTCATATCCTCCAGCTGTTTCTTCAGCATATCCTTCATGTCCCCACCAGACATCTTCCCGGGCCCAGGTTTCCCTTTTCCCTTTCCTCCGGGCTTATCACAACTCCCAGAGCCCTGCATCATAGATTGCATCTGTTGCTGCATTTCTTGCAAGCTCTCATTCAACATCAACGCGAGGTTATTATAAGAGGTCATTGCATACTGCTGATGGACTCCCATATCCACCCTTCTCCTTTCGTCTATATCTTCAAGCGATAACTCATGATTCGACTTAATCTGGTTCAACTCATCATCTATGTAGGTAGCAATTTTTGGCTGACGTTTAGCCAATGCATATAAACTATCTCGTACAATTTTAGTGTCATCCACTATCTTCCGCTGACGGCGACTATACTTTTTAAACGCAGGATCTGTATCAGTCAGACGCGACAATCTTCTCATGACATCCTCCTGATCGAAACTCAGAACAACAAGACTTTCCAAAATGTTCCTAAGCATATCGATATCCTCACCTTGTTTCTCCTCATTAGATTGCTTTTGCATCATATCTAAGCTTTCCGCCATCTCCTTCATCTTCTCAGCCGCACCCTCTTGAGATTCACCAGCCTTCTGATCCTTGCCTTTATCCATGCTTTCCTTAGCATCTTCCATATCCTCAGAAACTTCATCAGCCTTTTCTTCAGGATCCCCCAACTCCATAGGAGTACCTAGCTCTTCGTTTAGACTATCTAGTTCCTTAAGGTCATCCTTTAACTCATCGAATTTACTTTCAATGTCATCCTGTTTCTTCTTATCACCCTCGTCACTTCCGTCTTTCTTCTTAGCAATATCGTCTTTGAGTTTCTGCTGTTCTTCCGACAAAGCATTCAACTCGTCCTCTATAGCATCTACTTTTTCGTTTACTTCCAAGCGCTTAAGCATTTCCAAACTACGATCCAATTGCCTTTTCATATCTTCCGCAGACATTTCAGCTTCCTCCAGCGCTTCTTCCACACCTTCCTCATCTTGCTCCTTCATAAGTTCTTCAAGTTGCTCAAGAAGATCCTTCAATTCATCATCCATTAACGCCTCCAAAAGTTCATTAATCATCTCCTGCTGATCCAAGAGCTCTTGATCCATTTCAGTCAATTGATCCTTTTCCTCCATTGAGTTTTCCATCTCATTTTGCAATGACTCTAGCTGCTCAATTAACGACTTATGTTCTTCTTGGAGTTGCTGAACCTGGTTCTGCTTATTCCAATTTGACTGACTCGAATTCAATGTTTCCTTCTTTAGCCGTTCGAGGTTCTTTTGAAACTCCTCCAATTGCTTCATAACATCGGTCATGTCCTGCTTAGCCAACGCCTGCTCTTCATCACGCTGTTCATTTAAGTCCTCAAGCGTTGGTAACGTGTACATAAACGATCTACTGCGTGTAGCCTTACTACCATTTACGCCATCATTATCTCGGACCACAAAATGATATTCAATCTTGTCTTCTAACGCTATTTCCTCACGTCTAAAATCCACCGCAAAATCGAAAGGCGATTGAGTCCCTACGACTCTTCCTGCTCGCATCGTTTCCGTACGCTTACTACCACTTTTAGATGTAATTGTATAAACAAACGTTAAGCTAGAAAGCCCATGATCATCATTCACAGAACCCGAAAAATACCTTATTCCATCCTTTAAACTATCTTGTATCTCCCCAACCTGAATTCCCGGGAAGTTGTCTTTCGTAACCTCGATTCCAAAGAATGATGTATCAACCTTTAAATTTTGACGGTTCTTTAGTATAACTTTTCCTTCAACATCTTCACTAAAACGGCTCGTTACTTTAAATCCATCGTTCGTAAAAACCCTACGTTTTTCACCCAACCAAAACTCAGAATCAGCACTATTCTTTGTCAAAACACTCCACGTTATTTCAGTACCTTCAGGGATCGTTAGATCAGCGGCATTTTCAATTACCTCATTCTCCAATCCTAAATAGGCAGGATAAATAAGTGTAGCTTCCATTTTACCAAGTGCTGTTTTAGAAATAACACGTAAACCAAATTCATCACTCAAGACCTTTTCACCCTCTACTGCCGCTTCAAAACGCAGGTTGAGATTAGCCCTAACTTGATTCAATTCACCAGCAAACTTATTCTTTGTAACACGTCTCAAAAGCGCCCTCCCCTGCTCAGAACGAACATAGACACGATCAGGAATCTCCTCACCTATTAACTCAACTTC
The DNA here is from genome assembly GCA_047624355.1 of Flavobacteriaceae bacterium. Classification (GTDB taxonomy): domain Bacteria; phylum Bacteroidota; class Bacteroidia; order Flavobacteriales_D; family Crocinitomicaceae; genus UBA4466. The sequence goes on along the minus strand of JBLHPQ010000004.1, from coordinate 71,538 downwards.
AAAAGGAAAATTCTCACCTTCTTCAATTCGCGCACCCTCATTTAAAAAGGCAAACTTAAAGGGTGACGGGATTGTAAACTCCTGAGAAAACTTTAACACCCGCTCTGTACCCTCGGTAAAAAACGAAGGTGCAAGAACTGCGAATCCAAGAAAAGCGCATACCACCGGTAAGGCCCACATCAGATGACGTTTATTTTCATTCAAATCTATCGCACTCGTGAAAGGAACCATACTAAGGTTCGCGCTCCTCTGCTGCACACTCGCATTTAATAATTCAAAATCAGCTGAATTTTCATCCATCTGATCCTTTAACTGCAATGTATTTAACAGGCGATCGGAAACGTCAGGAAAAAATGAACCAATGATCGACGACGCTTGATATCTATTTATTCGTTTGCCGTAAGCCTTGAGCTTTAACAATGGAATAGCGATGTACCTAGATAAGATATAGACATTTAACCCTAAAAAACTAAATAGTAAACCACCGCGGACGTAAGAATTAAATCTACCGAAATATTCAAGGGTAATCACTAACAAATAAGTAGTCAATAATACACCTATAAAAAGGAATATTCCTTTGATCATTTGGTTCTTATAGTACTTCCTAATGAAGCCGTCTACTTGATCCAATAAACGATTGAATGCACTCATATAAATTAACTTGGATAACTAAATTACAACTTATCTTTCTGATCACTATACAATAAACGTTAAACCCAAGTACAATCGTATGTCCCAGATGTTCAACATAACGATAAAATACATTATTCGTTACTAGCACTATTCTACTTATCTTTGCACTCAAAATAGAAAATAATATGTCAAACAGACCCGTACGTGTACGATTCGCGCCTTCCCCAACAGGACCTCTTCATCTGGGAGGAGTTCGTACCGCTCTCTATAATTACTTGTTTGCAAAGAAGCATAATGGAGTGTTCTTAATTCGAATAGAAGACACTGACGAAAAGCGTTTTGTGCCTGGCGCACAGGAATACATTATGGATGCACTTAAATGGTGCGGAATTATGCCAACTGAAGGTCCAGGATTAGGAGGTGAATTTGGCCCATATATACAATCGGAACGTAAAGAGTCTTATAAAGAATTTGCTAAACAGCTCGTAGATAACGAGCACGCTTATCTTGCCTTTGACAGTCCAGAAGACCTTGACGCAATGCGTAAGCAAGCAAGTGCCATGGGAATGCCTAATTGGCAATATAACAACATCACGCGCTCGTCGATGAAGAACTCCCTGACGCTTCCAGCAGATGAAGTTCAAAAAAGAGTTAAAGCAGGCGACCCATACACGGTTCGTATGAAAATGCCGAGGAACGAAGAAATTAGATTTGAAGATGAAGTTAGAGGTTGGGTTGTTGTCAATACTAATAACCTTGACGATAAAATTCTTCTGAAACCAACAGGTATGCCTACCTATCATTTGGCAAACATTGTTGATGATCACGGTATGGAAATAAGTCATGTGATTCGCGGTGAAGAATGGTTGCCATCCGCTCCATTACACATCATGTTATATGATGCGTTTGGATGGGACCGTCCACTCTTCGCACATCTTCCACTTGTTCTTAAACCTGACGGAAACGGGAAACTTTCCAAGCGCGACGGAGATCGATTGGGGTTCCCAGTCTTCCCTACAAATTGGACAACTGCTGAAGGAGAAATTTATTCAGGATACAGAGAAAAAGGATATTTTCCTGACGGTTTTCTTAATATGCTAGCCTTTTTAGGATGGAATCCTGGAACGACGCAAGAGCTCTTCACACTAGAAGAGTTATGTGAAACATTCACCCTGGACCGCGTGTCGAAATCTGGCGCTAAGTTTGATCCAGATAAGACAAGATGGTACCAACAACAGTATTTGAGATCTGCTTCAGATGAGCTGTTAGCTGAACAATTATCGCAAATTTTAACTGAAAATTACGATAAATCAAGATTAGTCACGGTTTGTCGCCTAATGAAAGAGCGTGCAACGTTCGTAGAAGATATCTGGACAGAAGGATCATTCTTATTAGAAAAACCTACTGAATACGACGAAAAAACGACACGTAAAAAGTGGAAAGGAAATGCATCTTCTATCATGGAAGAATGGAAAACCACCATGGCATCTTTGGACGACTTCTCGCCAGAGTCATTAGAAACTTCTTTTAAAGATTTCATTACCTCGAAAGAACTTGGAATTGGAGCTGTTTTACCATTATTTAGACTACTCGTTACTGGAAAAGGAATGGGGCCAAGTATGTTTGAAATTGCGTCGTTTTTAGGGAAAGATGAATGCGTAGAAAGAATTACTGAAGGAATAAGAGCTCTTGCTGAAACTACTCCTCAGGTATGAAAAATGTAATAGAGGTTAACGGAATAAAGTGTTATTCGCATCATGGTTGTCTTCCAGAAGAAGAGTTAATCGGTGGGCATTATATTGTTGATGTACATTTAACTACTGATTTCTCGGTCGCTGCAGAAACAGATAATCTCTCAAAGACGATAGACTATGTCCTTGTTAATCTCATCGTAATAGAAGAAATGGCTATCCCTTCAAAACTAATAGAACACGTTGGGCAGCGCATAACAAACAGAATTAAATCAGAAGTTCAAGCCCTTCACTCTTTGAGGGTTAAGGTTACAAAGCTATCCCCACCAATTAATGGTGACGTAGAGAATGTTGCAATAATCATTGAGGACTAGATAAATATTCGATTTTTTCTTACATTTGCCGACATAGGGTTCCGTGGCCGAGTGGCTAGGCAGTGGTCTGCAAAACCATCTACAACGGTTCGAATCCGTTCGGAACCTCAAAAGCTTCCCTCCGATTTATCGGTTTGTGGAAGCTTTTTTGTTTTCTACTCTTACCAACCGAATTGTATCCTGATTAGGTATCCAAAGCATTAACGTATCCTCCGCTTGATAAACAACTTCGAATTGCATTCCTGAAACAAGTATTTTTGGATCCACATAGATATAGGGATGCGTATAGTTTCCCCATGATAAATCCTCCAAAGTAAAGCTCCAATTCAGTAAACTATCCAGCTCAATTTGCTCCTCCCAGTCGCCAATAAGTAAAATATGCTCTTCCGAATATTTAGGAGCTTCTTCTATTTCTTCATCACAACTCACACTAACCAGTACTAAACTGAGAAACATGATGCTATTTCGTAACCGACGGCTCATCTAGATATTGAATATTAAAATTATCTTTGCAAAAATAAATTACAAGGTAGTATCATTTATGAAAATACTTGTCACAGGACCAGACGGAGTTTTAGGGAGCAACATCGTTCGTGAGTTATTATCCCGCGATCATGAGGTTAGCGTTCTTTTATTTGATGAGGAAAAACCATCAATCACCCTTGACGGATTAGCTATAAAAAGATTCTATGGTAACATCGTCAACGCAGACGACATGGATAAATGCATTGAAGGTCAAGATGTCGTAATTCATGCGGCAGCTTCAACCTCTGTGTTTCCCGCACGCAATCCAATCGTAAATAAGGTGAACATTGACGGCACTGAAAATGTTATTGACGCTTGTTTAAAACATAAGGTCGGAAGAATGATTTATGTCGGAACTGCCAATTCGTTTGGTTACGGTTCTGAAGAAGTACCTGGTAAAGAAGGAAACCCGTACTTATCAGCGCGCTATGGTGTTGATTATATGGACTCCAAACAAAAAGCACAGGAAATCGTATTAGACGCTGTAAAAGCCAAGGGACTTCAGGCAATCGTTGTCAACCCAACCTTTATGATTGGACCTTTCGATTCTCGACCTAGTTCAGGGGCAATGGTATTAGCTGTTCATCATGGAAAAATTCCAGGCTATTCTGCAGGCGGAAAAAACTTCATTGCTGTAAAGGATGCCGCAACTGCAATATCAAATGCAGTCACCATGGGTACAATTGGAGAATGCTACATTCTAGGAAATAGAAACTTAACTTACCAAGCAGCATTCAATATGATCGCTGAGACCATTTCTGGGAAAAAAGTAACACGGAGACTGCCAAACTTTGTCGTTAAGGCTTACGGATCCATGAACTCTTTCTTTGCCAAGTTATTTAAGTACTACCCTGGAGTGACAAAGGAGCTCGCTATAATTTCTTGCGAACGACATTACTACAGTCCTGAAAAAGCACGAAAAGAAATTGGCCTTCCAGAAACACCAATAGAAGAAGCAATTCAAGAATGTTTCGACTGGTTTAAGGAAAACGGCTATTTGGATAAAAAATAAAACACCTTTTATGAATTATTTCGAAGTTGACATGACATGGACCGCTGAACACACACGTGTTTGCGTCCCAATTATTCTAGCATTAGTATTCTTTGTTATGTACTGGTTTACAGCACAATCAAGAAAAATAAAAGACTACTTTCACAACAAATACGATTCTGATACTGCTTACCTAAAGCACATCTTCTTTACTAAAGCATTTGGGTTTTTCAGTATGGGCGTTGTTCCTACCATTCTTTGCCTCATTTTCGTTCCAGAAAAATCGCTAGGTGATTTAGGCTTAACAATCATTCCTGAAACGACGTTGTTTACTGTCGTTTGGACCGTAGGTCTATGTGCTCTAGTTATTCCCTTGGCATTCTTCTCAGCAAAAAACCCTAAGAACTTTGTCAACTACCCTCAGATTAGAACTAGGGTATGGGGAAAGAAAACGTTGTTCCTAAGCCTTCTAGGTTGGGCGATATATCTCTTTGGATACGAATTCCTCTTTAGAGGAGTGCTCTTCGTTCCCTTAGTAGAACCATTAGGTCTTTGGCCAGCAATCGCAATCAACGTTGCTTTGTATTCTGCTACACACATCCCAAAAGGGCTTGATGAAACGATCGGTGCTATTCCTTTAGGAGTTGTTCTATGTTTACTTACAGCGGCTTCAGGAACTATCTGGATCGCTTTTATAGTGCACTTGGCAATGGCTTGGACAAACAACTTAACAGCACTTAAGTACAATCCAGATATTAATTATTCAAAGTAAGTATGGCTCGAAGAAATCTAAACGGAAAAGTTGCTGTAATTACAGGTTCAAGTCGTGGTATTGGGAAAGCTATTGCTATCGACCTTGCTAAACAAGGAGTTTCAATTGTTCTAAATGGTAGAAACCAAGAACGCCTAAATGAAGCAAAGGCTGCAGTAGAAAAAGTACATTCTAAAGTAATTACTGTTTGTTGTGACATTTCGGCTAAAGACGCTGGGAAGAATCTAATTAAAGCAGCAGTTGATGAGTTTGGTCAACTCGATATTCTTGTGAACAACGTTGGCGTTTCAAACCGTGGTAATGTCGGAGAGGTTGAGCCTGAAGTATTCGAGAAAGTATTCGCAAGTAATCTTTTCGGGGCGGTCAATCCTACTATTGCAGCAATACCTGAACTTCGTAAAACCAAGGGAAGCGTCGTGTTTATATCGAGTCTTGCCGGTATAAGAGGAATCCCTGGAATGGCGGCTTATTGTTCGTCAAAAATGGCCCTTCGTGCTGTGGCTGAATCGATTCGGTTAGAGGAAAAGGTCAATGACATTCATGTAGGGTTAATCCTTGTTGGAATAACGCAAATAGAGCATAACAAAGAGGCAATTAGCGCTGATGGATCTATGCAGTTGTTAGAGAAACGCGATGGTAAAAAAGGCGTTCAATCGATGGAGTTCGTTGCTGGTGTTGTGACTAAAAACATCCAAAAACGTAAGTTCATTTATACATTGACTGGAATTGGAAAATTAAACTCCATTATGCAAGCTCGGTTCCCGATGTTAGTAGAAAAAATTATCCTTAAGAACCTTCACAAGTTCGAAGAAAGAAGACAATAGATGTTGATTGGTGCCGATTTTCCTAAGATTGAATATCATCCATTTGGATTAGATTTGGTTGAGCCAAATGCTATGATTGGTGATTTACTAATTGCACTTGTATCTTGGTACTTTGCTTATAAGGTTAGTAAAATGCCTTCCTCTCCATTCTTTACGTATTGGAAGTACTTCTTCCTCCTGTTCGGTGTCAGCTTCATCTTCGGTGGGCTTGGTCATCTCTGCTTCAATTATTGGGGTGTTCCTGGAAAGTATACGGCATGGCTCTTGGGAATTATCGCTCCCTACTTTGTGGAACAGGCAATGTTGTCATTGTACGACAATCAGAAATGGAAAAAACGTTTGATTCGGATAAGTCAAGTGAAATTAGTCCTCGCTTTTGCAGGAACTGTCGCTGTGTTTATGATCGTTGATTTAGATGACGACCCTGGTAAAGGATTACGAACCAGCACTATAAACACTGCCATAGGCCTTATTTTTGCATTGGCCTATCTTGGGGCACGTTATGCGAAGCAAATCACACCCGGTTTTAAGTATTTTTGGATGAGTGTTCTAGTTGTGGTACCAACAGCCTTTTTTCAATCGATGAAAATCAATATCTCACAATACTTTGATCGCAATGATGCAAGTCATGTGTTTTTAATACTTGGTTTGGTATTGTATTATGTCGGGACTAAGAAATATTCTAAGTGGCTTAGCGAGCGATCGTAAGTGACTTCGTTTGCGCGATAGGATTCCCATCCTTATCTCTTCCACTGATCATATAAACGTAATCTCCTGTCGGAACTGGTTCATCTCTGAAATCACGTCCATTCCATCGGAAATTAGCTTGGTCAGATTTATATACCGCCTCTCCTCTATTATTTATTACAATCATGTAGAAGTCTTTGACCCCATCAATTTCTAAGTAGAATTCATCATTCGTCCTATCCCCATTTGGAGAGAAAACATTCGTGTATTGCGCGATTGTAAAAGTTGGTTCAGTAACCACAGGAATACTTGGCTCAATATTAGGGTCTACGCGAGGCTCCTTTTTCGGTTCTGCAGGAGTTGTACTTATCGCTAAAGGTATGTCAGGATCAACAATTATATCCACAACGTTTGGTGTTACTATCACCCTAACATCAGGGTCAGTATATACAATAGCTGGCAGCGTTGGCCCGATAGGCGTCGTTATTTCTGGAAGCAGAATAGGTTCCTGTATACCTGGTGTAGCTCCTATTATATTATCATTGGTAAGTTCAACATCTAGGTTGGTTTGAAGCGCGCTCTCTTCTGTATTCTCTTCAACAACTTGTTCTTGTTTCTGCACAGTTGTTTCCGCTATCGGCGTATCCTCTACGACATCACTAGAATTCATAACGATCACAGCGGTCGTCACAGCAGCAGCGGAAACTCCGATACCAATTAACCATTTTGTAAGCAGAGAAACACCAGTGCTCACGGCCGCTGAAGACGCTCCAATTTGGGTCGCAACTTTAGCCCACATTTCTGGGTTCACCTGAGCCTCGTAGTTACCGAGTTTCTCAGAAAATAATTCTTTTATGTTGTCTTTACCTTCCAATTTCTAATTCTTCTAATTTACTCCTTAAAAATGTTTTTGCCCTAGAGTACTGCGATTTAGATGTGTTTTCAGAAATCCCTAACTCCTTAGCTATTTCTTTATGAGAAAACCCTTCTATCGCAAACATATTAAATACCGTTCGATAACCATCTGGCATCGATCGGATTAACTTTAATAAGTCTTCTTCCATCAATGAGGATAAAATCTGTCCGTCAAATTCAACTTTATATTCTACGTCATCCATAGAAACATTTGCCTTAAACTTACTTTCCTTCCTGAGGTGATCCAGTGCCGTGTTAACCATTATTCTTCTCACCCAACCTTCCAAAGAACCGTTTCCGGAATACTTATCCAATTTGGTAAAGACTTTAATAAAGCCATCCTGCATTACATCTTCTGCCCTGGCTACATCTTTTGTGTAACGCAGGCAGACTCCCATCATTTTTGGGGCATACATTTCAAACAACTTACGCTGAGCTAGCTGATCACCTTCAATACAAGATTTTATTAAAGCCAATTCACTCATTGCCGGCGCTTATTAAAGAAGACACTCTTTTCATAAAAAAGGTTGCATAGGCATTTATTTTTCCTATCAACCTGTTCTCAAAGTGCCAACCGCCAATATATACAGAACTTTTCACATTTTACAAACCCAAAGAACTAAGAACGCTATTGATTTTTGAACGATAAGCTTCCAAGCTATTGTAAGGAATTGGTGCCAATTGCCTCTCTATAAATTAGTGATAAGAATACGAAAAGCTTACTTTTGAACAACCAAAAACAAGGAATGAAATCTATTATTGCACTAACAATTATGTTAGTCTCCTTATCGGCTGGCGCTCAAACTCATCAGCGCATCAAGCTACGCAAAGGAAATTGGATCGCCGAACTCTCTTTGAACGGTTCTGACAAGCTACCGTTCAATTTTGTTGTATCAAAAACAAAGGGGATTTATTCATTTATGGTTGAAAATGGCGAAGAAATGATTTCGTTAAATGAACCTGTGCGAAAAGGTGATAGTCTTTATGTTCGCTTTCCCTTTTTTAATTCCGAGCTTGTTTTTGCCGCAACTTCAAAAAAATCCATAGAAGGTTATTGGGTTAACTTCAATAAAGGGAGCGACTACAAAGTTCGGTTCTCTTCCAAAAAACAAAAGACCTCTCGCTTTTCTGTCGCTTCAAAAAAAAAGCCAATGGAAAATGTAGACGGTCGTTGGGAGGTGACGTTTCAACCCAATACAAATTCCAGTTATCCTGCAGTTGGACTCTTCAAGCAAGACGAGAAAAAAAATATTGTTGCTGGTACTTTTTTAACAGAAACAGGTGATTACCGATTTTTAGAAGGGAACATTATTAATGATAGTCTCCATCTTTCTTGTTTTGACGGTTCACACGCCTTTTTATTTAAGGCGAGCATCAATGAAGGGTCGATAGATGGAAAATTCTTCAGTGGTTCACATTGGACTAGCTCCTGGATCGCAAAGCGCAATGAATCGATTGAATTAAAAAGTCCTGATGAGCTGACCTTTGTTGTTAACGATGAAAAGGTTGCTTTCAAATTACCGGACCTCAAAGGGAGTTCATATAATTTTCCAAATGACATTACTAAAAACAAAGTCGTTATTATTCAGATTATGGGAACTTGGTGTCCAAACTGTTTAGATGAAACTAAATACTACAAAGAACTCTATACTAACTACCACGATCGTGGGTTAGAAATAATTTCAATTGGTTATGAAGTAGGCGATAGTTTTGATGCACACGCCACCAGTATAAAGCGATTAGCTGATAAGTTATCCTTAGATTTCACCTTCCTTGTTGGTGGTTCCGCTAAAAAACAGCTTGCCTCCGAACACTTTAATATGCTCAACCAGATCATTTCATTTCCAACATCTATATTTATTGGTCGTGACGGCACTGTCAAGCGTATTCATACGGGCTTTAACGGCCCAGGAACGGGAGATTATTATGATGAGTATGTGGAAAACACCAATTCGTTAATTGAAACATTATTGGCGGATTAAAGACTAAACGCAAGCAATTTTATTAACGCGTGTTCCATGCCTTCCTCCTTCAAACTTAGTTCCTAAGAAAACATCAATCATTTCTAGCGCATCTAGCTCTGAGATAAACCTTGCCGGCAAAGCGATAATATTAGCGTCATTGTGCAACCTTGCCAATTCAGCTATTTCTTTTTTCCAACAAAGCGCACTGCGTACCCCTTGGTGTTTATTCGCTGTCATGTTGATACCGTTACCTGATCCACAGATGAGAATTCCGAGCATTTCATCATTCTCTTCAACCATTGTCGCAACAGGGTGACCAAAATCTGGATAATCAATACTTTCTTCTGAATAACACCCAAAATCTTTAGTTTCGTGCCCGAGATTATTTAAGTGATCAATGACTGCTTTTTTCAATTCAAATCCTGCGTGATCTGATCCTATTGGAATGAGTTTTTTCATGATTTTTGTTTGGTGCGACAAATTTAGTCCTTATTCACAATTAGATCAAGTTTTAAACAATTAGATAATTTTCGAGCCTAAAACCAGGTGTTTCAGGGGCGACTTTTACACATAAAACCCTTAAAATATGTTCATATCACTTCAAAACTTTCAATATCTTTCTCTAGGAATATTCAACTATTTCCACATACCAAACTATAATCCTTATATCCTAGGAAAGTTTGACTGATTTATAAGCAACTTATTAAATGCTCATCAACATCAAAACAGGAGTAAACTGATTAATTCTTTCAACAACTGAGATTATTCAACTAATGTTCATAAACCTCTAATTCATCCTATATCAACAGAACTTCTATGTTTAAAACCTGTTCATATCCACACTGAATATTTTAAGAGTTGATAAAACAAGGAAATTTCACTTTTCTTCTACAGCTATTAACAGTCTTTATAAAGAGAATAAATATTTTTATAAACTTATAAAAGAATTAATTATATAATTTATAAAGAACCTAGAGCGATTTGTGAGATTCAGATATGTTGCTATCTTCTATATCGTTAAAAATTAATTACTGTAAATCAAGTAGTTAACTATGAATGAAGAAGTAAAAGCAACTTTTTTATAGGCACAACGTATTTTATAAATGGTGAAGACAAAAAAAGCCTTTATTTATAAGTAATTCGCAGTAACTAATCATGCAGGGAGATTTCAATCTTTTTCGATTCTTTGGAGGCAATAAGGAGGAATTTAAGCCTTATTATCAAAAGGAAAACAGTTTTCGAAGACTGGTTGTAATTCATAGTATTGCTGCCTTTGTTATTGCGCCTATTTATTGTTTATTTATTTATCAAACAGAGATTCCAGAAGTATACATTTATTTAGGAGTTTCTTATACTGTTCTCTTCCCATTGTATATGTTGGCCTGCTGGTCGGTGCGATTTTTACAGGATAAGTTAATCTACTTTTTTATCGTTCACCTATTCGGGATGACTCTCTTAGCATACACTAGTCTACTCGAGAGTGAGTTCGAGATTCATGAGTTTTTTTGTTTCTATGCGCTCTATGCGGTTACAATCGTTGTGATGCAGCGATGGTACCCAGCAATTTTATACAACGTATTCGTCTTGGTTTTGATGGTCTATGGATTTAAAACGATTGATGCAGATAAGATATCGACAGAAATGTTCTTCGGATTGTTCTTTGTTTTGGCGCTAAGCTCTTCTGTAGTTCTTTATTCTCGTCAACGAATGATTAATGCGGTGGAGGACTATTCGCATTACTTGAAGAAGATCATGAACAATCCGGGATCAGGGTATCTCTTAATCGACCGCAAGAAAGATAAGTTCAATGTAATTGATTTTAATGATGAAGCTTCGAGGGAATTAAATGTGAAGTATCAAGATCAAGAGAGAATTCAAGCACGTTTTTTTAGCTTTTTAAAAGAGGGTGAGCGAGAAGAAATTCTTAATCTAAAATTGGGAGATAAATACGTTAAAACGATAAGATACCATAAGTTCAAAGAGAAACATTTTATTGAATTAGACATTATTATTTTATCCTTAAAAAACGGATACTACTGGTTAGTGAGAATTAATGATGTTACAGAAACGATCGCTAAAAGAGAACAGCTAGAGCAAAATGAAAAGAAATACCGGAACTTATACTATAGAAATAAGGCTGGAGTATTTACGATTGATAAATCCTCAAAAATTATAAATGGAAACGAGCCGTTCTTCAGAATGCTCGAGGATACGTTAAAAGTAGATGATTTATTATTTTCTAGCAACCAACAGCAAGAATGGAGCTTTATTATTGATTCATTAGGTAAAAATGAAAGCTTACAAAATTATCAGACACAATTTTTACTCTCAAATAGTGCGCAAAAGATATTTATTTTCAGCTGGTACCTGGATAATCAGACGGGTTTTATCGAAGGATCAGTTATTGATTTAACGACCACGCAAAAAGCAGCGCAAGCTTTAAAGCAAAGTGAGGAAAAATATAGATCAATTTACGCTGAGTCTAATGATGCGATTTTACTTTTGGATGGCGATCGAATTATTGAGGTTAATAGGAAAGCGATTCAATTATTTGGAATACCTGAAAAGCAATTGCTAGGAATGCCGCTTTTTGAACTAAGTACTGATAAGTCCAAGGAAAATCACAGAACCTATAAAAAACATCATCAAAAACTGCAGAATTTAAGGAGCACCAAATTTGAATGGTTGTTTAATGGAAACGCTGCAGTTGTTGAGGGAGAAGTTTCACTCGTTGAGATAATTCTTGAAGACAAGTTGTTTTATCAATGCGTAATTCACGATCGAACGGACCTCAATAAGAACGTTCGAGAAATAGAAGGGAATAGAAGAAATCTCGAGAACATCCTCGATAATAATCCAGAAGGAATCTTAATCGTTCGAGACAATCAGATTTTATATAAAAACACAGAAATAGAATATATTCTAGGTAAAAAGTTTTTTTTAACGAAACTCTTTACGTTGGAAGGTCAAGGAAGGTTTGATGAATTATGCCGACTGCAAATTGAATCAGGAGCAAGACAGAATATTCAACTTGAATTACTAGGTAAAACGGGAGAGAATTTGCCCGTTGATGTGACAATGGTTTCGACCACTTATGAGGAAGTTGAGGCCACTTTAATTATTATCAAAGATATTTCGGTTCAGAATACACTTGCAAAAGAAAAATTGAGAGCAGAGCTAGCAGAGGAATCTAATATTGAGTTAGCGGATGAGATAATGGAAAGAATCAAAGCAGAGAAAACAGTAAAAGAACAATTCCTTCGAACAAAAGCCATCCTAGACAGTTCCTCAAATACTTTTCTATTAACGTTAACATTAGATCAAAAGATATCAACCTATAATACGCACTTCGAATCATATTTCTTCGAGATATTTGAAGTGAAAATTAAAGTAGGTGAAAGTTTTGATAGTTTTTTCAAAACTGTTTTTAAGGCTTCTAGATTACGTTACTTTAGAATTTTATTTAGTCAGATTAAACTAGGGAAGTCGCACCAATTTGAAGTTAAAGTAGAGAGGAATAATGTTGAAGTTTGGTTAGAGATATTCGTTAATCCAATTTTTGATACAGAAGGTGCAGTTGCAGAAATTTCATTGGTAGCACACGACATTAGCGAGAAGCGAAAATCCAATATGGAAATTATAGAATCACTGAAAGAGAAAGAAGTGCTCTTGAAAGAAATCCATCATCGTGTAAAAAATAACCTACAGGTGATTTCGAGTATTTTGAATCTTCAAAGCTCATTTGTAACAGATGAGAATACGCTAGGAATTCTTCAGGAAAGTAGAAGCAGAATACGGTCCATGGCAATCATTCATGAAAACCTGTATCGAACAGAAGATTTCTCGAGCATTAATTTTGCAGATTATTTACAGAATTTAACAGCAAACCTTATTGCGACTTATAGAATACATGATAAAGTATTCTTAGATTCTGACTTGGATCCGATTGACTTAATACTAGACCAAGCAATACCTTGTGGTTTACTGGTGAATGAATTAATCACGAACTCGTTAAAATATGCTTGGGCCCCTGGGCAACAAGGAACGATTACATTGCGATTGAAGGAGGAAAAGGGAGTTGTAAGTCTATTTATTGGCGATGACGGCGTCGGATTGCCTGCTAAGTTTGAAGAAATAAACTCTGATACGCTCGGTTTGCAACTCGTTGTAACACTTATTGAACAGCTTGATGGAGAACTCGATGTAAATAGTGAGAAAGGAACGAAATATTTGATTAAATTTGATAATATTAAATCAGCCTAGAATGTCCAAAATTAATGTCCTTGTTGTTGAAGATGAATCGATTGTATCGAAAGATATTCAACATAGCTTAAAAAAATTAGGGTATAATATCGTTGGATCTTCTGCCACTGCGGAAAAAGCAATTCAACTTGCTAAATCCGAGCACCCAGATGTGGTCTTGATGGATATCATGTTGAAAGGTGAAATGAATGGAATTGAAGCAGCAGATGAGATTAGAAAAGCCTGCGCTATTCCTGTCATTTTTCTTACCGCTTATGCGGATGAATCGACTTTATCCAAAGCGAAAGTAACGGAGCCATACGGATACATTCTGAAGCCATTTAAAGAAATTGATTTACATACAACGATTGAGATGGCCATCTATAAGCATGGTCGTGAGCAAGAAATTGTAAAACAACGCGACTTACTTTTCTCTTTAGTTGAAAATAAAGACAGCAACGAGCATGGATATGTCTTTGTAAAGTCAAATAGCAAGCTTGTAAAGCTTAAAAACGAGGACATATACTATATCGAAGCGTTAAAAGATTACGTCGTTATACACACGCTTGAAACGCGTTATACGATTCATTCAACAATGAAGGATATCGACTCTAAAATGGGGAAGGAAAAATTTGTGCGCGTTCATAGATCATTTATCGTTCAACTGAGCCGAATAGCAACAATAGAATATCCGAACCTAACGCTTGAGAATATCCAAAAGAGTATTCCAATAGGCGGTTCTTATCGAGATGATTTGAACAAGCGAATTAAGCTGGTTTAGCTACTACTAGAACGTTTCTTCGGAAACAATATCCAAAAGAGAATTTTTATAAATAATAGGACTTATCGAACGATCGGAACGAATAAATATGTTCTATAGTTGGCCGTGTTTTTATTAAGAACAGCAGACTTTAATGCGTTAACACAGATATATGCGAGAAGCGGAAGAGGCTTCCTTAGCTATGGTCGCGAATTGTTACTGATGTTTTACTAAACGAAGATTAAGACTACTGAGCAATCAAGAATCAGGTTACGATCAACTCTAAATCAATCTGTCTCTTTCGAGTCGAAACTTCGTAAATCTTTACACGAACACGGTCTCCAAAATTATAGGTTTTACCTTTTTTCCCACCAACAATCTGAAACTTATCAGCGTCGAAGTGATAGCGATCTCCAGGAATCGCCTGTATCGGAATCATACCTTCACACTGGTTTTCATCCATCTTCACAAACATTCCAAAGTCCGCGATACCTGAAACAGTTCCATCGAATTCCTCACCAATTTTATCAACGACATAAAGGGTTTGGAAGTATTTAGTACTTTCTCGTTCCGCATCAACAGCTTTACGTTCCATGCGAGAGATGCGCTTACAAATATCGTTAAGCTCTTGCCCGTATTTATGTTTGTTCTCCGATAACGTTTCCTGAAGGATTCTGTGTACAACTAAATCCGCATAACGACGAATAGGAGAGGTAAAGTGCGTGTAATAATCAAATGCAAGACCATAATGACCGACGTTATCGGTGTCATAAATCGCCTTGGCCATCGAGCGAATAGCCATTGACTGTATCAAAGAATACTCGTTTTTTAACTTTATATCACTCAAGAGCGCATTAATATTCTTTGAGATATCGTCTTGGGTATGAGTTTCAATCTCATACCCAAACTTCTTAATAAAGAGGTTGAAGAGTTCAATTTTAGCATGATCTGGCTTATCGTGACAGCGATAAACAAAAGGGATTTTATTCTGCTTGTCTTGTTTCTTAGAGACATAAGTTGCCACTAATCTGTTGGCCAATAGCATGAATTCCTCAACAAGTTTATGTGCATCTTTAGACCGCTTGATGATCAACGAATCAGGGTGACCATTCTCATCTAATACGAATCGAACCTCTTCAGACTCGATATTCATGGCGCCATTGTTTAATCGTTTTTTTCGTAAAACCTTGGCAATTCTATCTAATTCACGAATTTCATCTTGAAAATCGCCTTCTTTCCCTTCAATTATTTCTTGGGCCTCCTCGTAGGTAAACCTTCTATTTGAGTGAATGACAGTTCTCCCAAACCACTTGTTCAATGCTTTACCATTTTCATCGACTTCAACAACGGTGGAAAAGCTAAATTTATCTTCATTTGGACGTAGTGAGCAAGCCATGTTCGATAACTGCTCAGGCAACATAGGAACAACGCGATCTACTAGGTATACAGAGTTTGACCGCTTTAGTGCTTCGGTATCCATTGCACTTCCTGGACGAACATAATGACTTACATCTGCAATATGAACCCCTATTTCTAGGTTGCCATTTTCTAATCTTTTATAGGATATAGCATCATCAAAATCCTTTGCATCAACAGGGTCGATGGTGAATGTCGTGATATCCCTAAAATCTCTCCGTTTGGAAACTTCTTCTTGATCTAAATCCATTCCAACCTTTTCGGCCTCAGATAGAACATCAGCTTCAAATTCAAAGTCGAGTCCTTGATTAACAAGAATTCCAATCATCTCAGCATCATTTCCTCCACGATGACTTAAGACCTCTACAACTTCACCATATGGGTTATCAGCGGATTTAGGCCATTTGGTAATCTTCACCAATGCTTTCTCACCATTCTTAGCGTTCTTAAGCTTTTCTTTCGGAATAAAAATATCTGTACCAACCCGAGAGTTATCAGGAATCAAGAAGGCAAATTTGTCATTTGACTCGATGGTTCCTACAAACTGAGTGCGTTCTCTTACAACAACTTCAATGATGGTACCTTCATCTCTTGATTTTCCTTTTTTTGTGATTTGAACTTTAACACGATCACCACCTAATCCTTGGTTAAGGTTATGGGGAGCTACGAAAATATCACCTTGTTCTTTATCATCGGTGACAACAAACCCTGCTCCTCGCTGCGTTATTTGAAGTGTTCCTTCGGCGTAGTTGCTAGAGGCATTGAGTTTATATTCTCCATGACTCATCGAGGAGATAAAACGCTCAGAGCGCAATTCTTCCAGCACATTATACGCGAGTTTACGTAGCGCTTTTTCGCGTACGTCAATCATTGCGCATATTTGGCGATGATTTAAAGTTGATTCAGGATTTTCAGTAAAAACCTTTCGAATAATGTGGGCAAGACTACGTTTTAGTTTTGCATTCGGCTTTTTTATAGACATATAACACGAAAGTACGCTTAATTTAGAACTATTATGAAACCATAATCACAAAAAAGTTGTATCTATTATTTTAACTTTGTCTAAAACAGGAAAGATGAAAGAACAGGTAGAAAAAGCATTGAACGAACAAATTCTAAAAGAAGGACAGTCTTCACACTTCTATTTATCCATGGCAAGCTGGTCGGAAGCCCAAGGTTTAAGCGGCACTTCTACCTTTATGTATAAGCAATCTGAAGAAGAACGCTTCCACATGTTGAAGCTCTTAAGGTTCGTTAATGAACGTGGAGGGAGAGCAATTATTCCTGAGTTAAGTAAGCCACAAGCTGACTTCGATTCGGTACTAAACATTTTCGAGTTGTTACTGAGTCATGAAATTCAGGTAACAGAATCAATCAACAACCTTGTAGATGTTTGCCTTATAAATAAGGATTATACAACGCATAACTTTATTCAGTGGTACCTCTCTGAGCAACTTGAAGAAGAGGCGCAGGCACGTACAATACTTGATAAAGTTCGATTAATAGGAGATGATAAGGCAGGATTATATTTGTTCGATCGCGACCTAGAGAATGCTGCTTTTCAGGTTGATCCTGCAAATACAGCTGCTCCTGGTGCTTAAACTGAACATTTTTTGGTACTTTAACATTTGTTCAGCAAAATGAAAAGATACCTATTATACATATTCTTTTTTCTTCTCGCAAATACCCTCTTTGCTCAAAAAGATTTTCGCTTTAGAAACTTTGGTATTAGCGATGGCCTATCACAGAGCTCTGTAACGGCTATTGTACAAGACGAGCAAAATGGTTTGTGGATTGGAACCCAGGATGGTCTAAACCGATTTGATGGTAAGCGCTTTGAGGTTTATACACCCGATGAAACGGATGGCCTCGAGAGTGCGTACATCAAATGTGCCATTACCGATGATCGTGGAAATATTTGGTTCGGAACAAATAACGGACTTACAAAGTACGATAGCAATAAAGAAACATTCACGACCTATTTTATTAATAAAGGAGAGGTTCTTCAAATTGAGAGCATTTCCATGGGAGAAGGCAGCGACCTATGGGTTGCTACCTCCGAAAATGGACTTTACCATTTTAATACTCAAAAAGAATCCTTCGAACATATTGGGAGTGCAATTCCTTCTAAAAAGACCACACAGGTTAAAGTCGTAGATGGAAAAACGGTCATCGTTGCTACAGCAGATCAGGGGCTGTATATCTATCAAATTAGTAAAGATGTGAGCCGTCGCATAATGAAGCACGATGGTGAAGCGCTACCAGTTATTAATAAGGTCGTTCAAGAAAAAGATGGTCAGGTGTTATTAATGACCAGTCAGGGCGTCTATAATCTTGATGTGAAATCAGGCGAGTTGATGCCTAAATTTGATGAGTGGAGGAAGAAATACGGAGTAATTAGTGTCTCTGATATACATTACTTCAATAAAATAGGTTGGCTGATTGCCACATCTAATCAAGGGCTTTTCGTATTGAACGATAACGGCGAAATTCATCAGAACTCTGAAGATATATTTCAGAAGACGGCTTTAGTGAATAATGCAATAAACTTGTTATTCAGGGATAATTCAGGGACAATATGGATCGGGTCGCGAAGAGGAATTTCAAATATAGATCCAGCTCATCAGGGCATCCTGGGGATCGGGGCAAGTGCGAATGCGACGATGGGAATAACAAGTCCAAGCGTTTGGAGCTTTGCCGAAGATGCAAACTATCTCTATGTAGGTACAGATACGGGATTATCAAGGTATAACTATACAACAGGAAAGTTTCGTCAGTTTCCTAGAACTCAACAAGATATAGCTTCGACTAGGACAGAAACATCGCACCTAGGGCTAGAGGTGATTAGTAATAGCTTATTACTTGTAGCTTCTGCTGATGGATTGTTCGAGCTTCATATTAGCGAGAGTGGCCATGAGTTTATCAGTGTGAACTTTCCATCTGAGGGAAAAGAAAGAAACCATGATCGTGTATATGCAATTGAACATTGGAAAGGTAATTCTTATTTTATTGCTTCAAAAGGTGGCGCTCTTTTATATGATGTTATCACTAAAAAAATAGAATTTTTCGAGCACAACCCCCTTGACCCGAAAAACACCATAACAAAAGGTATTTGTAGGCTCGTTTATAAAGATAAAAAAGGGAAAGTATGGTTTACCACGAGCACTGGAGGTCTTAATGTGGCCATTGAAGAGAAGGGTGAGTTGACCATTCGACCCTACAAGCATAATGCACAAATCAAGTCTGTTTGTAAAGGATATATCACCTCAATTTATCAAGCGGGTGATGGCGTTTATTGGTATGGATCTCTTGGTTCTGGACTTGTAAAGTGGAATGAAAGAAGTAAAGAAACGCAGGTATATAATCGCTCAAATGGCTTGCCTAATGATGTGATTTATGGTGTGCTTAGGGACTCCAAAGGGAAGCTCTGGTTAACAACGAATAAAGGCTTGTGTCAGTTTGACCCAAGAACGAAAGCCGTAAAAAATTACACAGAGGTGCATGGCCTCATGAGTAATGAGTTTAACATTGGTGCGTACATGACCTCCAAATCAGGAGTGATGTATTTCGGAGGAATCTACGGTTATAATTATTTTAACCCTTCCGAACTTTCAGATACAAAAAGTGAAATAAGTGTCGTTTTCACCAAGTTTAAACTGGACAACAAATGGATGAAGCCAGGGGTGGAAGGGTCAATCTTAAAAGCACCAATATCTAAGACGCGAGAAATTAACCTGTCATTTGATAAAAGGAGTTTTACGATACAATTCCAATCATCTCATTTAAGCAATCCTGAGTTAGTAAATTATAAGTACGAGCTTGTTGGGTCTGGAAAAGGACCTGTTTTGATAGGAACGGATAATGAGATAAGCTTTAATGCGCTTGAATCTGGAGATTACGAATTGAAGGTTTATGCACGATTAGCCGATGGATCCTGGAGTTCTTATCCGGCGAGTATAAAAATCAATATTGCCTCGCCATTTTGGCAAACTTGGTGGTTCTGGGCTTGTCTTGTGATACTTCTTGCCATTGCTACACGGTGGTTTATTCTTAGAAGAATAGACGCTTCAAGAAGAGAACAAGTAAGGTTGGAAATAAAAATTCGAGAGCGAACAAAAGAGATTCAAGCTCAAAACGAAAAAATCGAATTACAGCGAGCAAAAATTGAAGAAGAAAGAAATAAGGTTGTTGAACAGCAAAAATTGCTTCAGATTGAGAAAGATAAAACCGATAAGTTACTTCGAAATATTATTCCGGAATCTACAGCTGAAGAATTAAAGAAAAGAGGAAAAGCGAGAGCAAGAGCTTATAGTAAAGTGTCGGTTTTATTTACGGACTTTGTTGGCTTCACTAAGATTGCTGAGCACATGAATCCAACTGAACTCGTTAAGAAGTTAGATGTTTACTTCACGAAATTTGATGAGATCATTGTAAAGAATAACCTCGAAAAAATTAAGACTATCGGGGATGCTTACATGTGCGCAGGAGGTGTTCCTGTGAGAAATAATACAAACCCGATGGATACTGTTTTGGCGGCGTTGCAGATTCAAGCGTATATGGAAAAACGCAAAAATGATGCTATTGCTAACAGTAGAGAATACTGGGACCTTAGGCTTGGTATTAATACAGGAGAAGTAACTGCAGGTGTTATTGGCAGCGAACGGCTAGCATATGATATATGGGGTGCCACCGTGAATCAAGCGCAGCGAATGGAGATGATGGCTGAACCCGGAAATGTGACGGTTACTGGAGCAACGTTTTTACATATTGAACCTTACTTTGAGTGTACTTATAGGGGACAAGTTGAATCGAAGAGTCAAGGAATGATCGATATGTACGTTGTCGAAAGAATAAAACCGGAACTATCTGTCAACGGTGAAGGAATATTCTCGAATAAGCGCTTCAATCAAATTATTAATCTTCATCTCTACAGTTCTATAAACTATTACAAAGCAGAGCGACACATTATGCGCGTTCTTAGTGAACAGTTGTCAGAATCTTTATACTATCATAGTATTTCACATACAAAGGATGTGGTAACGGCCGTAGAACGCATTGCGCTGCTTGAGAATGTCACGGATGAAGGGTTGTTTTTACTTAAATCTGCGGCAACCTATCATGATGCTGGTTTTATAGAGCAATACGATAAAAATGAACCTATAGGAGCACGTTTAGCGGAAGAAATATTACCGAAGTATGGTTATTCTGATAAGCATATAGCGACGATTAAGGATTTGATTTACGTGACAGAAATCCCACATGCTCCGACAACGCATCTGCAAGAAATAATGTGCGATGCCGATTTGGATTATTTAGGAAGAGATGACTTCCATGAGATTGCGACTAGATTGCGTGACGAGCTTAAAGAACATGGGAAAATCGAAACAAATAAACAGTGGGATGAGATTCAGGTTAAATTCTTGAACATGCATAAATACTTCACTGAGACGGCTATTAAAACACGAAAGAAGAAGAAGCAACAAAACCTGGAAGAAGTGATCGCGCGTCTTGAACGAGACGAGTATAGTGATGAATAGAAATATAAAGAGTTGAACTACCAAGTAGTATATGACGCGATTTATGAAGAGCCTACTCGTTTCTGGGTTCTTCCATTGTTATTTGTTCTTTTCGGCACTATGTCTTGGCTGATTCTTCGGGGAACAGCTAAGCTAAACCTGAAAGGAAACCTTGGTTTACCTGCTAGCATAGCTCGGAAAATGGCTCCAATATTTTTCCCAATTTTTATAGGACTCAGTGCCATAGCTCTTATTTTTCTTCTAATTGACGGCAAAAGGAAATTTAGTGAAACACAAGAACGGCTTCGAACAGAGAATTATAAGGTAATTGATGGCAAAGTTAGTGCGTATTATAGCTATAAGCCTTCTGGCGTTTACATCAGTGAATCTTTCATCGTGGACAGTACTGAATTTTCATTCAAGGAAAACGATCATTCTTATTACGGCTACCGACCTAACTCAGAGAGTCAGATTATCTACGGTAGTTTACATCTCAGAATTAGCTTTTACACCAAAGGCCAAAGGAGGATTATTTTAAGGGTAGAAAAGCTAATAGAAGATTGAGACCACCTATAAATCAATTGGATGTTCAATCTAAAAAGCCCAATCATCTTTCGATAAATGGGCTTTCTAAATATATTTGATATGTCGTTCTCGACCTACTAATTCTAGTTAAAGTCAGCAGCAAGCGCATGCAACCCTTCGATAGGATTCATGATCAAGGCTGGAATAAGTGCATCATTTGTGATGATGTATTCCTCATGGTTCGCTGAAAGCACACCCAAAACGCTATTCTTATTCAGGTTCATGATTGCGATTAAATCTGCATCAATGTTTACAGCATGTTTCACTACCTCCTTATCGAAACCAGAGCTAGATACAATTGTCGTTGTAACCTTAATGTTACGTTCCGAGAAGTACTTGCGTGCAAACTGAATATTTGCTTTTACCTGGTGGCGTAAAAATTCATCCGATTCTTCAGGCGTAATTACGTGTACGTTAGAACTGAAATATTTTGCGATGTTTGCTACAACAGCGAGTTTTTGTTTCGTTTCTTTATTAAGATCCAACGGAACAACGATATCGTTATAACCTGTTTCTTTCGGCGTTTTTTCTTGAACGATAACGAAAGGAACAGAAGAATGCGTAATCACTTTAAGTGCATTCATTCCTGTAAGGCGTTGCCATCCATGAGCCCCATGTGTCCCCATAAAAATGAGTTCAGCATGATGTTCAGCAGCAAAATCTCCAATGTCATCGAAAATGTTTCCAACGCGAACCGATAAGTTTATTTTGATAGAAGAATCATATTGAGAGGCAACGGCAGCGAGTTTCTTTTCTGCATCGTTTATGTCTTTTTTCTTAGAAACGACATGTAGCAAGTATATTTCCGCATTGAGTGGGCGAGCTGTAGCGATCGCATGGTCCAATGCAATGGTTGCTACATCGGTGAAATCATGCGGTACTATAAAGGTCTTAGTTTTCATAATTGGGTTTTCTGGTTTTATTAGCCGGTGCAAATATAATAATAAGCAATATTTTGCTCATTATAAGCACCAATTTCTTTTTTATTCGCTTTGGCTTGTAAACGAAGCTAATTCGTTGGTAAATTGGCTGTTCTCTTTCGCTGCAAACGTTTAATTAACGCGTTTGCAATAACTACAAGGACAATAATTGAAGATCCAATATAGAACTTCGCTCCAACGTTTTCGTTCTCATTCAAAATAACAATTGCAAGTAGAATTGTGTAGACTGGCTCCAAGTTGATTGTCAATGATACCAAGAAAGCTCCAAGCCTGCGTGTAAGTTCAACAGCAACGAGGAATGCAAATGAGGTGCAGACAATCCCTAAGAAAAGTAACCACAGGAAGTCAGAAGTGGTCATCACAAAGATATTCGTTCCAAAATCACCGTTATACATCAGTAGAAAGGATAGAAAAATTAATCCAGCCAGTAGTTCATAAAAGGTAATTTTTGATGGGGCAGAGGTCTCGGCAAACTTCGCATTGAACACAGCAAAAATTGCGGCGAGCAGCGCAGAGATCAAACCGTAAATAAGGGCTTCGTATTCTTTTGAGTCAAAATCGCCGGAAACAAAATAAATACCGTAAATCACAATGGAACTAAGTAGAAGTTCAACCCAAGAAAATTGACGCTTCATAATTAGAGGTTCCAGCCATGCAACATGAATGGTGACGGTTGAGAGACATAAAATTCCGAGAGATGCAGTGGATAATTCAATAGAAATGTAAAATGTTACCCAGTGTAATGCCACTATAATGCCAACGATAGCGAATGAGAGGAGCTGCTTCCACGACGCAACACGAAACGAACGTTTCAAAAGAGGCATTGCGATTGCTAGAGCAATAACCGCGATAAATAGCCTGTGCCATACGATGGTAATTGGATCCAGCTCGATTAGTTTACCGAGAATTCCTGTAAACCCCCACATCAAGATGATGAAGTGCAGAAGAAAGTGATATTTGTACTTCGATAACATGGTGCAAAAGTAATGCAAAGGTTGATTTAACACCATAAAAAAACGTCCTGAAAACTTATTCAGGACGTCTTAGTTATTTATCGTAAATGTTACTTCTTCATAAGCTTTTTGCGCTTATCGTCTAATTTTTTTTGTTTATCATCAAGCTTAGCATTGCGCTCATTGAGTTTTTCTTGATCCTCTTTAAGCTTCGCCATGTTTTTTCCTTTCTTGAATTTTTTATCAAGTTTCTTTTGATCACCTTCTAGGCTTGTTCTCGATTCATCGATCTTTTTCTGGTCACCATCAAGTTTTCCTAGTTTTTCTTGTATGGCCGCTGCCGCTGCCGCTTCTTTTTCGGCCGCTTCTTTTTCTTTCTCCGCAGCTTTGGCAGCTTTCTCTGCCTCTTTCATTTCTTTTTCTTGCTCTTTCAGAGCCTTTTCAGCATCTTTTTTAGCCTCCTCTTCTTCTTTCTCTTGTTTTTCCTGCTCTTTGGCTTGTTCTTTCGCTTCTTTTTCTGCGCTCTCTGCCGATTTCTTTTCTTCTTTTAATCGCGCCTCTTCTTGCTTTTGAGTTTTTTCTGCGGCATCCAGTTCTTTTTCTTGCTCTTTTTGCAATCGTGCGGCTTCCTTTTTAGCGGCAGTGTCATCAGCGCCAACTAATGTTGCAGCGTCAATTTCTTCTAAACGTTTCTTTTCTGCTGCTTCGCGTTTTTTTGCTGCTTCTTGTCTAGCGGCTTGACCATCATCCGTATTTTCAGCATTTTCTTGCTTTTGGTCTTCCACTATTTTTCTAGCGTCTTCGGCTGCCTTTTCAGCCTCCTCTGCCTCTTTACGCTTAGCTTCAAGCTCTTTTTTCTGGTCTTCGGTTACTTTTTCTATATCAGCCGTTTCAGCTTTAAGATCTTCCTGACGTTTTTTCGCTTCTTCTTGGCGTTTTTCAAATTCTTCTCGAGATTCATCTTTACGCTGAATTTGGTCGTTAACCTTATCTTCTTTCGCTTCTGTTTCAACAGCAACTTCAGCAACTGTTGCCGATTTACTTCTCAAAGGATACGTGAATACCGCTCCTGCAGAAAGCACAAGATTCCTAGATTTTTTCGTTTTATATAAGCGATGGTAAACTTCAATTACGACAAGCTGACTATTGTAGTTCGTTATTTTTACTGCTGCTGTTCCTTGCGCATTTGTTGTTCCTGCTCCGATCACTACACGATCAGCAACAATTTTAACGAGTGCTCCTTGAATTGGATTACCATCATGAGTAGCAACTACACTCACTGAAATACCATCTTGTTTGATGATTTCCAGTGTAATACCTGATTCATTTGTCGATGCGATACTCCCAAAAGAAGCCATCAATACTGATACTAAGAGGTACATTTTTTTCATTTTTCTGTTTTTGATAGGAATCGTAAGGTACAGATTTCCGAGGTTGTCTGCCATCTCTAAGCAAAAATAATTCCAAATTTTCCACTACTTTTATCCCATGCGCTTTTCAGAGGTAATCGGACATACTGATCTTAAGAAACATTTAATCGATGAGATTAATAATGATAAGGTAAGTCATGCGCAGTTATTTCTTGGCAAATCCGGACATGGAACACTTCCAATGGCTTTGGCGTTTGTACAGTATTTATTTTGTGAAAACAAGCAGGACAGGGACAGCTGTGGCGAATGTCCATCGTGTAGTAAAGTTGAAAAACTGCAACATCCGGACCTTCACTTTTCCTTTCCAACCATCCAAGCGATAACTAAGATTTCTAATGGTGCTCTTGTTGAATGGCGTGAACAAATCAAAGAACAACCTTATTTCAATCTGAATACGTGGATAAAAAAACTTGACGTTAAGGAAAGAAAACCAATCATAAGTGAGCCTGAAAGTCAAGAAATAATAAAAAAATTGACGCTGCGCTCTTTTGAAGGAGGTTATAAGGTGATGTTAATTTGGATGGCTGATGAGATGAACGTGACATGTTCAAATAAATTACTTAAACTCATTGAAGAGCCGCCAGATAAAACGTTGATGTTACTTGTTGCGGAATCACATGAAATGATGCTTCAGACCATACTTTCACGAACTCAGAAAGTGCATATTCCACGTGTAAGCCTTGACGATCTAAGTACTTACTTACGGTCCGGTAAAGGGCAATCATCAAACAGTGCGGATAGTGTAGCATCTAGAGCTGATGGTGATGTAATTGAAGCTTTAGAGCTTTTGGGAAGTCATCTTGAGCAGGATGAAAACAGAGATTTATTCATACAGTTGATGCGGGTCTGCTATAAGAAGAGCGTTCTTGAGATGATAGAATGGGCGGAAACGATTGCTGGGAATAGCCGGGAATTCCAAAAGGTGTTTTTAAAGTATGCTTTACACATGTTCCGACAGAGTATGTTGAGAAACTACACGGATGATACCTTGACAAATGTTTCTGGCGAGGAAGCGAAGTTCCTTGAGAAATTCTCACAGTTTATCTCAGGAAATAACATTCTTGATTTCATGAAAACGTTCGATGATGCGCATTATCATATTGAACGAAACGCTAATCCGAAGATCTTATTTACGCAATTATGTTTTCAAGTGATGAGGTATATACACCATGCCTAATTATTGTTTTCGAGGCTTGATTTTCAACCAGTTCGAGTAGGGAAATAATTCCTTGCCCATAAACAAAGTGTTTTCAAGGAAGGTAAGCCCGCGGTATTTGAAGCGCTCATGTTTCATCGGCCCACGGCCGAGATCACCTTTCTTTGAGTAATTCAACTTATGTTTCCAACTTATTTTAGCAAGCATCTCCTCCATCACCTTAGGGTGAGAACTTTTGAAAACAGGAAGTTTACCTAGTCTGCCGTAATTAAATTCATTAGGCTTGAGCTTGTATTCTCCCTCTATTTGTTCAACACCATGATGAATGGCATCATGCTCCTTCTTTTTAGACTGCATCATTTCGGGGGGGCGGACCCACCCATAGTGATATATGTGTGCATCAAGGGCAACAACGGTCAGTTTTTCAACGTTGTTTTTACGGAAAGATTGTGCGTCCTTGTAAGAATAAATATTGCGATGATTACGAATAACGCGAATTTCGTTTTTGTACCACCCATGATAAGGCAGGTGATGATTGTAATCACCAAAAAAGTGGTAATAATCAAAAAGGAGACCGTCTACGCGCTCATCATCTAAATTATCTTCACACGCCTTAATTATTGCATCTAAATCTTGCTCGTGAACCACTTCATCCGCCTGAATATAGAAGCACCAATCTCCTGAGCACTGAGAAAGTGCAAAAGTCGTTTCATCCGCAAAAACATGACCTTCAGAAATATCCTTGTCAAGCCAGACACGATCAATGATTTTTACTTTATCTGACCCAATACTTTCAATAATTTCCCGTGTTTTGTCGTCTTCGGAGTTGTCGCCAAGGGCAACAATAAACTCATCAACGATGGGCAAAATTGATAGGATGGATTCCTTTATTGGGAAGTAGTACTTGTCAGCATTTCTGACCATTGTAAAACCACTTATTTTCATTTGAATGTTTTTGTCCGCAATTTAAAACCTGCTGCTTAATAATTGTTTTCAAAGTTATCACCTGCACGCGATTAATCCAAACATAAAATAGGCTAAATCAAACTGTCCACAATTGCATCTTTAAATCTTCTCCATCTGGAGAAAAGTAGGTCGGATATTATGATTACATTTACTTCAAAGAATAGAATTATGGGCTGTAGCAGTTGCGGTGGAGGTGGAACTCCAGGCGGATGTAAGAATAACGGTACTTGTAGTTCTGGCGGATGTAACAAATTGGAAGTCTATGATTGGTTGGCAAATATGGAGCCGGCAAATGGACAAACTCCTTACGATATAGTTGAAATTCGGTTTAAAAATAGCCGGAAAGGTTTTTACAGAAACACCAAAAATATCACACTACAAGTCGGTGACGTTGTAGTTGTTGAAACGAGTCCTGGAAAGGATGTAGGTGTGGTTTCAGTTGTAGGTGAACTCGCTAGAATTCAGGTCAAAAAGAAATCTCCAGGTTTTAAACCTGTTGAAGCACGGAAGATTCTTGGCATTGCCGAGCAATCAGACATTGATAAATGGATTAAGGCACGCGCCTCCGAAAAAGAAGCAATGTACGCGGCTCGAACGTTGGCGTTAAATCTTAAGCTTGCCATGAAAATCTCTGATGTAGAATATCAAGCAGATTTATCGAAAGCAACGTTTTATTATACTGCAGAAGACCGTGTTGATTTTCGTCAGCTCATTAAAGACATGGCTGAGAAATTCAAGATGCGTATAGAAATGCGTCAAATTGGTGCACGTCAAGAAGCTGCACGACTAGGAGGAATTGGTTCATGTGGACGTGAATTATGCTGTTCTACTTGGTTGACAGATTTTCGTTCTGTCTCGACTTCTGCAGCACGTTATCAACAATTATCGCTGAATCCACAGAAGTTAGCTGGTCAATGCGGTAAATTGAAGTGCTGTCTCAATTATGAATTGGATATGTACCTTGATGCTGTGAAGGCGTTTCCGAAAGGAGACAAGCTTAGAACGGATAAAGGAACCGCGGTATACATTAAAACAGATGTTTTTAAACAACAGATGTGGTATGCTTATGAAGGAGAAGCAAACTCCGGATTAATTCCAATTCACCCAGATAGAGTGCGTGAAATCATTCGAATGAATCGTGAGGACAAGAAACCACATGACTTAGTTGAATACAAAGAAATCGTAGCTCCAAAGGAACCGGATTATGCAAATGTCGATGGGCAGGATGATTTAACTCGATTTGATAAACTGTTCAAGAAGAAGAAAAAGGGAGGGAACAATCGAAACAAGACTAGAGGAAATAACCAGAACCCACAAAACAAGCAGAATACGCAAGAGAAGGGATTAGCGAACAAGCAAAGACCCAATAAAAAGAGTCCTAATAACCGGAACAAGAATAACCCGAATCAGAACAAACAAGAAAACGCAACAAGTTCTGAGACTCCAAAAGCGAATAATAACCGGAATAGACGAAAAAACCCACCAAGAAAACGACCCAATACAGATCAAAAAAATGAAACTCCTACGTAATAGTCTTTTTTTAGCGTTAGGTCTACTGCTGTTTTCGTGCGGAGAAGTACCGCTATTTGAAGAGGTTTATTCTTTTGAAGAAAGAGAATGGGGTCAGGATGTTAAGCCATCGTATGAAGTTGAAATTGATGACATCGATAAAAGTTACGACTTTACGCTTTCTTTGCGCACATCAACAGATTATGCGTATAGCAATCTCTGGGTTTTCATGAAGACGATTACTCCAGACGGTGCCACTGCGCGTGAACCTTTCGAAATCCAAGTCACAAATGATGACGGTTCATGGGTGGGAGAAAAATCCGGTTCAGTTGTTACAACAAAGCTTTATTTCAAGGAACGAAAGTTACCCATGAAAGGAAAGTATAAGTTCATTATCGAGCAAGGCATTACTCAATCCAAAATAGGTGATGTGCACGACTTAACCTTTCAGGTAGACGAGGCGAAGAAAGAGGGGAAGTGATTTATATATATACAGAAGTCATCCTCAATAAGTTCCCTGTTAAATTAGTTTACATTAATTTTTTGTAGGTAATCGATGTGCCTTGCTGCACGAATAGAATGTATAATCCGTCTGGCAGGTTTGAGAGGTCAATTTCCTTTATATAGCCATAACTGGCGTAGGTCTCGCCTGATAAACTTAGAATTGTAACTTGAGCATCTAGAGGGAGAAGCCCGACAAGCTTAATTTTTAAATCAGCTGTATTTGGAACAATTTGAAGGTATTCTAGCGCGTTCTCCTCATTACCAACGATAAAATTACAGGCCTCAGCATAATATGGCTTATAGCTACTGAAAGGATCATCTTCATAACAACGAAACGGGCCTCCTTCGTGACCATCTATAGCAGCATTACAAAGATCATAAGTGAACGTTGGGTCAATTATTATAAAGCAAAAGAGCGATAGTCGTAAAATGACTATCGCTCTTAATTAAGGTCTACGCGCTATTACAATTTATACGTATAGCTAAACCCGATTACATGTCGCAAATCTGCAGCGAAATCATAGAGTTTTTTATCAATTTGATATTTAAATGATAATTTGTGTGGACCATCTAATTCAAGACTAGTACCAACAGCGATTCTAACTTTTGTGAACCCCGGGCCTTTTGGACCAAATGCAGGGTTGTGGAATATTTCGGCATTGAATAAAGGCGAAATCACGCTGTTGTCAATGTCATAGGCACTTGAGAGCTTTACACGCACTGCCTGATCGAAATCAGCATCGTACTCTGTAGAAGCCCCCAATCGGCTGAATGCATATTGATAACGAAGACGTAAGCCTAAATCAAATCGTGCAACACGCTCTTTAAATCCAGCGTTAAGGTTGATTCGATGACCTAAATCGTAGTTACCATAATCATCTTTATCAAAGATGTATCGGTATTCTATAGACGGACGAAACCATTTGGTTACTTTATACTCCAACCCAGCTTGTGGGAAGAATGTTTCAAGTCCCTCTCCGCCAAAACGTGAATTGAGCTCAAATGACCAATCCAATTTTTTCACGATCTCTCCTTCAGTACCAGCCTTTACCCATACTTGAAAATCATGCTGGGAATATGCCGAAACACCAAGAAATACGCTTACTAATAATACAAGATATTTCATATGCCGTGTTTAGTCAAGTATATTAATTATTCCAGCGTCAATCGTCGATTTCTTATCCGTGATTACGATGTCAAGAATTACAGCTTCTTTACCACTTGGACACGTAGAACATTTTTGATACACAAACAACTGATAGTTACCAGGACGCAAGAAATTGAACTCAAACGTTCCGTCATGCGAAGTTTCTACATCGTCATCATAGAAAGTGTCTTCGTCACCATAAACAAGATACACATCTTCTTTTGGAGCATCGTACTCGTTAATTAGATTGCCCGCTATATCGTATACAAGGACATGTAATTTCCCTTTAATTGAAGAGGATCCCCCTGGCCCTTCTACCTTTGAACATGATTGAAAAAGGAAAAGGCTAGCAATAAAAGCGGAGAATAGAAATACGGAATAGATTCGTTTAGTCATAGCTTAGAAATAGTTTAAAACATTAAAAGATCTTGTTGGGTTTTCAACCATTAGGCCGTTTTCCACGTCGGCAATATACCAAAATCCCTGTAAATGTTGTAATATTGGGTGAATACTCTCTCCATGAGATTGATATCTCAACAAAAAAAATGTTATGCTACCAAAAAAAACTAAGCGGTTTCTATCCGTTGTCATTCTTTTTCTAATTTCATTTTCAGCGTCATCGCAAGTAGTTATTAATGAATACTCCTGTTCTAATGTGAGCGGACCTACAGATGCATTCGGCGAACGGGAAGATTGGATTGAACTCCATAATCCAACAGGAGCATCCGTTGATATTTCAGGATTTTATTTATCAGACAAAGCTGGAACACCTCTTAAATGGGCAGTGCCGGCTGGAAATGCAATTCCTGCAGGAGGATACATGATGGTTCAATGCTCTAAGCGCAATACTGTGTCTGGAGGTGAACTTCACCCGAACTTCTCTTTGACGCAGACGAAAGGAGAAACAATTATGCTTTCAAATGCTATTGGTAATGTGATCGACTCAGTGAAAATGGTCAACATGACCAAGGAAGATCATTCAGTAGGTAGATCTACAGATGGCGCAGCAGATTGGAAACTCTTTTTAAATCCTACTCCAAGCAGCACAAATGTTGGTGCTCAACCTTTTTATACTCCGAAACCAGTAATGCTTTTGAATCCCGGATTCTATGTTGGAGCTCAAACAGTAACAATAGTATGTGCTGAAGCTGGAGCAATAATTCGTTACACAACTGATGGATCTACTCCATCTGGAGCTTCTGCTATCTATGGAGGAGCTGTTTCAATACCCGCTACTTCAGTGTTGAGAGCGGCAGCGTTTGGAACGGGAGAACCTAGTTTCACTGAAACAAACACCTATTTTATCGATGCCACGCATACTTTACCTGTAGTTTCTGTTTGTTCAGATGAAATATATGATCTCATCGCTAATGGAAATGGTTGGGGAGGAAACAGTATTGGTGCTGTCGAACTATTTGAAGAAGACGGATCATTTATAGATGAAGGGGAAGGAGATTTCAATAAGCACGGAAATGATTCTTGGGCATATAACCAACGTGGATTTGATTTAATCATGCGTGATCAGTTTGGGTACAATGGAGATATTGAACACCAAATTTTTACAAATAAACCGAGAACAGATTTTCAACGATTGATTTTAAAGCCCGCGGCGAATGATAATTACCCTGCAGAAGATGGCGCACATATTCGCGATGCCTTTGTGCATACCCTATCCGATAGGGCAGATTTAAAAATGAATGAGCGTACTTGGCGACCATGTGTACTTTATCTCAATGGAGAGTACTGGGGAGTATATGAATTACGTGAGAAGATTGATGATCATGATTTTACGGATTTTAACTACGATCAAGGTAAATTTGATTTGCAATACTTAAAAACATGGGGAGCCACTTGGGAAGAGTACGGTGCACCAACCGCTCAATCAGACTGGGACGGATTAGTAACGTACATTTTATCTAATGACCTCAGTATTCCGGCAAACTATGCCTATGTAGACGGCGAATTAAACTGGAAATCATTGTGTGATTACTTTGTCTTTAACTCTTACGTTGTTTCACAGGATTGGTTGAATTGGAATACAGCTTGGTGGAGAGGAACAGATCCCGCTGGTGATAAAAAGAAATGGCGCTATACCCTTTGGGATATGGACGCTACGTTCGGACATTACATTAACTATACAGGAATTCCAGATCCATCGGCAAATGCTGATCCTTGTAATGTAGAAAATTTACCAAATCCAGGAAATCAAGGACACACGGATATTTTGGTGAAGCTGATGGCAGACGTTCCAGAGGTGGAACAATATTACATTACGCGCTACATTGATATGGTAAACACAAATTTTTCATGTGTATACATGAATCAATTGTTGGATAGTATGATCAACGTGATTGAACCTGAAATGCCAGCGCAAATTGCGAAGTGGGGAGGAACTTATGGCGGTTGGCAAGCAGCAGTACAATCACTTAAAGACTTTATTGATTTAAGATGTACTGCCTTAGAAACGGGATTAATTGGCTGCTACGATCTAACAGGACCTTACAATGTAACGTTTGATGTCAGCCCTCCAGGAGCAGGAGAAATTAAAGTAAACTCGATTTGGGTTGATAATTATCCATGGTCTTCAAGCTATTATGGTGGAATTCAAACCAATACGATTGCTAGAGCATTTACAGGATTTACATTTGACCATTGGGAATATACCACAGGCCCAATGATCAATGCTGATGTGTCCGATACAAATGGAATTATGATTACTGGGCCCGAATCCATTACAGCAATATTTATTCCTGATGGACCACCACCGCCACCACCAGCACCACCAATTGATCCAGGGGCATCAGGAGATGGGATTTATGTACCAACAGGCTTTAGCCCGAATGGTGACAATAGCAACGAGGTTTTCTCAATTATTGTAGGAACGGATGTTGCTTCGTTTACGTTCTATGTGTACGATCGATGGGGGAATAGAATGGTTCATTCTACAGATACTAACCTAGAATGGGATGGAACATTTAATGGTGAACCAGTGAATGCTGGGGTATACCCTTATATGTATGAAGTCGTCTATACGAATGGGCTACGTGAGTGGCATTCTGGAAATATCACTGTAATTAAGTAGTATGAAAAAGATAGTAACGTTAGTGGTTGCAATCTGTGCGCTTCATACTTTAAGCGCACAAGATTTGCATTTCGCTCAGACTGCTCAAACTCCTTTATTGATCAATCCGGCAGCGGCAGGGGTCTTTGACGGATGGGAAAGGGCAATTATCAACCATAGAAATCAATGGCTTGGGGCAGGAACTCAATTTATGACGACCAACATTGCCGTAGATGCCAATATATGGAAGGCACCGCGTAACGACCAAGCTCATATGGGGGTAGGGTTGTTATTTTACAATGATATAGGTGGCGATTCTAAGTTTGGAAATCAATCTGGAGCATTAACCGTGAGTGGAATACTACCTGTTGGTTCGGGAAGTACTTTATCTGCTGGAGTGCAAGGTGGGTTCGGCCAAAGAAAAGCGGATTTATCTGGAGTTTCTTTCCTAAATCAATGGGATGGAGCTGCGTTTGATCCGACAATCATAAGTGGTGAAGCGAATACAGTAACTTCGTTCACGTACATGGATGCTTCTGCTGGACTCTATTATGTTTATGATGGAGGCCAGAGTACATTCTCAAGAAATAATAAGCTCAAAATTCAAGTCGGAATCGCTGGGTATCACCTGAACAAACCATTGTTGAAATACATGAATGGAAGTACAGATCAGTTGCATAGAAAATTTGTTGGTCACCTTGGTTTTGTAACAGATATCGCAGGGTCTAAATTTGCTGTCGATGGTTCGGCGGTCCAATTCTGGCAAGGAGGTCACTTCGAAACATTAATTGGAACCATGATTCGCTATCGTTTTGAAAATGGAACGAAAATCACTGGGCTATCTCAAAATGCCTTTTTCGGATTTGGTGTTTATACTCGACTCAAGGATGCAATTATTCCTTCTGTTATGATAGAGTGGCAAGGCTTTCAATTCGGAATGTCCTATGATGTCACCTTGTCTGCGCTTCGAAAAGCATACCGCGGTGGATCACTTGAATTCTCATTGTCCTATGTGAATAAGCATCATGCGCTGTTCAAAACAAAGAAAAGAAGAATGTAGTGGATAAAGTAGGCTGCATGCCCTTTATTCCATTGAGGCTATGAGTCCACGCTACTATTGTTGGAACTAGGCCGTGAAGTTAATTTCTTAAAGAGCCCCGCAATTTGTTTGCGAAAGAAAACGAACAATAATATATATGGAAGTGTCATTAATAACATTATTCCATAATTGATATTGTGCCCAAAGGATGTTTCATCTACTTCATTGAAGTTTCCGCTAGCTTGTTCTGCAAGAAGTTTACATTGTGAACAACCCTGTCCAAGAGCTACATCCGTGATCAATAAAAGTGCTACAACTATGAGAAGAGGTTTCCATAATTTCATAGCGCAAATTTAAGGTTTTTGTTGACATGTTGTAACAATCCTGTGAATGGCTTCACTGATCTAGTAAAACGGTCGAGTAATTCGAAAAATCATTATAAGTTTGTAGTATGAGAATATCAGTAGTTAGTGTAGTGTGTTTATTGTTGACCTTTTTGTTATTTTCTTGTGGAGATGCAGAAGAGGTTACTACGGCAAAGGACATTTCCTTAGATAAGTTAATCGAACAGTATCCCGATAGCGCTTTGTTATTTGCTGAGAGGGGTAGAATAAGCCTTGAGAAACAGGATTTCATTCATGCCTATTCAGATGCGGCGACAGCATTTAGATTAGATAGCGCAGATCGAGTGGTTGAAAAACTTTACGCTGATGTTCTAAACAATCGCCCAGAGAGATCAGTAGCGGATGTATATGTGGCACAGCGCCACTTTCAAAACCTCCTTTCTAAGGACGCTAAGAACACAGAATTATTAGTAGCTGTTGCATCAACGTTTAGCCAGCAGCAAGATTTTGATAAAGCGTTTTCATACATCAATAACGCGTTAAAAATTGATTCTAAGTTTCGAGATGCTTATATCATGAAAGGTTCGATTTACCGTGTTCTAGGGAATACTGAGTTGATGAAATCATCTTATGAGACGGCGATACAGCAGGATCCGGAATTTTTTGAAGCGTATATTATGCTCGGTGTCATCTATCAATCAGATGAAAACCCAATATGCATTCAATATTTTGAAACAGCCATGGAGCTCTTACCTGGAAATATAGAAGCGTTTTATTCATTGGCCTATGCGAAACAGCATTTCGGACAGGAAGAGGAGGCGCTTGAAATGTACAGAGAAATGGTTAAAGACAGTTCTGACTACTATGCTGCACAGGCATATTTTCAGCTTGGATCAATGAAACAATTCTTGAAACGGGATTTGGATAGCGCAATTTATTTCTATGGAAGGGCAACTTACGTAGAGCCCCGACTCGTTGAGGCTCATCATAATATGGGCGTTTGCTACGATTTAGATGGGCAAAAATCTCAAGCACTCCTTTCATTCGGACGAGCTTTGAAATATGACGAAGATTTTATTTTGTCACGTGAGTATGCCGACAGCATTCGCTTCTTGTGAGGATAAGTCCTAAATACATCCAACTTGTAGGTGATGCGATTATTCCATTAGGCGGATTCTTCTTTTGGGACTGGGGCTTATACTTTATTCTCCTTTTCTATCTTTTAGACATGATCGCATCAGAGGTGATTATTCATTTTAAATCGCGAAAATCAATTGAATATTACGGAAAAGGAAAGAAAGAGCGCTTTTCATTTGGTATTCAGAGTGCGTTAATGCTTCTTGTATCGGTCATTTCAATTCATGCTGCCATGTCTTTTATCCAGCCTGGAATTGATTTTAAACAGGAACTCATTGATTTTTGGACCTATGAAGAACTCGGAATGCAACAGGGTTATTTGCTCGCACCGTTCATTGCATATGGAGCTTATCTACAGTATAAGACATCCTTTTTAATGCCTGCAAAATTTCGTACGCTCATCCATGCGGAAATATGGAAAGCGCACTTGCGAGCGTTTTTACTAATTGTGGCAGCCAGTGGAATCGCCCTCGGAGTATCACAAGTGGTTGAGCTTTCTCAAATGATTTATGTGCTCGTCATTGTTGCGACAAGTTCATCCTATCAGTTCTACTTCAACAACTAAAGCGTTAGACGGCTTTGCTCGTTTTTCGTCTCCCAGTCTTCCTTGCATCAGTTAATAGTTCTAGTCCTACAGTTCCAACTTGTAACATTCCAGCACTCAAAATTGTTATATACTTAGAGCTCGGTTGCTAAGTTGAGCTCGCTAATCAATAAAAACGCGCGCTATGAAATTTTCTGCATCAAAACTGATCTTATTGTGTTTACTAATTCTTACGGCCTCAAGCTGTCGTAAAAAGGAAGACACGATCGTCGAAATCTATGTAAGAACAAGTGCTAATGTGGTTGTGCCAAATGCTACTGTGCGGCTTTATACGAATCCACCTTACGAACCGAATTCAAATGCGGCGCTGGAAATGGAAGGACAAACAGATATAAATGGAGTGATCCGCTATAACTTCAATGATGTTTATCAATTAGGACAGGCAGGGGTTGCTGTGCTTGAAATTGAGGTTACCAAGGAAGGGAGCACTTCTAATGGGATCATCAAAATTGAACAAGAGACAACATCAAAAAAGACGATCTATCTTTAAAGTTACTGTATTTTTTCGATTGACAGTATTGATTGATGTCTCTGTCTAAACCTGAGAAAGGCGCAATTTCGAATACCCATTGAAACTGGTGAGCAGCAATAAATTAAACCTTTTTTATTCAGTACTTTTCCATTGGCGAGGACGATTATATAGCCACGACTCGTTAAGAATAATGAATCTCTCCTTCTTCCACTAATGCTTCACCTTGCATCTTCACGAATAATTGAATTAGGGCAACAACATCTTTTTCACAGTAAACTTTAATGCGTTCCAAATCCTTGTCTTCAAAATAGACGCGTGCAACATCAGCGCCAGAAATATCATCTTTAGGTGTT
Organism: Flavobacteriaceae bacterium; assembly: GCA_047624355.1. Classification (GTDB taxonomy): domain Bacteria; phylum Bacteroidota; class Bacteroidia; order Flavobacteriales_D; family Crocinitomicaceae; genus UBA4466. The sequence continues at coordinate 34,027 of JBLHPQ010000004.1, read as the reverse complement.
GGAATTTCGAAGACGTGACAGAGCAGCGCTAATGAAGTATAGGCCTTAAAATCGCCAAACTTCCATAGTTCCATGGTATCTAGATGAGGTATTTCCCACGGCTTTTTCCCAGCAATATTAAGTGCAAAAGGTAGTTTAATGCCAAGGATGAGCATCCGCCGGCAGATATATGGAAAATCAAATTCTTTGGCATTATGACCACAAAGTATACTGTAGGGAGAATTATAATGTTCATCTAAAAGCGACTTGAATTGATTCAGAAGTGTTTCTTCATCTTCGTGGTAGAAGGACTTCATTCTAATTTGCTTCCCTGTTGAACTTTTAGTGATAAATCCAACGGAAATACAGACGATTTTACCGAACTCAGCGAAGATTCCTCCGCGCATTTCATACAATTGCTCAAAGGAGCGTTCTTCATTCTGTTGGAAACGTGTTTTCGATTCAAACAGTTCTCGGGTTTTGTCCTCAAGCTTACTAAACTCATAGGTTTGTGGAACAGTTTCGATGTCGAGAAATAGAATTTTCTCAAGGTTTACTTTATCTAACATTTAGTATTTCTTGTGGTCATTTTTATTAGTGCTCCATTCAAGTTAGTGAAAAATTGGAGATTAAAAACAAAAAACTCAACTTTGTATAAATTACACTAATGGCAGAGGAATTAGTTCAAGTATCAGGGTCAAAGGAAGCTGTTTATTCAAACATCTTAGCACAAATCAAGGGGTTAGTGGGTGATGAAAAGGACGTTATCGCCAACCTTGCAAATGTTTCTGCGGCGCTCTCAACAACGTTTAATTTTCTTTGGGTTGGATTCTACATTGTAAAAGAAGATGAACTCGTCTTAGGGCCATTCCAGGGGCCTATTGCATGCACAAGAATCCAGCTGGGAAGAGGCGTTTGCGGGAAGAGCTGGGAAGAGGCTCAAACGATCATTGTGGATGATGTAGATCAGTTCCCAGGTCATATTACCTGTAGTTCTAGTTCGAAAAGTGAAATAGTTGTCCCACTGATACGCGATAAGGAGGTAATTGCCGTTCTTGATGTGGATAGTGATGAATTCGCTACTTTTGATGCAATTGACGCGAAATACCTTAATGAATTGTGCGAATGGCTAGTTACCGTTATTTAATTATCTACTTGGTTCTGCTTCTTGCGGGATGTGCTCAAGTTGGCACAATCTCGGGAGGTGATGAAGATATCCATGCCCCTAAACCGATCGAAAACGAAGTTTCTCCGGAAAATGCTTCATTGTTTTTCACCGCTAAGCATGTCAATATACCTTTTGATGAGTACATTAAATTGAACAGCCCCGCACAGAACATAACGATCGTTCCTCCACATGCTAAAATTCAATCAAGTGTTAAAGGAAAAACGCTCTTCCTAGATTGGGAAGAAGATCTAGAAGCAAACACGACGTATGCTATTTACATGAATCGAGCAATCAAGGATCTTTCAGAGGGAAACGATTCGATTATGCAATATGTCTTTTCAACAGGCCCAACACTCGATTCATTATCTTATTCTGTTTCTGTTGTAGATGCTTGGACGAACGAACTTAAAAAAGACGTGCTTATTGCGCTCTACGATCCCGCAAACGGGTCAATTTTGAATTTTGCACAAACGGATAACTCAGGTCGAGCGAAATTGCGTTACCTCAAGGCACGTAACTATAAGATTATTGCCTTCGAGGATGAAAATGGAGATCTAAAGCCACAGGATGATGAAGCAATAGCGTTCTTTGAAGACTCACTAATAAAGCTTGATTCTAGCTACAATGAATCGCTACCATTTCGACTATTTACGCCTCGAGAAGAGCCTGAGATCATTTCTGTCAACTTTAAGGCACCCGCGAGTCTTATTATTGAGATGAATCAACCTATTGAGAAGGAGGTTTTGTATTTGGATGGAACTAAGGTAGAAGCCGACAACTATTCGATCCTCGAAGAGAAGACCATCGAGCTATTTGTTGATTCGAAGCAATTAAAAACAGGTTTGGGTGAAATTGTTTACTCAGACGAGAGCTTTACAGACACTGCCACTTATCGTGTAGTTGAAGCCCAGAAAAAAGGCGAAATCAGAATGACACTTCCCGACAATGGGGTTTTTTCTCCTAGTGATTCAGTTGAACTAATTTTCAACGATATCATTACTGAAGTTGATGGAAAACTGATAACAATCCGGCATGAAGAAGACTCTACTGAATTTTCAACCTTTATAGGTCATTCAAAAAATAAGGTGACATTTAATTTTCCACGCAACAAAACAAGTGTATACCTTCTTCATTTTGATGCGGGTGCTGTGAAAACGGTCAATGGCCAAAGTTTAGCCTTTGATGCAACCGTTAAGCTAAACTCCTCAAAGAGATACGGCTCTTTCTCACTGGACCTCAGTCACTACACGAAGTCGATACTTTTGCAAGTATTGAGAGGAGGAAAGCTTGTTGATGAACTTGATTTGAAGGCTCCTGATATGGTAGAACGAGTAATCATTCCTGAATTGTTGCCAGGAACCTATACGTTTAAGGTGATCCATGATGATAATTACAACAATCAGTGGGATGTTGGTGATTTAGAACAGAGAATCCAACCAGAGAAGGTTGATCAATTTTCTACGCCATCAAAGATTCGCGCCAATTGGGAAGTTGAAATTCAATTGATTCCAAATTCAACAACGCCATGAAGTCGCCGATTAAATCGGCTTTCAGTGGATGGAAAATAGCAATTGCATTAATCATAGGCTTGAGTATTTCTTCTTGGATGCTTTATCGGAGCGTTTCTCAAGTACAATATGTTGAGGTCAGTGATGGAAGCGGAACGCACGAATGGGTGGATGGAAATCAAAATAATACCGTTGATACACATGAGGCCAATGATTTCAAAATAAGCAAAATAGGATCCTTTCGAGTTCAAACAGTTTCTGATGCTTTAAATCAGGTAAATTGGACGACATCCTCTTGGTTGTGGATGATTGCCGCGCTTGTTTTCATGGTCTTTCGAGATTTCTTTTACATGCTTAGGATTCGACTATTAACACATAATCAACTTGGTTGGAAAGCAGCATTTTATGTGATTATGCTCTGGGAGTTTGCCTCAGCATTATCGCCAGGAGTTGTAGGCGGAGCGGCCGTTGCAATGTTTATCTTGAATCGAGAAACAATCCCCTTTGGGAAGGCAACAGCGATTGTAATAATCACTGCTTTTATGGACAATTTGTTCTATGTTGTGATGATTCCACTGGTGTTTTTATTTGTTCATCATAGTGAGTTATTTCCAGCCGATCAGGGAAGTTCTGTTGCGCTCACTTGGTGGTTTTGGAGCGGATTTGGTGTCATATTTTTCATCTGTACGCTGCTCTATCTAACCATTTTCTGGTACCCTAAACTCGCGACGCGCTTCTTGTTATTCATCTTTCGGTTACCATTTTTGAAACGATGGAAGTTTATAGCTAAGGAGTGGGGGAAAGACATTGAAAAGGCTTCTAACGAATTCAAACAGGAGTCACGAGCTTATTGGGTGAAGGTGTTTATGACGACTATTGGAAGCTGGATTTCACGTTATTTGGTTATCAATGCTATTTTAAATGCTTTTCTCGATTTAGGATTTATCGACAACATAAAGATTTTGGGGCAGCAATTGGTTCTGTGGCTGTTCATGTTAGTTAGTCCAACTCCGGGAGGAAGTGGCGTTGCAGAGTTCGCATTTGGGGAATTATTGGCCTCCTTTAGCTCATCGGCAATCCTTTTAGCTGGCCTCGCAATTCTATGGCGCTTGATCTCGTACTTTCCCTACTTATTTATTGGATCGTTCTTACTTCCAGCATGGCTGAGAAGAACAAGAAAGTAGCAGCGGAAAATTTTGGGCATGAAAAAAGGCGCCGAATAAATTCGACACCCCTTCCTTTTTCAGCATCTATGCTATTGTACAAAAACGGTTTCCGTAGTTGTCGTTTCCTGTTCAATTTTAATAATTCCTTGTCCTGATAAGGATCCGCTATTCACGTCTATATTCAAAACAGCAACACCAGCTTGACCTAATTGGTAAACCTCGTTGAAGTTGAAACTCGCTTCACCTGCAGAATTCGTCTGAGTAGTATCGTATAAATCAACGCTCGATGGCTGATTTGTCGTTGATTGTCCGTAAAGAATTACAGTAGCTCCAATAACCACTTGGTTATTCGCATCAAGTACTTTGATTACGGCGATGGTATCTTCTTTCTTTCTGCAAGAAACGAATGTCACTCCTATTAAGAGAGCGAAAAGACTGAACGTAAAGAACTTATTTAATTTCATGATGATTCTTTTTAGTTTGGTAGATAGACAGTTTCAACTGCAGTAGTGTGTGAGCGACTTCGAATATACCCATTTGTCTGTTTTGTGTCCGTCTTCGCTATGATATCGAAATAAGCGATAACATTATCGTCCCCAGCAATATCGAAATATGCCTTCAAGTTAAACGATGCAAACCCAGACTCATTTGTTACAAGAGTATCTACGTATTCAAGTGTCTCAGGATTAGAATTAATATCGCCAATGATAATAACCTTTGCTCCTTCAACTAATTCATTGCTCGCCGAACGAACAAATATTTTTACTCCAGATGGTTCCTTGTTTTTACATGATTGGATAAATCCAACTGACAAACAAACAAACAACAACAATCCTATTTTTCGTGCCTTATTCATAGTGTATTATGATGATAGTCTCCAAATATAAGCTAAAAATCACATTCAGTAAAACAGTTTACTGCTGAATTCTTAACTTCGTACGCGCAGAACACAGTTTTGTTACATAAACAACTAACTACACCAAAATGTTACAGTTAGTACCAGATTCTATTGGTAAAACGAACATTCAGGGGTAAAAGTTGGCTGACTAGACAAAGAAATGAACGAAAAGATTAATACAATTAAAGCAGAGATAGGTGATTATATCATCTCGTCAACGCAACAATTAGAGGACTTTAGAATAAAGTACCTTGGCACTAAAAGTGTTGTAAAACAGCTGTTTGGAGAGTTAAAAACGGTTCCGAATGAGGAAAAAAGAGCTGCTGGTCAATTGCTCAATGGACTAAGGGATTTTGCTCAGGATACGTTTGACAAAGCAAAGGATCGCTTGGAAGATTCGAAGGGAGATATTCAGAAATTAGACTTGTCTAGACCTGGCGATCAGGTAGAAATAGGTGCGCGCCACCCCCTTTCAATTGTTCGAAGTGAAATAATAGAAATTTTCAGTAGAATTGGATTCTCAGTGTCAGAAGGGCCGGAAATTGAAGATGATTGGCATAATTTCTCTGCTTTGAACTTTCCACCAGAACATCCGGCAAGAGATATGCAAGACACTTTTTTCATCGAAAAAGGAGAAAAAGAGATGGCGTTACGTACACATACTTCATCTGTTCAAGTCCGTGTTATGGAAAATTCAAAACCTCCTATTCGTACCATTTCACCGGGAAGAGTATATAGGAATGAGGCGATTTCGGCGAGAGCACATTGCTTCTTCCATCAAGTTGAAGGGTTATATATTGACAAGGATGTTTCATTTGCCGACTTAAAGCAGACGCTTTTGTACTTTGCACAGGAAATGTTCGGTGAGAAAGCGCAAATTAGATTGCGTCCATCGTATTTTCCATTTACAGAACCAAGCGCTGAAGTTGATATCTCCTGTACAATATGCAGTGGAAAGGGATGTAATGTTTGTAAGTATTCAGGGTGGTTAGAGATCTTAGGATGCGGGATGGTAGATCCAGATGTATTAGAGGCGAGCAATATTGATAGTAAAGAGTACACAGGATATGCATTTGGAATGGGGGTAGAACGGATTGCTCAATTGAAATATAGAGTGAACGATTTACGTTTGTATTCCGAGAATGACCTGAGATTTTTAAAACAATTCACACCTGAAATATAAGATATGGGCTGGTTTAGTAAAAGTAATGATAGCGAGAGTAGTAAGAAGGGCCTTCCTTGGCAACCTCTTACCTCCATTGATCAATTGAAGGAAGTAATAAATTCCTCATCAGATAAACCGGTGTTACTGTTTAAACACAGTACGAGTTGTGGAATTTCATCAATGGCCATGTCAGGCTTTCAAAGAGGATGGGAAGGAACAGAGGAAGAAATAGGCATTTACTATTTAGACTTGCTGAATTATAGAAATATTTCGCAAGAAATAGCTGCAATAACGGGTGTCATACACCAGTCACCTCAGGTAATTGTATTGAAAAACAGTAAAGTGGTTTATACAGCGACGCACTCCGGAATAAGCGCGCGTGAAGCGTTAAATGCAATCAAATAGAGAATGAAAAAGAAAGTTATTATAGGGTTAATTATTCTTGTTGGTGCTACATTATTAATCATGCCACTGATTAATTCGAATTCGGTGGAAGACGATAGTCCTTTAGCTGAATTTTCTTTTGATCAAGATAACCTTGCCATGCATATCGGTGATAAAATTGATCTGAAAGCAAAAATTCTTCAACCGATTGTCAAATTGGAACTATTGCTGGATAACTCAGTTGTAGATTCTTGGGATTCACCGAAAGGATCGGTTACGTATAACTTGAAAGGTGAAGAGTCGTTAATGGGCGCTCACAGGCTTACGCTTAGGGCAACAGATAGTAATGGTAACACGGATACTGATTACTTGATGTTACGCGTTCTATCAGACATTGAACCTGAGGTTTTAGCCGTGGAAATAGTAAAAACACATCCGCATTTATCCTCTAGCTTTACACAAGGATTGGAATTCTATAACGGAAGACTGTTTGAAGGAACAGGTGATCCAGGCCGGCAGGGAAAAACAAATGTTGCTGAAGTTGAACTCGAATCTGGGAAGTGGATAGAAGGTAAATTTATGAGCCTTGGGCCAACACGTTTCGGAGAGGGAATAACAATTTTAAACGATAAACTCTACCAGTTAACATGGCAAAGTCAGGTATGCTATGTCTATGATGTCAATAATGTTCATGGAAACATATCAGAGTTTCAATATATTGGCGAAGGCTGGGGGCTCTGCAATGACGGAAAATCACTGATAATGTCGAACGGATCTGAACGAATTACTTTCAGAAACCCAGACAACTTTGAAATTGAGCGAACACTTGAAGTCTACGACAATACGGGACCGATTTCTAATCTGAATGAACTAGAATTTATTGATGGACTCATCTATGCGAATGTATGGCAGACATCGATCGCAGTGGTAATCGACCCAAGAACTGGAAAAGTTTTGAAATCAATAGATGCTTCAACGCTTGTGAATGGAACAAATGGTCAAGGCGGAGTTCTCAATGGAATAGCCTACAACATTGAAACAGGGAAAACGTATATGACGGGTAAATACTGGACGAATATGTATGAGGTGAATTTCGTTCCCAAATAGTCCAAAACGCAATTGATTGAAAAATCACCTGCAGATCTGCATTTAGTGCCATCGCTTCCCATAGAAAAATGGCGCTGGGCTATTAGGATGAGAACGCCAATAAAAAAGACGAGCAGCTTCCTTTTTTACCATAACGCAAACCAATAGTACATCAGGTAAGCCGCAATAACCCCATAGATTAAACTGTCCAGTCGCATAAATACGATCTTGAGAAAGGGCTAAGTCCCTGTAAACCATTCCCTTGATAAGTGGTGTAGAATTGAAACGGTGAAAGCGCAAATAAGTGATGATTAAAATACTGGTAAGTAAAACGACGAGTTTTGTGCGTAGTTTGAAAATGCGTACACCAGTAAATAGTGCAATTGGCACGAGTAGATAAAACCACTCTTCGATACTAAGGCTCCATGCTTCAGGGAAGAAGAAAACGTTCTGCGAATAGAGGTTTTGACTAAAATAAAAGAGGCTTTTAATGTGGACGAAGTCGAAACTTCCTTCAATTGTGGCGGAAAGAGTGATCAGGGTAATTAGAATTAAAAAGTAATTTGCAAGCGTGCCGTTTCGTAGTCGAATCTAAAAATTTAAGAGCTGTCTGCGATTACTCGACGTATCTTCTAATGTTCGAATCAGTATCGATCCAATTAAAAACCCGCTCAATACGAAGAAAAGGAAACGCCGTCAAAGTTGATATACTGACTAAAGCTTGCAATGGGTTCCGAATACAAATCTGCTCCATTTCCTAAAACCACAAATAAGATCGCAACAACACGCAATATGTCTTAGCCATAAATGCGGTTCGGATTGATTGTGATTTTCAACAAAGATTTCATGAAATGGTTATTGTGCTATAGTTCTACTTACCCAGACGAGAAAGGCTTGTCATTAGTTGGGGAAATAAGGAGATTAGCTCGAATAGCTTCTTCTTCGAATAGATAGCCACAGTTATCAAGGATAGAAAAGAGATCCGTTGCCTCAGATTGAAGACCTAAAAAAGTGCAATTGTGACCCATCAAGCGTTCTTTCTTCGAACAGTTTGAACCCCATTTTTTGCATCAGTTGAGCAGAAACAGTGTGTTCTTTTTCAATAATTCCGTAAATTTCAGTTAAATTTTGCGAATTAAAACCAAAATCGCGCAGTTCTGTTAATACCTCATAGGCGTAACCTTGTCCCCACCAAGACCTTTTTAAATGGCAGCCAATGTGGTACATTTCTGTGTTTTGAAATCGATTCAAGTTTGCAGTGCCGATCAACTCATTAGATTCAACCAAGAAAATCGACCAGAAGCCTACGTCCGATTCATTGTTCTCCAATTTCTTAGTCAGAAAGGCACGGTATTCTTCTATAGACTTTCCTTTTAAAGGAGCCACGAATTTATGTGAATCTGGCTCGGCATACATTTTGAGAATAGCTTCAAAGTCAGCTTCACATAATGGACGACAAAGAGTACGAGGGGTAGATAGAATCATAGATTAATTGAAGGGAATTTCCCATCTCGATTTAACGCCTAGGAGGTGTTCTACAAAATAATTCCAGCGTATTTTAGTGAAATAGGAGCGGTATTGACCAACATATCCATGGCGTTGGCTTGGCAGTATTAGTAGATCAAATTTTTTGTCCGCCATAACTAATGCATCGGCTAATTTAAAAGTCGCCGAGGGGTTTACATTCTCATCAATCCCTCCATGAACGAGCAGTAATTTACCTTTCAAGTTTCCTGCCATTGTTACATTCGATTGCTGATGATAGGCAGAATCTACAGGCCAGCCCATATACATTTCTGGCCACCAAGCCTTTTCCATTCTATGATCATGATCCCCAGAACTTGCCACCGCGACCTTATAAAAATCAGGAAATTGCAACATTGCATGTCCAGCGTCGTAACCACCAGCAGAATGGCCATAGATACCGACTCGATTTGTATCAATCCAATTATGTTTTCTTCCTAAACGCTGAATTGCGAGCACATGATCTTCCAAATTACCACCTAGATTTCTGTATGAATAGTCATGAAAAGCTTTAGATCGACCAGAAGACCCAAGTCCATCGATGCAAACGACAATGAATCCTAATTCTGCTAATGCTTGCAGGTGAAAGGCACGGCGAAAAGATTTTGGAAATACCTGAGTATGCGGTCCTGTATAGCTTGCATCAATAATTGGATAAGATTTATTCTCGTCAAAACTAGTTGGCTTGTAAAGTGCTCCGTAAATAGTACTCGTTCCATTCCTTCCAATTGTACTAAACGCTACTGGAGGTATCCATTTTCCCAAATTTGAAATATCCGCCCTACGAATTTTATGCACATCCTCACCTGTGCTTAGAAGGTTTAACGATGACCTCGTTGGATCAGAAATGGTAGAGGCATTGTCCACGAAATGTGCACTATCAGGCGAAATATCAATTTCATGATGATAATCTGTAGAAGTCAACAATTTAAGGTCTTTACCGTCAAAGGAAATACTGTATAGGTTTTGGAAGTATGGATTCACGCCGGGTTCTTTCCCCGAGGCTAAGAAATAGAGCTTCTCATTGATTTCATCGACATATTCAATGCTGTTTATATAGTATGAGCCGTCAGTAATAGCAATTTCTTTTTGTGACGCTAGACCAAATGAATAGAGCTGTCTCCAGCCACTTTTTTCTGATAAAATGAATAATGTTTGATGGTCGCTGGTTTCCTCATAATCGAACGCATCAATATTAGTTTCAGACGTTTCAGTATAAATTAATTCTCGCTGCTTGCTCGCAAGATTAAAACGGTAAATATTCATGGTCTTATAACCCCGCTCGAGCTTTATGAGATAAATTTCTTCAGAATTGGTCGATAGCGCAACATCATAAGGATTGATATGTGTTGTTCTAGGTAAATCAATATGTACTTCTTCACCTGTTGGAACGTTAAAGAATACTGGAGTGTGATAAACCATCGCTGTATCCCCAGGGGAACCTCGATAATAAGAGAGAAGCTTAGGCCGATAAATATCTTCGAAACTATGGTCTAAGAGATACATCTTTTGAGCACTTCTGAGGTCGCATAACATGGTCATGATCCATTTACCATCTTCCGACCATTCGGCATAGAAATGTTCGGGGCGTTCATCACTTTCGCCTTCCATGATATCGCCCCATCCATACATGGAGCCATACTCGTAATTTTTAATTCCGGAGGTACTCAATTGTCGTATTTCTCCAGTTGAACTAGATTTGATGAAGAGGTTGTAGTTCTCTGTATAGGCTATCCAACTGCTATCTGGAGACATACTATGATGACCACTGATTTCTGGAGCCGGAGGAATTGTAATTTTCTGACTCACCGAATCCGCATCGATTGCATAGGCATATTCAACATTATTGATGGTAAACTCCAGCAAGTTTGCATCGATGTAGGTTAATTTGGAAATGGGAAGATCGTCTGCATCAAAACTTTCATTCAATAGCAAACCTAGAATGTCAGCCAACTTTTCATGATCAAATAATGGAGCCGTATCAGGCCAAGAATACTTGTATTGCTCATACACGGTTCCTGTAGGGGAGTCTGTTGTATACCAAAAACCTGAGTCATCTGGAAACCAGTTTGGAAGCACACGAAAATTAAACACTCTATTCGTATAGAGGTTGTCACCGAGGAAGGATACAGCACTTTCGTAAGCAGATAAGGCCAAAGTATCTTGACTTCTAGCGTTAGAAGAGACTAACAGATTAAGAGTCAATAAAAAAAAGATTTTTTTCATAGATAAATTACAATGTGGAAGATGTGATTATTCCATGTTAACCCACCCCAAAATTCTACTTTTCTTAGCACCTTTGGTATAGATGAGCATTTCAGTATCACTCATTTTCTCGCACATTTTCGGAACGAGCGTCCGTTTATCATCTTCATCGAAATCAAAGAAGGTCTTACGTGACATATTTCCACCAGCACCTAAAGTGATAATAGCTGCAACTCCATTCTTTCTTACTTTACGCTTACTTTTATCTTCTTCATCAACGTCGTCCATATTCGCCTCAGAATCATTGTAGATCATCTGAATATTATCGCCTTGGATCATTGTGAAGAAAGAAGAATAATAACCACCATCATTAATTGAATGTTGACGCTTCTTAACTTTTTCTTTCCAAGTGATCTCTCCAGCTGGAGTGCAATTCACGGCAAGAATATCATTGTAGATGTAGTGGTATGTGTAAGTCGTTCGCGATACACCATTAGCGTCCGTATATGTGTGAGAAGTAACGTACATGTAATACTGTTCCGCTAAGAGGACCATGTCTCCGTTGTCTTTAACGACAAGATCATGCATGATATAACTATACAAAGAGGGTTCAGCTTGTTTTTTTGGATTCTTTTTCTTCTTTGTTTTTTCCGCTTTCTTCTTTTGACGAGCCGTCCAATGTTGTGTAATAAAATCCTCAGCGAACTCATCCAATTCTGTGAACAAAACAGTTTGATTTTTATCAACTTTCATGAAGAAGGCACCAGAAATTCCTTTTGCATCAAAATTGGAATACATCCCATAGGTAACGAAACTTTCATCTGCTAGAATCTTGATTCCAACGGAGGAAATGTCACGATCAATATCAAGGTCGAAATCTACAAGGTTACCATCAACAGCATCATAAATCATCACATGATAATCACCAGCGACATCAATTTCGCGTTTGATTAAACCTGTAGTTTCGTCTTTTTCTACCTCATAACCAACAGTATAAAAACGGCCAGTATTTGAAAGGCGGCCCTGAACAACTTCAAACTCTTCGAATGGAATATCAATTACACCACGACTAACTTCATTCAGGTCTTTATCGATTAGCACCGTTTGCGTACCGCTATTTCCAGGCAGATCGTAACTGATCATCATTGTTTTCGCGTCATCTGAAATCACAAATCGAAACGAAAACTCTCCAGAATCCTCAGATTGAGCCCTACTTTTCTTGGTGCTAATCAACCGTTTTGGAGTCCAGCCAACCTTGGCCAATTCTATTGGTTTTCCAAGTGCCGTTCCCCCGCTAAGTTCATGAAGCAGATAGAATTTTTCCTTCGAGGATTTATCTGTATAGGTTGTGATAAAAACTACCTTATCTCCAAATACAAAGCTGTTGATTAAGGAGAGGTCAAAATCGCCGTACGCTAAATCAAGTTCATCTTCTGCTCTTAATGAAAGGGTCTCAAGACTGAACGTTTGTAAAAACACTTGTCCGTGATTAGAAAGCGCACTGCGTTTAGTTTTTGTTGAATAAAATGAACCGTTAGTGGTTCCTATTGGTTGAGGATCGGCTTCCTTTCGTTTTATAGTGAAAGCCTCACCCCATCTGATTTCTCCTTCGAAATCATCTTGTGCAGTTGTCGCAGCAGTGAAAAGGAGTGTAGCTCCAACAAATAAAATTGATTTTAGCATCTAGGTCGTTTTTTATACGAGAGGAAAGTTACCGAGAAATTTGTCAGGTCGAGTTGTTTTGTAAAAAGAAGTTGAAGAAAAAATGTAGGGAGACAGAATTTATCTAATAGTTAATTAACATAAAATATAGCTCGTTTAAACCAAATTATCACTCAGTTGAACAGTGATCTAAATAAGCAATTTACTATGAGAGCAATCAGCATTATTATCTTCCTGAGTATTATAAATTTTATTTCTGCGCAAAACTTAACCGTAGAACTCAGCGGACAACTCAAAAACCGTGAAACGGGAAAAAACATTAATGTGATCGTTAAAAAGATATGGAGAGCTCTTGATGGAAACGATCACCTCAAGAAGTGGAAAGTATACGCTGAGTGTTCCCGTCAAGGTAGATGATAAACGTTCTATTCATTAGCAAAAACAAGGCTTTGTTTCAAAGTTTCTCACAATAGACCTTCCTATTGGAAATAAAGTTGTAATAAGTAATCGTAGTCCAGGCTTGTTTGTTGAGCATCTTGGAGTTGACTATTCATTCTTAGAAAGCGAGCGAATTGTAGAATTTATATGGGACGCAAGATTGGCGGGTATGAGTTTCGATAGGGCACATGTTTAACACCTTAAAAAGCGGATAGATCAATTATTGCCCGATGCAGAAAGCGGGTCACATTAACGTGTCAGGTCTCGATACAATTTCTAATCGATATTTACTCGAATTGACTGATAATTCCTTTTTTCTCACTTCGATAAACGATAGTTCTTCTCTGTCAGTTCGAGTGATTTTTCACAATGCAATGAAGAAAAATTGTATCGAGAACGGCAGGCTTACTAAATGAGAATCTACTCAGCAGAAAACTGCGTAAACGGATCGAATTGATTCATCGTATTGACCTCCTTAACCTCATTGTCTTCAACACGAAGGATTCGACCAGGATATTTTTCTACCATAGACATATCATGCGTAGCCATTACGATTGCGGCATGTTCTTCTTTGGCAACTGCAATGAGTAATTGCATTATTTCAGCAGAAGTTTCTGGGTCGAGATTTCCAGTAGGCTCATCCGCCAAAATCACCTTGGGCTTATTTAATAAAGCTCGAGCGATTGAAACACGCTGTTGTTCCCCGCCAGATAATGCGAAGGGCATAGAATTCAATTTATCATTCAATCCGACGAGCTTTAGTACCTCCTCGGCGCGTGATGTCATTAATTTTTTATCCTTCCAGCCAGAAGCACCCATCACAAAAAGTAAGTTTTTTAATACATTCCGATCCGTCAATAATTGGAAATCTTGAAATACAATTCCAACCTTTCGACGTAATTTTGGAATGTCTCTACGGCGTAATTTTGTTAAATCAAACTCAACAATACTACCTGTTCCTTCGGCCAAATCTAGTTCGCCATACAACATTTTCAAAAGGCTACTCTTTCCGCTACCAGTCTTACCTATAAGGTAAACGAACTCATCATCGCGAATTTCTAACGAGACGTTTTTCAAGACGGGAATACCGTTTTGTAAAATCTTGCCTGCTTCTATTTTAATTACATTACTCATAAAGGATAAAGTAAAGTTGGAGAAATGAACGGCATCATTCTTGCCTACTCTAAAATAATCTTAACAGAAAAACGTTTACAACTTTAGAATCGCCTCTCCATATACGCATTCAAGTGATTTACTTTTAACGTGGTTTCTAATATGATGTTCCAAACCGAATTTCATCTTAAAAACACCTTAACGGACTAAAAACCAGATTAAGTATTAGAGCCTCTAATACGTAGTACGGATTAAAAGTAATAGTGTATGAAAAATTACATCCTTGTCATATTAATTGCGTTGTGCAATACTGCATTCAGTCAAACAACTGAAAAGTATAACAGCGATTATGCAGAATTTTACCGAGGAGAAGATTTGTTCGAGAAAGAACAGTATGGAGCTGCGCGGAAAACCTTTCGAGCGTTTGTTGATGAATTCAACACGACCAACGATCCGATGCAAATCAAGGCGCGTTATTACGAAGGAATTTCAGCCTTGGAGCTCTATAATAATGATGCAATTGATCTTCTGCAACAGTTCAATTATGACTATCCAGAAAGTATTTATAAGAAAGAGATCTACTTCCGATTGGGTAAATTTTTTTACTACAAGAAGAAATATAAGGACGCACTCGCATGGTTTAATAAGTTGAGTGTTCAGGACGTCGAAGTAGAGGATGAAGAAGAGTTTTATTTCAAGTTAGGTTACTCCTATTTCCAGGAAGAAGAAATGGATAAAGCCCGTGACGCTTTCTATGAAGTGAAAGGAGGAACATCGCAATATGCGAAGCCAGCACTTTATTATTATTCGCACATCGCTTATCAAAATGATCAATTTGAAGTAGCGCTCGCTGGTTTCTTAGCATTAGAAGACGATGAGAAATTCGGAAGTGTTGTCGCTTATTACATCGCTCAAATTTATTACCTCCAGGGAAAATATGATCTAGTAACTGAATATGCGAAGCGCGTTTCTGCAGATGGGAAAGTAGTCAACGAAAAAGATCTAAACCACCTGATTGGTGATGCGTACTATCGAACGGGGAAATATGCAGAAGCAGTTCCTTACCTTGAGAAGTACAATAGAGTATCGAACACTACCCGCGACGAAGATTACAGACTTGGATATGCTTATTATCGAAGTGGAAGTTGCGATGAGGCAATCCGAATGTTTGATCGTGTAAAGAAGGTCAAAGATAGTCTTGGGCAAGTGGCGTATTATCACATCGGCGAATGCCAATTGAAAGCAGATAAAAAAGTTTCAGCGCGTTCGGCATTTGAAGAGGCGGCATTCATTGATGCGAATCCTGTTATTCAGGAAGATGCATTATACAATTTCGCAATCCTATCCTATAAGCTCGACATCAACCCCTACGATGAAGCGGTGGAAGCATTTGAAATGTACCTTGAGCGCTATCCAAATTCTGACAGACGAGATGATGTTTACCAATACCTGGTGAATGTTTATACGAGCACCAATAACTATGAAAAGGCACTAACGTCACTTGATAAAATTCCAAATAAGGATATTAAGTTGAAGATGGCGTATCAGTTGGTAGCCTTTAACCAGGGAGTAGATCGTTTTATTAAAAACAACTACAACGGTGCCCACCTTTCTTTTGAAAAAGTAAAGAAGTATCCAGTCGACCCTATGGTCACAGGTAAAGCTGCTTTCTGGAATGCAGACGCACATTACCGTGAAAAGGATTACGACAAGGCTATTTCGGAATTCAAGGCATTTAGACGATTACCTTCTACTTTGTCTCCAAAATTGAAGCAAGAAGCTCAGTACATTATAGGTTACTGCTATGTTGATAAAGCCAGAATTGCTCAAAAGAAAATTGCTAAGCTAGAAGGAAGGTCACGCGTGGCAGCAGAGAAAGCCGCAATTGCAGCACATGGGTTGGTAATAGATGCCTTTGGGACTTATCTCCAACTGGGACCGCTTAACAAGAAGAAGAAAACAGATGCGTACATGAGAATGGGAGATGCGAGTTTCTTGGCGATTGAAAATGATGGCGCGGTAAGAAATTATCAGAAAGCGCTTGAAATGGATGAAGGCTATAATGATCAGGCTTTATTCTACATGGCGAAGACTTTAGGGTATATGGGTAGATCGAGCGAGAAAATATCGAAGCTTCTCAGTATTATCGATAACTATCCAAAATCAGCGTACTTACAACTATCTATATACGAAGTGGCCGAGACTTATAAGTCTGAAGAGCGCTACGAAATGGCGAAGCAATATTATCAGCGATTGGTGAATGATTATCCTTCTTCTAATAAGGTGATGGACGCTAAAATTAATGTAGCATTCATCTACGGGAAGCTCAAACAATATGCGCTTTCGGAACAAGCATATAAAGAAGTAATGAATGTTTACGGAGCGGATCAAAATGTATGTAAAGACGTGGCGAATGGTTTAAAAGACCTTTACAATGACATGGGTGAGCCAGAGAAAATTGAGGCATTACCGAGCTTATACCCATGCTTTGAATTGGATCCAACGGAACAGGAGAATTTATATTACATTCCTGCAATGACAGCCTATACCGATAGTTCTGTTTCTCAAAATCAGCGCTATAACAATGCGATTCCGAAGTTCGAAAAGTACCTTGCTAAATTCCCGTCTGGAAGATATATGGATGAGGTGAAAAATTATCTAGCAGATTGTCACTATGAATTAGGCGACAAGGCGGAGGCAGTTAAGATTTATAGAGATATTTTAAGAAACCCTACAAACAATGGTTCTACAGAACTAGCAGCTGTTCGGGTAGCATCCTACCTCTATAATAATGGAGACTACGCTGGTGTAATTGAGTACTACAAACGCGTAGAAAGCATTACAGATAATCCTGAGCGAAAGTTCAATTCTAAGTTCGGATTGATGCGAAGTTATTTCTTAACTGAAAACTGGTCGAATGCTAGCAGTTATGCATCCAAAGTATTGAACATTGCACAATTGAGTAGTGCCGATAAGCAGTTAGCACATTACGTAAAGGCAATTTCTAATTATCGTTTGAATGATTTTAATGGAGCAAAACCATCGCTCGATTGGATGATTACAAACGTCACAACTGAACGAGGTGCAGAAGCTCGTTTTGCCTTAGCCGACTTGTATTTCAAACGAGGTGATTTGAATAAGGTACTCGATGGGGTTGATCAATTGCTTCAAATGCGTCCTGCTTACAATTACTGGATTGCGAAAGGCTTAATATTGAAAACAAGAGTCCAAATGGTGAAAGATGAATTGGTAGAGGCAGAGCAAACGCTGAAATCGGTTCGTGAGCATTATGCAAATCAAACCGATGGAATAATTGACGAAGCAAATGAATTGTGGAATGAACTGATGCAACTCAAGGAAAGGCCCAAGAACGTCACTCCCGATACAACTCCAATTATTGACATAAACGGACAGTAAGATGAAAAAACTAGGAACAATCATAGTCGCATTCTTTACCGTTTATTCAGCGGTAGCACAGCCTGATGTAATCATTGACGGTAGAGGCTCGAGAGAAGTAGAAAAGGCGTACCGAATTGCGGGGGTACCACAAATTATTGACACAACGATTCCAATGGCAACGGTGGACTATCCGCTATTGCAATTGCAATTTGAGACGTCTACCGATGTGAATAGAATCAATCCAGTTTCAATTCGAACGCAAGATAAACTGGTGAAACTCTATAACACCTATGTGAAACTGGGCATTGGAACAGAGTTGATGCCGCTCGGAGAGATTTACTTCGACGCAACGCGATCACGCAAGTTCCTATATGGAGCCCATTTGAAACACTTGAGTTCTTTCGGGAATATTCCAGATCGCGCCCCAGCTCAATTCGATCGAACACGTTTCGGACTGTATGGTGCCATTAATGAGCGGAAGTATACGGCTCGAGGTGATGTGCATTACAACAATGAAGGGCTCCATTATTATGGAATTAGTGATACCGTTGGCTTATCGAAAGACAGTATTGCACAACGATATAGTGACCTAGGATTTGCGTTCTCTTATGGTTCACATAAGAAGGACAGTGCCAATTTGAACTATACCGTTGGGATGGTTTACAACAATTATAAATCTAAGAAGCCCTTGGATGAGTTGTTGCCAGAATGGAGAGCACGTGAAAACTACTTCGCGATCGAAACAAAAGCGGAATACTTATTAGGGAAGGAAGTTTATGCAGGAGAGTTCAATATTCGATACAATGGCTATAAATATGGAATTGTTGGAGTGACAGGAGCTGATTCATTGGATAGTTCAATCGTTCGTAACAACACAGTAGTAAATTTAAAGCCAACAATTACAACGACGTTACAAGACAATCGCTTTAAAGCTAAAGTTGGAATAGATTTAACGATTGATGGTGCGACAGATAAAGTTCGAGCGCATATCTACCCGATCGCAGAGTTGAAGTACAGCATGTTCAATGATATCTTTATTCCGTATGTAGGATTAAGAGGTGGATTGACGCAAGGAACCTTCAAAGGCTTGACGACCGAAAATGAATTCTTGCTTCCAAATGTGCACATGGAAAATGAACACAAAGCAATCGATTTCTATGGTGGATTTAAAGGAACGATGAGCAAACGTGTGAGCTTCAATATCGGGGCGAACTTTGCTAATGTGAAGAACATGGGAATGTTTGTTACGGATACGACTTTCTCGCTAGGAAATAAGTTTGATGTCATCTACGACACAGCGAATGTTGCTACAATTGAAGGGTCGATTTCCTACCAATTACGGGAAAAATTGAAGATTGACGCAATCGGAAAATTCCATTCGTATACGTTATTGAATAATAGTTATGCATGGAATAAACCAGCACTCGAAGTTATGTTGAGAGGTTCATATAACTTATTCGATAAGTTCTTATTCAACCTTGATTTTAAATTGGAACAAGGAAGAAGAGCTTTGGTGGATGGACCAGGGGAGAACATTACGTTAGAGAATGGACAGTATGCTAAAAAGCTGGATATTATTACAGACGCAAACATTTCGGTGGAATACAGATATAACAACCGTATTTCTGCCTTTGTTCAATTCAACAACATAGCTTCACAACGCTACCAGAGATGGTATGAAACGCCTGTACAAAGCTTTCAAGTGTTGGGAGGTGTGACGTTCAGATTGTAATAGTCTAAGTCGGTTTTCCTGACTGAAAAACAAGTTCAGATTATAATTTATTGGAACAAAAAAAATCGCAGGAGAATTAACTCCTACGATTTTTATGAGTGCCTTTTTATCTTAAAGTGCACCAACTGCTTTAGCATCTTCGTATGCTTCAGGGGAAAGTTTCTTCAACTCTTCTCCAAAACCATCTTCGCTCAATTTTCCTTTATATTTTGCTTGCCAATCAAGGATACATTTGTTAGATGCCGCGATGTCATCAGCCATCGTTTCTCCCATTTCGATGATTTCATCCATCGTTGTAGCATTTGCTGTTTTCTCTTTGATCACCTCAGCTGCATCGAAGCACGCGCAATATTCTGCTGCTGCATCAGCATCGGGTGAATTACCACATGCGCTGAGAATCTATCCAGCGGCCATAATGTATAATAACTTTCTCATAATAGTGTATGTTTTTTAGTGTATGTTAAATTACAAATTTGAAATTAATATCCAAGAAACATTCGCGTTGAGACATATGATTTTATCAATTAGCTATGTACCCGAGCAGCAGAACTGTATGCGTAGATTTAAGATGAAAACACCACGTCTAAAGAATCGCAGAATGCCAATGCCGCAACATCCAAATATTCTTTTGTGTGCGCACTAGAGACAAAACCAACTTCATATCCACTAGGACCTAGGTAGACCCCTCGATCCAAAAGCTCCGTAAACAATTTTCGGAATCCTCCCATATCGGGGTTGATCTGATCTGCCTTTCGAATTCGTTTTTTTCCATCGAAGGAGAGCCAGAATATAGAAGCAACTGTAATGACTTCAAAGTCATAACCTTTCGCTCTTGCGTGGTCATTTATTTGAGCAACAAAATAATTAGTTCGCTCCGCTTGATCTTCATAAAACCCGTCTTTAGCACATTCGGTTAATTGTGCAATTCCAGCTGCCATAGCGACAGGATTTCCAGACAGAGTTCCAGCTTGATAAACAGGGCCGTCAGGAGATACACAGGCCATAATTTCAGCATTTGCACCATAAGCGCCAACAGGTAAACCGCCACCAATTATTTTCCCATAGGTGATAATATCTGGAGTGACACCAAGTAGTTCTGCGGCTCCATTAAATCCAACTCTAAAGCCGGAAATAACTTCATCAAAGAAGAGTAAAACGCCGTATTGCGTGCATAATTCGCGTAACTCTTCTAAGAAGTTTGTCTCCTGAAGTAAGAGTCCGTTATTTGCTGGAATTGGCTCTATGATCGCGCAAGCCAAATCGGCATGATATGTTTCAAAACATTTTTTTAGTGCGTCGATGTCGTTTAATGGCAGAACAAGCGTCTCTGCTGCGTATGCTTCAGGAACACCAGAACTAGATGAGGTTCCTAAAGTAGCCAAACCACTTCCGGCCTGAACAAGCATGGAATCAACATGTCCATGGTAACAACCATCGAACTTCAGCACTTTATTTTTACCCGTATAGCCTCGGGCTAGACGTAATGCCGACATTACAGCTTCAGTTCCAGAGCTTACGAATCTGATTTTATCGATATATGGATTCCGTGATAGAATTAAATCTGCTAATTCATTTTCTAACGTCGTTGGCGTACCGAAACTTGAACCATTTTGTAAGGCTGCAACAACCCCATTGTATACAGATGGATGGTTATGTCCTAGAATTAGTGGCCCCCAGCTACAATTAAAGTCAATGTACTTATTGTCGTCTTCATCCCAAAGATGACAGCCGTCTCCCTTTTTCATGAAAATAGGTGACCCGTCTACCGACTTAAATGCGCGAACCGGAGAATTTACTCCCCCTGGAAAATAGGTTTTCGCAGTTTCATACAAAGCATTTGAGGTTGATCGGTTAATGCGCGTTTTAGTTTCCATAGAGATAAAATTTATAGCGCAAAAATACTATTTCTTTAGCTTCACGTCACTTCTATAGGCATCAGAATAATTGATTGACAGTGAGGGTTTTCTAAATTAGAATGCTATATTAGTACTAACATTAAACCACTATTCATGTCTGAGCAAGAACAAAAAGTTCGAAACGCGAAAATAATTCAAGCTGTTATTGCAGTGGCGGTTGGCTTGGGAACGTACTTCTTAGTAGCGTACTCATTGAGCAGCTAGCTTAAATGTAGCGAAAGAATTGATTGATTAAAGATAATGCTGCTTCCATCCGCTGACAGGAGCTTGCTATCATCTTTTTACCTGAATTTTATAGGAATTATTTTCATCCTTACTAAGGGAGAATATTCGGCCATTTTCTAATTGATGTGCCTTAAGCCAATCTAATGCTTCCCGCTTTGATTCAACTGATTTTATGTTTCGATGGGCATAAAAAATGACCATTGGATCTAGCGATACTCCAAGAGAAAAACCAACTTCACTTTCAAGCAGATTTTCTCCAATGTACTTCCCTCGCAACATTGATGTGTTATATGCGTCCCCTTTAATTGATGTGGAGCCAGGGAGGTTTATGAGGTAATAGGTTGAAATTCCAAGGAAAGAAACGGCCATCAAAGCACCTCGCAAATGATTTCTTTGCAAATGCTTAAGCGCGAACGCACCAAATACGGCAAAAAAGGCACTAGAATAGAGAACCGTAAAATCATGACCGGAATAATTGAGTAGGCATAGATGAAGCAGAAGTATCGGAAGTAAACTGACGAGTAAAACAGGCTTCACCTCTCCTCCTAAAAACGACGGAACTTTCTGTTTTCTTAAGGCGATTAATGAGATAAGGAACAAAACTAAAAGGTACCAATAGTGTACCGAATAATTGAATATGAGCAGTCCTATTTCTTTTCCTTTTTCCACGAAGAATCCTTGATCAGCTTGAGTGGTATTGCTTCCCCTAAGTGATAGTCGCTGAAACAATTGATCGAGATAGGCTTCGGATCCATTGATTGAGCTGTACTGGAAATACGTGAGTGCGAGAGCAGCAAATCCACCAATAAAAGTGAGTGTAAGTAATGCCAACCTTTTCCTAGCGCGCATTCGAAAGGCAAACCATATGAAAACGACGAAACCAAAGAAAACACCCAACCAGGATGTGTAAACCATGAGGAATAAGATAAAGGCTAAAAGGAAAGCACTTGGAAGCCACCCAACCTCTTTTTTCCAAAGTTTTATGAATAACAGAATCCCCCAGAGGTGGAAAACATGGACAAACAGATCACTCATGTACGTGTTCGATTGAAACCAAAGCGTGGCGGGAAGAAACAGATAAATTATGGCAGCAATGAATGCGACCTTTGGTTCTTGCGTGATTCTCCGAACAATTAAAATGATCAGAACGACGGATAGAAAATGAAGAAGGAGATGGAAAATTTGGATGTTCAACACCGTGGCTTTTGCCCCAATTACTTGGAAGCAAGCATAGGGCAACAAGTAAGCGAATGGCGGATGAGAGATGTAGTAGTAATTCCCTTCGGCGTCGTGCATTTCTCCTAACGAGGTTGCATGATTATCAATAAACTTATTCTCCACTCCTCCGTAATTCATTGCAGGAGAGAAGTGCATGTTTGCTACCCCTTCATCTTCCCAAACTTGCAATACGCGTAAAGAAATCGATGTAACAAACTCATGGTGTTTCGATAATGGACGATCAATGTTCGGCCACCTGATCAACACAGAGATGAGAAATAGGCAAACAATAATTAACGATTGTTTATTGCCCCAACTCGAGAAAGAAAATAACTGCTTCACCCTTCTTGCAATTTTACGATCAATGCCTTTTCGATATAAAAATAAACAATCTACCGATAGAAATTTGCTTGAAGAGAATCATTAGTGTAGATCACAAAACCTTCGGAATCTTATTTATATCTTTGAGCGGAATAATTTAATGCGTAAAATGGTCTCAACAACATTTGAAAACACACTAGCGTTTGCCAAAGAAATGGACGCTCAAGATCCTTTAAAGTCTTTCAGAGAGAAGTTTCTTTTTCCGAGTTTTCACGATAATGAAGTAGTTTACTTTACCGGGAACTCTCTTGGGTTACAACCGCGTGACACGATAAAGTACATACAGGAAGAACTAGACGCTTGGGCAAAATACGGTGTTGAGGGACATTTCTTAGCGGAAAAACCATGGTTTGGGTACCACGAACAATTGACAGAAAAAGCTGCAAAAGTTGTGGGAGCAAAGAATGGAGAGGTGGTTGTAATGAATTCATTGACTACCAATCTTCATTTATTGATGGTTTCTTTCTACCGTCCAGAAGGGAAGAGAACAAAGATAATTTGTGAAGCAAAAGCATTTCCAAGCGATCAATACGCGCTAGAATCACAGGTGAAATTTCATGGCTTAGATGTTGAAGAAAACATCGTTGAAATTTGGCCTAGAGAAGGAGAACATCTAATCAATGAGGACGATCTTTTAGCAAAAATTGCAGAGGTAGGTGATGAATTGGCGATGATCATGATCGGTGGCGTAAATTACTATACGGGTCAATTATTCGACATGCAAAAGATAACGGTTGCAGGTCATGCCGTTGGAGCAACAGTTGGTTTTGATTTAGCACATGCAGCTGGAAACATCAATTTATCACTACACGAATGGGGCGTAGATTTCGCAGCTTGGTGTGGATATAAATATTTAAATTCTTCTCCAGGAGGAGTCTCAGGAGTTTTCATTCATGAACGACACTCAAACAGTCCTGATCTACCAAGATTTGCTGGCTGGTGGGGATATGATAAGGACACTCGTTTTGAAATGAAGCCTGGATTTAAACCAATGTCAGGAGCAGAAGGATGGCAATTAAGTAATGCTCCCGTGCTTGGAATGGCCGCGCATTTAGCGTCGTTGGATATTTTCAATGAGGCCGGGATGGAAAAAATAGGAGCAAAGAGAGATAGCATAACGGCATTTTTGGAGGCGGTAATTGATGATGTTTCTGAGCGAAATTCGGAGAGAACAAAATTGGAAATAATCACTCCAAGAGATCCAGAAAAACGAGGAGCACAATTATCTATTCTAGCGCACGGACAGGGGAAAGGGTTATTCGATGCCCTAACTAAATGTGGCGTAATTGCAGATTGGCGAGAACCAAATGTCATACGAATAGCACCAGCACCATTATACAATTCATACGAAGATTGTTTCCGCTTTGGAAAGTACTTAGAGGAATCAATACAATAGATTTTAGGAGCGCGAATTCTTAACGAAAGAAACATGGTAGACGAAGTAGATTTAACGATACAAACCTTAATCAAGGTAAAATATGCTGGAAGCATGTCGGACACATCGAACTACATGAATCTTGCGATGCAAACAGGCGCGGTGTTAATCGGTGGTATTATTATGTGGCGTATGAGTGCTCGCTTTCATCGGAAGAAAAAAAATCAAAGAGAACGGAACATATATTTTGAATCAACCTACTCAAAGGGTTGGAAGAATAAATAACACATGGAAGAAAAACGTGCAATTATTGTTGGAGCTGGACTCGTAGGAACACTATGGGCTGTATACCTTTCAAAGGCAGGGTACAAGGTAACAATTTATGAGCGAAGATCAGATATTCGTAAGGCTGAAATATCCGCTGGAAAATCAATAAACCTAGCGCTTTCGACACGCGGGTGGAAAGCGTTGGATACCGTTGGAGTAGGAGATCAAGTGCGAGAAATTGCGATTCCCATGTATGGTAGAATCATGCACAGCGCAGAGGGTGAGCTTTCACATCAACCATACGGTAACGAAGGTCAAGCGATCTATTCCGTATCGCGTGGTGGAGTGAATGTCTTGATGATGAATATTGCTGAAAAGGAAGGAGGCGCTACGATACACTACAACCATACCTGTCAGGATGTTGACCTGGAAGCGGGTAAAGTGGTTTTCGAAGAAAAAGGAACAGGAAAAATAGTAGAAGATCAAGCGGATATCGTTTTTGCATGTGATGGGGCGTTCTCTGCAGTACGCTATAATGGAATGCAGAAGCTCAATAGATTCAATTTTTCACAAGAATTTATAGAGGACGGTTACCGCGAACTTTTGCTCCCTGCCAACGAAGATGGATCGTATAAGCTGGATAAAAACGCTTTGCATATCTGGCCAAGAGGGCGATTTATGCTCATTGGGCTTGCCAACGAAGATGGTTCCTTTACGTGTACGCTCTTTATGCCTTTTGATGGGGACAAAAACTCATTCAATCAACTCAAAACAAAGGAACAAGTAGATGATTTCTTTAAAACAACATTCCCAGATTTCTACGAAATGATGCCGGAAGTTGCAGATTCTTGGGGAGATCACCCATTGTCCTCGCTTGCGATTATGCGATCTTATCCTTGGCATCATGGTAAAACCGTTCTGATGGGCGATGCAGCACATGCGACCGTACCATTTTATGGACAAGGAATGAACGGTGGCTTTGAAGATTGTACCGTTATGTGGGAGCTCATGCAAAAACATAATGAAAATTGGGGAGCGGTTTTTGAAGAGTATAGTCAGGAGAGAAAGCCCGATGGAGATGCATTACAGGACTTGTCACTCTATAATTATAAGGTGATGCGAGACTTTGTTGGTGACCCAAAATTCCTCTTAAGGAAGAAAATTGAGTCAAAATTCTCTAACTTGTATCCAAATAAGTGGATGCCGTTATATTCTCAAGTTACGTTTAGCACAATTCGCTACAGCGAAGCAATCGAAAATGGAAACAAACAAAATCGTATCATGGATGAAATCATGGCGATGGAAAATATAGAAGAACGATGGGATTCAGAAGAGTTAATGAACGAAATAGTAAATCGATTATGAAACAGATACTTGCGATCACATTAATTTTGTTGACGGGGATCACCTTTGGGCAAAGAGATTTAACCCCCTCAAGTAAAAAACAGGCGTTCGGGCAGCGTGATTTTAGAAAGTTAGGAAAAACAGGACTTCAATTTCAGCTTGGACCTGCGTATTCATTTACGAAAAGAAAAACATCTGAGGCGGACTTTAACAATGGAAGTGCACGAGGTAATTATGTGACCGATCCCGGAGGGCGTATAGGTGTTTATGCCGAACTAGGACTCGCACACATTCCAAAGAAGTCCGGATTTATCAGTTACTATGATTGGGGACTTGGTTTCAAATACTTAGGAGGAAAAGAAAAAACAGAGGTAAATTATACAGATATTGCTGGTAATGTAATCTCGTCTGAAGAACAAAGCGATGGGTTCTATAATGGATATGTCTACGCTCGATTTAGTTTACACAAAGAGATCACGTTCAAAAAAGCGGAGAACATCGTTTTGGACAATTCACTTGGGTTTAATGTTGATTATCGAGTAATTACGGCTGACCAGAGCACTGATTATGCGAATTATGCTTCTCAGTTTGCTACAGATCAATACTACCATCAACCTTTTGTCGCGCAGTTGCATTACGGACTTGGCTTTAGAATCAAGTTGAGAAGAGGAACCTATTTGATTCCGGGCTTCAGGTTGCCAATTCTTGGTATTCAGGAATGGAACAAAGGAAAATCGGCACATCGCTGGTTCTCATCGAAGTACTATCCTGTGCTCTTCCAAATTAAGATTATCAATTTCTTTAAGAAAAAGAATAAGAGTAAATGTCCTGCGGTTGAAACGAACGAAGAAGATAGAAAGCGCAATAAGGAATACATGCAAGGAAATTAAGGGGTCATGAAGAAAATTTATCACCTATCTTCTTGTTCAACGAACCAACGAATTCTTAAAGAAATTAACCCTGGGAGCGATGTGCTACTTCAAGACATTAAACAAGATGGTATTGACGAAAAGACGCTTGATTTTCTGAAAGATAAATTAGGTTCATATGAGGCACTTTTCTCGAAAAGAGCGATGAAATTTCGATCGATGGGTTTGAATGAAATGGAACTTTCCGAGGCAGATTATAAGAAATACATGCTTAAAGAGTATACTTTTTTAAAACGCCCATTTATTATTAATGAAGATGAGGTCTTCATTGGTAATGCGAAAAAGACGGTCGAAAGTGCAGTTAAATCATTTAATAAATAGAAGATGAGTAAAAGAAATTTCACAATAGGTACGTTGGCTGTTATTTGTTCAACACTACTGTTTTCGTGCGTTACCGAGGAAACGATAAGCACAAGTGATTTACCAGGGGGCGAAAATGAACGACGAGCGCGTCTCGATTCAGCGCAACAAATTCGTACTGTTGAGGCTCCCAAAAAGATGCTTTTTACAGAACCGGCGAATGTAAAAGGAAAAAAAGTGAAAGGAAACCAATAGTTTTTCTTACGCTTTGAGGTTAAATGTAACCTAGCAGAAACGGTTCATCTAGGTTCACAATAGTATGAAAAGAAAAACCACTCTTACGGCTGTACTAATGGATGGATCCGTAATGATTGGATTTAGCCAACGGTATAACGAAATAGTAAATCCTAAAATTAATTCTACAGCAAATTTGGAGGTTGATTCCCTCGAAGTGGCACGGAAAAATAGCGTGGATTCAGTATCTCAAATCAAAACACCCAAAAAGAATGGTAAAGTGATTTTTTTTGATAAAACTTTTAGTTTTCCTTAAATTTACGATCTTAAACTATTCTTAATGCGTAAAAGTTGTATTTTTTTCTTGTCCCTTATTCCATTTTTTGGTTTTAATCAAACGATTGGTACATTGTTAAATGAAAGTGAAACAAGCGATGGTTTCACACTGTTACACCCTTTAGGCTTTGATACAACCTACCTTATCAATAATTGTGGTGAAAAAATCAATCAATGGCCAGGTGATTTGCCAAATGGCGCATTTGCAGGACTCAAATCGAACGGGAATTTAGTGAAGGCAGTTAGCTATGCGGGAGATGGCTTTTTCGTCGCTGGAGGGCGTACAGGGAGAATTGTTGAACAGGATTGGTCTGGATCGGTACTCTGGGAGTATACCTTAGCTGATTCTAACTTTCACCTGCACCACGATGTTCACATTTTACCAAATGATAACTTACTCGTTATTGCATGGGAAAAGAAGAGTATGGCCGAATGTATTGCTGCGGGAAGAGATACCAATAACATCCAAACTGAAGGACTGTGGCCTTGCGTGGTTTTTGAAATACAGAAGGTTGGAGGTTTTTCATCCATAGTTTGGGAATGGCATTCTTGGGATCACCTTATTCAAAATTTCGATTCAACAAAAGCGAATTACGGTGATTTACTCTTGAACAAGTCTCGGATCGACATCAACAAGGGAAACCCGAACAATCACCCAGACTGGATTCATCTTAACGGAATGGACTATAACGAAAGTCTAGACATGATTTTGTTAAGCTCTCCAATGCTCAACGAAATATTCATCATTGATCATAGTACTTCATCAATAGAGGCATCGTCTAATAGCGGCGGAATCTATGGTGAAGGAGGGGATTTATTGTGGCGCTGGGGAAATCCAGCCAACTATAATGGAGGAGATACTACAGAGCAGCAATTGTCTTTTCAGCATGATCCACAATGGGTTGATCGAGGGACAATTTACACTAACATGATTAGTGTGTTTAGTAATCAGGAAGTGGATGGCGCAACCAATGTTTCAACAGCCAAAATCATTGAGTTTTCATTTGACTCAATTAACAATCTTTTTCCGGTAGTGGATAATTCCTACTTACCGGAAACCACCTTTTTTGAATATCAATTAGCCGACAGTTTATTTTCAGCGCATATAAGTGGTCTAGAAGTTCAAGAAAATGATAACATACTCATTGCGTCGGGGGGTAATTCAACTTTCATTGAAATTGACACAAATTCACAAGTAGTTTGGAAGTATATCGTTCCAATAAAGACAGATTCGCAAATTGCTTCACAGGGTGATACAAACCTGGTTTTAAAACGCATCTTTCAGCCAAAGAAATATTCTATTGATTTTTCAGGATTTGTTGGGCAGGACACTTCACCAAAACCACCAATTGAAACAAACCCTTTGCCGTGTGTAAATACAATTTCCGTGGAAGAGATTAACATAAATGAGATTTACGTTTTTCCAAATCCTGCGACCGACCAGCTAATTATTGAATCAACATCTCAAAGCGCTTTGAGTGCATGGTTATATTCAGTAAATGGAGCATTAGTGAAAGAGTTTAACGTTGTTAATGGCCAAAATCACCTGTCTATTGAATGGCTGAAGAGTGGAGTATATTACTTAAGTATTGGTTCAAACAGGGTTAAATTGGTTGTAAATTGATTTAATTCTTGATTATCAAGTGTAATATGCTTAACTTTGTAAGTAACATAAACAACTTTTAGTGGTAGTCTAAACCAAATGACCGCCGTAATAAAAAACTTATTTATATGAAAACAACACTACTTAAATTACCGATAATTCTTTGTGTTGCCTTGTTCTGGGCAAATGCAGCGAACTCACAAATTTTCTTTACTGAAGGTTTTGAAGGAGCATTAGATCCACTGACTGATCTTCCCGCGACTTGGACAGAATCAGGATTGTCTATTGATGGCTTTTATGAAGTCGGAGATGAAGTTTTGGCAAACAGTGCTGGATATTGGCCAGTTCCTGCGCACACGCTATTTGCACAATCAAATGACGATGCTTGTAATTGTGATAAATCAGAGGATCGTTTAATATTGCCAGTTCAAGATTTCTCTACTTTTACGGGTGGAGTAGAATTGATAGCTGATTTTTACATGGATGGTAATTATGGTAGCACTGGATTTATTGAAGTAAGTACGGATGGTGGAGCTACTTGGACAGTAATTCACACTATGGCTTTAAACCCTGCAGCATGGCAAGATAATTCAACGCATGATTTGTCTGCTTATGTTGGCTTAGCGAATGTATCAATTGCATTTAGATATAACGATCAAGCGTCTTGGGCAACTGGCTTGGCTGTTGATAATGTTCGTTTAAATGAATTTGCTTTAGCATCGTTTGATGTTTCTATGACAGGAGGCTTAGATCAATCGGCTGAATACACACAGGTTCCTTTAACACAAGTGATTGCTTTAGGAACTTCTGGTGTAATTGATAATATTGGTGCTTCACCAGTTACAAATGCAACTATGACGGTTAATGTTTATGATGGACTTATGTCAAGCGTTTACATGGCATCAAGCACGCCGGTTGGAATTGCAGCTGGTGCAAACGCAACTGCTACTGTTCCTGGATATACACCGAGTATTGCTGATGTATACACTGTTGAATACGTCGCAACTATTACAGAGACAGATGCAGTTATTACGAATGACACTACGATCTATACTATTGCGGTAACTGATACTGTTTATGCACGTGATAATGGTATCCAAACTGGAACATTAGGAATCGGTGCAGGAAACGGAGGAACGTTAGGTCAGCATTTCGATATCGTTAATGCAGATGATATTACATCTGTTACTTTCCGTATTGGAAATTCAGGAGGATCAATGACTAATCAAACTGTAACTATGCAGGTTTGGGATATGGTTGCTGGTGTACCTAATGCAATTGTTGCTACTACTGTTCCATTGGTTATTTTGGATGCTGTTGATTCGACTTACAATGCTTCTCTTGCTACTGGTCCATATGCTGTTGCAGCTGGAACACAGTATATGATTGCTATTCAGGAAGTTGATTCAAATACGTTAATTGCAACAACTAATTCAATCGCTACTCCGCTTACAACATGGGTTACTTGGCCAACGAGTCCAATTTTACCTTGGGCAGCGAATGAAGATTTCGGATTTGTTAATACTTACATAATTCGTCCAATATTCGGATCAACTACAGGATGTACAAACTCTGCAGCTTCTGTAACGGAAACTTCTTGTGGTGATTTTACTGCACCAAGTGGAGCGATTTTAACAAGCTCAGGAGTTTATACTGATGTTATTCCAAATGCATGTGGAGCTGATAGTACAATTACAATTACTTTGACAATCGCAGTACTTGATTTAACTGTTACTGGTGCAGGTGGTGTAATGACAGCAGGTGCAACAGCGCCTTCAACTTACCAATGGTACGATTGTACTGCTGGTGCAGTTATCGCTGGTGAAACAGGACAAACATTTACTCCAACAGTTACTGGTGATTACGCAGTAATCATTACTGATGGTGCTTGTTCTGATACTTCTACTTGTATGGCTGTTACAGTTGGTGGATTAACTGATATTGCTGCTAACGGTGGTGTTGAAGTTTATCCTAACCCATCTAACGGAACATTCAATGTTTCTGTAAATGGAATTACAACGAATGCAATGAGCATCGAAGTTCTTGATATGACAGGACGTATAATTGAAACTAGAACATTCGATAATGTTCAAGGTCAATTGACTACTTCTATCGAACTTGACGTTCAAGAAGGAGCTTACTTAGTGCGCATCTCTGCGAATGGAGAGACTGCAGTTCAAAGTGTAGTGATTTCTAAAAAATAATTCAACTTCAATGTTGATGGAAAGGGGAGCTTTGGCTCCCCTTTTTTTGTTATAACACTTTCGGAATTGGACTTATTGAACGAGCGGATTCGATCCTTATTAATAACTTGCGCCTGATTTAATCAGAATGTCCAAAGTTCTCTACGCACATATCTCTATCTTTTTGGTCAATGCTCTCTACGGGGCCAATCATGTTATTGCTAAAGGAGTCATGCCGGACTATATAAAACCGAATGTTTTCATCCTTTTGAGAGCCTCTGGTGCATGCATTCTTTTTTGGATGATAAAGTTATTACTGATACGTGAAAAGGTTCAAGGCAAAGACCTATTGCGTCTTGCAGCCTGTGGAATGTTCGGTGTAACGATAAACCAACTCTTATTCTTTAATGGATTAAACCTCACCTCTTCCATCAACTCTGGGATAATTATGACCACCAACCCTATTCTTGTTGTGATCCTCTCCTTCTTCTTGTTGAAGGAAAAAATTACCTGGAGAAAATCAGTTGGTATAGCCGTTGGAGCCACAGGAGCAATCTTATTGACACTCACTGCTGGAACAGGAAGCGGCGATTCATTTCTTGGCGATATCTTTATTTTTATTAATGCGATGAGCTATGGACTTTACTTGGTACTCGTAAAGCCACTTATGAAGAAGTATCGTCCCCTCACTGTAATCACTTACGTCTTTTCTTTTGGGTTATTGTTCGTAATGCTTTATCCACCAACGCTAATGGAGTTCGTCGAAACGGATTTCGGCCAATTACCCACTGAGATAATTCTTAAGATTCTATTCGTTGTTATTTTCGTCACCTTCCTGACCTATTTGCTAACAGTTTATGGTCTTAAATTCCTTTCACCTTCCGTATCGAGCGCATATATTTACCTCCAGCCGGCGATGGTCGTATTTTTTGCCTTTACGCTAGGAGCACTCGGAATCTCAGATGATTACACGAATACCATTACCTTGGAAAAAGGAGGGTACATGCTTATCATTTTTACGGGAGTTTACCTTACGTCGTCCAGTAGTTTTAGAAAGCGCACTCAATAGTGTTAGAACAGTCAAATAAGTCAACACAGGTTGACATATCAGAATACATAATTATCTTTGCCCAAATACATTGTTTATATGTTGAAATCCATGACAGGTTTTGGAAAGGCCACAGGTACTTTTCAAACCAAGAAAGTCTCCGTTGAAATTAGATCACTGAATAGTAAATCGGTTGATCTAAATACCCGAATCGCACAACACTACCGTCAAATTGAGCCGGAAGTTCGAAAGCGTGTAGCTCGGGAATTGAGCCGTGGGAAAGTCGATATTTTCATCAATATTGATAGTATTGGTGAAGAAACGCCAGTATCATTGAACATCGCCCTTGCAAAGTCTTATTATACGGAGTTAAAGGAGTTGAACGACGCCATTGGCGAAACGACGACGGATTACCTTCCTATGATTTTACGCATGCCTGAGATCTATGACAACGAGCGTGAAGAGCTTGGTGATGAAGAAAATTTATCACCTATCTTCTTGTTCAACGAACCAACGAATTCTTAAGGAAATCAACCCTGGGAATGAAGTGGTACTTCAAGACATTAAACAAACCGGGATTGACGAAAAGACACTTGATTTTCTGAAAGATAAACCAGGTTCTTACGAGGCACTTTTTTCGAAAAGAGCGATGAAATTTCGATCAATGGGTTTGAATGAGATGAATCTTTCAGAAGCAGATTACAAGAAATACATGCTTGAAGAATATACTTTTTTAAAACGACCATTCATGATAAATGAAGAGGAAGTGTTTATAGGTAATGCCAAGAAGACAGTAGAAGCAGCAGTAAAATCATTTAATGAAAACAAATAAAGAGTAATGGGAAAATTTTATACAACATTAGTGGGCTTTACAGTATGTCTTAGTCTTTTAGCAGCATGCGTAACGACGGAACCAACGGTTGATGCAGATCTAACTGAGGATCAACAGCGAAAAGCACGTGTGGATTCAGCACAGCAGGTTAAAATTCCTGTAACGCTGGAAAAAAGAATATTGACTAAGCCTGATACTACGAAGCTAAAAGTGCATGGATCTACTAGGAACGGATAAGAATCAAACCTAGAGCTACCCGGATAATAGAAGACATGAAAAACTTTTTATCCTAAACAAATAAGTTGTAGCTTTGCAGCGCTAAAAATTAAACTTATATGAAAACACTTATTACTCTATGTGTGACGTTGCTCTCTGCAGCATCGTTCTCACAAGTTATCTTCTCTGAAGA
>JBLHPQ010000003.1:0-96367 GCA_047624355.1 Flavobacteriaceae bacterium | reverse complement strand
CGTTTGTTATTCGCCAGAACTTCGGAACAGCAAGGAAAAGACTTCAGAGCGCAGAGTTATTCTTTCAATCATCACTTGGGTGCTTGTCCAAATTGTAATGGTATTGGGTCGACGCTGGAGTGTGATCCTGAGAAAGTAATAATTGATGGGTCTAAGT
Source organism: Flavobacteriaceae bacterium (assembly GCA_047624355.1). Classification (GTDB taxonomy): domain Bacteria; phylum Bacteroidota; class Bacteroidia; order Flavobacteriales_D; family Crocinitomicaceae; genus UBA4466. The sequence goes on along the minus strand of JBLHPQ010000003.1, from coordinate 96,210 downwards.
CCATTGATAACGGTGCGATTAACAACAACAAGGCGTTAAACTACTACAGTGATCCAAACGGTCAATTTATGGCTGTTCTTGGGAAGGTTGCTATTGAAACTGGTTTGGATTTTGATCTCGCATGGAATGAGCTACCGAAGAAAACCCAAGAAATCATTCTGTATGGAGCGGGCGATCAAGAATGGGAAGTAGAATGGGAGTTTATCACAAAGTCTAGGTCAGGAAAGCAGTTGGTAAAAGCTAAATGGCTAGGCCTTTGCAACTATATTGATGATGAATTCGAGAGAAAGCGTCTCAATAAAAACATTCAATCACTCGAGGAAATGCAGCGCGAAGTTACCTGCACATTATGTGATGGAAGCCGACTAAAAAAAGAGTTACTGGAAGTGACTTACCGTGATAAAAACATCCATGAATTAGCACAAATGACCATTGTAGATTGTCTCGGGTTTTTGGAAACCAAATCGGAACAAGAAAGTCCTGAAATGAGAGCAATCAGCAAGGTTGTTTTGCCCGGAGTGATTTCCACGCTTGGTAACTTGATAGCTTTAGGGTTGGGTTATTTAGGTGTCAGTCGTGCGATGAAAACACTTTCTGGAGGCGAACGACAGCGGGTAGCGCTTGCCGGTCAATTATCAACGCAACTTTATGGAGTGACGTACATTCTAGATGAGCCAACGATCGGTCTGGATAGTAAACATGTTCGCGCATTGATCGACGTCCTGAGAAAAGTCATCTCCAATGGAAATACTGTCGTAGTTGTGGAACACGATAAAGGTTTCATTGAAAGCGCTGATTATCTGATTGAATTGGGTCCGCTTGCCGGAAAGGGAGGAGGAGAAATAATGTTTCAAGGAGCTCGCTCCGAGATTTCGAAACACCCAAATACGCTGACGAATAAATTGTTGAAATCAACTACTGATCAAAGAGCAAAGAAGTTTACCTCTCCCACCAACAGCTTTGGAATTGTTGGAGCGCATAAGAACAACCTAAAGGACATTGATCTCGCGTTGAATTCAGCGAGAATTACAGCAATTACAGGTGTTTCCGGAAGTGGAAAATCAACCTTGATTGAGGATGTTCTCTACAAATCCTGGCAGTCGAAAAAAGCGGTTGGTTGTAGCTCAATTTTTGGTTTCGCGCAATTTGATGAGGTTCACTTAATCAATCAGGAGCCCTTTTTTGCGAGTGCACTGAATACTCCTGCTACTTACACGAACTTGATGGATCAGTTGAAATCGCTCTATTCTAAACTGGAGGAAGCAAGGAAAATGGGCTTGAAAAGAGCTGATTTTAGTTATCAAAGTAAGCTTGGAAAATGTCCAACATGCTCGGGATATGGGAAAGAAAAAACGAGTCTAGATTTCTTAGGCGATATCTGGCTACCCTGCACGGAATGCGACGGCTTACGCTACTCTGAGTTGGTTCTTTCGTGTACAATGAATGGTAAATCATTAGGCGATGTACTTCAAATGACGGTAAATGAAGCTACTGAGTTTTTTATAGGAAAAGACATTCAGCGCGATTTAAAGATTCTTCAAGAAGTTGGCGTGGGGCATGTGCAACTTGGACAAAGCGGAAACACACTTTCTGGAGGTGAGGGACAACGTTTAAAACTCGCGAAAACGCTTATGGATAAGCGAGAAGGAAGGAAACTTTATTTATTTGATGAACCAAGTACAGGGTTGCATTATTTTGATGTGTTGAAACTTATAGAATTATTCAACAACATCGTGTCTAATGGGCATACGATTGTGTTTATCGAACACAACGAAACTTTGATTGGAAGTGCGAATCATGTTGTTTCTTTGGGGCCAGGAAGCGGGGATCAAGGGGGGGGATATTGTTTAGCTCAAACTGCGAAATGAAACTTTCACGACGTCTTCTAAAGACTGCTACTTCAACGAATGAAGTTTTTTTAGAACATCCTTGAACTCTTGCTTCAGTCCATCTGCCGTGAAAATGGAAACACCTACTGCACCTTTAGCCCTAGCAAGTAGAATTGCCTCTTCAAATTCTTCTGCATTGTTAAAACCAGGGATATAAAGCCCAGTATTAATTGGAAAATCTACATCCTTCACGCCTTGTTCCGTCGCGTAGCCAACCCAATTGATGTTTTGGCGGTAAAAATTGTGATAAATCATAGGGTATGCAGCATCTAAATCCCAATCGTCCCAAGCTTGACGAACCATCTGCCGCGACATTTCCGGGAAAGGAAACACAGCAGCTGTTAACAGTTGATCTTTCGTGTGTACCATCTCAGCAATTTCATTCACGAGTGATGTAACCGCATTTAATCGATACTGCCTCCACTCTGTACTCAATTCAGGATGCTCCATTTCTATCGGATTTATTCCGAACAAATCTTCATATCCAGAGAGGGCATTTGGGTGATAACCATAGTCGTATTCTGGCATTTCTTCCGTTTGCACTAAATTATATTTGGGTTGTAAATCAGCACCTAGAATGACATCTACATACCTGACGTAATCTAAGTGTATGGATGCCAATCCTTCCACGGCGAGCAACTTTTTTACATTGTTCTTTATATATTCTCTCGCGTCTTCGCTAAACGGACTAAGCCATTGATAGTAATCAACATACGCTCTGTAATCTAAGGAGTTTTCACCATTTCGATTCACCGCGTACCATTCAGGATGCTTATTTGCAATGGTGTCATTAGGCCTATTTAAGGTCCACATCCATGCATGAATCTTGATGTTTTTTGGCTTCGCTAGCTGAACTAAATCTGCCAAAAATTCAGGGCTCCCGCCAACTAATACTTCTGAAATGCCCATTGAAGCATATTCATCGAGTTTAGCAAGCCAAATCGCGCTGTCCATATCCTTTGATCCATGTGACCAAGTAGAAAGCGTGAACGGTTTTTCTAGCTGTGGTTTATTTAGGAATTGAGTACGTTCCCCTTTTTCATTCACGATGTGAATTAGACTGGTTGACGAACTCAAAGCGCTTAATTCATATCCGAAGTGTGTTTTCACAAGCTTGACTAACACTGAGTCGTTCGCGCTGTATCGGGCAGTTATTTCAACTTCCTGACCAACTTCATTGGGGATTATCTTTGATCCAGCGCTAATTCTAACCTTTCTATACAAAGCATACAGGACTTGCTTTATCGATTGATCGGGATCAGCATTGAAAACGACACCATCACCTGATTGCCTATGGGTAAACTGAACGGTTCCCCACATTTCAGGGAGGTGCATGTTGATAGCTGTCTGTTCGCTCCATACCCAATTTTGCTCAGGCTGGAAGGCCCCGTTTATTTTTTTACGTGTGTATGATCCATCAACCAAATCGTGTTCCCATTGAACCCGAGAGAAGTTCATTCTCCATTGATCCCCTTCCTTAATTGGCATGCGATGGTCATTTTTTAATTCGATTAATGCCTTCATCGGGATCGCCATTTCTAAGGTCCAACGCTTGTCTACATCTGACGGGTTATTTAACGATCCGTCGACGTGAACAGCGGTTATAAGACTATCTAAATCCCAATGAAAATTTGCGAAACCACCCGAACGGTAGGGTTTATTCAAGAGTAAATCCCAAACAGTATTGAGTGCATTCATTTCGATTTCGCCATAGACCTCACCTTTTCCAGAAGGATCTACGAACACTTCGAAATCATTATTATAATAGATAATGGCATCGCGTTTAGTAATATCTCCCCATATATGTGGATCTTCAAGCTCGGCATATACATAGAGGTAATTGACATCCCACAGCATCTTTATTTTGGTAGAATAGGCAACAGCTTTCTGACCTTCAATGTCTACAAATTCCTGCGTAAATTCTGATTTCTCCCAAACTTCTTCAGCAATACCGTCTATTGGAATTCCCCCAATTACTTTTGGAATAATATAGTGATTGGGCGTTGTAACTTGATTCGAGACATCTATACTCTGGACCTGTGCATACGTCGCCACACTCCAGCTAAGAAACAAAATCAAGGATAAAAGGATATTTTTCATGTGGGTACCAAATATAAAGAAAGTGATTAAAGTAATCGTTTAACAGCTTTGTTTTAAAAGGATGACTCAAGTTGTCAGTTTTTTTTAGAAAAAACAAGTATAGAGTGCGAAGATGATTGGAAATAGTACTCAATTTTAGTTTAATATGGTGATGTATTACTAGACTTCATTATATTTGATTAATAATGAATGTACAAACAACATATTATTGGTATCCAAGCTTCGTAAACGATAGGCTAGCTCAGTAATATGTCCAAACATTTATATTACGTCCTGGTTCTTAACGAACCGGGTTTTTTAATGCCAAATTTTACCATGAAACAACAATTTGATCAATACAAACAAGAGGATTTTGACGTCTGGAAAACACTCTTCGACCGACAAGTAATTAACCTGCAAGATAAGTCGTGCAGTGAATACCTAGAAGCACTTGGGAAGATGAAAACTGTCTTGTATTCTGATAGAGTAGCAGAGTTTTCTCAGCTTGATAGTTGGTTCAAAAACGAGAGCGGTTGGAAAATTCAATGCGTACCTGGGTTAATTCCCGTTGACGAATTCTTTGAGTTACTCGCGGATAAGAAGTTTTGTTCCTCAACTTGGCTGCGTTCAATGGATCAGCTGGACTATTTGGAAGAACCGGATATGTTTCACGACGTGTTTGGGCATATTCCCCTCCTCTCTAATGAAGTGTTTTCTCAGTTTATTTACGAATTTGGTAAACTCGGTAAGGCAAACATTGAGAATGAAGAACGACTCCTGCAACTTCAGCGCTTATATTGGTTTACCATCGAGTTTGGTTTGATAGAGCAAAATGGGCCAAAGGTCTACGGGGCAGGTATTGCATCGTCTTATGGTGAATCAATTTCTTCTTTAGGGGAAGGAGTCAGGCGCGTTCCTTTTGAGCTTGATGAGGTTTTGCAAACGTCTTTTGAAACAGATAAGCTTCAAGTTAAGTACTTTGTCATTAATAGCTTTGAAGAATTATACAATTCAATCTTAACATTGAAAGAACGATGGAAGTAGGAACATGGAATGAAATCAACGGAGAACTTATATTGGAATTAGTGTGTTCAAATCAAACGGAAGCAGCTGAATTTGTGCTCAAAGTCGCTCGGCTTTCTGATGAACTAAATCATCATGCCGACATAACAATCTACCAATGGAGGAAGGTTCGGCTGGCTATCTGCACGCATGATGCAGGAAATACGATCACCGACACCGATCACGATTGGACAAAGAAAGTCGATCTAATTATTGGACAATAAAAAAAGGATCTCCATGTGGAGATCCTTTCATAAAAGTTATTTCGCTATACTTTTAGCCTTAAGTACTGAGCCCTAAGGCGAAGCCGTATCTAGTTACAATACTCTTTGTATGCTTCTGCTAAATTATCAGCAATCATTTGCGCAGTTCCGCCTTCAATATGATGTCTTTCTAAAAAGTGCACCAATTTTCCATCCTTAAACAAACCAATTGATGGTGAGGAAGGAGGGTATGGTAAAAAATGCTTTCGTGCTTGAGCAGTTGCTTCGCCGTCAACTCCAGCAAATACAGTTCCAAGCGAACCTGGTGATGCATCATTGTTGAGTGAAAGTTTTACACCTGGACGCATATTTCCTGCGGCACATCCGCAAACTGAATTCACTACTAAAAGAAGTGTTCCTTCTGCGCTATTTATCATGTTATCAACATCTGAAGGAGAAGTCAACTGGCTGAATCCAGCGCTCGTGAGGTCCTCTTTCATCGGTTGTACTAATTCTGGTGGGTACATATTGTTATCTTATTTAGATTCATTACAAATATACGAATTATATGCCCGGGTAGAAGCGTGAAAGATCAACTTCTGAATCGAGCACACTATCTTCAAGAAGATAACTAGCGAACTCAGCGGACAAGAGAGGAGCAAGCATATATCCTTTAGAGCCTAAACCATTAAAAATATGGTAAGAAGTATGTTGAGGGTGACTGCCAATAAATGGCCGGCGATCTTTCGAGCCTGGCCGCACTCCAGCTTGATGCTCAATGACTTCAACCTTTTCATCGATCAAAACAGATAGTTTTTTCAGTATCTTCTTCTTCCCTTCTTCCGTAGTATGCGTTGTTTGATTTCCCCAATCGATCGTAGAACCAACTTTGAATTGACCATTTCCAATTGGAAGATTAAAGCATTTTCGATTGATTGATTCATCTTCTGGTAGCTGTGCCGAACGAATCGTTAAGAGTTCCCCCTTTGTTGGATCTAAGGGTAAAAAATCAAACCAAGGATTGTTGATTCCCAAATACCCTTCACAAAAGATGACATCTGTATAAAGCTCCTTATTATAAGTAGTGCCGACTAAATTCTGGTATGAAAACGACTCATTCAAGAGTGTTCCCTGACGCTCGACTAATAGTTTACTAGCAGCTAAAAATGCCGCAGCGTCTACAACATAGGTGTTCTTTAGCCGTCCTGAGCCAAAGTCGTTTTTCACTTTATCATACGTTTCATCTTCTTCAGTCACCGTTTCCATATAGGCCGTAAAACGATTGTCAGTTTGTCGTTCGAGCCACATTTCTCGTTCATTTTCAGCGGAAAACATTCGTCGAATAGGAATTGGTCTGAAAAAACTCGAATTGGTTTCTTCTTCGATGGAGGAGTAAAAAGTTTTCAAATAAGGAATGAAGTCATCAACCCTCCAACCCTTTGTCATCCGTTTAAACACCAAAGGATTCATCATTCCGGCCGCAACGAGTGAGCTGTGATTAATTTGATTGTCAATGACAGTGACTTCTGCTCCTTTTCGGATTAGCTGCAGTGCAACACTTAATCCGGATAGACCGGCCCCAACGATTAGAAATTTACGCTTTTCTGACATTACTTGATCTTTTAGCTTATCGCCAAAGTTACTATACTAATGCGCACTTCAGGGTGAATGGCGCGAATTGATTGCGCTATGGATTCTAATGTAGAGCCAGTGGTTATAACGTCATCTACCAACACGATGTGTTTATATGCTTTGATCGTTTTTTTTGTCTTAAAGGTTGATTGTACGTTATCCCATCGTTCAAATCTGCTCTTTTTAGTTTGTGTTGAACCATGCTTAGAACGTAGTACAGAGTTGAGATCCACAGGTATACTCATGGCGTCTCCAATTCCTTTCGCAATAGATTCACTTTGATTGTATCCGCGTAAGAACTCCTTTTTCGGGTGAAGCGGCGCAGGAATAAACACATCAATGTCATCAAAGGCGCTTATTGTTTTCAAACGTCGACCTATAGTTGTTCCAAAGTAGTATCCTATGTTCGGGTTGTTTTGATATTTCAGTGAAAATAACACATGCTGAGAGGATTTTTCCTTCTCAAAAAAGAGATGAGCATACGTTTTATGGACGTCGAACCTTCCCCAGAAGAGTTTGTCCATAGAAGTTGGCTCAATGGAAAGGTGAAAATTCGTTTCCAAAAGTTCAGATGTACAAATCGAACAAATGTTTTTTTCGGAAATACTGAGCTCTTTTGAGCATGAAATGCACACCTGAGGAAAGACCAAATGGGCTAAATCTCCGAAAAAACTAAACCGATTTAAACAAGTGTTTTCTTTCATGGTGATGAATTGGTCTGTTAATGGTAACGCTATCAACATAGCAGTGTTGAAAATAGCAAAATAAGCACGTTAACACAAGGGGTAAAATGCGTTATTTTTATAGAACGCTTTATGAAGGGCTGATTACAAGGGAGTAAAGACGAATGAGTTGAATTTATCGACAAAGCTACTTCCATAGACTGTGAATATCTTTATTAGGCTGTTGATAAATGCGTGGAAGGTTGATCTCAAAGGGATACAGAATCCGAATGTTAATAACGTTGCGTAATTGTGGATTTAATTAGGTTGTTTAACCTAAGATTTTTGACAATTTTTGTAGACCTCTAATGGAAGAAACAGACCGGGTATTATTTCTGGTTTTCGAAGTAGGGGAAACATAAACTTTACGAAGCAAAAAAAATCGGGAAAAGACGTTTTTCGAAAGGGATAGATACAGTTAAAAATTTAAAAACAATGGCAGTAGCAGAACCAATCTTGGAGGAAAACAACAACCGGTTTGTTCTTTTTCCTATACAGCACGATGACATTTGGTCATTTTACAAAAGAGCGGAAGCAAGCTTCTGGACGGCTGAAGAAATTGACCTTCAACCAGACCTTATCGATTGGGAAAATAAGCTGAATGATAACGAACGCCACTTCATAAAACACGTTCTTGCATTTTTTGCCGCATCTGATGGAATTGTAAACGAAAACCTTGCTGAGAACTTTCTTGCTGAGGTTCAGTACACGGAAGCGAAGTTCTTTTATGGATTCCAAATTACTGTTGAAAACATTCACTCGGAAACATATTCGTTACTGATTGATACATATATCAAAGATACCCAAGAGAAGAAAGGCTTGTTCAATGCGCTCGACACAATGGACTGCGTAAAGGTGAAAGCTGATTGGGCCTTACGTTGGATTGATGAAGGTTCTTTTGCTGAGCGACTTGTTGCTTTCGCTGCTGTTGAGGGAATTTTCTTTTCAGGATCTTTCTGTTCAATCTTCTGGTTAAAGAAACGTGGCTTAATGCCAGGGTTAGCTTTCTCAAACGAGTTGATTTCAAGAGACGAAGGATTGCACTGCGATTTCGCTTGTTTATTGTACAACGAACACGTGGTGAATAAATTACCAAAAGAACAGGTGCAGAAGATCATTCTGGACGCGGTTGAGATTGAAAAGGAATTTATTCTTGAAGCATTACCAGTGAAATTGATAGGCATGAACAGCGATTTGATGGCGCAATACATCGAATTTGTTGCGGATCGATTGCTAATGGAGCTTGGAAACCCTAAAGTATTTAATGCCGCTAATCCTTTCGATTTCATGGAAATGATATCTATCCAAGGGAAAACGAACTTCTTTGAAAAGAGAGTGGGTGAATACCAAAAAGCAGGAGTATTGAATAACGACGGAGCTCAAAACTTCTCACTAGACGAAGACTTTTAAAAGCCGATGCTTTCCGATAACTATCGGAAGTATTAAGACAAGAAATAATAGAAGCGAAACAAGACCAAAATCAAAAAAACACGCAAGCGCCAATGTACGTAGTAAAAAGAGACGGAAGAAAAGAGGCAGTAAAATTTGACAAAATTACAGCACGTATCGCAAAGATGTGCTATGGATTAGATCCATTAGTATCACCCGAAGCGGTAGCAATGAAAGTAATAGAGGGACTATTTGATGGAGTTACTACGACTCAGTTAGATAACCTCGCAGCCGAAGTAGCTGCAGCAAAAACAATAGATCACCCAGATTATGCATTGCTTGCGTCGCGTATCGCGGTATCTAATTTGCACAAGGAAACAAAGAAAACTTGGTCAGATGTTGTTGAAGATATGTACAACTACATCGATCCTAAAACTGATGAGGCAGCTGCTTTAATTAGTGATGAGGTTTACCAAATTATTAAGGAGAACAAAGAACGACTTGATTCTAGCATCATTTATGATCGTGATTTCCGTTACGATTATTTCGGATTCAAAACATTGACACGCTCGTACCTACTAAAAATGGAAGGTCAAATAGCTGAGCGTCCACAGCACATGCTAATGCGTGTTTCTGTTGGAATTCACAAGCGTGATATCGATGCAGCGATTAAGACATACAACTTGATGTCAGAAGGTTGGTTTACGCATGCAACCCCAACGTTATTCAACTCTGGAACGCCTAAACCACAAATGTCATCTTGCTTCCTATTGACAGCTAAAGAAGACAGCATTGAAGGTATCTACGATACATTGAAATCATGTGCGCAAATATCTCAGTCTGCTGGAGGAATTGGCTTGGCTATTCACGATATCCGTGCTAAAGGGTCTTATATCAAAGGAACAAACGGCGAATCAAATGGTATTGTACCAATGCTTCGTGTGTTTAATGATACTGCACGTTACGTAGATCAGGGTGGCGGAAAACGTAAAGGTTCTTTCGCAATCTATATCGAACCCTGGCATGCTGATGTATTCGACTTCCTCGATTTGAAAAAGAATCATGGGAAAGAAGAGCAACGTGCACGTGATTTATTTTATGCTCTTTGGGTTCCAGATTTATTCATGAAACGTGTGAAAGAAAACGGTGATTGGACATTGATGTGCCCACACGAATGTAAAGGTTTGTCTGATACTCATGGCGCAGAGTTTGAGGCATTGTATACGAAGTACGAAAACGAAGGAAAAGGAAGAAAAACGATCAAAGCACAAGACCTTTGGTTCAAGATTTTGGAATCTCAAATTGAGACAGGGACACCGTACATGTTGTACAAAGATGCTGCAAACTCAAAATCGAATCAACAAAACTTGGGGACAATTAAGTCTTCGAACTTATGTACTGAGATCATTGAATATACTGCCCCAGATGAGGTTGCAGTATGTAACTTGGCATCGTTGGCACTTCCTAAATATGTAGCTGAGGACAAGACCTTTGATCACGATAAACTCTTCGATGTAACGTATGAAGCTACATTGAACTTAAATAAAATTATTGACGGTAACTTCTACCCTGTGGAAGAAGCACGTAACTCTAACATGCGTCACCGCCCAATCGGTTTAGGTGTTCAAGGTTTGGCAGATACGTTCATTACAATGGGACTTCCTTTCGAATCGCCTGAAGCAAGAAAACTGAACAGCGAAATTTTCGAAACGATCTATTATGCGTCAATGACAGCATCAAAAGATCTTGCGAAAAAAGATGGGCCGTACGAGTCGATTAAAGGATCGCCAGTGTCAAAAGGAATTTTCCAGTTCGACATGTGGAACGTTACTCCATCAAGTCGTTGGGAATGGGATGTATTGAAAGAGGAAGTGAAAGAACACGGTGTTCGTAATTCATTATTAGTTGCTCCAATGCCTACGGCATCTACTGCACAGATTCTTGGAAACAATGAGTGCTTCGAACCATATACATCGAACATTTATACTCGACGTGTACTTTCAGGTGAATTCATTATCGTGAACAAGCACTTATTGAAAGATTTGGTAAAAGAAGGATTATGGAATGGAACTATGCGTCAGAAGATTATGGCGGCAAATGGATCTGTTCAAAATATCAAAGAAGTTCCTCAACGCTTGAAAGACCTATACAAAACTGCATGGGAAATTTCACAAAAAGCAATCATTGACTTAGCGTCTGACCGTGGAGCATTTATCTGCCAGTCTCAATCGTTGAACATCTTCATGGAGAATGCAAACTTCGGGAAACTGACTTCTATGCACTTCTACGGATGGGAAAAAGGATTGAAAACGGGAATGTATTACCTTAGAACTAAAGCAGCAACTGATGCTATTAAGTTCACAATTGATAAAGAAGCAATTGTTGAAACAGTTGAAGAGGAAGAAGTTGAAGCACTCGTTGACGCAAGAACTCATGAGCAAATTGAACAAGATGCAATAGCAGCTTGCTCAATTGAGAACGGAGAAGATTGTGAAGCTTGTGGAAGCTAAGAACTTTTAATAACTAAATTGTATGGAAAGTCCTCGCATCATTTGCGGGGATTTTTTGTGTTTAGATGAAACTGACAAACGGTGGGATTTGTGACTCTTAATCCTGAAATTGAAGAACATACTTTTTCGGAGCGATACTTAGCCGGCTTCTTGATTCACCTAACTACGCCGAGTAGTTGGTATTAGCCGGGCAATATACGGTGGAAATTGAAGGCATAAATACAGTGCTATGTTGTATGGAATGGGTGTTAGTGGGGGTCATAAATGACTGATGAATACATCAAGCTATCACCTCAGTCAGCAATCCCGCATACGGCCTTCCCATTAGCTTTCTTGGAGTGATATTAATTGGCACACTTAATTAATATGCGTAAGAAATCATGACTACTCGTCGCAATTTGCTCAATTTCTGGATTTTATTTTTCTTCACGCTTCTTAAGCTCCGCTGCAACAACGTCTAACTCTGCGAAAAAAGGAGCTCCGAATGCCCTGATTAAAGGTTCTTTGAGAAACTTGTATACTGGGACATCCAATTTGTCGCCACAAGCACAAGCGGGAGCGCAAATATCCCATTCGTCATAATTCAAAGCAGTAAATTTCGTGTATTCTTTAACCCGAATCGGGTAAAGATGACAGGAAATAGGCTTCTTAAAGTCAATCTTTCCTTCCCTATGGGCCTGCTCTACAGAACACTTAGTACTGCCTTGATCATCAAAATAGACAAAAGCACATTCTGCATCATTTACTAAAGTAGTCACAGGTTCATTGTCTTGATCCATATAAAAAACACCAGTGCTTTCAACTGCCTCCAGACCTTCCTTGCGCATGTAAGGCTTAATTTCTTCCAGACTATCTTCAAGAATTGATACCTCTTCTAATGATAATGGGGCGCCGGCATCGCCTTGAATACAGCAGGCGCCTTTGCAGGCGCTGAGATCACAAACAAATTTCCGATCAAATATTTGGGTGGAGACAATTCTATCTTCTACTTCAATCAACATCAAAATGGTTTTATAATGCAAAGGTTGGAAAACAATTTGGATTATCTAAACATAGCAATTGAGAACGATGAGCAAACCAACTTGTTAAATTGAAAAAAACCCGTATATTTGCACGGATTCAATACAGAATTTAACGAATGAGGGGACGGAAGTCCCCTCTTTTTGTAACTGATGATAGGTAGAAAGAAAGTATTAAGGCTCATTGATGAGCGCATTGAAGAGCTCGGAAACGGCTTGTTTGTCGTGGAATTAAACATTTCACCAGCGAACGTAATCCAGGTAGAGCTTGACAAGTACGAGGGGAATGTTTCTGTTGACGACTGTATTCGCGTTTCTCGAAATGTGGAACACAACTTGGATCGAGAAGAAGAGGATTTTGAATTAACAGTTACGTCTGCAGGATTAGATAGAGGTTTACGCGTTTTTCCACAATACCAAAAAAATATCGGCCGTGACGTAAAAGTTAAGTTGATCGAAGGTTCAGGAAAGATTGAAGGAACCATGATTGCCGCAACAGAAGAACAGATTACCGTTCAGACGACGCGGAAGGAAAAAATAGAAGGAAAGAAGAAAAAGGAAACCATTGTGGAAGATCATATCATTCCAATGGCAGACATAAGACAAACAAAGATTGTTTTATCATTTAAGTGATAACGAGACTTTGAAGTATTTAAGCGAACAAAAAACAGTAGAAAGATGGACAGTTTAGAATTGATCGAATCATTTTCGGAGTTCAAGGAGCTGAAGAATATTGATAAGCAAACGATGCAGCACGTCCTTGAGGATGTGTTTCGTGCCATGCTTAAGAAAAAATTCAACACAGATGAGCACATTGATGTGATTGTAAACATTGATAAAGGTGATGTTCAAATCTTCCTTAATAAAGAAATCGTTGATAACGGTGAAGTGGAAGACGTAAATACTGAAATCGCCTACGATGATGCAATTAAAATTGAACCTGATTTTGAAATCGGCGAGGAAGTAACAGAAGAATTTAAGTTCAACGATTTCGGCCGAAGAAATATTCTTTCGCTTCGTCAGAACTTGATCTCTCGTATCATGGAGCTTGAGAAAGATCACTTGTATAAATTGTACAAGGAACGTATTGGTGACATTATCACTGGTGAAGTTTACCAGGTTTGGAAGAAAGAAATCATGGTTTTGGATGATGAAGGAAATGAACTTTTGCTTCCTAAATCAGAACAAATTCCTTCAGATTACTTTAAGAAAGGCGAATCTATTCGTGCGGTAGTTGCTAAGGTTGATATGCGTAATAGCAGCCCAGTAATTATTCTTTCTAGAACTGCTGGTGAATTCTTAGAACGCTTATTTGAACTTGAAGTTCCTGAGGTGTTTGACGGATTGATTACAATCAAACGTATTGTTCGTGAACCAGGTGAGCGTGCAAAAGTAGCTGTTGAATCATACGATGACAGAGTAGATCCAGTTGGGGCTTGTGTTGGTATGAAAGGATCTAGAATTCATGGAATTGTTCGTGAGTTGAGAAACGAGAATATTGATGTAATTAACTACACGAGTAACCCACAGTTGTTTATTCAACGTGCATTGTCTCCGGCAAAAATTACGTCTATCGAGATCAATGAAGAAACAGGTCGTGCGAAAGTATTCTTGAAGCCAGACCAAGTGTCACTTGCGATTGGTAAAGGAGGTCACAACATTAAGTTGGGTGGTCGATTGACAGGATATGAATTGGATGTTTATCGTGAAGGTGAAGTTGATATAGAAGATGTTGATTTGGAAGAATTTGCAGATGAAATCGAATCATGGATCATTGACGAATTGAAAACTATTGGATGCGATACTGCGAAATCAGTATTGGAAATTACGGCGGCAGAACTTGAAAAGAGAACAGATCTCGAAGAGGAAACCATCAAAGAAGTGTTTAAAATACTACGATCCGAGTTCGAGTAAATCAGGACAAAACAGTATATTTAGACACGCTAAGAGTAACAATAACCGAGAGGCGCACAAAGCGATTATGGCGAAACCAGTAAGATTAGGAAAAGCAGCAGGAGAATTCAACGTTGGTATTACTACCATTGTAGAGTTCCTAGAGAACAATGGAGTTAACATTGATCCGTCACCAAACCTAAAGTTGACGCAGGAACAATATGAAATGTTGAGTACTGAGTTTGCTGCAGACCACGACCTAAAAGAGAAAACCAAGCAAAAGCCGGTTGCTCGAGAAAAAAGAGAAACAATCTCATTAAGAGATAACAAGGAAACAACTGAAGAAACTCCAGAGGAGCCGGAAGCAACTCCTGTTGTAGCTCCTGTCGTTGTAGCTCCTGTCGTTGTGGCGGAAGCGCCTGCTGTTGTTGAAACTCCAGTTGTTGAAACCCCAGTTGTTGAAACTCCAGTTGTTGAAACTCCAGTTGTTGAAACCCCAGTTGTTGAAACCCCAGTTGTTGAAGCGCCAGCTACAGAAGAGAAAGAAAAAGCAACTCCGGTTGCGAAAGATGATAAAGGAGTTAAAGTTTTAGGTAAAATCGATCTTGATTCGATTAATACTAAGACACGTCCTGATAAGAAGGCAAAAGCACCTAAGGTTGAAGCTAAACCTGCAGTTGTTGTGAAAGCGGCTGTAAAGGTTGAAGCTCCTAAATCGGAAGAGAAGGTTGAGAAAAAGCCTGTAGATAAGCCAAAGGAGGTGACAGAAACGATTCGTGTACAACGCGCTAAGCTTGCTGGACCTAATGTAATTGGGAAAATTGTACTTCCAGTTGAAAAGCCTAGAGTCTCGAACGCTGATAGAAAGAAACGAAAACGAGTTCGCAAAATTGATCCTGCGAAACAATCTCCAACTACACCTAACAGTAATGCTGGGAACGGAAAGGGACCAAGAGGACGAAATAACCCGACTAAGAAGCCAGTTAGTAGAGCAGATAAGCCTGAAATTACTGAGGCGGATATTCAAAAAGAAATTAAAGATACACTCGCACGACTTTCTAATAAAGGTGGTAAATCGAAAGCTTCGAAAAACCGTCGTTCTAAGAGAGAAACAGGTGCGTTGCGTAGAGAGGCTGAGGAAATCGCAGCTGCATACGAGGATAAAGTGTTGAAGCTTACAGAATTCGTTACGGTTTCTGAGCTGGGAACAATGATGAACGCAAGTTCAACAGAGATTATTTCTGCCTGTATGACACTAGGAATCTTTGCATCGATCAATCAACGATTGGATGCTGAAACGATTCAAATTATTGCAGAAGAATTCGGTTATGAGACTGAATTTGTAAGTGCTGAAGTACAAGAGTCTATTCCAATTGAAGAGGATAGAGAAGAAGATTTATTGCCTAGATCGGCAATTATTACCGTAATGGGACATGTCGATCACGGTAAGACTTCTCTGCTCGATAGAATTAGAGATGCAAACGTTACGGAAGGTGAGGCCGGTGGAATCACACAGCATATTGGAGCATACAATGTTGTATTGAAGGATGGAAGAAACATGACATTCCTTGATACTCCAGGTCATGAAGCCTTTACTGCAATGCGTGCACGTGGTGCTCAAGTAACAGATGTTGCAATTATTATTGTCGCAGCGGATGATGATGTGATGCCGCAGACAAAAGAGGCAATATCACATGCTCAAGCGGCAGGCGTTCCTATGATTTTCGCTATCAATAAGATAGATAAACCAGGAGCTAGCGCTGATAAAATCAAAGAGCAACTTTCAGCAATGAATATACTCGTTGAAGAATGGGGTGGTAAATACCAGTGCCAAGAGATTTCAGCGAAAATGAATCAAAATATCGACCTCCTCTTGGATAAGGTATTGTTAGAGGCAGAAATGCTTGATTTAAAAGCAAACCCAAACAAGAGTGCATTGGGAACTGTTCTTGAATCTTCTTTGGATAAAGGAAAAGGATACCTTACGAATGTACTTGTTGAATCAGGAACCATGAAAGTGGGAGATGTGATCTTGGCAGGTAGATACAGTGGTAAGGTTCGAGCAATGCATGATGAGCATGGAAAATCATTGGATGTCGTACTTCCATCAATGCCGGTATCTATACTTGGTATAAACGGAGCACCATCAGCAGGAGATAAGTTTTATATCTTAGATGATGAGCGTGAAGCGAAGTCTATTGCAGTGAAAAGAGAGCAACTCTATCGTGAGCAAGGTCTTCGAACTACTAAACATATTACCCTTGATGAGATCGGTCGTCGTTTGGCAATCGGAAACTTCAAGGAGTTGAATGTAATCGTAAAAGGTGATGTTGATGGATCTATTGAAGCACTTGCTGATTCATTATTGAACTTATCAACGGAGGAAATCCAAGTGAATATTATTCACAAGGGAGTTGGGGCAATTTCTGAAGCAGATGTCAACTTGGCATCAGCATCTGATGCTGTAATTCTTGGTTTCCAAGTTCGGCCTACACTAGGTGCACGTCGATTAGCGGATTCAGAGCAAATTGATGTTCGTCTTTATTCAGTTATCTACAAGGCAATTGATGAAATTAAAGCGGCAATGGAAGGAATGCTTTCTCCAGATATTGAGGAGAAAATATTAGGTTCTGCTGAAATTAGAGAGGTCTTCAATATCACTAAAGTAGGTACAATTGCAGGTTGCTTTGTACTAAGTGGTACGATCAAACGCTCATCTAAGATTCGTGTAATTCGAGATGGAATTGTAGTTCACACTGGAACGCTAGGATCATTAAAACGATTCAAAGACGACGTGAAAGAAGTGAAAAATAACTACGAATGTGGATTGAATGTTGACAAATTCGACGATATGCAAGAAGGCGATGTCATCGAAGCATATGAAGAAGTTGAAGTTGCACGTAAATTGAAGTAACCAGGATTTAACATCTTTTATAGACCGTTTACCAAGGCTTTTATCCAAAAAGTCGAGTGTCTCGGTCATATTAAGTAACTTTGTATCCAAAACAAATTAGAAATGATGATTTTAGGAGTTTTCGGTCCTTGGCAAGTGATAGCCATTTTAGTTGTAGCATTATTGTTGTTTGGTGGGAAAAAAATCCCTGAACTTTTGAAAGGCCTTGGAAAAGGAATGAAAGATTTCAAGGAAGCTTCAAAGCCAGAAGACGCAGCAAAAACTGCATCTACTACGGATTCAGAAGAAAAATAGTCGAGCATGCGCACTTTTCGCAGCTATGCTGAAGTAAGGAATGCTCTTGCTTCGGGTGATTCGGTTGTCCAAATTCTTCAAGGATACTTGGACTGTATCGAAGCCAATAAGAACCTTAACGCATTTCTTGAAGTCTTCGAACTGACAGCCAAAGAACAGGCCAAAATTGTCGACGAAAAAATCAAAACAGGTACAGCTGGTAAATTAGCTGGAATGGTTATCGGATTAAAAGATAATCTCTGCTACAGTGGACATAAGGTGTCTGCAGCATCACATATATTAGAAAATTTTGAGTCCCTTTTTACAGGTACAGCAGTACAACGCTTAATTGATGAGGATGCAATTATCATAGGGCGATTGAACTGTGATGAATTCGCAATGGGGAGCTCAAACGAAAACTCTGCATTTGGTCCCGTAATTAACCCGAGAGGGGAAAACCGTGTTCCTGGTGGTTCATCTGGTGGTTCTGCCACAGCTGTTGCCGCTGGAATGTGCACAGCAGCGCTAGGAAGCGATACAGGAGGCTCAATTCGTCAACCTGCAAGCTTTACCGGAACTGTTGGGTTCAAACCAACCTATGGACGTATTAGCCGACATGGCTTAATTGCTTACGCTTCTTCCTTTGATCAAATTGGCCCGTTCACAACTAACGTGGAAGATGCCGCATTGTTATTGGAAGTCATGGCAGGGGCAGATGACTATGATTCTACCGCCGCTTCTCTAGAGGTGGATAATTATACGTCCTACACGCAAGAAAAGAATTTAAAAATTGCAGTCATAAAGGAGAGCTATGAAATGGAGGGAATTGATCCTGAAGTTAAGGAGCGAATGAAAGAAGTAACGAATCAATTGATCGAAGACGGTCATGAAGTTGAATACGTCTCTTTCCCTTATTTGGATTACATGGTGCCAACCTACTATGTTCTCACTACAGCAGAGGCTTCATCAAACCTTTCGAGGTTTGACGGTGTACATTATGGCTATAGAAATAATGACGCAAAAGGGGTAGAAGATACCTACAAGAAGTCAAGAAGCATTGGTTTTGGTCCAGAAGTGAAACGTAGAATTATGGCGGGAACGTTTATTCTATCTCATGGATATTACGATGCATACTACACGAAAGGACAGAAAGTTCGACGTGTTCTACAAGATAAAACGGATGAAATTTTTAAGAAGTTTGATTTTATCATGCTTCCTACAACGCCGTCCACAGCATTTGAAATTGATTCGGTAAGTGATCCAATTTCAATGTATCTGCAAGATATTTTTACGGTACACGCAAACTTAACGGGCAATCCAGCGATCTCAATTCCGATTGGTGAGCATAGCAATGGTTTGCCTTTCGGGATGCAAGTAATTGCGAATCACTTCGAGGAAAAGAGAATGTTTAACTTCTCGAAGCAACTCGAAAAAATAGGAGAGACGGCATGAGAAGTTGGATAACAATAACGTTTTGTTTAGGAGTAGGATTTGCCAATGCGCAATACAGTGGAACAACTCCTCTGACCGTGGACGATACTACTGACAATGCTCGGATGATCCGAACAATTGAGGAAAGTCTGAACCTTTATTACGCTGAAGGATCTTCTGAAAGCAATTATGATTCTATCATTGATGCACTGAATTACGAAACAACGGATGTTCCGGAATTCTCGGATTCAATATACTGTGAACGCTTGAACGTAATGAATGAAATGAGCCCGTTTCATTTAGATTGTAATGAGCACACCCTAAAAACACTCAAGTTTTTCACTCGGAAGCGACGCGGTTTCGCACGCGTTGTTCTCGGCCGATCTAAGCTTTATTTCGACATGTTCGAAGAGAAGCTGACAGAACATGGCTTACCAATCGAGTTGAAGTATTTAGCGGTAATTGAAAGTGGATTACGTCCGCAAGTAAAGTCTCGAGCAGGCGCACTAGGACTTTGGCAATTCATGTACCGCACTGGTAGAATGTACGGATTGAATGAGAATTCTTACGTTGATGAACGCATGGATCCTGAATTGGCAACAGATGCGGCATGTCGCTATTTGAAAAAATTATACGGTATTTATGGCGATTGGAATATCGCTCTTGCTGCCTACAACGCAGGACCTGGAAACGTGAACAAGGCGATTCGTCGTTCTGGAAACAAGCTAACTTACTGGGAAATTCGTCCATTCTTGCCGCGTGAAACACAAGGATATGTGCCTAACTTTATCGCTGCCGCTTATTTACTTACCTATCATGCAGAACATAACATCGTTCCTGCAGAAGCAACTGTTAGCTATAGCCAATTGGACACGATGTGTCTATCTAAAGGAGTTCATTTCTCTTCAATAAGTAAGCTTTTAGGCATCGATGAGGAAGAAGTTAAGCGATTGAACCCAATTTACAAACGAGATTATATTCCAAAGACGGAGCCGAGACAATGTGTTTATCTTCCATTGGAATTGATAGGGCAACTTGTTTCTAAGGAAGACAGTCTTTACGCGATTGAGTATTCGACCTATCAAAAACCTGTGCAAAATACGCCGGTGCAAACGACGAATACAACGGCCACCACAAATGCGCCTGCCGGAAGCTACCAATATCATAAAGTAAAAAGCGGTGAAACTTTAGGGACAATTTCCGAGCGTTACAGAACTACGGTTGGAGCAATACAAAGATTGAATGGATTGAGCTCTACGCGAATATATGTAGGACAACGTTTGAAGGTGAAAAAGAGTGCTGGAGGAACAACAACAACAACAACGCCAGCGAACACGACCGCAGCGAAATATTATAGCGTTCGTTCTGGCGATACTTTTGGCAAAATTGCACAACGACACAATAAAACAATCAGTCAGTTGAAACGTTTGAACCCAAGCGTGAACATTGATCGACTCAGTATTGGCCAGAAAATTCGGGTTCGATAGATTCAGAAGAATAGCTCGAAGACATAAATGGTTACTTTAGTTCTACGGATGAATAAGTAACTCGACGATAGGGATACCATCAGGAACTAGCGGTGCGATTTTTGCTGTAAATCCAGAAACTATATTTATGAAACGATTAGTAGGAATTTTGTTCAGTAGTGGAGTAGTAGCGCTATTATTTATATGGGCGAGCTGCACAACCAGTACTACTGGATCTCGAGGTTTAACAGTGACCGGTAAGGTTGGAGAAATCCTTGTTGTTTGTGAAACAGACATTTGGAATTCTGAAGTTAAAAACGAATTAGATACAGGATTGACGCAATTCATCCTACCCTATCTACCAGATGTTGTTACATTCGAGCTGGTGCACAGAACACCGAATAAGTTTGAAGATGGCATCAAAAGATTCAGAAACATTCTCTTCGTAAACATTGATCCTGATTTCAAAGGGGAATATGGTACTATCGAACAACGAGATGGTGTTTGGGCGGAATCTCAGATCGTCATTGATATTACAGGAAAAGACCTTAAGCAAGTACTCGAAACGTGTCAAAAGGGTCTCGGTGAAGTACACAAAAAATTTGAACGACGTGATTGGAGTCGACTCATGGATAACTTTGCTTATCAGGTAAACACCAATCCTGATAAAGCATTGAAAAAGAATTTTGGAATTAGCTTGGCGTTACCCGATGGTGCTACAGTTGTTCATGACCGGAAAAATTTCGTCCGAATAGAGTTTCCTAGATCATCCCGACCGATTGATTTTGGCCCAGGTGGACAAGATGCGGGAACGATCTTCTCTGGAATAATGGTCTACCAGTACGACTATTCCGATTCTGCGCAGTTTGACATTAGAAATTTGTTGAAAGCAAGAGACACGATGCTTCGATACAATGTACCCTCTGAAGTAGAAGGCATGTACATGGGAACGCAGTATGTTGATTATGTATATCCTGAAGGAAACGAGGTGAACAATGCGTCAGGCAAGATTGGTGGTTACGAAATGCGTGGACTTTTCAAGTTTACCGGGAATAACAAAGCCGGAACGGGAGGAGCGTTTTGGGCGTTTCATTTCATCGACCCTAAGAAGAAAAAATTGATGTGCGTGAGCGGATATGTTGATGCACCACCAACGACAAGCTGGACGCATCCCTTGAGAGAAATTCAGGCTGTCATTAGAAGTGTTGAGTTGTTACCATGAAAATTACCGCAACAATAATTACGCTAAATGAAGAGCGAAACATTGAACGATGCATCCAATCATTAAGGAGCGTTGCCGATGAAATTATTGTGCTCGATTCCTTTTCTACCGATAAAACGGAGGAAATTTGCAGAACTGCCGGTATTCGATTCGAACAACGCAAATGGGGAGGATATTCAGAAAGTAAGAATTACTTGAACGCACTTGCCTCTCACGATTACATTCTTTCCATCGATGCAGATGAAGCATTAGATGATGAACTGTCAGAAGCATTTAAAGCGATTAAAAATGATGCTGACCCTCAGGTCTACAGTGTCAATCGATTGACTAATTATTGCGGTAAATGGATTCGTCACTCTGGTTGGTACCCGGATGTGAAAACACGTTTATTTCCAAAAGAAGGGAGCTTTTGGGAAGGCGAATTCGTACATGAAGAACTCGTGCATCCGACAGATTTATTAACGATTCAGCTAAAAGGTCATTTGGCGCATTATTCCTATTATTCTTATAAGGATCATAGGGCAAGAGCCGATAAATACTCTGCGTTAACCGCACAAAAAATGTTTCATAAAGGGAAGAAAGCTTCTGCTTTGAAACCTTACGTGAGTGCTGTCGGGAGATTTTTTGCGATGTATTTCATCAAAGCAGGATTTCTAGATGGAAAAATGGGATTTAAGATTGCACAGATCAGCGCACAATCGAACGTCTTCAAGTATAAAGAATTAATCAGACTACACCGTGAAAACAGTTGATCTCTCAAATAAACGCGTCATTATTAGTCGTACAGACAGCATTGGAGATGTTATGTTGACGCTGCCATTGTGCGCGTGGATTAAAGCTAAATTTCCGTCAGCGACACTAATTTTCCTTGGGAAGGGATATACACGCGCAGTAGTTGAGGCCTATGAATTAGTAGATCAATTTGAGGACTGGGCAGATTACGCCGATTTATCAAAGCCAGTTCAACTCGATTGGATGAGCTCGCTAAACGCAGATGTTATCGTTCATGTTTTTCCAAATAAAGAACTTGCTTCACTTTGCAAAAAGACAAAAATCTCGGTGCGTGTTGGGACTTCACATCGTTCTTATCACTTGCTTACCTGTACGCATCGACCAAATTTTACACGCAAACGATCTGAGCTACATGAGGCGCAATTGAATCATGAATTACTACGACCATTTGGTTTGACTATAATCCCATCGCTAGAGGAGATAATAGCGTCCACAACGAGCTTTGTTGCTTCGGAGACCGAATTACCTGCTCAAATCGAGAAAGCGATTATCAACGGCTCTAAATGCATCGTGTTGCATCCCAAGTCGCAGGGAAGTGCGAAAGAATGGCCGATGGAAAAGTACTTAGAACTCACCGAGGAACTTTTAGCGAAAGGACACACGGTATTCTATACGGGAACTGAAAGCGAGGGCGCTCAATTTAGAGAACGCTTGCCGACTCATGAGCGTTTGATGGATACTACTGGAAAATTGACTTTGCTTGAGTTGATTTACTTCATTAGTCGGGTTGATTACCTACTCGCCTGTTCAACAGGACCCTTACATATTGCAGGTTATTTAGGAGTGAATACACTCGGGTTTTATGCGCCAAAACGACCAATTCATCCGGGAAGATGGAAAGCACTTGGTCCTAACGTCACGATTCTTGTCAACGATGCGGCCTGTGAGAAATGCGCGAAAAAAGGTGAGTGCGATTGCATTCAGCAGATCTCAGTAGCAACCGTGCTCAACGAAATTGCGTAACTTCCACCATCGGAAAATTAGTCCTTCATATTGTCTATTCGAACAGTGTTGTAGCAATAGCAACTGGCGTGCTTTGTGCAAGTTTTACCTATACATTGCAGATTGAAACCTGGTTGTATTATGGTTTCTTCGCGTTCTTCGCCACATTCACAGTATACAATGGTCAACGCTTGATTAAGTCTGCACAACCGACGGAAACACCTTGGTTGGTTTGGGTGAAACGCAATGAAAAATTACTCCTTTTTGGAATTGTACTCGCTATTCTTGGCACCCTTGGATCACTGATTTTCATCGCAAAAATTAGTTTTGCGGCTGCAGCGTGGTTGGGAATTTCTGGAATCATCAGTTTCTTCTATGTCGTGCGTGTCAAGGGCGTGAATATGCGCGAGATTGCCTACTTAAAGATTCACTTAATCGCCTTTTCATGGGTAACGGTGCTCATACTTTTTCCAGCGTTAAATGAGGGCTTGTTCTCTGAATCATTGGTGTGGATTACACTTGCGCATTATTTATACATCATAGCGGTTACGATACCATTCGATATCCGTGATTTGAAGTTCGACAAAGGTTCGCAAATGACGATTCCGCAGGTTGTAGGACAAGGATGGGCAAAAGTTTCATCAATTGGGTTATTGCTCATTTTTACTGGACTAATGATTTGGCAGATCCCCGAACTTCAATACAATTGGATGTTTTATCTGGCCGTTGCTGTTCAAGCCTTGCTTGCATTATTCATGAACGAGCAGAAAGGCGATATTTATTGCGCTGGTGGTATTGATGGAGCGATCACGCTGCTGGGAATTAGCTATTTCTTAATCTAAGATGGAAATCACGCAAGAGCTTCAGCATTATAGTCTACACCTGATCGCACCGGGAATAATAGCATGGGTTTTCTTTCGCTCTCGTTGGAAAAAGGTTTGGCTGATTATGCTTTTAACGATGCTCGTTGATCTAGATCATTTGCTGGCCAATCCAATCTTTGATCCGAGTCGCTGCAGCATTAATTTTCATCCACTTCATGGGCCAATAGCGATTGGCGTTTATGCCGGAATGAGTGTTATTAAGGAAACGCGTATCGTTGGAATCGCATTGCTGTTGCACATGCTCACAGATTATTTGGATTGTCTATGGATTGCTTAAAGCTTTTAAGATGAATGGATTAATTATGTATATTTCATTATTGAACCAAAGATCGACACTATGAAAACCAATCAAATTCTATTGTTACTACTTGGAATCGTATGTATCGGCGCTGCCATCACGATGTATGTCGTTGGGAGTGATTCTAGCCATCTTTCTGAACTTAAAGATTATTGGTGGATCCCATTGCCATTGGCACTCGTTTCATTTGGAGGAGCGTTTAAAAAGAGGTGATCTTTATTGATGAGTTGGATTAAATATTTATTCAAGAAGAAGGATTCCAGAGCTTACAAGGAAACATCAGAATTTATTTGGTGTTTGATAGGCAATGCTTAGGGTGTGGGTTCTCCATCTACAGTCACTTAAACACAGTAGATTTTTGGTACCCCGTTGATCCTACAGAAGGTACAATTCGTATGGCGTACTCGATCCATTTACGTGATAGTCTTTTGCTAAAAATATGTGATTTCCCTTGTGACCCACCCTTTAACCGGTATGATTCTTTAGAGACTTGGACTTGGAGTGTTTTAGAGAATGAAACTTTGAATTTTGAAATCTATCCCAACCCCGGTTCTGAAACGTTGCACGTGGTAATTGGAGAAAATGTGGATGAAGGAGCCATACTATTGGGTAAAGTGGAGTATGAATTGAGCGTAGAGCACTTGAAACCAGGGTTATATTTTGTAAATTTAGAGGCGGATTCTACTATTGAATCGATGTCCAAAAAATGGATGAAATTATGAAAACGATAATAGTAACAATATTCTTGTCGCTCTCATTCATTGGCTTCAGTCAAACATGGCAAACACTACATGCCGAGGACTATTTGGAATCTACTTATTTTATGGTTGGGCATCAACATTCTAAAAGAGCTTTTAAGATAAATCACGCGGATTCATCAATATGGATGGGATATGCAGACTATCTTTTTCATTTTGATAGTGACGGTAATTTTCATCGATATGGTGAGTTGGATCATCCTGAGTTTGATTATTATACCGATTTTAGAAGTATAACCTTTACTAGTGATAAAACTTATATCTGTAGTGATTCTGATGGTTTGTTTGAGTTTGATGGAAATACCTTTACAAATATTTTTCCTGTAGATAACGGTTTGTTTTTGTCTTCAGATGTGGATACTGTGTGGATGGGAAGAACAGGTGGTTCTTTTCAAATAATATATCCGGCCTTTATTACTTATGATCCTTACGGTTCTTACTCCACTGTAGTAGAATCTAAAAATGGTGAATTATGGTTAGGTGCAGGTGGCACTGCGGTTAAAGTGCTTATTGATAGTACATATCAAATTATCACGGCTGATTCTACAGATTATTTTCTTGGAGGTACAATTCATGATCTTAGCTTTTCTCCCAATGATAATCGGTTTTATGTTGCCAGTGATTCTGGTATGTCGGTAGCGTTAAATAAAGTATTCGTAGATACTATAACACCGTATAACACTATAGGCATGCCAACACTACCAGTAGTGGAAATTGAATTTGATAGTCAAGATAATATTTGGGTCTCTTTTGGAGCTAATATGGGGGCTTCATATCCCACAAAATCTTTTGGCTACCTGGATCGTTCTACGAATGAATGGACAATCTATGACTCTAGCAATACTCCTATGAATTATTCTATCCCTACATCGAAAGCAATAGAGGTTGACCCCTGCGATAATTTATGGGTGGTTGATAGATCTTATTTACATGTTTTAAGCGTGGGAAGTTGTGGTCTTGGATGGCTTGGAAATACTGAGTTAACAAATACAATAGTCGAAATTTATCCTAATCCCACAAGTGATCAGGTTGTCATTACTTCTGAACAGCTGATTACAAAAATTCTACTCTATGATGGAAGCGGACGCCAACTACAACAGATAGTTTTAAGCGCTTTTCAAACGAAGGTTGACTTATCCAATATTTCACCAGGGACATATATTGTAAAGATTTTTACTGGTGACGGAGCAGTGACAAAGAAGATTATGAAACTTTAATTTGTGTTAGAAATAGTTAACATCATTCCAAATAAAGATGTCTTTGAGCTCAAAATTCTTGTCAAAAAATGGATTAAGCTATGAAAACGTTATCCCGTCCCGAATTTAGAAATATCGACAGAAGATTTTATTCCTCCGAAATCATATGATTCAAAAAGGTTCGAGTGCTCAGAGAATGAACATTAGAGAATGCACTGAATTCGAGTAGTAAAAACTATGTAAACAGCGCCTTAACAACCTCTGTAATCTTCCCACATTGAATCAGTTCAATGCCAAAGTCTTTCTGAGAAATTCCCTTGTTGTATTTGGAGACAATGATCTTCTCAAAGCCTAACTTCTCTGCTTCATAGATCCGTTGATCAACCCGATTTACGGGGCGAACTTCTCCGGAAAGACCAACTTCAGCCGAGAGAGCAATGTTTTTCTCGATGGAGATGTCTGCATTGGAAGATAAGACTGCAGCGACAACGGCTAAATCGATTGCGGGATCGTCGACTCGGATTCCACCAGCGATATTTAGGAAAACATCCTTGGCGCCGAGTTTAAATCCACAGCGTTTTTCCATAACAGCCAGGAGCATGTTGAGTCGCTTTGCATCGAAACCAGTTGATGAGCGTTGAGGAGTTCCATAGGCTGCCGTGCTAACTAACGCTTGAACTTCAACCAGCATCGGGCGCATTCCTTCCATGGTGGCAGCAATAGAAACGCCACTTAAATTTCCGTCAGAACTTGTAATTAGAATTTCTGATGGATTTTTAACCTGTCGTAAGCCAGATCCACTCATTTCGTAAATACCGAGTTCATTGGTACTTCCAAAACGGTTTTTAATCGAGCGGAGCAAGCGATAAATATGATTTCGATCGCCTTCAAATTGAAGAACGGTATCCACCATGTGTTCCAATACTTTCGGCCCAGCAATAGATCCATCCTTGGTAATGTGGCCAATTAGAAATACGGGAACGTTCGTTTGTTTTGCATAACGCAGCAATTGTGCTGTGCTCTCACGTACTTGAGAAATACTCCCGGGCGAGCTTTCAATCTGCGAAGAGTACAAGGTCTGAATTGAATCTATAACCAATAATTCAGGTTGTATATCTTCCGCATGTTTGAATATATTTTGGACATTTGTTTCCGTTAGAATAAAGCAATTGTTGTTTTGAGCACCAATTCGCTCAGAACGCATTTTTATCTGTTGATCACTTTCCTCTCCAGAAACGTAGAGGACCTTTAAGTTTTCAGTGGTTACGGCAATTTGAAGTAAGAGTGTCGATTTTCCGATTCCCGGTTCACCGCCAAATAAAACCAGTGAGCCAGCAACTAATCCACCTCCTAGAACGCGGTTCAGTTCTTCATCAGCAAGCGTAATTCTTGCGTGTTCTTGCTTTTTTATTTCTTGAAGGACCTGTGGTTTTGAACTTTGTTCCGATTTAGAAAAGGCAACAACCTGTGGAACTTGTTTGTGAATGAGTTCTTCAACAAAAGTGTTCCATTCATTGCAGGAAGGACATTTACCGAGCCACTTAGATGTCTCGTGTCCACAATTTTGACAGAAAAAAGCTGATTTTACCTTCGCCATTTAGAAAATTTATAGCCTAAAGATAAAATGTTTGAATCGTTTCGACACCACCTTTAGGAGATAATGCTAAATATTAATTTCCATCTCTTGATCGGATTATCAGCGGCTTGAAGATGGCAACGAGGGGAAGACTAAATAGAGAGCGGTTACGTGTAATTTGCTTCGAAAAGCTAACTTCGAAGAAGAAAACCGAAATTGTGATGAAAAAAGTAACGTACAAAAAGGGAGCTGCACTAATTCTATTGGCAGTTGGAGGGTTTATGATTTATGTTGGTTTTAGAATAGATACACTCGCTCCTTTAATATCGGGTGGTCTTTTGACTTTACTAGGAGTGCTCTATCTTTTCAATCCAGCGGCAGTGTACGATGATGAGAAAGTAATAATTAAAAACCCCCTGGGTATCACAGTGAAAACGATTGTGCTTGGGAAAGATGAGCTAACCGTGGATGCAAAGTCGAGAACAGTTCATATTTATGGAAAGAAATTACCAATTCCTCCAATGATGGTTGTCAAAACTGAGCTGGATGCGCTTATTGAACTGATTAAGTTGAAGAATTCATAATCTCTCCTTATTAATTCTGCTCAAAAGATGCTATCGGTCTATTTACGGATATACGAAAATCAGGACTTATTATAAATGCCTCATGCATCTGAGCTCATTAAATTGCGTTAAATAAACGGAAATTCTTTATGCGTGAAGCGCTAATTGCGTTCGCTAAAGAGTGATTATCCTGCGAAATTACGACGCGCTGCACTTGCACATCTTTTCTTACGCTTTTTGTTAGCACGCTTTTTGCGTCTCGCTTTCTTATTACCTCTATCTGAACCAATAAATGCTTCAATGTTCGTTGTTGCGGTAGTATTAAGCGTTGCGTCATTTGCCATCCCTAATGTAGAGAATGATAAAAGAACGGCTGTCAAAAATAATTTCATAATCAACTGGTTTTGTACTTTATAGAACCGCAAAAGTAAAACATTATTGCGAGACTAAAAAAATTAAATTTTGTAGGAGCTTGGAAATTAGTGTATCGGACTAAAAAACTTGACGGTAAACGGCCAGATTCATCCCAAAAATAAAGAATTCTCCGTCGAGGGTCATGTTGTTTCTTTGTGCAACTTTAATCGAAGCTATATTCTCAGGGTGAATCATTGAAATAACGCTGTCAATCTCTAAGTGTTCTCGGGCGTAGCCACTAAAATGTTGAGCCAGTTCCGTTGCATATCCTTTCCCCCAATAACGGGGAATAAGCGAATAGGTTACTTCGTATTCAATGGTGCCGTTCATCTCACGCATGATAATTCCTCCCAACCCAATAAGATTTCCTGATGATTGCTCTAAAATGGCGAGTTGTCCATAGTGCTTTTCATCCATGCGTTGGATTTGTCTTTCGATCCAAATTTTAGCGCGCGTCTTTTTGGCAATGGTAAGATCCTGTCCTAGAAACCGATGGTAATCATCTTCTTCAGCGAAGAATTCAAGCCATGCTGAATGGTCCTCAAGGGTCATTTTGCGAAAAAGCAGACGATTGCTCGCCTGCTCGTAATAGATTGCTTTTGGTTTAGCTACTGTATTCTGTTTCATTTATCTTTTAGACGCTTAATAGT
This sequence comes from Flavobacteriaceae bacterium, assembly GCA_047624355.1. Classification (GTDB taxonomy): domain Bacteria; phylum Bacteroidota; class Bacteroidia; order Flavobacteriales_D; family Crocinitomicaceae; genus UBA4466. The sequence continues at coordinate 66,433 of JBLHPQ010000003.1, read as the reverse complement.
GTACGTTCCAACGCTTTTTTTGATCGGCGTAAAATCCTTTTACGCTGTTTGCATGACGCTTGAATTTTCCACCGCCATTAATCGCAAGTGTTGTGTTCAAGTCGGTGTTGGCGAAATCTGCTTTCCAGAGCATTAATTCAGCCATGTTCACTTGAACCATTCCTGTAATTTTGTCATTAATACGCGCCTTCTTATCAAATGTATTGCTTTCGGTCATTATTTCCGCCCATTGTGCAAGTGCCTCGTCAATCTTGTCAATAGCGCCATCTCGATCTCGATCGGCTGCGACTAATTGAAGCGCCGCGACGGAGGTCGAATAGGCTTGTGTTACATCAGAGTAATCGTAGTTCTTGAATTTCTTTACCGAATACAGTTCAACGCTACGGTTTTTAATCATGAACCCTACTTGATCATTTAAATAACCATTCGTTTCAGCAATGGCCTTTTGACGGGCTGAGGTCTCAAGGTTATTTCTGAACAGGTCTTCGCTCAATAACATGTATAATTGATAATCATACTTACTCGCGTATTCTCCAATTTTAAAGCTTTTTACCCCTTCTACGATGCGCTGAAAAATTAGCTTCCCATCCGTAGGACTTTCAACCGTTAATTCAATTGGGAGTCTGTAATTCGCGGTATAGGTATATTTTGTTGTGGCCGCTGCTCCTTTTTTAGATTCTTTGATCACGATATCAGTAATAGGCAAGAGGTTAACTGTCACAATAAATCCACCGAGCCCTTTTGTGTATCCCTCGATATTGGTTGCATTAATTACGTTATTCTCATCGTAAGGAGAATGCATTCTTGGTGCCTCCAAAGATGGAAAAGCTGGAAATGGTGCATATGTCGGTTGTATTGGTTGGGGCAATGCGAGTCCATTATCGGCTGTGACTCCAGCGTTTACGTCCTTCTCCCATTTGGACATTCCAAGGAGGTAAATGCGATCTACAGAATCCTTGCTCGTTTGATAGGTGCTCATTGCGCTTTCAAACAAGCTCATAGCGAGTGCTTTGTTTGATTCATATAAGGCTAAACTATCGGCGTTGGCCTGAGTATATCCATGAATCACTTTTACGTCATAGGTTGTAAACGCGTTGTTAATCTTAAAATAAGGTAATTGGGTATAGCGGAATGAGACTTTATTATCATTAATCGTCTGACTGAATGATGCTCCCACGATACTTAAGAAGGTAATCGATAGTAGTAATTTTTTCATGACTTGATTTGTTTGCGTTTTGGTTACCAGTTAGTTTCATCTCACTTGTTTTCAAAAGGGATGCCAAAAAACACCAGTTAACGTAAAAATAACAAATCATTTCGGCTTTCATAGCAGTTGTTTCTAGCTTAAAACCACTATTTTAGGATGATTTTAAAGAACGACACGAATGAATAAAGTCTTATTAATAATTGCCCTCATAGGAATACCCATTGTTGGAATAAGTCAAACGCACACATCGTATTTTACAGGAAATACGAACGACCTAATTACTTCACCAACAGGTGGATTGTGTTTAATGGGTGGAGCAACTGAGGAGGACGAAGCCATGAAGTGGTTCTTGGAACGTGCCGATGGTGGAGACGTTTTGGTGTTAAGAACAAGTGGTTCTGATGGCTATAACGATTACATGTACTCTGGGTTGGGGATTACTTTAAATTCGGTTGAAACGATTGTGTTCAATAGCGCATCTGCGGCAAATGATCCATACATCCATCAACGAATTATGGAGGCCGAGGCGATTTGGTTTGCTGGTGGAGATCAATGGAATTATATCTCATACTGGAGAAACACGCCAATTGATAGTCTTATTAATGACGGCTTGGCGAACAGAAACATAGTAATAGGAGGTACGAGTGCAGGAATGGCCATTATGGGAAGTGCTTACTTTTCAGCAGAGAATGGAACGGTTACTTCTGCTACTGCAATGGCGAACCCGTACAATGCATTGGTCACAGTGGATAATACGCCATTTTTACAAAATGAATACATGACAAACCTCATTACTGATACACATTACGATGATCCAGATCGGAAAGGGCGCCATATGGTTTTTCTAGTGCGCATGTCACAAGGAACAGGTGTTATTGCAAAGGGAATCGCATGTGATGAATATACGGCTGTTTGTGTTGACGAGAATGGACTGGCAAGGGTTTTTGGCGGTCACCCAACCTACGACGACAATGCCTATTTCTTGCAAGTCAATTGTGAGGTGTTCGGTACAGGTGCAGAGCAATGTCAACCAGGAATGCCTTTAACGTGGAATTTAGGGGGAGAAGCGGCAAAGGTATATCAGGTGAAGGGAAATCAAACAGGCTCAAATACATTCGACCTCACAGATTGGAGTACAGGAACGGGCGGCATTTGGCGGCATTGGTACATTGATAATGGTGTTCTCTTTGAAACGTCAGGTTCTAGTCCAACATGCCTTGTTTCACAGAAGGAGGAAGATTCGAGTGGATTTGTAGTATATCCTAATCCCGGAAGCACTGAAATAACCATTCAATTTGAGACTATTGGAACGCGTCGAATTGAACTAATTTCCATGGAAGGAAGAGTACTGATTGTTGATCAAAGCGTAGAAGGAAATTGGTCAAGATCTATTGAAAACCTAGCGGCTGGAAGCTATTTGGTGCGCGTTACTCAGGAAAGTAATACCGATATTTCCACTTGGGTTAAAGAGTAATCGCCCCTTTTTTCTTGCCAAACTAACTGATTAACGAAGTAATTTGTTCTTTTTGAAAACCTCTACTTCCAACGCTTCATGCATTTGCGCTACGAAATCAACGAGCTTCTTTCCGATCCCTTTTGAATGATGACCGGGTAAAACGAATAGTCCTCCTATCTCATTGCCTATCATACTTAACAAAACCAAGCACTTGATTATTACTTTCGTAAAGCCATGTATTGGACCCAGGGATATAGAGATCCCGCATGTCTTTCTTGACTTGCTATACAAACGATTCCTTTAAAAAGGGATGAGCCATCGTGGAAGCTTTATCCTAAATGAGCATGATGTCATTTAAGTCTGATGGAGTATGCTTTCTAATCATTTATTAGTGTTTGCGTAGCAGTCGATCGATTAGGAATGAAAACAGTTAATCATCCTTTTACTCGCCCTGATCCAGTAATTGCTCAGATGAATCATCATCTGGAGTGATCGGCACAAGCGCCAAAGCTTCTTCTTCCTCCATGATTTTAACTTTCTCCTTCATACTCAAGTTTAGCATCATTCCCAAAATAACCGAGATGAGCACGTAGCCTCCAAAGAAGTACAATCCATACAGCGCATTTGATTCCATTTGAACACCAGGACTCATATTCGCAAAACTCAGGTAGGCCAAGAATAGGGAAACGACAAATACATCCGCCATACTCCATTTAGCGATGAAACTCAAGAATTTCCTAAGTCGTTTTGCGTTTGTAACTGGAAAGAGCAAAATAAACAAGGTGAACAATAATTTTATTAGCGGAACAATGACACTAAACGTCCCGATGGCCATGGCGACAGGTTTGTTATTGTTGTTCCAGAGCAGAGAAATCACGTCCATGATCCCTTTATTTTGATAATAGAAATACGTTCTCCCTTTGAAGACTACTTCTGTACCAAAAGGTTCGTCGGCATTATCTTTCATGTAATCTGTGAGCTCATCAACTCCAGATCCGGCGGCGCTCGCCAGTGATTCTCCAAAGAACGGAATGATTTCAATGTGGTCTGCAAGTCCTCCCCAGTCTTCAATTTTCTCAATTGCTTCTCCGTAATATGGGATGTCGCTCGGCTTGACATACATTTGAAAAGTCATGTCTTCTTCAAATGCGCCCATTTCCAGAACGGGGTTCATTATTCCTTGCACAAGCATTACGATTGCAATGACGGCTAAGCCGAGCGTCGCCCCGAAATAAATGCGTTTTTTAGCATAAAGAACCAGCATCAAAGCGAAGAACCCCAATGCAGCAAAGAGGATGTAATTACCATAAGTTACTGCTTGCTGATAATGCTCCTCAGATTTCAGGAGAACAGCGTCGTATTTCACTTTTCGCTCTTGCCATGCAGACTCACTAAAGACCCAATCTCTCAGGGACAACAAGCGATCATTGAAGTTTAGAATCTCCGAGATTTTATTCTTCTCATCTTTAAATTCATGCGATGCTTCAACTGATTTATCAATAAGGACAAACGATCCGATTAAAAACACCAGCGAAAGAACAAGGCCTGGAAGACTGTAAAACTTTTTCATGTTGAATAGGTTGAAGATTAAAAATAATCAAATAACCAGAGCAACAACTATTGCTTTGCATACTTTAACGGAATGAAATTCTAATAAATGAGTATTTCAAGACGCGATGTGAGATAAAAAGCCTTGTTCTTGCTTCAATGTTCGCGGCAAAGAGAAATTTCTATTAAAAAGGGACGACTATTTTATTTATAACTGTAATACCTTTCAATACCTCTAAGACATGGAAATAGCGATTGGGCGATCTCACGTCTAAACCTATTCATATCCTTCCGTTTCTTCTGTTCCTGATAATCTTTCCGTTCTTGCATCAGCCATTTGACTTCCTCTTTAATTCGCACGGGTTTTGAAATCCTTTTTCCATTTAACTGTTCAATGGATGCTTCAAGCTTCTCCTCGGAAACACGCCTCATCGTAATGGCTCCAAGCTCGCCACTTTTAAAGCTCTGCTTTTGATAATACTCATATCCATCCTCAGTGATACCCACAACCGCAATATCGTAGATGATTTCATTATTTAGCGGATAATCAAATTTGCCCTGATCTCCTTCGATACGTTGATAACTGTTTAATTCGTGTGGAAAGACGTAAGCAAAGAGCTTAATGTACTTGTCTGCGTTTGGCACTTCAAAATTGAAGTCATTGTAGACAATCTCAGCGGTTTTTCCTGTAAATGGATCTGTGATGGTCGCAGATTTACGGGCAATTGTTGCTTCCATGACGTAGGCATCAATATTTACGACCGTTCCACCTCCATGGGATAGGGTAAAGCCTACAGATGGCCCAATTTGTTTCTCAACACTGGCCATGTTGAACTCGTACTCTTCTTTCAATGCCTGAGTCTCTCTGTAATCACTCCGTTTGGTTTCTAAATCACGCGATTTGGCAACACTTTTGTCCCATTTTTCTTCTTTATTTTGCTCTTTTCTCTGTGTTCGTCGACCCTTATCCTTGAGTTGCGAAATGCTTTTCTCATAGAAAGTCTGTAGGTTTTTCAAGTGTGGATTGTTTGGGTTAACGGCTGCTAAGTTTTCATCTGCGAAACGCTGGAATTGAGGATGTCCCATTGCTACCACTTGCTTATCAATCGCGGAGAGCGATTTGGTAAGTTGTCCTGTATATTTTTCAAGTACTGCATCTGAGCATGTTTCATGAATAGCGCGCATTCTGTTTTCAAAGGCGCGTGTGGATAGGTTGGTTTCGTTAAATTTATCCTTCCAGAAGCCGAGAACTTTTGATGGGCTTACAAAGTCATTGTACGCAGCCTCTCCTGCTCCTGCTGAATTGGCATTTGGCCCAATTTCATAATAGGTTTCATCATAGTACGAAGTCGAATCAAGTTCGGAGCCACCAAGTGAGGTGAGCGCTTCAGAAGCATCAGGACTGTCGTCTATATAATTAAAGATAGCATCAATTTGGGCGTTACTTAGTTCCGGAAAATTATCAGAAGCAGTTGGTTTGAGCCTTGCTATTTCCTCTGCGTAGGGATCATTTTTTACTGCTGTTATCCAGTTACGAACCCATTGATAAATGGATCCTTCGACGGTGCTGTATTCTTCCCACTTAGAGCGCACATGTCTTAATTTTGGTCCAGTTCCGTTTCTATCTATATTATGGCATGTAGCACATTTGCTCCAAAATAAACCTTCGCCATCAATATATTCACTTTCACTTGCAACCTCGCTTCTTCCCCAATCTTCAAAGCTCAAGTACAAACTATCTCGCGAGGGTTTGTCTTTTTTCCATTTCTTTCGATCCAAATAAGGCTCGTATTCTGATGGATAGAAATTGAGCTCGCTCATATCAGTAGTAACAGGAATTTTTGCCAGAGGAACAGGGGTTTGCCAATCGATAGTACCATTCGCATCCTTCACGCCATCAAAGAGTTGCATTCCTTCTTTGTAATCATCTACGGGAACTTGCACATAAACGCCTATTTTAGGATTCAGTTCAAGAGCTTCACCTTCTTCGGTAAAACCAGTGACCCCAAACATTCCTTGTGTCTCCAGCAAACGATCACCAGACATTGTGTTTAATCCACTTTTGAGGATATCAGAAGCGTCCATTGCTTCTTGAAATTGTAGGATGGTCTTTCCAGTAAATGGCTTTCCATCTTTTAGAAAAGCATTCTTCGGGATAGAGATTAATACACCTTCTGCTGATAGTACAACACCTCCTTCTTTGGCAATTTGAAAATATTGAATATCAAGGTTCTCGACCTGCGCTTCTTGGTCCATTCTTTCCTTTAGTTCAGTTGTGATTGGCGTTATTCCACTCGCGATTAGATAAACAGTTAGAGCAATTGCTGCAGCTATTAGTGTAACAATAGCGCCCTTTTTTAGAAACTTCTTTGTGTGGTAACCTTTCTTAAGTTTTTGAACTTTGACGCGCTGAGAAGCTCGTTTTGCTCCTGCATGAACCTTCTTTTGCAGAGCAAGTTCGGTTTGTAATTTAGGATTCGTTTTTAGTCGACTTTCGAATGCCTTTTTATCTTCAGCAGAAAGCTCGTTAGATAGGTATTGCTCTATAATTTTTGTGATTTGCTCGTTCATGTCGTCTGGATTAAATGGAGTGAGATTCTTGTGAACGGAGGATGTCCTTCACTTTATTAATACAGCGATATTTCTGTGCCTTGGCAACATTGTCATTTCGAAAACCGAGCTTTTTTGCAATATCAACCATACTCTGACCTAATCCATAAAACAGCTTCAATAGATCTTGACATTTCTGACCAATTTCTGAAATCGCTTTTTCGACCTTTTGTAGAAGAAGTTCATTTTGGAACCAGTCGTCGTCTTGCTGAGCGACTTCCTCTGGCAAATCTGACTTAGGTAGTTTCTTCTCCTTTCGTGCTTGATTGTACCAAAGCAACTTACATGTGTTTTTCACATAATGAAAAGGTGCTACTGTAAGCTCAAAAGTAGGATCTTCCATCTTACGCATAAAAATGAGAAGTGCTTCTTGGAATAGATCTTCCGCGTCAGAATTGGAGCAACCAATCTTTTTCATTAATAGTTTAACATCAGGCCATTTCGTATATAAGTCCTTTAATAGATCATCAATATTAGATGTATGGCTGTTGGCTATATTCATGCTATCGCTTTACTATAGATGTCGATAAAATTGTAATGTAAACAAGTATAGTCGAAATAAGTTGATTAACTCAAATAATGGTGTACTCACCGCTGATTGTGCGTTGTTTTCAGAGCAAAACCGATCAATATTCCACTGAAGTTTTTGACAGTGATAGCAAGTCATCGTTCGGAATTGCGCTGCGCAGCAAAAGAGCATAAGCCGATGTAATAGCATCGACTTACTTCGAAAAATCACTCGAAGTAACGGGTTTTTTAAAATCGGAGTCCGTACGGATTTGGAATAAAGATTGATTACCAACGAAGCTTTCTAAAGTTGATTTACCGTAAAATTCAATTGATTTTTACGAAAAATGCATGTTTTTATGTGATTTTGGGCACTTCCATCCCGAGAGCAATCGGGAGGTCGGGTTATTCGCTTTATCTTTAATAACGACAGACTTCGATAGCCTCAGCCTTCGTTTATCAAAGGATGCCGCTGCTACCCCTAGTGCGAACCGTTCATTGTCCTGTCCATGTTTAAACCAATAACAATCAACCTTTATAGCCTCTATGAAACTGAAACTTAACCGAAGACTAGGCTCTCGAAGTTCTCGGTTCTTCAACCTATGTCTTACAAACGCTAAGGTTCTTGAAAATCTAATTCATCAACATTAGGAGAAAATTCACCGTCTTCCCATCGGAGTGTGATGTTATGTACGATTGATCGTGACCAGTTTAGCTCTTCATCTTTGGGTTCACCAAATTCACGTTCGTAAAAAACGATGTCATCATATCCACCCTCATCTTCCGGAAATATAAGACTCTCGACGAACCAAAATGCACCAGCGTCCGATACGGATGATAAGCTAATCGCCTCTATGAGTTGTGCGCCATCATTAAAAAGGTAAGTCAGTCCATCATCTACGCCACACGCATCGGCATAAAGGTTGATGGCAAGCATATTTTCAATTCCTTTTACGCCTCTGTTATGAAATCCTTCAATATAGAAGGTGTATGTATTTAATTGCGTCTCATGACCATAAAATTCTTTGGCGGCAGAAACTACACGGGTTCTCACATAACGTTGATCAGCCAAGCCAGACATTATCACCAAATAAGTGTCTTCGCCTATTAGGGCATGATCCATTGCGATTAGTCCGCCTAAAATATATCCTGTTCGAGCTCCATGTTTGACTTTATACCAGTACGAATCCAAACCATTTATCTCGGAAATTTCTTCAGTTTGCTTTACAATTTTCACTTCTTCCATGATTGCTAGGGTATCCAACGCTCTGGAATCTATTGACGGCTTTTTTCTGAGTACAACATTATCTCCATAGAGCATTTCTGTTGCGCCTTCCTCAAATTCGTAACGTTCATTTAAGATACGCGTGTCCTGGGACTGGGAACTGGCTACAGACGGTAAAAGCAAGGCAAAAACGGTGAAGAGTTTAAAGATCATAAGAGGGTATATTGTTATAGAAGCTCATAATCAAGATTCGAGCCAAGTACTGTTTAGGTATAGATATTCAGTGTGACTACTCCCCAATATCCTCATTCCAAAGTTCGGGTTTTTCCTTGATAAAGCTTTCCATCATTTCAACACATTCAGTGTTATTAAGGTCAATGACTTCGACCCCATGACTTTCCATAAATTCTCGTGCACCAGGAAATGTCTTAGACTCACCAACAATTACTTTTGGAATCTTGAACTGAACGATCGTCCCCGCGCACATATAACAGGGCATCAGTGTTGAGTACATTACGGTGTCTTTGTACGAACCAATGCGTCCAGCGTTATTCATGCAATCCATCTCTCCATGTAAAATCGGATTTTGCTCCTGAACACGTTTATTTCTTCCACTCGCAACGAGTTTTCCGTTCTTTACTAACGCAGATCCAATTGGAATCCCTCCTTCTGAAAGCCCTTTCTTCGCTTCGTCAATAGCGATACGCATGAATTTGTCCATTACTTTTATTTTTTCCAACCAGATTTGTCTTTTCGCTTCGTTTTTAACGCTTCAGCAGGTTCAGGAACATAGTGTCCTTTTCCACCGGCACGGTCATCATTCCAAGTATTCGGAATTCTGTCTGATTCGGTTAATTCATGCCAAGTTTCGTGCTCTTTTCCGTCATCAAACTTCTCCATTGTGATGCAATCTTCCACAGGACAAACTAATGAACACAGGTTGCATCCGACGCAGTTTTCCTCGATGATTGTAGGAATTCGACTTCCATCTGTAGGTAGCGCAATTGCTTGGTGAGCGCCATCGTCACATGCAATATAACATAAATCACAGCCGATACATTTATCTTCGTTGATTTTAGCTTTGACCTCACTTTTCAAGTTCAAATGTTTCCAATCTGTAACGTTTGGAAGTGCTTTTCCAGCAAAATCGTAGATAGTCGTATAGCCTTTATCCTCCATGAAATTAATCAACCCAGATTCCAATTCACGTACAATTCCAAAGCCGTAGTGCATCACAGCAGTACAAACTTGAACTGAAGTAGCACCGAGTAGAATAAATTCAACGACATCTCGCCACGTTTCTATCCCACCAATTCCACTAATTGGAGTGTTTTTAATTTCTGGATGCTGCATCAAGTCTTTCAACATGTGCAAAGCAATTGGTTTCACTGCAGGACCGCAATATCCACCATTGGTCCCCTTTCCATCAACAACAGGGTAGGGAGCATAGCTATCGAGGTCAATCCCAACAATACTTTTAACGGTATTGATAAGCGAAATCGCATCTGTCTTTCCTTGAACTGCTGCTAATCCCGGATCTACAATGTGTGATATGTTTGGGGAAAGTTTCGTGATCACAGGGATGTTTGCGGCTTCCATAACCCATTCAACAATCGTTTTTAAGACCTCTGGTTCTTGTCCAACTGCAGAGCCCATTCCACGCTCACACATACCATGTGGACAGCCAAAATTTAATTCAATTCCATCAGCGCCTGCATCTTCTACCTGTTTGATAATGTCTTCCCACTCTTGGCGAGTATCCACCATTAAAGAGGCAATTACCGCATGATCAGGGAAGTGTTTTTTCACCTCAGCCATCTCGCGTAAATTATCTTCAAGCGGACGATCACTGATCAACTCAATATTACTGAATCCAGCCATTCGCGTATCGCGATAGTTCGTCGACCCGTACCGACTTGATACGTTAATTGTTGGCATTCCCAGTGTCTTCCATACCGCTCCGCCCCAGCCAGCATCAAAGGCTTTCATTATTTGATATCCTGTATTAGTGGGTGGTGCAGAGGCTAGCCAAAAGGGATTTGGAGCTTTAATTCCTGCAAAATTTACGGATAAATCAATTTTATCTTTTTTGCTCATGTCTTTAGTTTTGCGTTAGCCATTCGTGAATTCCGTTTGCAGCAAGTTTGCCATCGTATGCGCCATTAACAACTTCGGCACCTCCATTGATAGCATCACCACCAGCGAAATACATTTCGTTCGTTGTTTGGTTGGTTTCTGCGTTTACAACAATCCTTGTACGATCATCTACATCCAATCCTTCGATTAAACTTAAGAATGACCCTTGTTTTGCCTGACCAGTCGCTTTAATGACCATATCACAGGCGATTGTAAACTCGGACCCTTCGATATTGGTAAGTTTTCCATTAGACAATTCTGTTTTAATGAAGCGAACGCCCTCTACCTTATCGCTGCCAATAATTTCTAACGGAGCGGCATTGAATAATCCATTCACACCTGCCCCAATGGCCAAATCGTATTCGAAACCATAAGCACCCATACCGTTTTTGTCTCTTCTATAGGCAAGCGTTACTTCTTCTGCACCTAATCTAGCTGATCCAGATGCTGCGTCCATTGCCGTATTTCCGCCACCAATAACGACAACTCGATCGGCAATTTTAATATCCGAATGATTCATTCTTAACTCCTCGATAAACTCAACGGCCCCACGAACACCTGTGAGATTTTCTCCTGTCATATTGAGCGAGGCTGTGACACCAAGTCCAACGCCGATAAAAATCGCTGAGTAGTTCGACTCCAATTCTGAAAGTTGATCTTTGGTTGAAATCGGGTGATTGTAAATGATGTTATAGCCAAGTTGATTTTGCAAATAGTCCATTTCTGCGATCACCTCTTCATTGGAAATTTTGTAAGGAGCTATTCCGTGAACGGTTAATCCTGAAGGTTGTGATTTGGCCTCGTAAATATCAACTTCATAACCAAGCGTTCGAAGTTCACAAGCACAGGCTATTCCTGCAGGTCCAGCGCCAATTATCGCCACTTTTTTACCGTTTTCATCTCCTGGATAATACAATTGTTTTCCAGATTCGATCACCGAGTGTGTCGCGTAATTTTGCAATCTTCCGATGAGCAGAGGAGCAACGTCTTGGTTGTTGTAAACGCAAGCACCTTCGCATAAAACACCGGTTGGACAGATCGTCCCACATGCATTTCCCATCCAATTTGAGTCGTAAATGGTTTTCGCGGCGCCATCAGTATTTCCAGTCTGAATCTGTTTAATAAAAAGCGGTATATCTATTCCTGTTGGACATGCATCCATGCACGGAGCATCGTAACAAAACAAGCAACGAGAACTTTCATAATGTGCCTGTGTATCGTTCATCAAGGGTTTTTTCTGTTTGAAATTTTCCTTGAAATCCTGCTCATTTGCCGGACGTTTGTATTCTGCCATACGATCAGTTTTTATAGTGAACTTGGTGTTGTTATCAAGCTGATGTCACTCGTGAGTTAATGTGTTTCGATTAAAGTTTTGTCAAATCGCCATACGTTTCAGGTCGACGATCTCTAAAGAATTGCCATGTTGAACGCACTTCTTCGATGAGGTCTAAATCAAACTCAGCAATTAGTAATTCATCGTTATCACGAGAAGCTTCAGAAAAAATTTGCCCTCGAGGATCGACGAAATAAGATTGTCCGTAAAACTTCCCAAGGTTCCAAGGTTTCTCTTCCCCAACACGATTAATACATCCCATGAAATAGCCATTTGCAGCAGCATGCGCCGGTTGTTCTAATTTCCATAAGTACTCGCTTAATCCAGCAACGGTTGCGGAAGGATTATAGACAATTTCAGCACCATTAAGACCAAGTGCTCTAGCTCCGTCTGGGAAATGACGATCGTAGCAGATGTACACCCCAATTTTGGCATATTTTGTTTGAAAAACGGGATAGCCCAAGTTTCCTGGTTTGAAAAAGTACTTCTCCCAGAACCCGTTCGTGTGAGGAATATGGTTCTTTCTATATTTTCCAAGGTACGTTCCGTCAGCATCTATTACGGCTGCTGTATTGTAAAGGACTCCAGCTTGTTCACGCTCGTACAATGAAGCAATAATCACCATGTCATATTTCTTCGCAATCACCGCGAGTTTGTCTGTGGTTGGTCCAGGAATAGCTTCTGCTGAAGCGTACCATTTGTTGTCTTGACCAGGACAAAAGTAGGGAGTATTGAAGATCTCTTGTAGGCATAAGATTTGAACACCTTGCTTTCCAGCTTCCTCAATATACGGGATATGTTTGTCGTACATCGCACTGCAAATTTCCTGTATTGTACCTTCACCCTCTGTCATTGGAAGGCTCATTTGTATTAATCCTGATTTTACTATTCTTGCCATAATTTGTTTTTAAAATTGACGATGCTGATTTTGTGGTCAACATGTTCAATTTGATTTAATTAATCTATTAAGTTTATTCGCGGTCCATTTGAATAAACCTTCCGCTTCACTTGAGGAGATTCTCCAAAGTTTAACAGTAGACCTACTTCGATATCCGTTGCTTTTAGGTAATTAACAAGTTGAGACTCGTGTTCGTAGCTGATGTTTTTTGCAGCCTTTAACTCTAGTATCACGATATCATTTACAATAAGATCAGCATAGTACTTACCAACTATAATGTCTTCGTAATACACTTCGATTGGCTGCTGTTTTTCAACATCAAACCCTAGTTTTTTTAACTCTATACACAGTGCATTTTCATAAACTTTCTCCAAAAACCCATAACCGAGCACATTGTAGACTTTATAAAAAGCCTTTATGACCTGCTCAGTCATTTCCGCGTGCTTGTAATTATTATCGTTCATGTTCCTCTTTCTCTTGTACGCAGATAACGCTGATTTGTATGATCAAAATGATAGCTGCATTTAAGGTTATTTCTTCTACTTCAATTCTTTCATCTACAGTCCGCGTTAATCATTTTTATCTGCGTCATCTGCGTTCTTTTGTTTTTTCTTCGTCCGCTACGTGCCCCGTTTATATAACCATCGAGCTCTTCCCCCGCTTAATAAATTGCCCGTCTCCAGGTTTCAAAAGGCACTCTTCGTTTTCAATTGCGATCATTCCTCTTAATAAGACGGTTTCCGTTTTTCCCGTAACTTTCCATCCTTCATAACCAGAGTAATCGCAGTTCATATGATGCGTATCAGCAGAGATCACGTGTTCTTTATTCGGGTCGAAAATCACCAAATCTGCATCTGATCCAATCGCGATGGTTCCTTTTGTTGGGTACATTCCAAAAATCTTCGAAGCGTTTGTTGATGTGACTTCAACGAATTTGTTCAATGAAATTTTTCCTTTATTGACACCTTCGGAATACATAAATTCCATTCGGTGCTCGATCGCCGGATGACCATTGGGAATCTTAGCAAAATTGTCTTTTCCCATTGCCTTCTGCTCCAAAGTAAATGGACAATGATCCGTCCCAACTACTTGAACCAACCCTTGATTAATTCCAGCCCAAAGAACTTCTTGATCCTTTTTCTCACGTAATGGAGGACTCATTACCCAGTTGGCACCATCTTCTCTCTCGTAGAGTGATGCATCTAGCATCAAATATTGAGTACACGTTTCAACGAATACTTTTTGGTTGCGCATTGTTGCTTTGCGAACGGCATTGAGCGCTCCTTCACACGTCATATGAACGATGTATCCTGGGCAACCCGTATAATGCAGCATATCTGTAAATCGACCAGATGCTTCTGCTTCTGTAACTTCAGGTTGAGATAAATAATGATAGATTGGTTTCGTATTTCCCTCCGCCAGATTCTTACTGATCAATGAATCAATCATGTCTCCGTTTGTCGCGTGAACAGTAACCAAGCCACCGTGTTTTTTTACGACTTTCATTAATTGAACCATCTGACCATCATCGATCATTAGCGCTCCTTTGTAGGCCATAAATGTTTTGAAAGAAGTAATCCCTTCTTCCTCGATCATCTGCACAACTTCCTTGGCAACATCATCATTGAAGTCTGTCACCGCCATGTGATAGGAGAAATCTCCTACGGCTTTATGTAGCGATTTGTCTTGCCATTCCTTCAGCGCATTGTGTAAAGTATCGCCTTGCGTTTGGAGGATGAATTCGATCACAGAGGTTGTTCCACCATGTAGGGCGGCCCTTGTTCCAGTTTCATAATCATCGCTCGAATACGTTCCCATAAACGGCATATCGAGATGAACATGTGGGTCAATTCCTCCCGGAAAAACCAACTTGTCGGATGCATCTATTACTTTATCTGCGTTGTAGGGTAAATCACGTCCAATCGCAACGATTTTTTCCCCTTCGACATAGACATCAGCGATGTAATCTTCAGAGGCGGTGACAACCCTACCGTTTTTGATTAGTACAGACATATTAGTTTTGAATTAGTGATTTTGGCTGGCGGTATTTTGCCATCAGCAGATAATATACTATAAATGAGACGAAAAACCCAGTAAACCAGGCGAGATCAGACAAGTAAGCCAAGGAGGGGACGAGGTACCATACTAATGCGGCACTGACACCAAGGAAAAGACTAAGCATTGCATTCAGATTGAATCCTTTGGTATAGCTATACTCGCCCTCACTTTTGTACAATTCTCCAATTTTCAAGTGTTTCCTTCGAATTAGAAAATAATCACAGAGCATAATTCCAAGGACAGGCCCAAGGAAGCCACTTACTAGGAGTAAGATTCCGGCGATGTCATTGAGTAACCACCAAGGACAGATTAATATCCCCAAGATTCCTGTAATAGTCCCGCCCATTTTGAAACTGATTTTCTTTGGAAATAAATTCGAAAAAGCGTTAGATGGCGCGATGACGTTTGCTGCGATATTGGTGCTTAATGTGGCTATTATCATAAATACTTGAGCGACAATCACTACCCACGGACTATCGAATTTACCAAGTAGAGCCGTTGGATCCCAGGGGGCATCAGCGGCAATTAGAACATCACTAAAGATTAATACCGAAGCACAGGTTACAAAAATTGCTACGAAAGAATACAACATCATCGTCCCAGGTAATCCAATAAACTGTCCTTGCTTCTGCGCTTTTTGTGATGGCGAATAACGTGTTATATCCGAAATACTTAAAGACATTGTCGCCCAGAAACCGAGCATGACCGTTAACCATTTGATGTATTGCCAGAGCTTGTTTGGAGCTTCTGATGGTGAGGCATCAAGAACGATTGGCGTCCAGCTTGATTCTATATTTTCTGTTTCAGTTTTATAGATTAACTGTACACTTCCCGTTGCATTATCAGCGACCTGTTTTGGGATTTCAAATGTTCCATCATCGGGAAAAGCATGGTATTCAATATTCTCAGTACCACGCTCATTAACTGTTCGATACGCGTACCTGTTGGCTTTTGTTTTACCGTCTTTATCGGTAATGCCATTGAGTTGAATTAGGTATGTATCATCGGTTTCCGAAACTTCGACAGTTGCTTTTTGAAGCTGAATACTTTGTTCGAGCACAACCCCAAAACCACCAGAATTATAGGCTCCCCAACCTATAAGAACCACGCCCATTAGAATTAATATAGGCGCTGAATATTCCTCCAGCCATTTAATACTGTCCGTTCCTTTCCAAATGAAGTACATGTTCATGAACCAAAACACGCCAAAACAGACAAACATGAGTAAGTTTAATTCGGTTGGTGTGGCTCCTTCACTGAAGGCATAGATAATTTCGTAGATCGCCATTCCACCAATCCATGTTTGAATTCCAAACCAACCACAGGCCACAATTCCTCGAGTTACAGATGCTAGGTGCACTCCTTTAGTACCAAAAGACGATCTGCCAATAACAGGAAATGGAACGCCGTATTTTACCCCAGCGTGGCCATTCAATACCATAGGAATGGTAATAATGAGGTTTGCAACGCCAATGATAATTAGGGATTCTAACCAACCCATTCCCTCCTTCATCATGTAAGATGCTAGTAGGTAGGTCGGAATACAGACGGCCATTCCAACCCAAAGGGCGGCCAAACTCCACTTTGTCCATGTGCGCTTTTCTTTAGACACAGGAGCGAGGTCATCGCTATAAAGTGATGACCCGGAAAGGTCCTCGGTTAATGCTATAATTTCTTCCTCTTTCATTCTCCGGTATAATATTCGTCAGCTATCTCAATTACTTGGGAAATGATGATAATTCCTTCGTCTATTTCTTCTTTTGTAATGATTAATGGTGGCGCGATAAAGATCCAGTTCCAACGCACAAAAGTGTGCATACCTAATTCTTTCAATTTCGATTGCATACGCAAAGTTGGCTCCATATCAGCACCAGATGCATTCCAAGGAGTTAATGGTTCTTTCGTCTCTCGGTCCTTCACTAACTCAATGCAACCAAGTAATCCAGTGTTTCTAAAATCACCGATTGATGGATGTTTTTCCATTAACTTAGCCACTTCTTGTTCCATGTACTTGCCCATATCGGCAGCATTTTGAACAAGGTTTCCCTCTTCGATAACAGCGATGTTTTCAATAGCGGCCGCACAAGCAACTGGATGCGCAGCGCATGTTAAGCCCAAAACCATTGGAATATCATCAAAGTGCTTGGCGATTTTATCCGTTACCATCATTGCACCAAATGGAATGTAAGCTGAAGTAAGTCCTTTAGCCAATACCATGATGTCCGGTGTTGTGTCGTGATGATCAATTCCAAACATTTTACCCGTTCTACCGAATCCACTCATTACCTCATCATCAATTAATAGGATGCCGTACCTATCGGCCATGATGCGGAGTTTCTTCCAGTAGTTTGGCGGATACTTTATGCATCCAGAAGATCCAGATTCTCCTTCGAATAAGATTGCCGCGACACTTTCTGGGTTTTGGAATTGTATTATACGTTCCAAGTTTGCCAAGGCCATTTCTCCGCATTCTTCCACGGAATTTGTTCCCCATGGGCAGCGATACGCGTAAGGGTTCTCTACATGGACAAAGTTTGGTACGCCCTGCGCATCGACTGGAAACCGACGAGGGTCACTCCCGCTTGCAGCCATAGCACCGTATGTTGCACCATGATAAGCGCGGTAATGTCCGATGATTTTATGTCTACCCGTATAAATGCGCGCTAGCTTTATAGCATTCTCAATTCCTTCTGCGCCTGAAACGGTGAAGAATGCCTTTGTCAAATTTCCCGGAGTAATTTCAGCTAGCTTTTTACCGAGTTTAGCGCGAACATCAGTTGCCATGCCAGGATAAACGAAAGATAATCTTTTCATTTGATCGGACACAGCCTTAGTAATTCGTTGGTTTCCGTGGCCGATGTTCACATTCATCAGCTGAGATGAAAAATCTAGGATGCGTTTACCACTCGACGGATAAACATAAACCCCTTCAGCACGCTCTGCATGAATCGGGCTAAGCCCTCCTTGTTTTGACCATGAAAACAAGGTGTAATCCATACAATTTTGAATTACTTCCTTTGATGTTGAGTTCGATTCACTCATAGTAATAGTCTTCTTAGTAGTGATTTAAAATAATGCTAACTCATCCAGTTCGTTTTCGCATCTGCGTTCCACTTGATCGTCGTTTTTTTATTCTGTGTCCAAAATTCAATAGAGCTTCTTCCTGTGATATCACTAACACCGAATTTAGACTCATTCCAACCTCCAAATGAGAAAGGTTCTCTTGGTACAGGAACACCAATATTTACACCAATCATCCCAGCGCTAGCACGCTCCATCACTTGCTTTGCTAATCCTCCACTCTGTGTAAATACAGCAGCGGCGTTTCCATAGTTTGAGTTGTTTTCAATTTGGATAGCTTCGTCTAGATCTTTTGCTCTGATGATCGAAATAACAGGGCCAAAAATTTCTTCTGACGCGACACTCATATCCGGTGTAACGTGATCGATTATTGTAGGGCCAACATAGTACCCTCCTTCTTTTCCTTGAACAGTTGCTCCTCTACCGTCCACGAGAATTGTGGCTCCAGCGTTTTCGGCAGCTGTAATATATCCTTCTATGCGCTTTTTGGCTTCGGCGCTAATCACAGATCCCAGATTTTCACCCGGTACGATTGCTTTTGCTTCTTCAACCATCTTATCAATAATGTGTTGAACTTTGTCAACCCCAACCATAACTGAGGCAGCCATACAACGCTGACCGGCACATCCTGACATGGAAGCAACTACATTCGAGGCAGTCATTTCTAAGTGAGCGTCAGGCAATACAATCAAATGATTTTTGGCACCTCCAAGCGCGACACATCTCTTTAAATTAGAGGTCGCCCGTTTATAGACAATTTTAGCAACATGTGTAGAACCGACAAATGATACCGCCTTAATATCAGGATGGTCGCAAATTGCTTCTACGACTTCCTTCCCTCCGTTGACAACGTTAAACACACCATCTGGAAGTCCAGCTTCTTTCAATAATTCAGCCATGCGAACGACACTAAGCGGTACAAGTTCAGAAGGCTTCATAATCATTGTATTTCCGAGCATTAATGCATTCGGAACGGTCCAATGAGGAACCATGTTCGGAAAGTTAAACGGTGCGATGGAAGCAACTACGCCAATTGGTCTTCTTTCTGTGCGACACTCAACCCCTTTGCTGACTTCTTGCACTTCGTTACTCACAATTTGTGGAAGTGAAACGGCAAATTCACAGAGTTCCATACTTTTCTCAACTTCGGCTTTTGATTCGCCATAGCTCTTGCCGTTTTCAAGAACAATTAGTTCTGTCAATTCGTGCATGTTTTCCGCTAGTAAAGAACGGTACTTGAAGAATATTTGAGCACGTTCTTTCAATGTAGTAGCTGACCAACCTTTATAGGCCACAGAGGCTGCTTGCACAGCTTTGTCTACGTCATCGTATTTCGAGAGCGGAATCGTTGAAATTACTGACCCGTCGAGAGGGCTTTCAACGTTGAGCGATTCTTGCCCATTTCTTTCAAACTTACCGTTAATGAAGTTTTTCACCACTTCAAGATTTTCTTTTGTTTCCATTGCTAACTGTTTTAGGCATCGAGACAAGAACACATTCGTATTGCCTCGAGCAAGCTCATTGTAATATAAAAAAAAATGAAGCGGTTTCTGGCAGAAAGTTGGAGCCAGTGAGGGTGATCACCTGTCGGAGAGATGTTTCTCCGAATGACTAATGTACTAATTAATTGAGAAAACTGAAATAGAAGTTGCTAAATTGTCATGAAAGCTTGATTGATATAGGCTCGAGTTGCCTTAACAAAGGAGGGAGAGATGTATGGATCATCGACAGTCTTAATGTCATCAAGATTGAAAATCTGTCGTTCTACTCAACCATTCTGGCCACTCGAGCATCGGTATGCTGTATATGTCTGATAACCATATAGATTTGTTGATGTTGAATGGCAAAAGAATAGCTAAGTTTAGGACAAAGAAATTACAAGATAAAACCAAAGCAAAATGAAAGCGATCGTAACAATCTTACTTTTTTCGACAGGAACAATCTTTTATTCGTGCAAATCGGATAATGGAGGCGTAAACGGTTCTGACTCCAATAAGACAATTGAGCAAGAAAACAAGATACCTGAAATTATTAAGAAAAACTATGACCTTTCAGTTGAGGCCAGCACTATTGACTGGACGCGAAAATTGGATCAAAAATCGATGAAGCGTACAATGAAAATTTTTGGCGCTGACGTTGATATCCAAATGGATGCAGTGCAATTAGAGATGAGTGGTGATGTTAAACCTACCATAGGCGGATTTGAAATTATCGATGATATTTATGATGAGGCGGATTTATTCTTCGATATGAAAACGTTCAAATTCTCTGAGGAAAAAGGAAAAGGTCTTTTTGATACCAAAGAATATCCAACATCAACCCTTACCTTTTTATCTTTTGAAGAAAATGATCTTGGGAGTTACGCGGCCAAATGCGAATTGATGATCCAGGACCACACAGAAACAGTAGAGTTCCCAGTATCTATAATTCTTAAGGGAACCAACCTAAAGCTCAAAGGATCATTTAGTTTCAATACACTTCTGTTTCCGTTGCGCGCAAAAAATCAAGAGGCAGAGATTAATAAAGATATTATTAGCGTTCAGCTCGACCTTACCTACATACTATCAGAAAAATAGACTTCTCGACTTTTATGGTGGGTTTGATTTTTGCCCCAACTTATTTATAGTGCGTCGACAACCATAAATCAACTTGATAACTTGCCCTATATAGGAGACCTACTATTTGCGAATTTCTGTTACCTATAGCCCTATTCAATCTGGAATTGATGTATTGACGGGAGCACCTATTGAATTGCTAAAAATTGTTGATTTGATGGGTAGAGAAACTCAGTTTATCCCCAATGTGCCACTTATTTATATCTATAGTGATGGAAGTGTTGAACGGAGATTCACTATCGAGTAAATAGTATTAAAAGAACAAAGCCCCTACTTTTGTTACCGTAGGGGCTTTTTATCATCCCTTAACTTTCAATGTTTGACCTGGATGCGTTGAGCTTGACCTTCTGCCATGACTAAATAGAGACCATTATCAATAGTAGAAACATTGATATTATTATTTCCTATTGATAGACTCGCCTCTGATATAATTGCACCATTAAGTCCAATAATTTTGAGGAAAGAATTGCTTGAACTTATATAGTTGAAAGTATCACTTGCTGGATTAGGGTAGATCAGGGATTTTGTTGATGGAATTGAATTGACCCCAACATTGGATGGGCAGTAATTCCCGTCTGGAGCAATTTGTGGTAGTTTGTATTGTGGGTCAGTAATTAGCGCGTACATCAATACGTCTATGGATTGAAAAAGGCTCGGGCTACATGGCTCCCATTCATTTGCAATTCCAGAACAGGTTGCAGCATCATCCAAAATCCCCATATTGCTTACAATTGACCAGTAGATATATTCTATTGCCATGCACTCGTAATCGCATGTGACATCATCATAATGGTACCATGCACTGGCTGGATATGGACTTGGGATTGTTAAAAACTGGCCACCTCTCGCCGAGTCCATTGCAGCGCTCATTAGCGAAGAGTTCGCAGACATACTGAATGCTGAAGGATAGACATTTGTATGGCCGACATGGTTAATTGTATGGAGGACTTCTTCAACGGTCGCATCAGCCCCCCAATACCCTGTCTGAGTAGGGTCGATTTCATTATTATAGAGAACGGCGCTAACACCATTTCCGGTATAGTTGCTATCGAAAGCTGTTTCTGCAGCTGAGCCCTCACTTGAAAAAAGCGGCATTAATGCACTGGAGTTGGCGAGTTCGTCTTTAATCAATAGGTCGTCTACTATTCCGTCTTCGTCATTGTCCAATAGTTCTGCCGCCACAGCAGCGGCGTGCAATACTTTTGCATCTGAAATTGTCGGCTCCCCATAGATTTCGAAGCAATCTAATACGTTGACGTATTTAGTAAAGCTACTTAGTGCCGGATCCGTTGGGTTTGGATTTGCTTCAATTGTAAAGCAAACAGTATTTTGTCCGAATGCTGAAATAGGGAAGAAAAGGATAAAGAGAAATTTTTTCATGTGATGCTGTTTGAGCGAATAGTTATTTCTAGTTCGCTAGAACAAGATCAACATAGTTCGGTCAACTCTAGTTCAACTAAGGGATTAAGAAGTTCGACTGACATCTGTTGCGTTATTATGCCTCGATTCATATTCTTTCGGAGTCGTTCCCTCAATGCGTTTGAAAGCTGCATAAAACGTTGATTTTGATTTGAATCCAGCTTCTTGTGATAAGCCTTCAATGCTCAGGTAATCATACTTTGCGTCATTGGAAATTTCTTTAAAATGGCCTACACGATGGTGGTTAATGAAGTGATAAAAACTACTTTCAAACTGTTGATTTATTAGCATTGAAAGTTCTTTGGGGCGAAGATCCGTCAATTTTGCGAGATCTGATAGGGTTAAATCTTGATCGGTATACAATCGCTTTTCAATAATTAGCGTGTTCAAGGCCTCGTACTTCTGTCTGAGTTCATCATCCAGAACCATAACTGGTGGAGGCTCCTTGTCTTGGGATAACGTGATTGATTCAAATATTGGACTCTGTCTCAGACCTGCAAACCCAATCCATAAAATGGTGACTAATGTGGCAAAAGTAGAAAATAGTGAAATGCCATTTGAAACCAAATTATCTCCAATGATGGCGACTAAAAAATCATCGATGAACCAAATGCAGGCAAAGCCAATATTGACAATGATCAATAGCTTTAGCCAATTAAGCTGTTTGTTCTCAATGGAAGAAAATAGGCGGAGGATGTTTTTATTGTGCGCCTTAATTTCATTCATAATCAAAAGAAGAACGACAAGGCTAATGAGTCCAGATGTAAGGTAAACGACAACTGAGATTAGGTTTATAAAATCATTCTCTGGGAGAGAAATCAGGGAAAAATCAAGGATGGAAAACGCAAATGATAGGACGTACATCCAAGCGTATTTGGGCCCTTTTGTTTTTAGAGAATCTGTAGAGGCCAATACATAGTAGAAAAGGATTACACTTAGCAGGATGGGAGAGAAAATGAATTCTATTAATGGAAGGTTCAACTCCTGATGATAGTGTGTTTCCAATTCCGAGACAAATACAGATAGGGAGGTGAGCAGCAGAAAGAGGCCTAAGAAGATGTTTGCCTTCCAGCTTGAAGTCTTCAAAAACAGAAAGTGAAGCGCAAGGAATGCACTCACGACAATCGCAATGATGTTGCTGATAGATAATATGTCTTCTTGTAATTCCATCGAGTAGCAGGAGAAACGTGATCTGTTATCGATTATTGTAATTATTGAACATTGGAAATACTTTATAATGGCAAAACAACTTAAATAGTTACCGGGATATATAAAGTCAAGGTGTATTTGTGTGAAATAAAATCACGATAGAATGAAAATATTAAAGATTAATTCAATTGTAACAGCACCAAATCAATATCGCTAAGAGTGAATTACCTTCCTTTCCGAGGTCGTTTTCCTTCCATAACCCTCATCGTGGCGAAATCAGCTTTTCCCAATTTTGTGTTCCCTGAAAGGACAGAATAATAAATAGTGGGGAAAAAAATCACATTCGCTGCAGTCCAAAGTGGGTTCAGACGAACTCTCATTTTGTGGAAATAGAACTGACCATCAATTACCACGGCTGAATTCGGATCGAGGTAGCGTTTATCTTTTTTAATCGTTTTTGGTTCATTTACATCCGTGGCAAGCACTTTTGCTCTCCCTGAATTTGGATCAAATGTGGCATACGCCAGTTCTTCCGTTAAATGGCGATACTTCTTTCCTCTGCGTGGTGGCTTTAAGTCAGCATTCTCATCACCATAGAGAACAATGAATTTGCCGTACCTATAAACTACGCTGATATCTGTAACATTAGACCCTTCGTATAAAGCTTTTCGATCTACACTTCTTGCCCAAACAACCTTCCCTTTTTCAGCAAACCGAAGAGCGGAAAGATCATTTTTCTTAGAAAACGATTGTGTAGTGTATACATTTTCTCCGTTCAAATTACTTCTGCTCGTCTTTTCTTCGTGGCTGTAAACACGTGTGAAAAAGAGTACCATACTGCTATCGGGCATAAGTTCAATATGCTCAATATCAAAGCGCGTTTGGAGAATTTCCTCTTGGGATGGAGCTTCTTCATTCTTTTTTCTTCTCCTTTTTTTCGGGAATAATCGATTCGATGTGGACCGCTCGAAATAATCATAGTTTAAGTCTGTTGCCGATAGTGTAATGTCATCGATGTCAGCATAAAATACGCCCTGATTGTCAACCCCGGTGGTGTCTTTAATCAAATCACCAAAGAAACCGATCACTCTTGTTTTTCCTCCTAATTGCTGATAACTGAAATCGGTTATCGTTTTGCTTTCGCCCTGCATTTTTAGGTTGGAATATTCTGCTGTTTCGATTTTCGCAACTGTGAGCGAAGGAAATGTTTTTGCTTGTATCGAGGGTAGTTCCCAAAGTTCTTCCCTGGAATATTCAATAGTTGATCGAATGAAGAGATTTCCATTGTTTTGGAGATCATAGGCAGAGGTGATTCTTCCCGGGATTTTTTTTAATTTCTGAGGGAGTGGAATCGTTTTTAAAACAGAAGAAGCTAATTGAGCATTCAGGGTGATGTATTGAAACTCAATTTCACCTTCCTCGAAGTGCTCAGTTCCTAGAACGAAAACATCCATCTCCTTATTCGACGCAATGACGCACATGGATGGATCAAAAATAGACGATTGTGAACCTACCTTTTGGACAAACTCAAACACTTTTTTTAACGGTAAGTCTGATTTCAAATCCGATTTGAAAGTTTGAGCATAGATTTCTTCGTGCCGAGTTGAATCCGTATTGATCAGTTTTCTCCAAAAGACGAAAATTCTTCCTTCAGAAACAACAGATGTCAGATAGTCCAATGAGTTTAACGTCTCTGCTTGATTTTCATTTTCTGGAAAGCCTTTTAAGGGCAGTATCGTATCTTGAGTGAGTGAATTTTTATTCAGTGCGACCAACATGAGTTTTGCCTTCTCGTAGGGCTTTGCTTTAGAAATATTCCTTTGAAGCAAATAAATAGAGGAATGACTTGTTCCTATAAATCCTGAAAAAAAGCCCGTTTTTCTGTTGGTATAACGGTATTCGTCAGACCACTCAAATTCCATGTATTGAGCAGAACTCAACTCGCTCATGCCAAGAAAGGCAATGAGTAGGGCAAGGGATGTTTTTTTCAGATATATCAACTTACGGATCATCGTTTCTACTTTTGTCGTCGTTTTTATTTTCTCGGTAACATGATCAATTTGACATCAACGCGTCGATCCGCTTGTTTTAATTCATTGGTGTAGTCTCCGCTATGAATGGACTTCGTTTCACCGTAATAATAAACAGTGATATTCTCTTTAAACTTGTAGTAATCGATCAGTTTACGTTTAATCGTTTCTGCTCTACGTCGAGACAATTCCAAGTTGTAATCGAGTGAACCATCGCGATCTGTATTTCCAACAAGGACCACTTCATACCGTTCATTTTTTGGCAATACCTTGAATGTTTTATCCATTTTTTCGCGCTCCTTGTCTGTAAGACTAGCCTCGTCAACATCGAAGTAAATTGTTAGATCTTTTATGATGTTTTTACCCATCAGAACTGAGTCAAGTTCATCCTGTGAGGTGATTAATTGTTCACGTAAATCAATCGCTGGATTGTCTATTACTTGCTGACTTGTGTTGTTCGCGTCTATTTTATCTTTCTCTTCTTGCAGGTTAATGGAATTAATATTGCTCGAATCGATTGGGCAACCAGAATTGTATACCGAACCGGGAATGGTTGGGCATTTATCCATTTCATTCAAAATCCCATCGCCATCTTCATCAGTGCAACAGCGCTGATCATCCAACGGACACCCATTGTTGAGTTCAATTCCTGGAACATCAGGACATCTATCCGTTGCGTCAATAACGCCATCTTTATCGCGATCAGGGCATCCGTAGTGAATCGCTAGACCACTTTCGTTTGGACACATATCATTAAAATCGATGACTCCGTCACCATCGGTATCAGGACAGCCACGTGTTTTTCTAGAGCCTTTGTCGTAAATACAGATGTCCTCTTTATCGATGATTCCATCACCATCTGTGTCTGGGCAGCCATTGAACTCAGGGAGTCCTGGATCGAATGGGCAATGGTCGAATTCATCTGAGATTTTGTCACCATCAGAATCCAGAGGTACTTTGTAAAGCACGTTGTATGAAATTCCAGCAAAGAAATTTCGACTTCGTGAAGATTTCTGCCCGTAAAAGAAGGCCAAATTGTTTGAGCCAGCGAAGACGGTAAATCCTTTGAAGTTAAATCGACCAGCACAACCTACGCTCATCGTTCCATTTCCTAAGTGAGAGATAGGAAGCATTATCGACCAATTTTGTTTTTCAATTCGGGGCGTTAATGTTTGAATAAAGAATCCTTTTACTTGTGTAATGTCACTCTTGAAATGCAGTGGAACAGACATGTTGTAACTCACATAGAGAAAAGGCCTGAAGATGTTCATGTCGAAGTTTCCGTGCAGCGAAGCAGGTAAATTCATTCGAAATTTTGTAGGCTCTTCTGCGGGAATCTTTGTACTCACAGCTCCTAAGTTATTATCGACATAATCATAAGGCGATTGTATGAAGGATAAAACGTTCAGCGAAGTTAAGTTCACGAGACTATTTGCGTTTGCAGTTACGGCTGGATTCGTGAAGTTGTAAGACGACGTCGAGTCACTCATGAATTTCAAGAAACCAAGATCAGTAATGGAAGCAGAAACCTTCCATTTGTACTTGTTCATGTCGTAACGCACATTGCGTTTCGCACCGTCCATTTCATAATATTGTTCCTCAAAATCTGGACGAAACTCATAGGTAACACCAAGGTCAAAAGCGAGACCGCGATGTTTGTAAAAAAGTTGGTTATTATTCTGACTTGTTCCGAAGTTAGCATCGACGTTTGTGAGCTCAACTTGCTGCGAGTTGGAATCTAGAAATTCATACTGACCACTGTTCATTTGAACATAAGAAGCATCAAGGCCATTCAAGATTTTTAATGATATACCGGCTTTCAAAAAGGTTGTATTCCGATCAAATATAGTTCTTGCATACGTAAAGTTGTGTTCTGTAAAATCAACTGAATTCAATCCAAAACCTGTCATGTCCTGTACCGTTCCAAATAAGTTCTCCTCGTATTCCTTTGCCGCATTATTGGCCCAACTAATAGGAAGTCCTTCAAGGTTTTTGAGTGCGCGTATTCGAAAGGAGTACGCACCAGCATTTTTATGGTTAAACTCATATTTGATATTGAGCGCATCGATGTTTGAATGACTCCGCACATAACCGGGTTTTCTAGGTTCTACGTATTTGATACCCGTTCCATAGACAAGGAAGTTGTTTGAACTGAAATTACTGATCTTAGAGTAATTTCCATGAATACTGATGGAGAATTTAGTTTTCGAATCTACTATCGTAGACGGGTTGTAAGAAGCCAAAAACGAACTTACAGTATTATCGTTAACGATGCCCGTGTATTGGTTTTGGGCAGAAACATTTGACGGAAGTAATACGATCAACGCAAAAAACATTGATACTATGGGAAGGATCCGACTATATGGATACAGGTTTCGTATAATCATAATGAATTCAATTCAGTGGATTTCTATTGTGCACTTGCCTTTCAGTTTTTCCAAAAAGAGCGTTGATCAACAATGTATTCCAAAATTACGGAAAACAGGCACAATAGTGAAAATTACAAGTGAAACTAATTCAACTTAATAAATCAACTGTTAATAGTTTGATATATTATATATCCATGATAATTTTCATGAATGACTTGATATAACAGAGATCCTGAGATTGACCCGATTGCCTTTTTCAGAATAGTCACAAAGGTTGATTTATCTGCCCTATGGCGGAAGTACTTTCTCTAGAGCCGGCCGTTGATTATCGGTAAGCGCAATTTTTTAATCACCGAAAGCGTTCGAATACCAATAATTACTGCACCAGAAATAGCGGTGTTTAGCGGCTCATTCATTTCCAATTTGTCTAGACAAACATAGACGATTGCGCCAAACATGCACGCGGTGGCATAAATTTCTTGCCGGAAGATTAATGGAATTTGATTAGATAAAATATCTCTTACGACACCGCCAAAGGTAGCGGTCATTACGCCAAAGATTACCGCAACTTCTAATGGGACATCATGGAATAGCGCTTTTTGAACGCCTAGAATAGTGAAGATGCTAATCCCAATTGTGTCGAAGAGAAACATACCATTTCGAATGGGCTTGGTTACCTTTTTGAATAATAGTGCAAATGTAGCGCCCCCTAGAACGACATAAATGTATTCGGTATGATTAATCCAGCCAATCTCCGTATTAAGAAGTAAATCTCTTAACGTTCCTCCGCCCAAGGCCGTTACAAATGCGATAATGACACCGCCAAATAAGTCCATTTTTTTGTCTGAAGCGGCGAGCACTCCACTCATGGCGAAGACAAAGACGCCTATATAATCAAGAAGAAGAATAATGTTCATGGCGGGTAATTATTGAAATGAATGGGTTGCTTTTTTTGCATATTCAGAAGGGGAACAGCCTCT
Organism: Flavobacteriaceae bacterium; assembly: GCA_047624355.1. Taxonomy (GTDB): domain Bacteria; phylum Bacteroidota; class Bacteroidia; order Flavobacteriales_D; family Crocinitomicaceae; genus UBA4466. The sequence goes on along the minus strand of JBLHPQ010000003.1, from coordinate 37,812 downwards.
AACTTTCTTGAAAATTCGATTGAAATGAGAAAGGTTATTGAATCCACTTTGATAGCAAGCTTGCGCCACGGTTAGTTCGGTGGCTTTAATTAATTCGCATGCTTTTGATATCCTGATCTCGTTTAGAAAGCTCACGTAGGTTTTCCTGGTTCGTTGTTTAAAGTATCGGCAAAAGGCATTGGGCGTCATATTTGCAAGGCTCGCAACTTCGTCCAATAAAATGACCCTATGGTATTCTTGCATTGTAAACTGAAAAATCTGATTCATTCGTTTCCCTTCTTTCTCGTTGTAACTATCGAATTGTGAAGCACTCGCCAAGTATTCGTATGCCTTTGTGTTGGATACTATCTGAAGTACTTTTAGAAGGTTTATGAGTCTATCTAATCCTGTTTGTTGTTCCATGGTCAACAGTAGCGAAACAATGCTAACACTGACACTCTTACTAAATCGTAAGCCTCTTTGTGTTCGATTCAAAAAAGCGTGTAAGTTTTCTAATTCAGGTAACCGGAAAAACTCATGACCGAACGAATGCTTATCAAAAAACAATGAAATCGCGTGAGCACCTGTACTTGAGTCTTCAAAGTACTCCTTGTTATTTCTTAGCACATGCGGCTGTCCTGAGCCAATAATGAATAAATCACCCGCTGAAAAATTCCCGATATAATCACCACAGATGAGTGTCCCTTCGCTCTTAACAATGAAGGTGATTTGAAGCTCGTCATGATTGTGCAGCGTATCATAAAAGTAATTGGCCTGATCAACCTGCACTCTAAAAGATTCTCTTCCTGTTTTAGGAATTTTAAATGGTAGCACTTTCATACTCGATCAATTGTGGTGTAAAATTTCACAATATTTACGAAAGCACCAAGAAATAGGGTAATATAGTATCACGTCTGGATAGTATTGACCGATGATTTCATGTTAGCGATTGAACACTAAGGCTCAACCGTAAGAGTCATTGATTAAATTCTAAAATTGATTCAGCCTATTAATCTTTATACACAACGCCATCCTTCATTACGAAAGACACCTTAGTCATGACGTTCACATCCTCGAAGGGATCACCATCGACAGCAATAATATCTGCTAAAAAGTCAACTTTTATTATCCCGATCATATCATTTTTTAAGATGCTTGCATTCGTGATTGTCGCTGCTTGAATCACTTCCATAAGTGGCATTCCTGCCTCTACCATGTACGCAAATTCTCTAGTATTTTCTCCGTGATTATACACGCCTGCATCCGTTCCAAAGGCAATCTTAACTCCTCTTTTGTACGCTTTTCCAAAGGTTCCTTGGATTTTTGGACCTACTTCGCGTGCTTTTGGAACAACTATCGCGGGGTAAAAATTTTCGATCTCCGCATTAGCAGTTACCTCCTTGCCTGCAGTAATAGTAGGGACTAAGTACACATCATGTTCAATCATTAAATCCATCGTAGCCTCACTCATTAAAGTACCGTGCTCAATTGTCTTTACTCCCCCTAAGATCGCCCTTCGCATTCCTTCGTCTCCATGTGCATGTGCTGCAACGTGCATTCCATAGTCTTTCGCAGTTGAACAAATTGCTTCTATTTCTTCTATGGTAAATTGCGGATTTGAGCTACTCTTAGCAACACTTAATACACCGCCTGTAGCAGTTATCTTAATGACGTCGGCGCCATTTTTATAACGTTGTCGAACTGCTTTACGCGCATCTTCTATCCCATTTACAACTCCCTCATCCGGTCCTGGATCTCCCATCAAATCTTGCTTCCATCCATTCGTTGGATCTCCGTGACCACCTGTACTAGCGATCGTTTTGCCAGCTGAATAAACTCTAGGGCCATCGATAAATCCTCCATCAATTGCTTTTCTAAGCGAGGTGTTAACGCCGGTACCGCCCAAATCTCTCACAGTAGTGAAACCAGAAAGAAGTGTTGATTTGGCATGTTTCACAGAACGGAAGGCTCTATCTGCATCATCCAATGTAAAAGGTTCAATGTAAGAATGAGGATTTGACTGGAACTCCATATGAACGTGCATATCGATCAAGCCTGGTAAAACAGTTTTGTCCTTTAGGTCAATTGTAACGTCCTCGCTCTTCTCAGCCTCTGTATATCCTTTAACTAGTCTGATGATTTTGTTATCGTGAACGACAATTGTCATCTCTGTCAACACCTTACCGTTTTCGGTATCAATGAGCTTTCCACAGTGCAGATAGGTATCCTGCGCGTAGGAAATAGATACTAACGTTGAGATAGCAATGATTAAGAGAGATCGGATCATTTATTTAATTTTAGCTAAATGTACTATTTTGAGATAGATGCGATGTAAGTAAGCGCAACTTAAGTGATGATTGTCTTTCTAGAAATGCGAAAAGAATCTAATATTCGCTTGCATCACCACAAGGATTTTTTGCGCGATCAATGCCACAACGATCCGTTGGACGATGAGCTCTGGCTCGTTGAACACTTCTGACAGAATGTAAAATGCTTGAAACTTGTTGAATCGAGTAGATTTTACCGGTTGAACTTACAAAACCATTCACGCCAAGAAGATCAGCGATTTGTGCGTTCGACAAATTCCGTGTATTTAAGGCAATTAGATAATTTAGAAGTCTTGGATCGAGTCCCATAGTCAAGGTTAATCTATAATTGTTGACCATTTTTCATGTCTCTCAGCTACAGCGCGAATATAAGAGCACATTGCTTCCGCTTCATACCCTTCCTCGGTGAGCATTTCAAACGTTTTCTCAACCAACTCTTTACCAACACCGCCACCTCTGAGTTCAGGTGGAACATAGGAATAAGTGAGTTTCATCATTTTGGATTCTAGCACATAATTTACATACGCTTCTTTCCCATCTGGCAGATGGAGCGTATACTGATGTTCTTCATGATCATGTGTTAATTTCGACATCGCTAGATTGACTTACTTGACAAATTTAAAAGATACTTGTTCCTAAAGTTATTGGACGAGACAAGCTGGCAAAAATTACATTTTTTTGATTGCCTTCTTTAGGCAATGCTGAATTCAAGCGACAAATGCAATTTCTGAGTTAACAATGAGCGCTGAACTCCAAAGCAGTTTGGTGAAAGTTATGGCAAGAGTATCTTTTTGATCAAAGTTCCATTGGATGTCACGATTTGAACAAAGTAGATTCCAGCGTTCAGCATAGAAATATCAATCGACTGATTTCCTTTTCCATAATCTCCCTTTATCTGCTGTCCCATAGAATTAGTTATGGTCACGGTCGATAAATTCTCAAAATCGCTTATCATTAATTGATGACCTGAATAATCAACATGTATCGTTCCCGAAATCTCTGTTTCCTCTTCAATTGTCAGCGCTCCATCACAGTCGTCAGCGGCCTGAAACAAGTCGGAAACGGTATGGTAGGTGAACATAAGTTCTGTGGTTTTGTCTGGACAAATTTTATAGATCTGTGTGAAATAAGCTAAATCATAGTCGTCGAAAATAGCGCGATCAGCGCCTTCAACGTTGATCATTGGAACCGAATTACCCGTGATCCAATCTCCTGCTGTCCAGCCGCCTGTACCATCGAACTCGTTCGGCCCATTTAGCGCGTCATATTCTATCATCAGCGTAACAATCTGATTAGTGCCCGTAGGTCCGTAAAGTTCATTTAAACTATCAAGCCTTCCCGATAGGTGATAATTCCAACAGGTAGGACAATGACAAGCAAATAACTCAATAATTACAGCCTTACCCTGACTCAGGTAATCGTACAAATGATGTGTATTCCCGTTTATATCTGTAAGGTTAAAATCGGGAGCGATTGATCCATTGGCGAGTTGAGCGTTTCCAGAAAATGTAACTCCAACGGCTAGTAGAAATGATGCAATAATTTTTTTCATAGATATAAAAAACTCACGTCAATGCTTAGAACGTTTATCTTATTTGATTATTGGACGAAATAAGGATACTAAAATTACAACTTTTGCGGATGCTCGCCAAAACGATTATTGTTGATGGGGAGTTTGGCGGTCAAATGCGGTGATGGGAAGAAAGAGACCTCTCTAGATTGCAGCGATCCAGAGATTACTGCATCATGAATTTCAACTTTCAGATAACTTAGAATTTATTCCTTATCCATACGAAGGTATCGATACTCGGTCAACGAACTGAAAAATTCAAGAAGGTCCTTACGTTCACTGGCTGTCAATTGAAAACCGCTAACATGAGTGGACTTTGTTTTCGAATCTTTACCACCACTTTCATAGTGAAGAATGACCTTTTCCAATGACGCAAACGAACCATCGTGCATGTATGGGAAAGTGAAGTCAAGATTTCTAAGAGTAGGCACTTTAAACTTTCCAATGTCCTCGCTGTTCTTCGTTACGAGCGCTCTTCCTGAATCGATATAAATTTTGTACGTGCCGTTGTTTTGAAAAGAATAATCTGTAAAATCGAATCCACCATGGCATTTTACACAATTGAGTCTGTCACTTTTGAAAAGAGCATAACCGTTTTTTGCGCTTGTTGAAATGGCTTCGCTATTTCCATTCATGTACGCATCAAAAGGAGTGTCTTTCGAGACTAGAATGCGTTCAAAATTGGCAATGGCTTTTTGAATAATTTCTATTGTCAAAGCTGAACCATAGGCCTTTTGACTCATCTCATCCAGATAAGAAACGGATTTCAAACGCTCCAATAATTCTTCTTCGTCGAGATTTAATTCACGGTGATCTTTCAATGGACCAAGCACTTGATCTTCGAGCGTGATAAATTTACCATCTCGCATCAAATAGGGATGCAATCCAATGTTATTGAGTGTGGGTGTATTTCGAGTTACTTTTCGACCAAAAACGCCTTCACCGACTTTCACTTGATCCGTCAAAGCCATGTGTACCATGTGACAAGATTGACAGCTTAGTGTAGTGTCTTGAGAAAACAAACGCTCTCCAAATAAAGCAGCACCTAGATCTATACTCTCATTTGAATACGGATTGTCCTCGGGAAACTGAACTTCAGGCATTTCCCATTTTTCGATTTCACCATCCTTAGGCGTATCAAACGAGATTAAACCAATGTACACTGAAATCAGCAGTCCAATAAGGATAAAGTTCGTTTTACTCATGATACGAACCTACACTTTCTTGCAGGGACTTTAACCTTAATTTCGACTAGAATATGGGAATCCTAATCGCACTAATTTTTGAAGCTAAAGCGATCTAGACTAATTGACATTACGCAGTCTTAAGACCTTTATCGAGTCATTGGACGAAAAGGGTAAAGTTAGAATCATTCAAAAAATTCACCTCGAAATAACGAATAGACGAAGCATTTAATAAGCTCTTTGCATTCCACATTTCGTTGGAAGTGAGGGCCTTTTTGCTGCTCAATCATCTTTAACGCTTCGTGGAAAGATTCATTAACTTTATCATCAGGCTCGATGATTTATTAATTGAATATGAGAATCCGAATTATTTTTGGTTGTTTACTTGGCTTTGTCAGTCTTTCGCGTGCACAAAACTCCGACATTGATTTATTGCGGAAAATAAATATTGAGAGGAACACGGATTTCGATGGATTCTATAAAGTGCTTACGCATTCAATGGCTCCGATTAGTCTAGCAGCACCTGTGACGGTATTAGCTATTGGATTCATTCAGGGAGACACACTAATCAAGAGAAAAGGGGTGATGATTACGGGTTCGTTACTCCTAAGTACAGTGGTAATGGTTGGAATGAAATGGGGAATTGACCGAGATCGCCCTTTTGTCACCTATCAAGAGATTGAAAATTTAATTCCTGCCGGGAGTCCAGCTTTTCCATCCGGACATGCCTCAATGGCCTTTAGCACGGCAACTTCAATAAGTATCGCCTATCCAAAATGGTACGTCATTGTCCCCTCGTTTCTTTGGGCATCGGGAGTAGGTTATTCAAGAATGCACTTAGGTGTTCACTATCCTTCGGATGTTCTTGTTGGCGCAATTATAGGTTCTGGAAGCGCCTTTGTAAGTAATCTAGTCACCCGAAAATTCTACGAAAAAAGACAGATAAAACGATCTAAAAACGTTGAGTTTCTATGAGCGCAAAAAGCCTAGAAATTACAGATGTTTTCGTGAAAAGGAGAATGATAGAGCGGTATAAACAAGGGAAAGAAAGTTGTAGACTTTGTTTTTTACGCAGCCCTTGGTTTTATGTTTTGCGAATAAATTGAGTTTTTGAGAGAAGACAATTGAAGAAGCTCGACGACGAGGAAAAACGTCAATTCTATGTAAAGAAATATCTTCCTTTTTCATCAAGGTTAATCAGAAAATCTCACAAAACTCTTCTACAAGGTGTCCGCGGAAAACAAAAACTTCCTGGAGAATTTAGAAAAAGTCAAAACTGGATCGGCGGAGCATCTATTAAGGATGCAACATTTGTTCCTCCAGCACATACATCAATAAATGATTTTATGGGCGACCTAGAGAACTTTGTGCCGGAGAGATCGCGAGCATAGAACCCGAGGAACAGTAATGACCTCAGAAAGAACAGTCCTTGGTGGCTTTTTCACTTCTTCCCTAGTCCAAATTGATATCCAAGGGAAATCCCGAAAACACGATGCAATGCCTTAAATCCATTCGAAGGATTCCATTCCATATTGCGCAGACCAAAATCATAATTCGCCTGAACGAGAATACTCTTGTACTTGAATCCAACTTTTGCTGTTAGTCCATAATCAAGTTTGTTTCTGTACATGAAAGCATCTGCATTTTCATCTGAATCAGTAGTCGTTTCATGAGCATTCGTAGTCACTTGGAGAATGTGCTCTGATGCTTGAATTCCGAATGCTGCATATGGACCAACTCCTATTTTCAGGCTGGAGTTTTCTCCAATACCAATGTTGAAATTCATTCGTACAGGAAGATCAATATAGAGTGCCTTCAGATCTGCATTTGTCTCAGTTGTCCAGACTGCCGAACCAAATGAATCTGTTCTGAGCTCATAGTAATTATATCCTCTCGTCGCTAACTTAAAACCTGTTTCAAGTGAGATTAAATTACCCAATGAAAATTCGATGGTCGTCCCAAATTGGTAACCGGCGAGCGTACTGAGTCCATCGTTAAAGCTCTGATCATTGTCTGAAATTGACATTGTGGAGAGGTTGAGTCCCGCATGTACATTTAGAGCTGTTTGCGAAAAAGAACTTGATGATACTAGAATTGAGGCAATTAGAGAGATGCCAAGAGTTAACTTTGTCATATTTAGGGTTTCGTTATTAATACCTTACAAAGGTATGCCCTAGGTGAAATTCACACCATGTACAATTCGGAATATTACATGTACAATTAGTACTGAAAAGGTGCTACTGGAAGAGATTTGATTGTTTTACTTCACTTGAAAGCTTCCGGGACGCTGAAAACCAATAAAAATGCCTTTTTCAGGCTGTTTGGTTGGTTTTGCGAACAGAGAAAAGCTGTGACTGAGTGAGAAAATGAGCGTAATGAGTATAAACAAGCGCGGAAACACTGTTTTTCTTCAAAACGGTGTGACAGAGCGGTAAAAACAAGGATGCCCAAGCTGTAAGCCTGGGCATTTATTTTATGCTTGTTCTTATGATATTGCGAATAAAGTGAGTTTTTGAGTGAAGACAATATCACTGCTTCCGACGAGTTTTACGAGGAGGAAAAACGTCAATTCCAAAACGATATGTATGATTTCACCTGATTTTACGTTATCTTTGGTAGTAATGAAACAAGTAACAGTAAATATTCCCGACGGCAAATTTGAGTTCTTCATGGAGTTATTCAGTAAACTTGGCATTAGCCCTAACGATGATGTGAGTTTTGAAATTCCCCAATGGCAAAAAGATCTGACTTTAAAACGATTGGCTGAATTGGAAAAAGATCCAAGTAAAGCAATTGATTTCGATACAATGATTAATCGACTAGAGGATAAGCATGGGCTATAAATTGATCTCATCTACTCAATCAGAGTTAGATGTCGATAGAATCATCCAGCATTATAAAGAGATCAGAATTGAATTAGCGAGAGATTTTCTTTCTGAGCTAAAAGCAACCAGAAAGTATCTCCAGAAACATCCTAAGAAAATTCAAGTTCGCTATTCAAGTATTAGAATTGCTTTTCTACAGCGATTCCCGTACGGTATTCATTTTAAAATCATAGATGATACTGTGGTAATACTATCAATTCTTGGAACATCTGAGGATTCTCAGAAATGGGACAATTTAACATAACGTATTATTATTGGGCAAATCAAACTGAGTTTATCTAAGGGAGTTGAGCGACGCAGAAAAAAGCTGTACCGCTCCCCGTAACGAAGTGGATGGTGGAAGGGAAAGCGCTCGCCAAAAGCGAGATGAGAATTGGGGGAAAGCAAAAAAGCAACTGAGTTTATCGAAAGTTGCATTTGCGACCACTGTTGGGACTAAAAAAGCACATGCTTTAGCAGCGCAGTTTTTAGGAGACAACACAAACGCGTGGGATGGATTTTTGTTTTTCAAAAACCACAACCACAAAGTGCAGCCCAAGACGACCAGCTGGCGAGCAACATTAAACAGCGATGGACGCTAAAAATCAATAAAAACTGCCTACCCGATAGCTATCGGGTTCAGGCTGTTTGGTTGGTTTTGCGAACAGAAAAGCTGTGACTGAGTGAGAAAATGAGCGTAATGAGTACAAACAAGCGAAGAAACACGGTTTTATTTCAAAACGGTGTGATCGAAGCGGTAATAAACAAGGGAAAGAAAGTTGCAAACTTTGTTTTTTACGTAGCCCTTGTTTTTATGTTTTGCGAATAAAGTGAGTTTTTGAACGAAGACAATATAGAAGCTTCCGAACGAGCTCGACGAGGAGGAAAAACGTCAATTACATAATTATTTTTCTCACGATTAACGTATTCAATTTAAATGAGTACTCCATCTCATAAAATTCACCATTTTTTTTAACCCTATCATGAGCATGATAAAACGCATAACGTTCATCAACTTCCCAATAACCACAAATATCAGCAGTGTCATTTCGTGCAGATAGTGTTCCAACGAATTCATCATGATAAAAAGTAGGTACTTTATATACTGATATAATATCGAAATCTTGTCCTTGTCCACTATATCTATACCCTATGTTCTCAATATCAAAATTAATTACGGTACAAGTCTCATTTCGAAACGAAAGATCATCCCCTTTACTATCTGAACATGAACTTAGCACCCAAGCTATAACGAGGGCTGCAAATATTTTACTTAGATTATCTTTCATCTTAATGCTGTACTTCATTAATTCCATCAGAATCCGTCATATTGTCTTCTTGGGTTTTCTCATCTAACCCTGGTTTACCTGCTGCAATTCCCCCACTGACAAATTCTAATGGCCCTCCTTCATACTGAATGACGTCAATAGTACCTATAATTTCAAATGAATCACCCGGTAAAAAAGTTCTCCCCATACCTGTTAAAATATTAGCTATTGGCTTTCTATCTTTTGATTTGTCAAAATTCCATTTATCATAAAAGGTCACTGTCCCCCTAAATACTAGGGTTTTACTCCCACCAAATAACTCTTCAGAAACATAACCTTCAATATCGACATATGTTCTACCGAGTGTTCCTCCTGTGGCAGCATATGCTTCAATATCTTCTTTTTTATAATCTCTAGAACCACCAAATAAATGTAATCCTAATTCTTTAAATTTTGCATTAGTCAATCCAATTTGTAATTGGTTTCCATCCCAATCTGATCTTGGGAAAACCTCTTTCATTTCCTTTTCGGTCATCACAACTGTAGTACTATTGCCGTATCCATAGTGTTCGATAAAATGCTGAGCTGTGCCACCTTCAGGGTATGCTGCTTTTACTGTATTAATCACTCCTCGCTTTATCTCCGCTTGTGTTTGCTTTGCTACAGCTACAGGTGCAGCCGTTGCATCAGTCCACCAATTGAACAATGCCTCAAGTCCAGAAGTTATTCCTTGACGTTCAAGTCCTTCTAATTCAACAGAATTAATAACTACGTTTTCACTAAACGCATATGTGCTGTTATGCGGATAAATTGGACTCAGCGGATCAATACAGAAGAATCTTCCAACCCTAGGATCGTGCATTCGGTACTTGTAATTTATCGAGTTCCCTTCTCCTTTTACTTCATCATCATGCTCTTGGCCTTGGAAGCTATACCTGTAACTATCATCAGCCTCATGTCGATTAGGCATAACCATGCCATAGGGTATAGTGTAGAAAGGATGGGTGCTAAATTCTTGAAATTCAACATACTGTAAGCTATATAAGCCAATTTTATTAACGCTTGCAGTATCGCTAATCCAGTCAATTGATTCAAGTTGCTTGACTAATTCTATGTATTCAGAGGAGGGCTCAATGAGGGTTGAGTTATCTTCTGGTAAACGCTCCATAGGAGATTCTAATCTAGCTTGATCTTGCACAACGTCTGTGCTCAGCCCATGACCCTGATACTCAAAAATTGCGCAAGGGACGGTTATATCGATGCTCAGTTTCATAGGTTTTTTAAATTGGTTCGATCTCATTTCTTGCCAGATAGACCTCTACGATAATTCTTGATACCAGCTCAAGTGTTATTTCTTGCTTGTCGACAAGAAGCGTGTAAATTGCCTTTTTTCCATCGTGTCCATTTTTCTCTACTATCCCAAGATCAAGCATTACTTTTCGCACAAGGAGTTTACCCCCATAGCCATATTTGAATGAGTTATTGTTAATGTCGCCTTGCAATACGGCAATCCTGTTGAGCATGTTAAAGGTTCGATTGAAGTATTTTTTGTATTGCTTTATTCGACCTTTTGTTACCTCATCGCCATGTAAAATTGTCGCCGTGTAGGTGCAGATTTCGTTGAACTCAGCTAAGTATTTTTTGCGCTCTTCAGGACTTTGTTTCATATCGCTCTTTTCGCTTACAGTTTAGAATTTATGAAACTTCCCTAAGTCTTCCTTTAGCAAACATCCAAGGCGGCATATTATAGTCTATTCTTTTTGTTTCGCCTTCTCCTAATTTCACTGTTATTTGATTAGCACCACATTCTGGTTTCCACATATAAGGAAAGTAAACTTTAATGAGATATTCACCAGGAGGTAAATCGAAAAAGGTTCTGCCCCATTTTTGAGTATTTTTTTCTCCGTTTATGACAACTACTGGCGACACGAAATAGAGAAACCATGCCAAAGGAAAGAATCCCGTTTTTACTTCAATTTCAGTTTTCATAGGGATATTTTTTAGTTATATAGAACTGCTTAGTTGTTGGTTTCTGTGCTTTTATTTCGATTTAAAAGTACATTTTCTATATCGGCTAAGCTACTATTCTTTGCTTTTAACAAGATCAGGCTGTGATAGAGTAAATCAGCCATCTCGTTCTTAAAAAGAGCATCGTTGTTGTCTTTAGACTCAATAATTACCTCAACGGCTTCTTCACCGACCTTTTGCGCGACCTTATTGATTCCTCGCCTGAAAAGTTGGTTGGTATAGGAGGTTGGATCATCTTCGTCGATGCGTTGATTTATCGTTCTCTCCAATTCGTAAATAAAGCCTTTGGAAGTTTCCTCTTTGAAACAAGACGTTGTTCCAGAGTGACATGTAGGTCCAGATGGCGTTGCTTTGATTAGAATTGTATCGTCGTCGCAATCAATCTGAATGTCATCCACCTTCAGCCAATTTTTGGAAGATTCTCCCTTTGTCCATAGACGGTTCTTACTTCTACTGAAGAACGTAACGAGACCTTCGCTTTTGGTCTTGTCAAAAGCTTCTTCGTTCATGTAGCCCAACATTAGAACTTGAAGGGTAGTCGTGTTTTGAATGATGACAGGCACAAGCCCATCACCTTTAGTGAAATCTATTTGCATCGTACTGGAATTTTATTGGTTTTTAGATAATTCTTGAGTTTCGGAATTGGAATTTCGTTGTAGTGGAAAATACTTGCTGCAAGTCCAGCCGTAGCTTTCGTTTTTTCGAACAATAACTTGAAATCTTCCTTTGATCCAGCTCCTCCCGAAGCAATTACAGGCACATTTACCGCTTTACTTACGGCATCAACAAGATTCAAAGCGAACCCTTTTTTTGTGCCATCATTGTTCATAGACGTCAGCAATATTTCACCGGCACCAAGTTCAACAGCCGTCTTTGCCCATTGAATAGTTTGAAGATCGGCAGCAGTTCTTCCTCCGTTTACAAAGACCCGCCATTTTTCATTTACAAACTTGGTGTCGATGGCAATCACAACACATTGACTTCCGAAACGATCTGCTATTTCTTTAATCAATGCTGGTCGCTTAACCGCAGACGAATTAATGGATACTTTGTCGGCTCCAGCGGCAATGATTTTAGCGACATCTTCAACGGAATTGATTCCTCCTCCAACGGTAAAAGGGATGTCAATTTCTTGCGAAACCTTCTTTACCAATTCAAGTAATGTTTCTCGCTTTTCAATTGTTGCAGTGATGTCGAGAAATACAAGTTCATCCGCTCCGTCGAGAACATATTTTTTAGCCAATTCAATGGGGTCACCGGCATCTTGAATTCCAATAAAGTTGATTCCCTTCACCGTTCGTCCATTTTGTATGTCAAGGCAGGGTATAATTCTTCTTTTTAACATAGTTTGCTGAGTTCTTTAAGTGTCACTTTTCCTTCATAAATTGCTTTCCCCACAATTGCAGCTTCGCAACCGATGGCCTTAAGTGCTATGAGGTCTTGAATACATGAAACACCTCCGCTTGCGATCAAGTTAGTATTCGTTTGTCTAATTAAATCTTCGTACAATTCAATCGATGGTCCTCCAAGCATTCCATCTTTGGAGATATCAGTGCAAATGACAGATTGGATGCCTTCTTTTTCGTGCGCTTGAATGAATTGTAAAACGTCGAGATCAGAACTTTGAATCCAGCCATTGGTCGCAATTTTCCGGCCTAGACAATCGGCTCCAAGAATGATTTTATCACCTCCATATTTATCAATCCATGCTTTGAAAAGAGCGGGATCTTTTACAGCGATACTTCCTCCTGTAATTTGTCTTGCTCCTGATTCAAAAGCGATTTTCAGATCATCATTCGATCTAAGTCCGCCTCCAAAATCAATCGTAAGATTCGTTTCAGTTGCAAGTAATTCTAACGTTTTGTAATTGACTATTTGTTTCGACTTCGCGCCGTCAAGATCAACGAGGTGTAAATATTCGATGCCATTGTCTTCAAATTCTTTCGCTACTTCTAACGGGTTTTCATTGTATATTTTCTTAGTGCTGAAATCACCTTTTGTGAGTCGAACACACTTGCCTTCGATGAGGTCTATTGCTGGAATGATTCTCATAATTCTAAAAAGTTTTTTAATATTTTCTCTCCAATACCTGCGGATTTTTCTGGGTGAAACTGGGTAGCATAAAAGTTATCTTTCTCCAATGAAGCACTAAATGGAGTAATGTAATTGCAGATTGATGTTGTTTGTTCTGACACGTCCGCATAGTAACTGTGAACGAAATAGGTGTCATTTCCAGATTCAACTCCCTTGAACAGCTTGCTGCTTAAACCATTGATATCATTCCATCCCATGTGTGGCACAAGATCAGTTTCTTCAAATCGTCGAACCTTATTCTTGAAGATTCCAAGGCATTTTGTATTTCCCTCTTCGCTTTCCAAACACATCAATTGAAGTCCGAGGCAAATGCCCAAAACGGGTTGAGTTAGATTAATAATGACGTCGTCCAATCCGCGTTCTTGTAAATACGCCATCGCTGAACTCGCTTCTCCAACACCAGGAAAAATAACTTTGTCTGCGTTGATGAGTGCTTGGACATCATCAGTGACAACACATTCGTATCCCAGTCGATTCAGGGCATTTTGCACAGACCTAATATTCCCGGCGTTGTATTTTACAATTGCTATCATAATGTTCCTTTTGTACTTGGAATTGAAAAATCATTCGTTTGTTTAACGGCACTTTTTATTGCTCTTGCGAGCGCCTTAAAAATCGATTCAATTTTGTGGTGTTCGTTGCTTCCTTCAGCCTTGATATTCAGGTTGCATTTTGCTCCATCACTGAAGGATTTAAAAAAGTGCATGAACATTTCCGTTGGCATTTCACCGATCATTTCTCGTTTGAAATCAACATCCCAGACAAGCCAAGGTCGTCCTCCGAAGTCGATGGCAACTTGCGCTAAGCAGTCGTCCATGGGTAAAAGAAATCCGTAGCGTTCAATTCCTTTTTTTGATCCTAGTGCTTCGATTAATGTCTCTCCAAAGGTAATGGCGACGTCCTCAATCGTGTGGTGTTCATCAATTTCTAGATCGCCTTTCACTTGAACGCTGAGATCAATTCCACCGTGTTTTGCGATCTGTTCTAGCATGTGATCGAAGAAGCCGATTCCAGTGGAAATTTCATTTAATCCACTTCCATCAAGGTTGATTTCAATCTCGATATTTGTCTCATTGGTCTTTCTTTCGCGCTTTGCAATTCTTGGCTTTGCCTTTAAAAATTGGTAGATCTCTTTCCAGTTCATGGTCGTCAAACTTGCATCTGGATTGCGCTGCTCGCCGATAAAGATTCCATTCGCATTCAAGTTTTTAGCGAGTTCTAGATCTGTTTCACGATCTCCAATCACGTAGGATGCTGCCAAATCGTAATCTCCAAAGAGGTACTTATTCAAAAGTCCAGTTCTCGGTTTTCTCGTTGGAGCATTGTCTTCTGGAAAGCTTTTGTCAATCAAAATTTCGTTGAAGATTACACCCTCATTGCTAAAGGACTCAATGATCTTGTTTTGAGCTGGCCAAAACGTTTCTTCGGGAAATGAACTTGTTCCAAGACCATCTTGATTGGTAATCATAACGAGTTCATAATCGAGTTCTAATGCAATTTTTGAGAGCCATTGAAAGACGCCAGGATAGAATTCTAGTTTCTCTAAACTATCGAGTTGGTAGTCGACGGGAGGTTCTATGACCAAGGTTCCGTCTCTGTCTATAAATAATACTTTTTTCATTTTAAATTGATTTGAGTGCCTGGATAAGGCGTTTATTTTCTGAGGTAGTTCCAACGGTAATTCGGAGGCAGTTTCGAACGACGTTGTTTCTATTTCGAACGACAATTTTTTGCTTGACCAACGCCTTGTAAACTTGATCTGCATTTTGTGTTTCTACGAGGAAAAAATTGGCTTGTGATGGATAAATCTTCTTGATAATTTCTAATTTATTCATGGATGAGTAGAGTCGATTTTTTTCTCGTAGGATTCGATTTTTGTTTTGTAGGAACGCGTCAGTTTTCTTAAGCGCATTGATTGCCGCGCTCTGATTCAATCCACTGACGTTGTAAGGTGGTTTGACTTTATTCAATAGATCGATGATGTCCGAATTTGCAAATGCGAAGCCTACACGTGCTGCCGCAAGTCCCCAAGCTTTACTCATTGTTTGACTCACGATAAGGTTTGGATACTCATCGATTAGGTCGATAAATGATTTTGTGTCACCGAAATCTATGTATGCTTCATCGATTAATACGATCCCATCAAATGCTTTTAGAATCCTCTTAATTGTGCTTAAGTCAAGACAGTTTCCCGTTGGATTATTCGGCGAACAGATCAGCATCAATTTCAGAGTTGGATCAGATATGAACGCTTCCACTGATTGGAAATCAACATCGAAGGCAGCGTTTAGTTCGACTTTAATCAATGCTATATCGTTGATTTCAGCCGTAACATCATACATTCCGTAGGTTGGAGAAAACGTTAATGCTTTATCAGTTGATGGATTGCAAAAAATGCGAAATAAGAGATCGATGATTTCATCACTTCCGTTGCCTACAAAAATGTTCTTTACGTCGAGGTCGCGGAGGTCACTGATGGCTTGTTTCAATTCCCGTTGGTAGGGATCGGGGTATCGATTAAATTCGCCATAAGGGTTTTCATTTGCATCAAGAAAGATTCCGTCTGCACCAGAGAATTCATCTCGGGCACTCGAATAAGGCTTAAGCCGACGAATATTGGCTCTTGTTATTTTGTTTAAATCAAACATCTTTCAAGCTATTAAGTCTTAGTGTTACTGCATTTTTGTGTGCAAAAAGCGCTTCTGCTTCTGCCATTAATTCTATCGCTGGACCAATGTTTTGAATTCCTTTTTCGGATAATTTTTGAAAAGTAATCTTGCGAACAAAACTGTCCAATGAAACGCCGCTGTAGCTCTTCGCATAACCATTTGTTGGTAGGGTGTGGTTTGTCCCACTAGCATAATCACCAGCGCTTTCACAACTGTAGTTTCCTAAGAACACAGATCCGGCATTGATCACCTGATCGACATAAGTATCTGCGTTTTGTGAAGCAATAATTAAGTGTTCAGGAGCGTAATAGTTGCTCAAAGAAAGGCATTCATTAATCGAAGAGCAGAGAATAGATTTACTGTTTGCTAATGCCTTTTGAGCAGTTTCTTTTCTTGGAAGTTGATCCAGTTGAAGACGAACTTCTTCATCTGTTCGATCGAGAACCTGGGCATCGTCACTGAGCAAAATCACTTGACTATCCGCTCCGTGTTCCGCCTGAGAAAGAAGATCGGCTGCAACAAATGCTGGTTCACAAGAGCTGTCTGCAATCACTAAAACTTCACTCGGACCTGCAGGCATGTCAATCGCTATGCCTTCTTGCTGAACGAGCTCTTTGGCTTTTGTGACAAACTGATTTCCTGGCCCAAAGATCTTATATACTTGAGGTACAGATACTGTTCCAAAAGACATGGCAGCAATCGCCTGTGCACCACCAATCTTAAAAATTTTGGTTACTCCAACTAATTCAGCGGTGTAAAGGATTGCGGGGTTTATGGCTCCATTTTGATCTGGAGGTGTACACAACACGATTTCATTACAACCAGCTTGACGCGCTGGAATGCCAAGCATCAAGACCGTTGAGAAGAGCGGCGCTGAACCTCCAGGAATGTACAATCCAACTTTTTCAATCGCTACGCTTTTTCTCCAACAAGCAACACCTTCTGTCGTTTCAATGATTTCTACTTTATCCTTCTGGCTACTATGGAATTTTTCAATGTTCCGTTTCGCAGATTGGATGGCCAATTTTAATTCTTGGCTAACATTATTTGAGGCGTTTTGAATTTCATTTTCAGAAACGATTAACTCATCGAGTTGGGCTCCATCGAATTTCTCTGTGTAATCGTAAATGGCTTGATCACCTTTTGATTTAACGTTGTCGAGAATTGCTTTCACCCGATCTGTTAGGGAAGCTTGTTCAAAAACGGGTCGTGAACAGATCGCTGACCAGTTTTCCTTCTTTGGTAAATTATATCTTTTCATTACAGTACGATTTTATCGATTGGTGCTACTAGAATTCCTTCTGCTCCGGCGGCTTTTAGTTCGTCAATCACCTCCCAGAATTTATCTTCATCGATTACAGAGTGCAATGAACTCCATCCTTCTTGAGCAAGCGGTAGAATCGTTGGCGACTTCAAAACGGGTAGAATAGCGCTTACTTCAGCGATCTTGGCATTCGGTAGATTCATCAAGATGTACTTAGAGTTCTTTGCACGAAGCACGGCCTTAATTCTAAAAAGTAATCGGTCTAAAATTTCTTGATTTTGTTCACTCAAAACCCTTGAACTCGCCAAGACTGCTTCTGAATTGAGAATCACATCAGTTTCCTTCAATCCATTTTTAAAGAGTGTTGAGCCAGAGCTTACGACGTCACAAATTCCATCAGCCAGACCAATGTTTGGGGCAATTTCAACGGAACCCGAGATTACGTGAATGTCAGCTTGAATGTTTTTCTCAGAAAAGAATTGTTTGATCGTGTTCGGGTAGGACGTCGCGATTCTTCTCCCATTGAAGTAAGATGAATCTTGAATTTCAACCTCTTTTGGAACTGCCAAGGATAGGCGACATTTTGAAAAGCCTAACTTCTCGATGACCTGAACATCCTTGCCCTTCTCGATCAATAGGTTTTCACCTATAATGGCAATGTCTACAACACCATCTTCTAAGTATTGTGGGATGTCGGAATTACGTAGATAAAGAATCTCAAGTGGGAAATTGGGCACACTGACTTTAAGCTGGTCTTTCCCATTATCGATTTTAATTCCACAAGCTTTGAGAAGTTTTAGTGAATCCTCATTTAACCTTCCACTTTTTTGAATTGCAATTTTTAGTTTACTCATTTGATTAAAAATGTGTCTGAGTAAACCGAGGAGAAACAAAAAACCCGTCTGATTACTCAGACGGGTTCATAATATTTGTTGATTTAGCTATCACATATCATTGACTCCAAGCCTGAGGGCAAGTATGAAAATGATGATGATGTAATTGACTAAAGTTCATTGCTTTTTGTTTGCACTACAAATGTAGGTAATTTTTATTCAATGAAACAAGTCTGAAACCTTATTTCGTGTTGATCTTTCAAATATAGGCTGTTACGAAGTGCGTTAATAGCGAAGTTAAATCCATGAAAAAAGCCCATCCAAGTGGACGGGCTTTCGCATGCTGTGAACGATTTAGTTCTATTTCTTACTCCATTCTTCAATCGACTTTTCGTTCATACGAACGTAATCGTCATTTCCGGCTAGTTTAGCCGCTTCCATTGAAAGTTTAGCTGAAGCTAATGCTCCTTTAGTATCGCCCAATTCTGCCTGAATCAAGGCTTTTTTGCGTAGGTACCAGAATGGCTTTTCATCGCGCATTTCCAATCCTTTATTAATGTATTCCAAGGCCGTTTCTAATTGCGTTTTTTCCGCAAGGTAATAACTTGCAGTCTTGTAATAATCGTTTGCTCCTGGTCCGCTCATTACTTTCTCAATGCTCGCCATAACAGCATCTTTCGTAGCTACTCCAAAAGAAACAGATGCTTTCGTCTGGTCCCATGAAAAACTAAGTTCTGCTCCATCCGCCGTAACATCGTTCAATCCAATTGTAAAGGATTCTGCAACAGTACTCATCTTACTAACAGATGCTGTAGTTTTAAGTGCTACCAATTCGTCATTCCATTTTTCTGGTGTTCCCCAGTTTTCAGTATCTGTGTAGAAATAGATTTCCCATATTTTTTGACCAGGTTTTGTGAAAATAGCATACGTTCCTGCTGGTAAAGTGTCATTTCCAAAAATGAGCATGTCACTTGAAGTAATTACCGGGTTTTTGTTTGCTCCGGTGCGCCACATTTTATCATAAGGCACTAGTTCACCGAAAATCGCGCGATCACGCTTCGAAGGTCTAGAGTATTCAATTGTGATTTCTGTAAGTCCAACTGTTTGCCAAGTCTTTGCTGCAGGGCTTGGTGCTGGTGTTGTAATTTGTGCTGTGATAGAGAAGCTGCCCATGCACACTAGGGCGATCATTATTTTTTTCATGTTGCTAATTTTAAGTTCTGGACGACCAAATTAGTGAATCAAATGCGTTTATTCAGCGCATTACGAGTAAAAACGAACTATTGAGGCTATTCAACTGCATATGAATGGCTAACGTAAGGCTCTTTAATTTAAGCAATAATTGAGTAAATTTGAGAGGATTTAAATCAAACACGCCTTGAAAAACCTCGTCCTTCTTTATTTTATAGTTTCATCTCTTTTTTGCTCTGCGAATGAAGGAACCGGTGAGATATTTGTGAATTTGCAGAAACTGCATTCATTAAAAAGAGTGTTGTATGTAGCTGCGCATCCAGATGATGAAAATACCAGAGCATTGGCTTGGTTTTCATTATCGGAGAAAGCAGAAACGGCTTACTTTTCACTAACACGTGGTGATGGAGGTCAAAACCTAATTGGAGATGAGCTAAGCGAGGAGTTGGGTGTTTTACGTACTCAAGAATTATTGGCTGCGCGTTCTCATGATGGCGCGAAGCAGTATTTTTCTAGAGCGGTAGATTTTGGGTATTCAAAATCCGCTGAAGAATCCTTTGAACTTTGGGGACGCGAAATTTTACTGTCCGATTTAGTTTTAATCATTCGTAAATTTAAGCCGGATGTAATTGTAACCCGCTTCCCACCAGATGAACGTGCTGGACATGGACATCACACGGCATCAGCACTTTTGGCAATTGAGGCATTTAGTAAGGCTGCAGAGAGTAATTATGCTCCCGATCAAGTGGAGGAATTTGGTACATGGCAATCAACTTCGATCTACTGGAACACTTCCTATTGGTGGGATGAGGATATTAAAGATTTGTCAGAAGGTGACCCGAATTATCTCATTACTGATATTGGCGGATACAATGCGCAACTAGGGATGTCTTACAATGAAGTTGGGACTTTAGCACGTAGTGAACACAAATGCCAAGGGTTTGGTGGAATTGTTGAGCGCGGAAGTCGCATTGAATACTTTAAACATTTAGCAGGCGAAAAATTAGCGAATTCCTTTTTTGAAAAGACCATTCATTCATGGGCGGATATCGCTGATGAACAATTGGAAACTGATTTTCAGTCAGCATTGGATAATTTTGATTTCATAACCGTCTCGAATAATGTGCCTGCGCTTCTCGCGATTTTAAGTAGGTTAAAACAACTTCCGTCATCGTACATTATTGACGAGAAAGTTCAACGCTGTGAGACCATAATTAAGGACTGTATTGGACTTCATGCTGAAGTTTTGGGTGAAGAGTTCTCTTTTATGCAGGGAAATTCGGTAGCGCTAAAAGCGAACCTGATTAATCGCTCAGATCTCTCTGTGAGACTTACCAATATAGATATGAGTACTGGTGAATCTCTCAAATTCACAGATACACTGCGCTTAAATGAACCACTTGCGTTAGATCTTTCTTCCAACGGGAATACAGAAATTTCAAATCCATATTGGCTTAATAAACCTTTTGGAACCGTGTTTAAGGTTGATGACCCAAATGATCTATGTGAACCTGAGAGCGCGCCAAGTATTACGCTACGATTCAGTTTTTTGGTTGAGGACGAACCGTTTTCCATTTCAATTCCGGTAACGTACAAATGGCGTGATCCATCCTACGGCGAAAGACGTCGACCATTGATTTCAACGCCAGAGTGTACCGCAACTTTTGAGCAGCGACAACTCTTGCTTAAAGCTGGAGAGAAAAAGGAATTTCGGATAAAGGTCAAAAGTTTTAGAGATAGCTTGAGTACTACGCTGAACGTAATAGCGCCGGCAGGTTGGAGAATCGGCCCAAATGAGATTCAGGTTGAGTTCAATGAGATGCATGCCGAAGAATGGTTTGTTTTTACGATTGAAGCCTCGGAAAATGCTGTGGCCGGATCAGTTGTTTTGTCACAAAAAGATGGATCTGAGTTATTGAACTACAAAGAAATAGCGTACGATCACATTCCAACTCAAGCATTGTTTAGAACAGCATCATTGCAATGCACCGTATTGGATGCAGAAATAAATGGCGGCCGGATTGCTTACATAAAAGGAGTCGATGATGCCGTTCCACAAGCGATAGAGCAACTTGGATTTGAAGTCGACTTGTTTGAAGTGAATGATATTCCAAGTATTGATTTCTCGAAATACCGCTCGGTTGTTTTAGGGATTCGGATTTACAACGTACATCCTGAGCTCACCAATTATTCAGAACGACTGAATTCCTATGTCGAGAATGGAGGAAATCTGGTGATGCAATACAACACTGCTTCACGTTCGATTAAAGGCTTTGAATTCGGGCCCTATCCTTTTGAACTCTCTAGAAATCGTGTGACTGAAGAAGATGCTGGGGTAACATTTTTAGCGCCAAAGCATCAAATAATGAACTCTCCGAATAAAATAACGCAGGCCGATTTTGATCATTGGGTGCAAGAACGTGGTTTGTATTTCGCCAACAACTGGGATGAGAATTATACGCCGCTCTTTTCTTGGGCCGATAAAGATGAAGACCCGCAAACAGGTGCGCTGATCGTGGCCAAGTATGGAAAAGGGCAGTTTGTCTATTCGGGAATTTCGTTTTTCCGCGAATTACCGAATGGTGTGATTGGTGCATATCGCTTATTTGCCAATATTTTAAGCTACCAGCCATGAGTGAAGAAAAAGATTCAACGAATTGGAAGAGATGGTACATTGGACTAATCGTTTTCCTAGCAGTACAAATCGTCGTGTATTTATTGATCACTAATTCGTATGCTTCATGAGTCTGATTGATTGGATCGTTTTATTGGGCACGCTCGTTACAATTGTAGCGTATGGAACATGGAAAACGCGTAAGAATAACAATTTAGAGAGCTATTTAAAAGGCAATAATTCAGAAGGCTGGGCGACCATTGGACTATCGATAATGGCCACTCAAGCAAGTGCAATTACTTTTTTGTCGACGCCAGGTCAGGCCTATGAAAGTGGAATGGGATTCATACAATTCTATTTTGGATTGCCGCTCGCGATGATTCTAATTTCCGTCTTCTTCTTACCCGTTTATTACCGTCTCAAAGTCTACACAGCTTATGAATATTTAGAAGGTCGCTTTGATGTCAGAGTGAGATCATTCACGGCATTTTTGTTCTTGATATCACGCGGATTAGCTGCTGGAATTACCATTTACGCGCCGTCTATTATCCTATCGACGATTTTGGGCTGGAACCTTCAATTGACCTGTCTCTTGATTGGTGGACTTGTGATTATCTACACCGTTTCTGGTGGAAGTAGGGCTGTTTCACTGACGCAGAAATGGCAAATGGGGATCATCATGACTGGGATGTTCTTTGCCTTGTACTACGTGATTGGAAGTTTTCCGAGTGACGTTGGATTCATGGAAGGAATAGACATCGCTGGAAGTTTAGGGAAAATGGAAATCATTGACCTCTCGACGGATCTTGGTAATCGCTATACACTCCTTTCAGGGCTTACGGGAGGACTTTTTCTTTTCGTATCGTATTTCGGAACCGATCAATCTCAAGTACAACGTTATTTAGGAGGTAAATCGTTGAAAGAATCCAGAATGGGATTGATGTTCAATGGAATCTTGAAAATCCCAATGCAATTTTTCATCCTACTCGTTGGTGTGATGGTATTTGTTTCCTTTCAATTCAATAGACCACCGATTGTTTTCAACCCGGTCACTATTGAAATGACTGCACAACAAGAAGGCGTATTGAATGATGTCGAAGCTGAGTACGACATCGTTTTTGAAGAAAAACGGGCGCTTTTGAAGGAATTCAAGGCGACCAATTCCGAGACCAATATCCTCGTGCAGGCATTGCAAGTTAAACAGGATTCAATACGCGAAAGCTACAAGGCAGAACTGCTGAAAATTGATCCCGATTTTGAACAGAAAGATTCTGATTATATCTTCCTTACGTTTATCTTGAATTTCCTTCCGCACGGATTGATTGGATTGTTGTTGGCTGTGATTTTCTCCGCGGCCATGTCATCAACAGCGGGTGAATTAAATGCACTCGCGGCCACAACTACCATTGACTACTACAAGAAGTTTTGGTCGAAATCGGACAATGAGAAAAAAGACCTTCGGGTGAGTAAAATGCTGACGGTTGCTTGGGGTTTAATGGCGATTTTAATTGCCCTCACCGCAGGGATGTTTGAGAACCTCATACAATTGGTGAATATCTTAGGCTCTTTGTTCTACGGTACGATTTTAGGCGTATTCTTATTAGCGCTATTCTTTAAATCTACGAAGGGAACAGCGGCGCTTATTGGCGGAATTATTGGCCAAATAACGGTACTGCTGGTGCATTTATTAAAAACGTACGAAGTGATTGAGTTGAGCTACTTAATGTACAACTTCATTGGATGTGCTGCTGTTATTCTTGTTGGAGTAACGGCACAGAGACTGCTGAGGAGTAGGGCATAGTGTGCTTATTTATCGTAACAAGAGTCAATTTTCTGTTGAATCATGTTGTTTATTCTCTTGTTGAGTTGAGAGGACAGGCTTAAATATTCTTTGTATTCCTCCAAGGTGAAAAGCCCTACAATGAAACCGCGTAACTCCGTTTTTAAGCGTGTATCACCCTTGAATAATTTGCGTGTTAAATCCGTTTTTTGCGTACTGCCAAGATCATCCATTTTTACTTTATTTTGCGCTAGATGATTTTTAAAGTAACTCAGTATAAGGTCATCCTGAAGTTTGATAATCGGGCGAAGAACTTCATTTTGAAATTTTTCTTCAGCGCTGAAATTCTCCGTTATAATAATGCTGGGAATTTCTGGGCGGATTTGTTTCTTAAGATCTGTCATGCTAATTTTTGTTGCTACGCTAGTTGTCGCTCAGCGTCGTTTTGATACGCCCTAAATCCCTACTTAAAGCGTGCTTTATTTGTTTTCATACAGTCTTAACCTGTTTTTGAGGACATTTAATTCATTGCGCAATTCCTCTTCCTTCCGCAATAAATTAAGCACTACATCAATGCCTTCAAGATTCACGTTTAACTCGTTATGGAGTCGGACTATTTTTTCTAGATCGCTAATTTGATCTTGATGGATAAATAGTGTTTGCTCAATAATTTCGATTCTGATAAGTCCTAATTCGTTTAAGGCATCTACAAATGAAATTTCAATATTATAATGCGAACAAAGCGTTGCAGCTGGGATCAATTGTTTTTTATTCATTTGGCCTTAATTTGTTGTAATTCCTTGAATAGGTCGATTTCCTTTTGGCTTAAATCCGTTGGCGTTTTGAGATGATAGGTGACAATCAAATCCCCAAATTTTCCAACTTTTTTATAAATGGGAAACCCTTTTCCTTTCAATTTTACTTTGGATTCATTCTTTGTTTCCGGCGTTATCTTGAGCTTGACTTTACCGCTGAACGTATCTAGCGTGATTTCTCCACCCAAAATCGCGGTATAGAGATCCAGATCGACGTGCTGGTATAGATTGTTGCCTTCTCGCTTGAACTCTGTTTGATTATCAATGATGAATTTGATAAATAAATCACCATTTGGACCGCCATTAACTCCAGCGCCGCCTTTTCCCTTAACTTTTATGACTTGGCCATTTTCAACTCCTGCGGGAATGGTCAATCTGTTCTTTTTGCCCTTTACCGTGAAGACTTGTTTTTGAGAAGTATAAACGTCTTTTAGCTTCAGGTGCAATTCTACATTGAAATCCTGACCTTTAAATTTTGGGCTCTGAGCGCGGCCTTGTGATGCTCTTCCTCCACCAAACATGGATTCGAAAAAATCAGAATACTCATCGTTTGAAAAGCCTTGCTGACCTGATTGACGTTGAGACCTTTGTTGCCGCTGTGCTTTTTCATGCTCTTCCCCATGTTTCCAATCTTTTCCGTATTTGTCGTATTTCTTGCGGTTTTCAGGATCGCTTAAAACTTCATTTGCCTCATTGATTTCTTTGAATTTTACCTCAGCGTCTTTGTTATCAGGGTTTAGATCAGGATGATATTTCCTGGCAAGTTTTCGAAAGGCAGTTTTAAGTTGTTTTTCAGTTGCAGTTTTGGAAACACCTAAGATTTTATAGTAGTCTATAAATGCCATTAATTGGTTTTAATTTTCATGTTGGATTTTTTAATTGTATTAACGTTATAGGACGTGTACAGCGTAGAATTAGGCGTTATTTCCATTAACTCAAATCAAAACGATCGGCATTCATAACTTTCGTCCACGCTTTTACAAAATCGCTTACAAATTTCTCTTTATTGTCGTCTTGAGCGTAAACTTCAGCGTAAGAGCGAAGTACTGAATTGGAGCCGAAGATTAAATCTACTCTTGTGGCCGTCCATTTTGTTTCGCCCGTTGCACGATCGACAACATTGTATAAGTTGTTACCAACGGGTTTCCATGAGTACTTCATATCAGTAATGTTCACAAAGAAATCATTGCTTAGCACGCCTTCTTTGTCTGTGAAGACACCATGTTTTGTAGCATCGTGATTCGTTCCTAAAACACGCATTCCACCAACCAAAGCGGTCATTTCGGGCGCCGTTAATCCCATGAGTTGTGTTCTATCCAAAAGGAGTTCCTCAGGCTTAACAGCATATTCTTTTTTGGTCCAATTTCTGAATCCATCGTGAAGCGGTTCCAGTACATCGAATGATTCTGCATCCGTCATTTCATCCGTTGCATCTCCGCGACCCGAACTGAACGGCACCTTAATACTCATTCCGCCATTTTCGGCTGCTTTTTCGATGGCTGCACTTCCTCCTAAAACGATTAGATCAGCAAGGCTTACTTTTTTAGAGAAATCTGTTTGGATCTGAGATAATGCATTCACTACTTTTTGTATACGCGCTGGTTCGTTCCCTAGCCAGTCTTTCTGAGGAGCCAAACGAATCCTTGCTCCATTTGCTCCACCTCTAAAATCAGAGCCTCTAAATGTTCGTGCACTGTCCCAAGCTGTAGTAATTAATTCAGTGCTGGATAATCCACAATTCAGAATTTTCTCTTTCAAAGCGTCAATATCAGCATCGTTTAAGGTAGAATATCCAGAAGGGACTTCGTCTTGCCAGATTAGGTTTTCTACGGGAATATCCGCTCCCAAATAACGGCTTTTTGGACCTAGATCACGGTGCGTAAGTTTAAACCATGCCTTTGCAAAGACGTGAGCAAAATATTCTGGGTCATTATGGAAACGCTCAGAGATCTTGCGGTATTCTGGATCCATTTTCATGGCCATATCGGCATCAGTCATCATTGGGTTCTGACGTTTGCCAGCGACATGTGCGTCAAATGGTTTGTCTTCTTCATTAATGTTAATTGGTTCCCATTGCCACGCGCCTGCAGGACTCTTTTGAAGTTCCCATTCGTGGTTCAATAATAGGTGGAAATAGGTATGGTTCCATTTGTCTGGAGTAGTTGTCCAAGCGCCTTCTAATCCACTTGAAACAGTGTCTTCTGCATTTCTCTTCCCATTTGGATTCATCCATCCAAAACCTTGTGTCTCTACATCCGCACCTTCTGGATTGGCTCCTAAAATAGAAGCATCGCCATTTCCATGCGCCTTTCCAACGGTATGTCCACCAGCGGTTAATGCTACCGTTTCTTCGTCATTCATTGCCATTCGTTTGAATGTTGTACGCACATCCTGAGCGGTTCTTAATGGATCTGGTTTACCGTCAACTCCTTCTGGATTTACGTAAATCAACCCCATCTGCACTGCAGCCAAAGGATTCTCAAGCGATTCACTATCGTCCTCAATGTCATACCTGTTCTTGTCGAGCCATCCTTTTTCTGCGCCCCAGTAAATGTCTTTCTCTGGATGCCAAATATCTTCACGACCTCCTGCAA
Organism: Flavobacteriaceae bacterium; assembly: GCA_047624355.1. Taxonomy (GTDB): domain Bacteria; phylum Bacteroidota; class Bacteroidia; order Flavobacteriales_D; family Crocinitomicaceae; genus UBA4466. The sequence goes on along the minus strand of JBLHPQ010000003.1, from coordinate 10,738 downwards.
AACCAAACGTTTTGAAACCCATAGATTCATAGGCCATATTACCCGCTAAAATGATCAAATCTGCCCAAGATATTTTGTTCCCGAATTTTTTCTTCATTGGCCACAATAACCTACGTGCCTTATCTAGATTGACATTGTCTGGCCAACTATTCAGTGGAGCAAAACGTTGATTGCCTGTATTACTTCCTCCTCGTCCGTCTGAAACTCTATAGGTTCCAGCTGCATGCCACGCCATTCGAATCATCAACCCTCCATAATGTCCCCAATCCGCAGGCCACCATTCTTGGCTATCAGTCATCAACTCTTTTAAGTCACTTTTAAGTGCCTCAAGATCCAACTTCTTGAATTCTTGTGCGTAATCGAAGTCCTCATCTAGTGGATTCGTTTTTACATCGTGTTGATGAAGAATATCCAAATTCAAGGCTGTCGGCCACCAGTCCATTACATTTTTTTGCGTTTCAGTATTGCCACCGTGCATCACTGGACATTTTCCTTTTGTTGAGTCGTTCATAATCGTGCGTTCGTTTGATACTTTCTATAGTACAATAAATAGCGATTTAGCAAAATGACATTCATCATGTTTCGGCAAGTTCTTTGGCCAAAACAAAGTCATTAACTAAAGCTAAACATTTTTCTGTTACTCAATGGATGTTTGGTTGATAACGATTTCTTTAATGTGTTTTATTCGTTAAATGAATTTCCACTTTTTTAGTTCAGGTGGTATTTGTAAATTCGCGTTAGACATTACACGCCTTGAAAGAACTCTGGAATAAAATATCTGTTACAGGTATAGATCATGCAAATGCTATGTCGGCTCGAGACCGTATGAGAATCATTTTCTTTAATCAAGTTTTAATGGTTGGGTTTTTCGTTCTTTTACTTCAAGTGTTCATCGCTTGGGCATTTATTGGCATAGTATCGCTGTATTTTTTATTGGTGAGTGTTGCATCCGTTTTAGCTTTTGGTTTAAACAAATCTGGACACTTTTGGTGGTCTAAAAGACTTTTTCTATTCACCGTTTATGGCGTTGGGATGTGGTCTACCAGTCTAATGGGAGGTGCTGGATTATACCATATAGGTGCCGTATGTACTTTTGCTTTTTCTCTCATTCTTCTCGACTACCGAAGAGAGTTCGCTGAGATTTTAATTGGTCTGGTTTTGACGGTTGTTATCCTCTTAATAGGTGAGGTGGGGCTCTTTAATCCGCCGGATTTTTCAGATCATGAAAACATCCAAACCCTTCGATTTATTAGCGTCGCCAATATTCTAGTATTAAATTCAATTTTTACGGTATTTGTCATAAGATTGAATGACAAGAATGAACTTAAGCTGGAGGGCAGTAAGTTGAGTTTAGAACAACAGGTAGAGGAGCGAACGATGGTGTTGTCTGCTCAGAAACAGGAGCTTGTGATACAAAATAAGGAGAAAGAAGTGCTTTTGAAAGAAGTGCATCATCGCGTGAATAATAATTTACAGATCATCGTGAGCTTGATTAATTTACAAGTTTCAAAAACAGAGAATAGGATTGTCAATGGCGCATTACATGAGATCCAAAGTAGGGTTTTGTCGATGGCTCTTGTTCATAAAAAAATGTATCAAACCGCCAATTTTACAACTATTAGATTTCAAGTTTATCTAGCGCATATGATCGAAAACATCAGCACTCTGTACGAAGGCCAAGACGCAGAATTTGAGCTTAATGTTGATGAGGATATTTCATTTGAATTAGAGAGGGCTATTCCGTTAGGCTTAATTTTTAATGAAATTATCACGAACTTTTTTAAACATGTATTTGAACATTCTACGCCGCGTTCAAGTTTTGCTATTACCTCGTTTGAAAAAGAGGAAGGCACGCTGGTTTTTAGATATTCAGATAATGGCCAAGGTTTTGAGGCTTCTATGGAAGGGAATGATGATTCGTCACTCGGACTGCAATTAATTCAGAGCTTGAGTGAACAAATAAGTGGGGATTTCCGCTATTATTCTGATAATGGTGCTATTTATGAATTGACGCTCAAAAGGTAAATATAGAGAGAGCTTATTATTGCTTATTTCTTCGAATTTATCGCTACACATTGATAAGCGTTTTGTGAGGCGCTACAATTACTTCAAGTCTACACTCAGCATCCTCACTGAATTATGAGCATCATCCAATTCCAAATAGGGGTATTCAACCTTGCTCAAAAAAAGACCGTCTGGATGCGCAGGCCACTTCTCTTTCAATTCTTTTTCCTGATGCAAAATTGCCCTAAACTCATCTAAGGTCATTTTACCACAGCCGACTTCCAATAAAAAGAAAACGCAGAGCCTAACCATTCCTCGGAGGAAGCGATTACTGGTGATCGTAAAGCGCAATCTTCCTAATTCCTCATTGACGAACAATTCACAATTGCTTATTTCGCATAATGTATTATCATATGTATCGGGTTGTTTACAAACCGCTTTGAAGTCTTTGTTTTCGAGAATAAGCGCTGCGGCCTTTTTCATCAGGTCAAAGTCTAAGACCAAATCATCATAGAGAGAACTGTGATGAAATAGGACCGGGTTTTTGTTCCAATGGATGAAATAGTCGTAGGTGCGCGCCAGAACATCATAGCGACAATGTTGATTATGATCTACTGGGATGACTTCAAAAACAGCAATGCCCGTAGGTAAATTTTTGTTCATTCGAAATTTCAAATCGAATTCGGGGGCTTCATCAATATTGATTTGAATAACATATTGACTGGCGCTAACACCTGCATCTGTACGTCCGCAACCATATGCGCTAACTCTTTTTTTAAAGAGCTGAGAGAGCGTTTTCTCCACAACTTCTTGTACGGTGTTTGGCGTGTCCTTTTGTCTTTGCCAACCACTGTAGCTACTCCCATCGAATCCTAAATGTATGAAATATCTCATCTGTAAATTATCAAACGGTAGTCTTGGTTTTCGTGAGGAAGTTAGTGTCCTAAAGAAGGAAAACAGCTCTTCTATCTTGTGCATCACCTAACTGTGCAAAGGTAGTGAATCGACTTTAGCTACATTGATTTGATCAGCTCTTGTAAATATGCTCCGAGTAGATCCTCTAGATTCTCAGTGCCGTGCAGTTGATCGTAGCGCATATCCAACGAATGAAGCTGCGCGCGCTGTTCTTCTGAGAGTTCGAACTTGAAAACAACCTCTTTGTAAGCGTCATCCAAAAGTCCTCTAGGATTTACAACGGGTAAAGAGCTAGAAACAATTTCGGCACTGGCTTCTGCTTTAATTTCGCTCAGCACATGAATAATTTCTGGCGCAAAGATCCCAAATGAGTTTTGGTAAAATTCCACGAAACCACCATTTGTTACCGTTTGATTTAGCTTCACGATCACATAAACCATCTTTTCAGGATCAGTCAATCCTTGAACAACTTCATACCATTGCGACCAATTTTCACTGTCAAAGTCAGCGTCCAACAGCTGTTGATCGGCTGAACTATACAATCGACTAATTAAAGCTCTATTCGAAATTTTCTCCATTGTTGTCTATCTGATTACTTAATGCGGTCTGTAAAAGCTTTCGTTTCAATGGCGAAGATACTATGTTGTAGGTAGTTTTAGTTTTTTAATGGCACATCTTTTACCTAAAAACCGCTTCCCTATTTTCTTGCTGAAGTAACCTGTTTTTCCAGTAATAACTGTTGCTCTATCTTTCTTCTAACGCGTATTGATGACTTAGGCTTGAAAGATAAACACTTGCTGCATTTTCTTCAACTTAATAATTTTTTATCGCCTCTTGTTTATTCAGTCTCATCTGAGAGCCCTTCGAATTTAGCTTTCATTGTAGGGTTTCCGTGAGTCAATTTTTTGATTGTTAAATCATCTGCTTTATTATTAGCCAAACGCAGGTTATTCTCTGAAGACAACAAGGCGTCTTTTGTTTTATTGAGATGAAGGATAGTTTTGTCTATTTCATCAATGGCCGTCTTAAACTTGCGACTCGCTAAATCATAGTTTCGTGCAAACCCTTCTTTAAATGCGTCTATTTTCTCTTCAAAGTTGGTAATATCCACGCTTTGGTTTCTCATCAAATTTAGCTCCGCTTTATATTTCATTGAATTCAAAGCAGCATTGCGAAGAAGCGTGATAATGGGAATAAAAAATTGAGGACGTACAACATACATTTTGTTGAATTTGTGAGAAACATCAACAATACCAGAGTTGTATAGCTCGCTTTCTGCTTCTATTAGCGAAACAAGAACGGCATATTCACATTTCTTTTCCGTTCGGTCTTTGTCCAGTTCCTTAAAGAAGTCTTCATTTCTTTTTTTAGTGGCAGTTTCATCACCTTCATTCTTCATTTCAAACATGATTGAAATGATTTCATTGCCTCCATCATCTATTTCTCGATAGATAAAATCACCTTTGCTTCCAGACTTTGAATCGTTGTCTTTTTCAAAATAGGCGTTTTGAAAACCAGTTGCTCGAAGCTTATTAAATTCGGCTTCACAATGTTGTTCCAGCGTTTCGCCTACCATTTTGGTAGAGAGCTTTAACTTCATGTCTTTACGAAGCACAATCTCTTCATCTTTTAGTTTGATGATATCATCTTTTGTCCTGAGTTCAGCAGAAAACTTTTCGTTTAACGATTTTTCGAGTAATTGTTTTTCTGTTTCTTTATTTTTTAGATCATTTGCTAAGCTGTCACGCTCTTTTTCTATTGCTTTGAGCGCTTCTGATACAGAGAGTTTTTTGTCCATCTCTGCCAGATCAATTTTGGATTTCATATCAGAAATTTCCGCTTCCTTCTCAGCTAATTTTTCAGCCAGTTCACGGTCGCTTTTGGCTTTCAGGTCACTTATTTCTTTGTCCTTTTTTGCAAATTCTGCTTGGGTTAAGTTTTTAAGATTTGCTTCAACAAGTTTAATCGCGTTTACCTTTTCATTTTCAGCGAGGTCTAACCGATTTTGCAATTCTTCTTCAAATTGATGGTCACGAACTTGCTTTAATATGTCTGCAAAACCTGCTTCGTCAACTTTGAAGGCTTTTTTACAATTTGGGCAGATGATTTCGTTCATATTCTGTATGTTCTAGTGTCAACTTTGTGCGGATGTATAACCCTTATGTGGCTCGATTTATTTTGAATAAAATCAATGCGATCGGGCAAAGACAGCTTGAAATCTCCCGAGTAGAAGCTGCACTGCTCGGAAATTTAATTTAGGTGGTCGTCTGTCTTACTCAAAGATTCATAACTGTTAGCGGTTATACTTTCATGTTGAAACACGAATATAAGATTTTTGATATGAAGAATAGCGAGGATATGTCCAGAATAAATAAAGTATTTCAGAACACTTAAAATCAAGTGGTTATTCAAGGTTGCTAATCAATACTCATGCTTAGTTTATTGCCTAACTAAATGCGGAGATTGATATGTAATAGGACAATTTAGAACCTATTGTTTTATTTTTGAATACCCACCATCTACATGAATAATTTGGCCTGTTATCCAAGACGACTTTGGCGTTAGAAGAAAAGTAGCTGCTTCAGCAATACTTTTAGGGTCTCCTATTTTCTTTAATGGATTTTTCTCCGATTGTAAATTGATTTTATCTTGGGTATTCAAAAATTTTGTTGCCAAATTAGTATTTGTAAGAGATGGCGCTATTGCATTAACTCTAATTGTTGGAGATAGTTCTGCAGCTAAAGACCTGGTTAATCCTTCAATGGCACCTTTTGAAATTGCTACTTGGGAATGGAAGCTAAAGCCAGATTGTACAGCCACTGTAGAAAACAGAAGTATCGATGAATTACCACTTTTTTTTATTTTTGGTAACAGCTGCTGAATAATTTTTGTAGCTCCTAAGACTTGTAGTTTTAAATCATCAATAAAGTCATCCTCGTTGAAGCGATGAAACGGCTTTAAATTAATGCTCCCCGGGCAGTAAGCTAAACCGTGAATTTCGTCGGGTAAATTGTCGATGTTAAATGCGTTATCCATCACATCTAAGTGAATGTATTGTACATTTTTTCGATTTTCGATTTCATTATTGTTGTAGGTAGCAATAACATTTTCTCCTTGTTTTTCAAGTAAGCATACTATTTCCTTCCCTATTCCGGAGGATCCGCCAATTATTATATAATTTTTCATCTTCAAATGTTTAATTAATCATCAAAGAGATATTGATCTTTTTTAGGTGATCTTCTCAATAAGAAACTTTCTTAACAATTATATTACATCATTCTCATTTTTTTGTGGTTCCTGAACTTTTGGCATTGCATTCTTTTGAATACCGTGCTGTTTATTGATCATTCTAATTAGGAATGACATATAAATTAAGAATATGCACAGTCCGATTATAAAAAGTGTTAAGTTTTCCATGGCTAGTCGTTTTTTACGAGTCTGATGAATATTGCGAAACAAAGAATAGACGGCACCCATATTCCAACAAACATTCCTTCTTCTTTTTGACCGCTAAACCAAAGTGAGACGGAAAGTATAAAACTGATGAATGCCAGTAAAACCGGATAGTATTTTTCGAGTAATTTCATAGCGTTTACATTTAAAATGAACTTATTTCATTGAGTTGTAAATGTAAACAAAATAGCGCACAAATGTTTAACCTTTAGCAGAAAAGATTAAACAAAGTAGTTTTATTTCTGTTTCTGATTACTTAATTTTTTCTTTAACCGTCGGGTTTTATGAAATTGTTTTTTGGAAAATTGTTGTTCGAGATGTTACTAATTAGCTAGAAAGGTGAGAGATATAATGACGTACTTCGACAGGCTCAGCAATTAGCTCAGCTCAGTATAAGTAAGCGATTTACTAGAAAAAACTAGAATGGATTCGTCGCCCATACAGTGATTTCAGGAACAAAAGCTTTGTCTCTCATTTCAACCACTGAGATAATTGAAGTAGCAATATCCAACGCCCCAATTTTATTGATTGCCTCTTCCTTTTCTTTTCGTTCTGAATCGGCAAATGCAGTGGTCACTTCACTTGGATTTATGAGACAAACTCTAATGTTATCCTTTCTGAGTTCGGCTTGCCAACATTGTGTCATGCCTCTTACCGCAAACTTCGATGCTGCATAAACAGTCCCTCTCGCAAAGCCTTTTAAACTTGCCGTTGAAGCAATATTGATGATGTTTCCTGCTTGTTGCGCCTTGAATTGTGGAATTAACTCTTGTGTGAGTAATGCCAATCCAAAGACGTTTGTGCTGTAGGTACTTACTAAATCATCTTCGGTAATTTCTCCCAGTAAAGGAAAGACTCCGATCCCCGCATTATTTACTAATACATCGATGGATCCTCCTAAAAGCTCCAAAGCTTCTTTTGTCTTTTGAGGAATCGACTTTAAGTCGCTAACATCGAAATGCAAGGCAATTGCTCCGATTTCTGTGGCTGTCTTTTGCAGTTTAGTTTCATCCCTTCCTGTGATGACTACTTTTGCACCCTTTGCAATAAATAGTTTTGCTGTTGCTTTACCAATACCTGAACTTCCGCCGGTAATGAGTACGCTTGAATTGTTAATTTCCATTATTTTTTTAGTGTTGGTCAGAAGGATTATTTCTGATCGTGTTAAACAGTATTTGTTCTAAGTTAATTGGTGCTTTTCATTTTTCGTCTTTATGAACAATAATTTTCATTGATTTCGTCTTAAATCGATTTTACCGCAACCACTTTTCATTATTGGGAACTCTTCGGCAGTGCATAGAGACATCCATTCCAATAGGGGCAATCCGATAGGTGCCTGCTTCTGAATGGAGCTACACAATCCAGAGATGATAAAAGAGTGGGCGTATGCAGTGTTCATCTTTTCTTTTTCTACTCGGAATATCTGCTCATTTAAATGTTCGAGATGTTGGAGTCTTGCATCCCTATTGGAACTTGGCACAGGGTCGTATATCTTCTATCGAAGAATAAGTGTTGACTAATTGATTAAAAAAGTAAAAACGGAAAAGGAGAATCGCTTCCTCCTTTTCCGTTTTTTCGTATGTTTTCCATTCTCGACAAGCTTAAAAACGTGTAGACGCTACAGCTCAATTAGCTTAGAAACACCGCTTATTCTAAAAGCATATCATCAATCTGCGCCTCCGTTGCCTCACACTCTGAAGCATTTGCCAGTTGTTCATCAACGCTATGTGAAAATGCATCTGCGGCACTCTCGTAGTTTTTTTTCAATGATTCATATTGACATGCGCAACCTGATGCTGCCATCTCCTGCAGTTTATCTAGGTCTACCATGTCAATCATATCTCCCATACTCTCCTTGAATGATTTCACGTAAGCCGTTTCACAGTTTGATACGTAGTCGAATTCTGTTTGCTCCGGCCATTTTTCTGCTTCAGCGCAGGATACCATGGTCATTCCGAAAATGAAGAGCGTAAAGACAATTTTAATTTTCATAAGTGGCTGTTTTTCATGTAAGATACTAAATATATTGTCGAATTAGGGGTTGGTTTGATTCTTGGGGTTATATCTGGCCTGGGGAGGAAAATGGGCTTACTGAATGAGCCTATCTATTCTGTGACTGCGAGAGTGATAACAGCCAAGATTATAGATCATGTTTCAGTACGCAGTGGATAAACACTTCTCCCTTCAATCGTTAGTCATTTTTCATTGAACTTTCATTTGAGCGAGCTCATTTAGCCCAATAAAAAAAACGCCTCCCCAGAGGGTAAGGGCTTATCAGTGTGACCCCGCAAAAGCGTTCGAACTAGAAATGATTCGTGTGATTTAGAATGTTGTCATAATAGCATCAAAGTGTTTTAAACAAACCAAAGATTAATGCGAGCCAAAATAGTCCCTTCACAAGAAAAAAGGCAAAGGCAAGCCATCCCATTTTTTTAAGCCAATTCCTGTTTTTCGTGGGTTTGCTCATTATCAATTTTGATGGGTATGAAACTAATGAGTCACCGAAATTTTAAGGTCAGGTTTTATCAATTTTCATCCTAAAAAGTATCAAAATACCCTTTTTGTGGTATCGAAAAATGGCAGAATACCACTTTTTAGGTATTGAATATTAGAGGGGCCTTGCGCTACATTTGTCCTGTTATTTATAATTAGTCTAAATAAAAATAAGAGATATGAAAAAATTAATACTTTGTTCAATGGGATTGGTTGCTTCGGCAATGGTTTATGGACAGACAGCAGATATGGTAAGTTTAGGAGCAGGATATGCAAATGAATCTTACTACAGTTTTGAGAATGGCGAAGTTGTCAATGATGACAATCAAAACTGGCATTTAGCACTTGATATGAGTGCTTTTGGGGCGACAGTTCGATTGAATCGAAAGCAAGCTGAATTGTACGATTCGGAAGAAGTTATTGCGAACTGGGGAAATACAATTGACACTACTGGGCAATTCGGAGTTTGGGAACAATACATCAATGGTTATGATTGGTGGAGTGAAGGAGCGATGAACAATGTTGCAGACGGATCAAATCCATTGGATTTAGGGTGGGGAGATTACAATACAGTGACACATCAGATTATAGGGACGCGCATTTTCATATTAAAACTCAATAATGGAGATTGTAAAAAACTTGTAATTGAGTCATTAATCGGAGGTGATTACTCGATAAAGCACGCTGATTTAGATGGTACAAACGAAGTAACACAAACTATTACAAAGTCCGATTATTTGGATCGAAATTTCGCTTATTATAATGCATCTACTAATTCTGTTTTGGATCGTGAACCAGCAAATGATTCTTGGGATATCGTATTTACAAATTATGTTTTGGAATTAGCACCAAATTATTATTCGTCTGTAACAGGCGCGTTACACAACGATGGAGTAACAATTTCTAAAGTTGCTGGAGTGCCAGTTGCAACTTCAATGTATACTGGCATGTGGGATACTACAATTAACATTATAGGATACGATTGGAAGACCTTCAATTTTGGAACTTTCTCATACGATATAGTAGATTCTCTGAGTTATTTTGTTCAAACCGAAAATAACGATATCTGGAAACTTGTATTTACCGACTTTGAAGGAAGTACAAACGGAAACATTCACTTTACAACAGAGCAAATTGAATATGCAGGAGTGCCCGTTTATGAAGGAGCAAATTTAGAAGTGTATCCAAATCCTGCAACTAACCTGTTACATATCAAGTATGCACATGATGTTGAAAGGATCAACATTACAGACATGAATGGTCAATTGGTACTGGAAAATTCGAAGAACATTTCTTCAATCGACATATCAAATTTGCAAGAGGGGATCTACTTACTAAAAGTGGTTGGACAATCAGGTCAAAGTTCGGTTAAGAGAATTGTAATCCAGCATTAAAAAACGATAGTCTAGGCCATCACATGCAATGGAGATGGTTGTCTTGGATTTAAGATGACCATTTCTATTCCTGTTAAATAGTGCATTCAGTTGTGTAACGTCAGCGAAAGGTAAACTAGTTGGAGCTTAAAGTTAAGATAGAGGTTTAATATTTATATTAACCTTTAAATTATACCAGAGATGGCAAAAAAGAAAAGTGCAAGTGCATTAATCAGTGACTTGAAACGCAAAACCAGAAAAGCGTACAGTTCAGAAGAAAAAATCAGAATCATTATCGAAGGAGTTCGTGGAGAAACTTCAATCGCTGAGTTATGCCGAAAAGAAAGCATAAGTCAAGCTAATTACTACAAGTGGAGTAAAGATTTCATGGAAGCAGGGAAAAGACGTTTATCTGGCGATACAATGCGTGAAGCTAACACGTCAGAAGTCCATGAGATTAAGGGAGAAAACACTTCTCTAAAGGAGCTAGTAGCAGAACT
>JBLHPQ010000002.1:0-117146 GCA_047624355.1 Flavobacteriaceae bacterium | reverse complement strand
AATTTCGGACGATGGAGGCACAGGGAACTATTTCCTATTTATTAAAACTCACGGCCGATTCAACGCATTCGATTCGACCAGGCGTAAACATTGGATTAAATCATCGACAGTTCAATGCAGATCAATTCTATTTTGATAGTCAATTCGATGGTATTCAATACAATCCGGCCTTATCAACAAACGAAACATTCCAAACTCAGCGTCAAAGTAACTTCTCTTTTGGCGTAGGATCGATCTACCAATATTACAAGAATGACCGTTTCAATTTTACTGGAGGGTTTAGCTTTTTCAACCTTAATAAGCCCAATCAAGGATTCTTTGGGACAGTTATTGAGCGCGACATCCGTATGAATTTGTTTGCAAAAGGCATCTACAAATTGAACTATGATTGGGATTTAATACCTGAATTACAATTCAATATGCAAGGAACTTACCGCGAATTCCTCATCGGATCCAGGGTTAAGTATACCTTAATTGATAGACTGGGTGAATATCGCGCACTCTACGGTGGACTGTTTTATAGAAATCGTGATGCGGCATACCTCTCTATTGGAATGGATTACCAAAGCTGGTTCGTTGGTGTTAGTTATGACGTCAATTTTTCTTCTCTGGTTCCTGCAAGTAAATTACGCGGTGGTGTGGAAATTGCAGTACGTTACATCATGCATCGTTTTAAACCAAAAAAGATAGTTCATCGCATATGTCCAGATTACATTTAGTCATACTATTCATCTGCGCCAACGCATTTGTTTTTGGTCAAAACAACCTGTCCAAATACCTTGATTTTGCTCAAAAGCAGTTTGACAAAGGTGACTACATCTATGCCCTGGTTTATTATGAAAAGGCAATGGAATTGGATTCTACGACGGTTGAGATCCTCTGGAGTTACGCGGAAACATTGCGGGCTTACAAAGATTACCGGAAAGCAGAATTCTACTACGCGAAAGTTTTTGATCGCGAAGAGGCAGTGATCTACCCCGCTAGTTTGTTGAATTGGGGAATCATGCAAAAGCACAATGGTAAATACGATGACGCTATTAAGACCTTCAAACGAGCGAAAAAGAAATATTACAAGAATAAAAAAGGGTACCTCTATCAAAAATCCAAACGTGAATTGGCCAGCACCATTTGGGCTAAATCTGCACTGCTAGATACTACAGGTGGAAATTTCCTTCGACTGCCCGAAACCGTAAATACTCCGAATTCAGAATTTGGTCACGGCATATATAACGGCCAATTGATTTTCTCTAGTTTAAGAGCAGATTCAATTAGTGCGGCCGAAGAAGTCTACGCCCCTCATTATACAACATCCTTGTACAGTAGCGTAAAATCTGATGTCAGTTTTGAAGCATCTGAACAAATAAAATCGCTTTTTGTAGATGAATTGAATACCGGTAATGGCGCCTTTTCACTAGATGGCTCTCGCTACTATTTCAGTCTGTGTACCGAGAAAAACTTTCAATATACGTGTAAGATAATGGTCGCTCAATATGGGAACGGACAATGGTTTGCCCTAGACTCACTAAGTCCGATCATCAATGAACCTGGAACGAATACGAGTATGCCAACAATTGCTGAACTAAAAGGACAAGAAGTCTTGATTTTCGCCTCGAATAGAGAAGGAGGAAAAGGCGGAATGGATTTGTACACGAGTAAGATTCGAAACGGAAACCAATATTCTAAGGTAACAGCTTTAAAAGCAATGAATAGCATGGATAATGACATTACTCCATGGTGGGACGCTACTCAGCAACGGCTTTATTATTCATCTTCTTGGAATAACGGGTTTGGCGGCTACGATGTCTTTTATGTTCCCTACGAAGGTAAATTTGAAAAACCTATTAACGCTGGATTACCGATCAACAGTGCTGCTAATGATTTATATTATTTCAAAGACATCGATACTGGTTATGTGACTTCCAATCGGATTGGCGTGCTTTTTAGCAAGAACCCAACATGCTGTAGTGACATCTTCAGTTTAAAACCACCTGTTGAAATTATTCCTCCTAGCGCCGAGGAGACATTGGCTGACCTTAACAAACGTCTACCAGTAACACTCTATTTCCATAATGACGTTCCAAATCCACGAAGTCGAGATACCGTAACGGCGATCAACTATATCTCATCCTACGATGAATATACAGAGATGTTGAATCAGTATAAAAAGGAATATTCGAAAGGATTGAGCGGAACAAAATCGAATGACGCGGAAGAGGACATTGAGAATTTCTTTATTGAATATGTGGACAAGGGAGTTTCAGATCTTGAATTGTTTAGGACACTTTTATTGAAAGAACTCGATCAAGGTTCCAAAATCAATATTACTGTAAAAGGCTTTGCGAGTCCTCTTGCAAAAACGGATTACAATGTCAATCTAACGAAAAGAAGGATCTCATCCTTGATCAATTATATGCGTGAATACGATAATGGGATCTTCGTGAAGTACCTCGATGCTACAGCACCCAATGGCGGTAAAGTTCTTTTCTCTCACGTTCCTTTTGGGGAATACACTGCCAATCAATTGACAAGTGATAATCCGAATGATGTCCAGAATTCTGTCTATTCGAGAGCCGCAGCAATCGAACGTAAAATTGAAATTCAAAGTGTTAGCTATTTAGAGGACGACAAGGAATTTGCATTAGTTACTGAATCTCCGGTTATTGATCTTGGAGAAACGGCTCACGGCGATCTCTTAGAAGCTTCGTTCACGGTCAAGAATAAATCCAATGAAGCAATAGAAATTGAGTCTATTAGAATCCCTTGTGATTGCACTATTGCGGAGATTGAGAACAAAAATCTTGCTCCAGGAGAATCTACACTTGTTGCCATGAAAGTTAACACGGATAACATCATTGGATTCGCTGTAAAATCAATTTATCTTAAACTAAAAGATTCAGACAAAGAATTGCGCCTCTACATCTCGACTGAGATAAAGTAGATTCATTAACTTTGCCCTAAAGAATAGAATCTTGACACAAACTAGTAATCGCCTTTGGTTTATTGATGCTGCCAGAAGTATCGCAATAATTATGATGCTGCAGGGACACTTTATCTCCTTGACGTTCGAAGATTATGACGTTATGCGCGGCGCTATTTCTACCCACGGAACATCAGGAAGTATGTTGTTTGATGTTTGGTTTCAATTTCGTGGCTTCACTGCACCACTTTTCTTCTCAATAACAGGACTGATCTTTGTCTATCTGCTTACTGGCCCCAACGCACAACCCGTCTGGAAACAAAAACGTGTGCGGCGCGGTATTAAAAGAGCATTTACAATTATTATTTGGGGTTACATTCTTCAATTGAACTACAAAAATCTTGCCTACTACATGGCTGGTAAAGTTACTGGGCGATTTTATGCCTTCCATGTTCTTCACTGCATAGGAATCGGAATTTTAATTATCATCATGATTTACTTTCTCCATAAGTACATTAAATCGATTCCGCTCGCCCTTATCCTTGCTCTCCTTGGAATTGCAGCATTTACGCTCCATCCATTGGTTAAATCGATGGGAGAAAATTATTTCCCCTCCGCTGCACATGAAGTAATACAGAATATATTTCATGGCCCTCATTCAATATTCCCCCTTACTCCATGGCTGGGTTACGTCCTTTTAGGTGGAGCAATAGGCGCGTATGTTCGCTCTATTGGTGATAAGATCAAGGAGAAATGGTTCCCATTGAAATTTGTCCTTAAAGGCGTGCTCATATGCTTCGCTTTTAAAGGAATCTTCACCTTTGTAGATTACGCATTTGAACCAGAGATTGCATTCAGAAGGAGTGTTTGGTTCTTCTATCGCTTCGCGGAAATACTACTCTTACTCGCACTACTAATGTATGTTGAGCGGATCGTTAAAAAGAGAACTACGTGGTTCATTTTAATGGGACAGAACACGCTCACAATCTACATATTACACGTGATTGCCTTGTACGGAGCTGTTATTGGAATTGGACTGAAAACCTATTATGAAGATAAGCTCTCTACTTCGGAAACCATACTAAGTGCGGTGGCATTCATTCTATTCTTTGCGTTGCTAAGTAAAGTTCAACCAACGGTCGTGGGAGCAGTCAAATCTATTCCAAAGAGATTGCTGAAGAAACGGCAAAAAGACGATTAGTTTATTTTTCCTAATTTTGCCCAAACTCAAGAGAGAAAATGTCAGAAGAAAGTGTAGTTATTAACAAGCCAAAGGTAAGACTCAAGTTTATCGATATGGCGCGTTCAATTGCCATACTCTTGATGTTGGAAGGTCATTTTGTTGACGATTCATTGCTCCTTGAAGCACGAGATCCAAGCAACGCAATTTATGCGACATGGGTTTTCATTCGTGGATTCACCGCTCCAATGTTTTTAACCGTTACCGGTCTCATATTTGTGTATTTACTCCTAAAAAATGGAGATCAAGGATACTTTAGTAATCTTCGCGTCAGAAAAGGATTCAAGCGCGTGATTGAATTGTTCTTTTGGGGATACCTTCTGCAATACTACGCGTTTCACGTTCTCGAGTGTATTGCAGTCGGCATATTCACCATTCTACTGATTTACGGCATCTATAAGCTAGTTCGCTTCATTCCACTCTGGATTTACTTCTTAGTTGCGGGCTTTTCCACCTTCGGATTCTACCTATTTTTCAGAGAACTCCCCGAAGGAGAACCTTGGCCAGCAGGAATTTGGCACTTTGCTCAAAACGCATTCCACGGACCAAGAAACCACGCCATTTTCCCAATTGTGCCTTCTATGGGCTTCACGATGTTTGGTGCTATGATAGGCGCTCTAGTGTATCGTTATCATAAGAAGGTTACAAAATTCTACTTCCCTTTTGCTTTTATCGTCATAGGAGCTTCCCTCTTCTTCTTTCCGCGAGAGATACTGGGTTGGTCCGATTCATTAGCGACGACCTTATTCCCATCGTTCAATTATCAATTTGTTCGTTTAGATTGGTTGTACGAGAAGGTAGGAATGATCTTTATGATCTTAGGTCTCTTGATATCAATCGACAAAGTCATAGGGCATAAAATCAAAGAAACAAATCTCTTTTTGAAGGTTGGTCAAAACACCCTAACGATCTACATTGTTCATATGATGGTTCTCTATGGAAGTGTGATTGGCATTGGAGTGAACGATTTCTGTCATAAATCATTGGGGCCATGGCAGGTTTTCATTGGCGCTGTTCTATTCATATTGAGCTTCGTACTCTTAATTAAGTACTTGGATTGGATTAAGCTGAAGTTAGATTTCATACTCTCTCCTATAAAGGACTTTTTCAATAAGATTTTCTTTGTATCCTAGTCTTTATTCTTCCGTGCTCTTCGTTCCTCTCGACGTCGACGTCGTCTATTCTCTGGTGAAATAAAGACAACTTTACGGTTGTAAATGTGCGTTTGTCCACATTTATCAACGATGTGTACAGCGACATTCTGATCAACGGATGCCATTAACTTATAGATACCTGTCCATTCAGAGCTCGTAAATCCATCTTCAAAAACCCACATAATAGATTCAGCTTCGGGATAATTGGCTATAAATTCGACTTCATATTCCTCCTCCTTTACGAGGCTGGCAGTATCTTCTTTAGTAATAACACGCGGCTCTAGACCAATTTGAAAACGATCTAGCTTATAATCATTCCGTTTTTCATTTAAAACGCTTGACACTACCTCTCTAATTTCACTCGCATCGCGTTCTTTAACGATTGACAAGTTCTCATCCGCTGAAATCCCAAAAATAGATTCAAAAAAAGTATTTGCAATTAAATAGGATCCTCGAGAACTGGGATGAGCTCTATCTTTATCGTAAAGATCAATCTCAGTTGTCTTCCTCACTTCTTTCCAAACCATTCCTACAGGAACAACAGGAACATTGTACTTCTCTCCGATATACCTATAACCACGTTCGATACTATCGGCCATTTTATCATAAGAATCAACCTCAGGTCGATATTCATAACCACTCTCATACCCCCAAGTCATATAAAAAAGGACATTTGTACAGGGGTTATTCAAATAAATTGAATCCGTAATTTTCGATAAATATGGAACCGTTGCTGTATCGATATACTCAGGTTGATACGAAAGCTCCCTACTAAAACCCTGCAGTATTATATAATCCCACTTGCGTTTATTAATTGCCTCAAACATTTCTCTACGCTCTGAATGAATTTGAAATGTTGCGCTTGATTGTGCACTTTGTTCAACTATAACATTGAGTCCAGCTTTCGATGCGATCTTATCAAACATCTTAGGCATGTCGTTCATATGCGTATAGCTATTTCCAATGAACAGTATTTTCAATGGAATACTGTCAGCTGACGCAGCACCAGTTGCAAACAAGGATATAACCAAGTTAATAAACTTCTTGAGCATGCTATTTTTAAGGGATTTGAGCATAGTTATAGTTTAGAGAATAACACCTCTCATAGTTATAACTGCAAAAGTCGCACCAATGTTACACTATTTCTTATGCGCACCTAATATTTTTCGCGATTTCAGCGAGATCATCAGAGGATAATTCCAATTTTGGGCTTGCGAAATTCATATCCGACAAGACGTCCATCGGTACTAAGTGAATGTGAGCATGAGGCACTTCCAAGCCTATCACACTGACTCCAATTCGATTGCAGGGATATGCTTTTTTGATCTTGTGTGCCACTAGTTTTGCAAAAACCATCATCTCCCCAAGTAGTGCATCTTCCAAATCGAAAATATAATCTACTTCGATTTTAGGGATAACTAATACGTGACCTTTTCTTAAGGGCATAATATCCAAGAATGCCAGGAATTTATCTGATTCAGAAACGCTATGGCAAGGTATCTCACCTTGAACGATCTTAGTGAAGAGCGTCGCCATTAACGCGTAATATCGATAATCTCAAAATGAATCACTCCATTTGGCGTATTGACATCGGCTATATCGCCAACAGACAATCCTACCAAGCCTTTACCAATTGGTGACTCAATACTAATTTTCTTCTCCTTAAGGTTTGCTTCATTCTCAGCAACGAGCGTGTAGGCCATTTCGGCGCCATTAGCGACGTTTTTCATCTTAACTGTCGATAATATATATGCTTTGGATGAATCGATGTCAGTGTCGTCTATAATGCGTGCTGTAGACAGGACATTTTTGAGTTTAGAAATTTTCATCTCCAATAACCCTTGAGCTTCCTTTGCGGCATCATATTCAGCATTCTCTGATAAATCGCCTTTATCGCGCGCTTCGGCAATTTGCTCTGTAATTGACGGCCGTTGGACAGTTTCCATTTCCAGCAATTCAGCTTTAAGTCTTTTCAGACCTTCTTCAGAGTAGTAATTGATATCTGCCATTTCTTGCGTGTTTTATATAACAAAAACAAGAGAGCCCATAAGGGCTCTCTTGTTTTATCAAATATAAGAAATTTCTTTTTATTTTAAGCTAATCGTAGCACCCACAGTGTGAATGATGCCAAATACGCCAGCAAAACGAACAGCATACTCTATTCCAAGTGCACTTTTGTTTTCACCAACTAGAGCATCTACTGAGAAACCAGCAGTTGGACCGATAAGAGCATTTGAACGATTCTCAGCATTAAACAACCCTTTTTCATAAACGAATCCACCTCTAAGGTTGAATCCCATTTTTTCAGTTGTCATACCGTAATCTAATCCGATACGGAATTGATCACTTGAGAACGAATTCGCTGTAAATCCAAGTGCAAGGTTCAATTTGTTTGACTCATTGAAAATAAAGTCATACGATGCACCCATTGAAAGTAGCGAAGGAATCTCAAACGAAGCAGAACGTTCTTCTAACGTTGCAGTAACACCGGTTGCGACGTAATCAATTTGTTGTGCTAAACCATCACCTTTGTAACGCATTACCGGACCAACATTTTTCAATGTGATACCAAATTTGACCTGATCCTGTTCTCCCGTTACATAAAGGATACCTGCATCGATTGCGATACCAGTAGCCTTCAGGTTTGAAATATTCTCAGAAATCACTTTGAAGTTAATTCCTCCATAAATAGAATTCGAGAACGTCCGAGCATATCCTACATTGAAGACATTCGCACGCGGCGAAAAGAAACCAATATTTCCTTCTGGATTTTCAACAGTTGTCACTGCGATTTCACCAAAGTTCAGTGACTGAACGCTTATAGAAATTGCCGCATCTTCAGAGATCCGTTGCGCAATTCCAGCACTGTTAAATGAAATCCCTGCAGACCCCATCCAATTGCTATAATTGAACTTAACTTGCGTCTTATCAAGAAAAGCCAAACCAGCAATATTAGTGAAGGATGCCTCTAATCCCTTTGTACTTGCAATTCCTGCGTCACCCATCGCCGAGCTACGCGCCCAAGGATTAATTAACATGTGCGAAGCACCAGCAGAACCAACCCTATCTTCATTTCCTGCATTAGCAGTGAAACCAGACACCAACGCGACTCCGAGTAATACTGTTTTTCCTATTTTCATCATTGAATTGTTCATTTCAACTTGTTTTAGTCTTGTTATATACCCTGTAAGTCAACTTGTCTCATACCTCCGAAGAATTTCACAATTCGTTCTCCGATATCCGGCACATCGACATGGATGAGATAGACACCACCAGCAATTGGAATTCCTTTGTGGTTGTTCAAATCCCAATCAATTGATGTAATCGGACTATCCTTTTTAAAGGTACGGATCAACTTACCGTTAACGGAGTAAATTTTGATTGTACAAAGCTCAGGCAGATTGGTGATTTTCACACGCGTATCTAGTCTGTTACGCTCGTATTGAGAATAAGCATAGTAAGGATTAGGAACCACGTTAATGATATCTAATACACTTGTCAACTGCGTATCACTTCCAACTTCAGTAGCAATGTCATCCATGTTCCATGAATACATTGGTGCTCCACCATTTTGACCTGATGCTGAGAAGTTTTTGTACTCCTTATTGACACGTAACTTAAGTATCACATCAGTTTCCAACATCGTATGCCCTGCTTCCAACAATGGATATGCAACCCAACTAATACTTGAATAGAACGCTCGCTTCTCAGAAACGCTGTTTGAAGCGAGGAAGCTTGTCATGTCATTATACATGTCATTTCCAGCATCAACCCCTGCAACAGATGGGATATATTGATTGTAATCAGAAGCTAATGGATCATTATTGATTGAACTATTTTGGTAGCTCATCACATATACTGGTTGAACTCCACCCATAATCGGTGTTCCAACTCCATCAACCGTTCTTTCTGTTGGGTTCCAAAGCATATCAGCTCCATTTTCACCACCTAAGAATGAATTCTCACCAAAGGCCATGTATAAACGCGCTCCTGACTCAAGGTCAACGGCATATCCAGGGAACCAACTCATTCCAGTTCCAGCTTCAGTATTTCCATTAATATCAAGACTCGAGCTCTGACGGAATTCACCTGGATCAGCATTTCCGACATTCAACGCTGGATCGCGACCAAGTTCAATTACTGGACATCTTGTCCATTTAGACTTATCACTTGTGATCACAATGTCAACACTAGGTAAATAACTTATAGATGATCTATTTCTAAATGATTTTGATAATCCGTCAGTCGTATTGTAGTGGGCAATTGGCATATAATCTGCTTGGTAGCCTGCTAACTTACTTGGAGCAACTGTACCATCTAATATTTTAGCAAAGCTTTTCTCAGTATCTGCTCCAATATTATCTTCGTAATTACAAGGATTCAGGTAATCAGCAAAAGCAGGCTGGCATTCGTAAGCAAGCTCAAGTGGATCATCTTCAGGATCATAATCTCCTGAACGAACCCAGTTAGTAGGATAAATCGCATCATTATCAGCGACACCCGACAGCCATAACTTAGAACTATCAGCATAAACTACCGATGCTCCTATGACGGAAGTAGTTCTAGCTTCTTTACCACCAGAAGCTCCTTCAGGTAAGAAATAAAGTTCTTGATGAATTTGAACTGAAACTCCCCATTTAGCGATGATCTGTTCATTATCGAAATCGATAGAGAAATCAGAATGTACTGAATCTAAGATTACGCCACTTCCTTCGGATGCGTATTGATAGATTACCCAGCTAGCGGTATCAGCTCCATTAGAACTGTTATTACTTCCCACAGTATAGTCTACAAATTTACATTCGTAATAACCTCCTGAAACATTCAATGGATCTACCACCTTAATGTTTATTGGGCCATTTCCATAAGTATATGATGGAGTTGCCATATAACCAGTACTAACAATCGTATTCAAAGAAGCCGATGTCAATTCTAAGTTTTGGTTACCATTTCCGTATCCATCCAATCGCGTAATGATAGGGCTAGCACCGTAAGGAACATTCTGAATCGTTCCTCCAGCCTCTGGATTCGGATTATGTGGGACAGCTGCTACAGATTTAATTGCTGTACCATCAAAACTCAAACGAGAAGAAATGTAAGGCATCGTCTGTCCATCCAATAACAATGGATCTGTTGGATCGTATTCTTTAAACTCATTGTGTGCATAAGCTACAGCAATGTAGTGATACGTTATGTGATTGATTAGCGCACGATCACCCTGAGCAAAAGCATCTTCAGTCATCAAGAACGAGTGTCTAATTCCATTATTCTCGCCAGCAACCATTTCAACTGGTATCGCAAATCCTAGCGCCTCATCAAAGTTAAAGTTAATGATACGCTCAATATCGTTCTCAACATCACATTGTGCGACAAGACGCGCTTTAGTTGCATCTGTAATATCAGAAACACCAACATCCTCACTCACCATTTGATAAATTTGATACCCTTCAAATGTGTAGAATCGATCTACTGTAGGATCTGTAATGTTAATCTTATCTTCTTCGTAATATTCTTCTAGTTTGTTATTCGACGTAATTGGGTTCTCAAGCGTCAATACTAACTGATTTTCCAATTCTTGAATAGTAAGCTTTGGAGCATCCGGAGGAGAGAGGATTGCAAAACAAGCATCAAACAAGGCTTGCGCTTTAGTATCCGCTCTTTTCATTGCATCTACTGAAGCAAACAAACTTCCATCCGTTCCACGTCCAAAAACAATACCTACAGTAATGTTGTTTACTGCTCCAGGAGTCAATGTAAATGGTCCAGCTGACTGAACGAAACGACGGTCACCTGAAGGATTGTTATTCGTTGATTCATCCCATTCGAAACCAGGATCAACACCATTAGTTGCCCAAAATAACGGATCTGAATCACCAGGGAACATATAATCAGAACCAATTCCAGTTGCACCAGGAGAACTAAAGTTTCCAAGCCCACCGAAAACTGTTTGTTCACCGTTTGCCCAAAAACCACTCATAAAGTTGTAGTATTCAGCGGCAGTACCCGGATCATTATATGGATAAGCCGATGAACTTGTGTAGAATGTAAATCGACGCATACCGAAACGCTCATTATCAATGATGCTATCACCGTATCCGATTCCAACACCACCATAAACAATTCCGTTATCGTTTATCGCTTCAACAACTGTTGGTGTAGTAGTCACACCATCGTCATCAGTAAACGGTCCAACATTATCTCTATCATCAGCATCTTGGTAAGGTCCTTCGAAGAAATCGACACCAATTGCAGGTGGATTTTCGTGGTAACCTATTCTACCAGCATTGTCCTCATCAAAATTATCACCATTAAAACAGTAACCCAATCCTCTAGAAACATCACATCCAACGTAATCATCCGTATAGTTTCCGATATCCGGATCTAAGTATTGAGAGAAATAAGTATTAAATAACGTCTGTGTACCACGGTTAATTAACTCGTAGTTGAAAAAAGTCATTCTATTCACTTCATCATTCGTTGCAAAAGCAAAAGCCTGAGCTCGAATTTCCATTCCGATTGGATCACCTTGTGTTTCCGTGTGAATGTTTCCTTTATCATTGAATACCCACCAGTGAGTTTCATCACCAAAAAGAGAAATTCGGCGATCAATTCCACATTGAATATCATCACGACTTAAGATATCATCATACCAAGGAGTATCTCCTGCTCCCGGATCATAATTACCATTGTTATCATTGTCGTAGAATGGTGCAAGCCAATAATCTTGTCCTAAAGATACATCACCATGCGCTGGCCAGTTATTAATTCTGTTCAATTCATCCGCAGTAGGATCTACAACCTCATCACAACCTTCAGTCCCAGGGGTCTGACAGTTCCACCAGATAGTGTAACGAATTACTTCGGCCTTTCTGATCGTATAGAATTGGTCAAATGCCAAACACTGATCTGGATCAATATTCGCCTCCCCAAAATCGCGGACAGCATCATCGCCAACCGGATTAGATGGATTGTAATTCCCAGAACCTGCATCTCCAGATAATGGACCTGGCCAGAAATCATTTCCAGAACGGTAACGAAGTGCAGCCAATTTCAACTGACCGTTTACATCCGTACCTCCCATCCAAAGGGCTCCAGCATAAATTGCTGTTAAACCACTTCCTCGAGGAACTTCATACGCTGCCACGGGGGGCGACGCAGATCGGTTCTGAAATAAACTTCCTCCCTGTTCAATCAGGGCGCTCACGTCATTAAATTCCATGATTAGTTTCGCAGTTGCAGGCGCACAGTTCGCACCTTTTGACTGTGAAACAGGATCCTGAGTTCCTCCGTTGTTTACCGATTTGTCATTCGGCCCAAGGTAGGCAAGGGCATCGTTAGTCCACATAAGTGAAGTTGCCCCGATAAAAATAGCTAATAGTTGCTTTTTCATAATGTCTCTCTCTGATTATGAATTAAATTAAAAATCAAATTTCACTCCCAAACGAATAGTTCTAGGTGAACTAATGTTGAAAGGGTTTGCCACATTCATGTTGTAATAATCAATGAATGATTGCTCGTCCAATTGGTTTTGGATTGAAGACTGGCTTGCAGCAGCTGCAAGATATCCGTCATCATCCCAGTTCCCAGTTGCACGGTAAACACCTAGCACGTTGAATTGGTTAAACAAATTCGTAACACGCACATAAACATTCAAGAACGCCGCTCTTTTCTTATCTTCTTTACCAAACTCCAATGAGAAGTTTCTATCCAATTGCAGATCTAATCGGTAAGACCATGGCAAACGCGAACCGTTTGTTGTTCCATCAAGTCCAGATCCAATTTCATTAGACTGAGCAGCATTTGTTATATCTGTTTGCGCTGAGTAAGGAGAACCAGAATAGATATTCGATACTATATTCAAACCAGTGTTGGCAAATACTTCAAAATCTTTAATTCTTGGCCCATTGTAATCAGCACCTTCACCATATCTGTAATCCATTGTCAATGCAAATGCATGACGTTGATCAAATGAGTAAGGTACAATTGCTCTAAGGTTAGGAAGTCCAGCATTTACCAGACCTGCGGCAGAAGTTGCATCAGAACCAGTTCCATCAGCGAACTGAAGTGTATAGTTCAAACGCATTCTCAAGTTTCCAGTTCTTCTCATATCGTACTCAATCGTCATTCCCTTTACAGTACCGAAATCACGGTTACCGAAAGTTCTGTAAGATGCAGGGTACGCTTCAAAGATATTTACAAGCTGAACGTTGTTTCTTTGCTCGCGATAGAACGCTGAGATTTTCAACGATGACGTTTTCGTCAACACTTGTTGGAATCCAATTTCGTAATCAATTGTTGATTCAGATTTCAAGTTCGCATTATTGATAATCGCACTTCTCTCTCCAACGAATTGGTATTGGAAAGGATCAAAACGGAATCCAGAAGTAGGTCGCTTGGTCAACACATCGTAATGTGCAAAGAATGCAGCCTGATCTGAAATCGGGAATGAGAACGAAATACGTGGCATTACACTAACTTGTGCTTTGTAATCTTCAAAAGCATCAGCAGTTGGCGTACTTTGCGAAGGGTCATTCAACCAAGGCGCTATACCGGCAGCACCTCTCAGCACTTTAGGATCTTCTACCTCAATACCATTAGCATCGTACCAAACACTCCCTTGACGGAATCCGTTAATTGCATTTGGATTGTTTACATCATCAACATAGACAACAAAATCTTCACCCATTGCTTCAGGAATATCAATCCAACTCAAAGAAGGATCATTTGCAAGTTCCGTTCTCGCTTCAGCAACAGTTCGTGCTGTATAGAACAAGTGCTGATCTTTCAATACTGGTTGATTTGCATCGAATACATCAACACGAACACCAACGTTAAATACGATATCCTTGAATGCAAACTTATCCATGATATATCCAGCCATGTAAATTGGTTGGAAGGCACCTACGAATCGCTTGTAGTTTCCATTTTCATCAAACTCGTTGAAGTATTTGTTAACATCTGTAGTTCCCTTAACTTTATTACCAGTGTGATCATACCCCCAGTAAGACACATAAGAGTTACCACCATTTAATAATTCATCCGGAGAGAACATATCAAATCCGTAGATATTTGGATCATATTGATCAACGTCGATGAAATCAGATCCAGCTCCACCCTCTCCAATAAATCCATTCTCGAATAAATACTCTCTCAAGTTGTAATCAAAGAATGATTGCTCGTCATTTTGCTGAACACCTCCATAGGTTCCATTACCAGCTCCAGCTGCATACCCCGTATTCAATCTGTTATATGTAATTCTCTTAAAAGATCCAGAATCCGTGATGTACCCAGATGACAAATCTAACTCAGTGATGTGGAAGTTAGTCAACTGACGCGCAATAGTCCAAATTGAAATTGGCCCTTGAGTTCCTCCTCCAGTAGTAGTTCCTGATGTCCAACCTCTATCCTTACGTTGTTCAAATTCAAATCCCAACGAAATTGCGTGATCTCCAATATTAACAGAACCCGAACCAGTTACACGGAACTGATCATTTTCTGTTCTTCCGAAGAAGTTAAAAGGAGTTCCAATATTGCTCCAAATATTATATACACTTTGTGGTGCATCACCATTTCTCAAGGCATTACCTTGTTGTATTTGTAATAAGTTCTCATAGTGATCTTCAGTCTGACCATCGTAGATATCGTAGTACTGAGAAGTGATTGCAGCTAATGCAGCATTCGTCTCAGATGGAATAAAAGCAACCTCTAGATCACGGAATCCATTGTGAACATACGTCTGAGTACTATCGTTGAATTCATAACTAGGACGTCTAGTGGTTGTATAAGAACCAACATGTCCGTAGTTAAATATATTGTATTGATGTTTTGGATCGAAGTTATCACGGGTTGATTTAGAGTAATCAACCATCACACTGTAGTTCGCACTTTTTATTTTCGAACTTGATCCTTCAGTTGTATTAGAGAAACGTTGAGTTAATCTACCGAACACTCTCCAATCAAGATTTTTGAATGCCCCAAAATTCTCAAAGTTCAAAAGCGATCCACCATAAGAATAGCTATTACCCCATGAGTAGTTCAATGACCCTCCAAAAGATAAATTTACAGATGGTCCAGTATTAACATCAACCTTACCTTGAGCTGAAAGCGTAGTGTTTCTTGCATTCATTCTCCACTTCACCTTCTCGAAATCATCTGTTCTCAAGAAATTCGCGTTATGTGTTGTTGCCGTTCCATCAGCCGTTGGACTAAGTGGATTCGCCAATAATGAATCACGAACATCTTTCTTAATTCTCCATCCACCACCGGCGATTGGACGACTATCTATGTTATCTGTAACATTTGCAGATAAAAGGAACCCTAATCTAGGTTTCGTTTTATTCCCTAATGAATCTTTTTGCATCCATAACGGGCCAGAGAACAATCCCTCAGCCAAGTTGTAGCCGTAACTATCCAATCCAATTACCTTAGCATCGTAACCATCAGGATCAGCACCTCCTAAATAGAATCCAGAAGAAACAACCTCGACACTTCCGAAATACCTTGAAGAAGGTCCACGAGTAGTTACAGAGATAATCCCCCCTGTTGCATCACCGTAGTTTGCAGGAAGACCACCTGTTATTACTTTAACTTCTTCGATCGCCGATTTCGGTAAGTTTATCGATCCACGAACTTTAATTCCATCTATATAGAAGTAAGTTGCATCTGAACGAGAACCACGAACACTTAGCGCTCCAGTTCCTTCATTTGCATTCACCCCTCCTACTGTACCGGCTACACCAGCAGCAGAACGCACAGGAAGTCGCGCGATATCTTCTCTAGTAATGGTCGCTCCAGAAGCAGCGCCATCTCTACTAATAAGAGGCACCTTATAAGCTACTATGACTACTTCGTCAGCGAGCAGTACATCTTTAGGAACACCGATTTTTAAATCATCAAGGAAAGTGATCTCATCCGAACTCACAATTACACCTTGTAATTCTTGCGGCTGATACCCCTCGATTTCATTCCTAACCTGGACGTTATAAGATCCTGGTGTTATCGAACTAATTTGGAATTTACCATCCTCATCGGTATTGGCCCCCCCTTTAATAGTTCCATTTTGTCTAATCACCACTTGCGCGTAAGCAACTGGTTTCTTTGTATCCAAATCACTAACGACCCCTTTTATAGAACCGAGACCCGATTGGGAATACCCATAAGCTACTGTAAGCACAACGCTTACGAACAATAAGGTAAGTTTTTTTAACATAAGTACAGTTTGTTTAATTATACTTTTTCCTCCTAGAAAGCCCGTAAATATAGAAAAAATAAGAATCAATAATTGTTTTGTTAAAAAAAATTAAAATCATTCTTACTTAACTTTCATTAACAAAAGTAGGAAGTTTGTTTGGACTAATATTCTCAATCTTGGTTCAATTTCAAGTAAACTATACAAGTCTAATTCAGTTAAAGATTTATTCGTTCTTTTGTAAGTATTAAGTATGGAGTACATTTTACACGAAAAAAAAAGTAATTCAACAACGGTACATCTGATGGATTATTCGTCCTTTGACCCATTGGAGGAGTTGGAATGTCTAACAAGCGATGAACAAGCTCGCATGTTAAGCTTTGGTCACAAAGGCAGGCAACAAGAATTTGTTGCTACCCGAGTCTTGCGTCAGCTGATCATTGGATTAGAGCATATCCACTATGACGAAAATGGAGCTCCTTATATAGTAGGACATGGTTTTTTATCAATCAGTCATAGCAAGAACCTTGTTGGACTAGCAATAAATGCAGACTACAAGGTCGGGTTAGATCTTGAGACACCTCGTGATAACATTCTCGATATTGCGCCAAAATTCTTATCGCAGAGGGAATCCACGCGATTCGACCCAACTAGTAAGGCAGAAATCACAAAGGTATGGTCATGTAAGGAGGCTCTCTATAAGTTAGCAGGGCGGAAAAAGATCATTTTCAAAAATGAATTATTACTCGATAAGGACGATTTAAATAACTGGACGGGGCAAATAGTCAATCATGATCATGACTTATTCGTGAAATTGGATATATTTGACCATAACAAAACTGTTGTTTCAATAAATTCAGAAGCTGTTGATCGAATCGACCGAAATATATAACCGAATCTACGCTCGCACAGGACAAGTTGCGATTTTGATCGATCCGGACAAATGTTCCGATAAGGAGAAGCTGAATGAGCTGCTCAATCGCGCTAAATTTGCGCAGGTAGATTTTCTCTTTGTTGGCGGAAGTACTGTTTCTCAGCACGACTTCGTTGACGCAATGGATTTCATCAAAGAGCATTCAGAAATTCCAGTCGTTATTTTCCCTGGAGCTTCACATCAAATTTCAGAAAAGGCAGATGCTCTTCTCTACTTAAGCTTAATTTCAGGTAGAAATCCTGATTTTTTAATTGGACATCATGTTCAGTCTGCTCAAGAAGTTTTCGAGATGGATCTTGAAGTAATATCAACGGCTTACATTCTGATTGATGGCGGCACGGCATCGTCCGTGGCATATGTCAGTCAAACAACTCCCATCCCTTCTGATCATCATTCGATTATTATGAATACCGCAAAGGCAGGAATTCTTCAAGGAAAAAAAATAATCTACCTCGATGCAGGAAGTGGCGCGAAGGAATCAGTTCCGACAGAAGTTATAACTAAGCTAAAAGAACTTAAAAGACCAATTATTGTTGGCGGCGGAATTCGCACAAAAGAAGGTCTAAAATCAATGGGAGATGCTGGCGCGAATGTTGTTGTGATTGGAAATCAATTAGAAGAAAACATTGAGTTTCTCCTCGACATTCGAGAATACATCAAATCGAAATAGTCAACGACTACCTACTTTGATTATTTATTATTAGATTGAACTATGTTATTGAAACGATTCGCCAGTATTGCATTTGCCATAGCCTTTCTTATGGGAATTGTCCTTTTCACAGGTTACGGTAGATCTTACATCTCCATTGCTAATGCGAGAATAGTATTTATGGTCTCTGGCGCGATTGCTTTAGTGTTGAATCTTTTCTCATTTCAGCAAAGTAAGCATAACCCAATATTCAGTTTCTTTTATTGGATAGGAAGTATTGTTCTTTTTACTGGATTGGTGTTTCAATTGATGAATTGGCCATACAATAAAATTATTGTATTTACTGGGCTCGGAATTACTGGTATTTCATTCTTCCTTACACCTGAAATGGTAGAGCCCAAAAATACAGATTCGGAAATTTTAGATGCTCCCAGAAAGGATTAATCGTAAATTGCCTTGAGTGACATATCTAGACTTTGAAAACTATGTGTTAATGCTCCAACGGATATATAGTCCACTCCCGTTTCCGCGTAACTTCTTATTGTATCAATAGTGATTCCACCAGAAGCTTCTACCTCGTACGAATCTGGAATTGATTTAAGCGCTTCAATAATTCTTTCCGGAGAAAAATTATCAAGCATAATCCTATCAACATGCCCAACTTCAATCACTTGGGCAAGCTCATCTTCATTTCTAACTTCGATCTCAATCTTTAATTCTTTGCCTGTTTGCTGAAGGTATTCATTCGCACTTTCAATTGCTAGACGGATTCCTCCAGCATAATCAACGTGATTATCCTTCAGCATGATCATATCGTACAGAGCAAACCTATGGTTATGCCCCCCGCCGATGCGCACCGCCCATTTCTCCATATAGCGAATCCCCGGAGTTGTTTTGCGCGTATCGAGTAACTTAACGTTTGTCCCCTCAATCAATTGAACTATCTGACTTGTTTGCGTTGCTATACCACTCATTCGTTGCATAAAATTAAGAACCAAGCGCTCAGTCGTGAGAATAGAGCGGGAGGATCCCTTGACAATGAAAGCTATATCCCCGAAAATCACACTTTCTCCATCCTTAATTAACACATCGATTTCAAGTGATGGGTCAAATGTCTTAAAAATTCTTTCGGCCAACTCAACCCCGGCAATGACACCATTATCTTTAACCAATAAACGAGCAGTGCCTCTCCCTGATTCTGGCACACAGGAAAGCGTTGAGTGGTCGCCATCTCCAATATCCTCGCGAAGTGCTGTTTGAATTATCTCGTCAATCATATGCAAATATACTGAAAGATGTTGCGATCGTGTAACTGAATGAAATTAGTTGGAACCTGCTACACAGACTCAATAGTAAGACTTTCGATCCGATACTCAGAGCCTAGCATTTTGAAATAGATCGTTACACGGAACTTTTCGCTCTTTTTGCTTAAGTAATTTCCAATCGCAAATGTTCCTTCGGCATCTTCCTTTCCCTGAAACACAAATGAAAAATTATTTCCAGGCTTCTTGTTGAAAAAATCCTTTAGAACTAAAGTGGCCTGAGATTGACTGTAAACACCTTCTTTCCCTAAAACATTCATTAAAACTTTTGTTTTCCCAAGAGAGACAATTGCCTTAGCATTATTTGCTTCAAACGCCTTCTCAAGAGCCGTATAAGGCACATTACTGGACATGTTAATTGAGAAGAGTAATGAAGTAAGAACAGAATATACTAGGTTCATGATTTCGTATTTCCCAGTAAACTTACAAATATAGTGCCGAAAGAAAAATATTTTTAATGTCCAATTTTCAATAGTTTAGTGCCATGAAAATCAAACTAATTTGTGTTGGTAAAACATCAAGTTCGTACCTGATAACAGGCGAAAATGAATACCTAAGGCGTCTACAGCATTATGGACATGTTGAAAAAATCGAGATTCCTGAACTAAAAAATGCAAAAAGATTAAGACAGGACCAGATAAAAAAAGAAGAAGGCACGTTAATTTTGGCGAAAATTGCGTCAGGAGAACACGTTATTTTACTCGATGAAGTGGGAAAAACATTTGACTCGATTAATTTTTCGAAATTTCTCCAAAAAAAATTCAATCAAGGCGGTAAAGCACTTGTTTTCGTTGTTGGGGGCGCATACGGGTTTTCTGAAGATATTTATGCGAAAGCAAATGGAAAAATCAGTCTCTCTGAAATGACATTTTCACATCAAATGGTACGCCTTTTTTTTCTCGAACAACTCTATCGTGGATTTACTATTCTCAAAGGTGAACCTTATCACCATAAATAACGTATGTTACATTAGGTTTTAGAAAACACAGGATTTGCAACACAACTACCTTTCACCAGCTCAAATACTCCCAGCCCTTTTTTGGATTGTAGTGATAATTGTTGTGGCCCACTTTTACAGAAGTAGCAAAGGAGACAACCCTGTCTACAAACACTATTTAACAAACATTTATTACAAATTAGCTGCGAGTATAGTTTTTGCGGTATTCTATGCGTTCTATGTCAAGGGAGGTGATACTGTAGCCTATTATGAGGGCGCTATGGTGTTGAATAATGTCTTTCTAGAATCACCATCTGAATATTTCTATCAAATGTTTACAACTCCCGAGTGGAGTAATTATACCGTCTACTTCAATTCTAGAACAGGTTATCCACCAAGTTGGATTTTCAAAGAACCCGAGGGATATTTTGTCTGTAAGATTATTTCAATTTTCTACTTTGTGACGTTCAAGAGTTACTTTGCCGCCACGGTGATTTTATCCTTTATCACCGCCATAGTAAGTTGGCAATTGTATCGACTTACAGTTGAAATGGACCTATTCAGTAAAAAATATCTCGCTTTTGCCGTCTTATTCATTCCCTCGCTAAACTTCTGGTGTACAGGTGTATCGAAGGACACAATCGTTCTAATATCTCTGCTTGGCGTTATCTATCACTCATTCAGATTAATTTTACCAGAATATAAAAACTCATGGAAAAATTGGGTGATGATTGTGATCTACCTATTTCTGATTTGGCACATTCGTTTTTTCCTATTAATCCCTCTTGCTGTGCCGATAGTTTATTCATTAAGTACTCGAATATTACGGCGAGTTGGGTTTGGAAATTTTGGGGTTTGGATCACAAGAACGTCCTTGCTATTAACTGTGATTGCAGTTGCAGCATCCTCAAGCGTAAATCAAACAGAGAAAGAAGTACTCGAAGGCAATGACCTCATTGCTCAAGCTCAAATTATCCAACAGGATTTTCAACATAACGAAACTTACGGAGAGAAGAGATACGACCTTGGAGTAGTAGAATTCACCTCTACTGGGCTAATTAAAGTGATGCCAAAAGCTATTATATATGGAGTATTTGCCCCATTTATTTGGAACTCTTTTACTCCAACTCTTATTCTCAACGGATTGGAGAGCATGCTATTCATTTATCTCATTTTTCTCTTTTTCAGGAGAGCTCCGCTGAGGAAGTTAGCGTTTATCCGTAACAACGAGTTTTTAACTTTTGCCTTATTACTCGTGTTTATCCTATCGTTCTTAACAGGCCTTACCGCTGGATTATATGGT
Organism: Flavobacteriaceae bacterium; assembly: GCA_047624355.1. Classification (GTDB taxonomy): domain Bacteria; phylum Bacteroidota; class Bacteroidia; order Flavobacteriales_D; family Crocinitomicaceae; genus UBA4466. The sequence goes on along the minus strand of JBLHPQ010000002.1, from coordinate 95,502 downwards.
GTTTTGGTTCGTGTTCGCGCTCCACTCCTCCCATTCCTAACGTTACTTTTAATTGTCGACTGGAGTAAAGTCGACCTTCAGAAAAAGGCCTCTATTCGATTAAGAAAACACCAACGAGATGTACGACTCGGAATCCGTATGAATCCAGAGAACGACGTTATTCCAGTAAAGCATGACAAGTAAACCTAAGAAAATTGCAATAATAGGAGCCAGTTATCTACAACTCCCACTTGTACTGAGAGCGAATGAACTTGGCTATGAAACGTTTTGCTTTTCTTTCCTAGATGGAGCCGTATGCGAAGCTCACTGCACTGAATTCTATCCAATTTCAGTGATTGAAAAAGAAGAAATTCTCGCCATTTGTAGAGAACTCGAAATTGATGGCATCACTTCAATTGCTTCCGACCTAGTGGTTCCAACAATCAATTATATTTCAAATTCATTAGGGCTCAATGGCAATACAGTAGCCTCAAGTGAGCTTTGTACTAATAAATTTGTGATGAAGGAAACATTGAGCGCGGCGGGACTTAATGTTGCACGATTCATCACTCTCCGCTCGACTAAAGACCTGGTGAAAGTTAAAAATCTCTCTTACCCCTTAATCGTAAAACCAGTTGATCGATCTGGAAGTCTAGGTGTAACGAAAATACTATCATCATCAGACTTGGAATTTGCCTTTGCCTTTGCATTATCGACTTCCTTGGTTAATCAAGTAATTGTCGAAGAGTTCATTGTCGGTGATGAAATAAGCGTTGAATCAATCTCTATTTTTGGTGAACATTATCAGCTTGCAACAACGGACAAAGTCACTTCTGGCGCTCCACATTTTGTTGAACTTGAGCATCATGAACCAAGTTCACTCTCAAAAGAGCTTCTTGCTGAAATACATGAGTTGATACCAAAAGCACTGGACGTCTTAAAAATAAAAAATAGTGCATCTCACAGTGAATTGATCATTACAGCTCAAGGAAAAGTATACATTAATGAAATTGGTGCACGAATGGGCGGGGACTTTATTGGTTCTCACCTTGTCCAACTCACTACTGGATATGATTATTTACAAGGAGTTATCGAAACAAGTCTTGGGATAGCAAAAGCTCCTCTGCATTCACTAAGTAAATCTGCTGGCGTAGTGTTTTACAGCACTGAAAACGAAGCGCAAACGAACCACTTGGACCCAAGCGCACCCTACGTCATCAAGCATGAAATCACTGGCACGAAGACGATTGAATTAACAAAGAGCGCGGATCGTCATGGCTACCTCATCTACCAGTCAGAGAAAAGAATTATATTTGAGAATAAATGAAGAAATTAGCAATCATAGGAGCCGGAGAATTTGGTAAGCAAGTCAGTGAAATGGCGTTGTTAGGCGCCGAATATGAGCCTATAGGATTCTACGACGATTATGCTGAACAAAACGAGTTTGAAGGGCTTCCTATTCTGGGTAAGGTCGATGAGATCGAAAATCATTATGCTCAGCATAAATTTGAAGCACTATTTGTTGCGGTTGGCTATAATCATTTGAGATTCAAACAACGCGTGATGCATCGTTTCTTCAAAATTCCATTTGCAAACATTATTCATCCCACGGCTTTAATTGAGAAAAGTGCTCAAATTGGAACAGGAATATGTCTTTATGCTAGGTCCTACATTGGACCAGGAGTGCAGCTATCCGATGGTGTAGTTGTAAATATGTATTCTTATATTCCGCATGACAATATAATTGGCGAGTGTGCCTCATTTTCGGGAGGAGTAAATATGGGCGGTAAAACGGACATTGCTAGTTGTACATTTGTTGGCTTAGGCTGTACAGTTTCTGACAATTTATCTATCTGTGGTGACGTCTTTATTGGAGCTGGAGCTTTAGTTGTGAAAAACATTGAAGAGCCCGGTATCTATATTGGTAGTCCAGCAAAAAAAATGAACTGATGATCGATTTCAACTTACCATATCTATCCGGTAAAGAAGAAGAATATATCTTCGAAGCCGTTCGCAACGGGAAAATCTCAGGGAACGGGAAGTTTACGCAGCTCTGTCACAAAATTTACGAAGAACGTTTCGGTTTTAACAAGGTTTTGCTTACCACTTCTTGCACCGATGCCTTAGAGATGTCCGCCTTGTTATGCAACATTAATGAAGGAGATGAAGTAATTGTTCCATCATACACCTTTGTATCATCGGCATTAGCATTCGTTCGTGAAAGAGCAAAAGTCGTTTTTGCGGATAGCCTGCCGGATCATCCAAACATCGACGCGTCAAAGATTGAAGCCTTGATCACTCCTCGAACCAAGGCGATTGTGGTTGTTCATTACTCTGGTGTTGCTTGTGATATGGATCCAATAATGGAAATAGCAAAAAAGCATGATCTCTATGTGGTGGAAGATGCAGCACAGGCGATTGACAGCGCTTACAAAGGTAAATTCCTTGGTACAATTGGCGATTTTGGAACTTTTTCATTCCACGAAACAAAAAACATTCAATGTGGCGAAGGCGGCCTTCTTGGCATAAATTCAAAGCAATTCCAACAGCGAGCAGAAATTATGTGGGAAAAAGGTACAAACCGTGCTGAGTTTTTCCGTGGGGACGTCAATAAATATGGCTGGGTTGATATTGGCTCGTCTTTTTTACCATCAGAAATTACTTCTGCGTATCTCTACGCTCAATTGGAAGCGCTCGATAAGATTCAATCAAGACGTAAACAAATTTGGAATCGCTATAACGATCAGTTATCAGAATTAGGAACATCTGGAGTTATTTCTTTACCGGCAATCCCGGAATACGCCACAAATAATGCACACATGTACTACCTGGTTGCTGAAAATCCAGATGAGCGAACCGCGATCATTAAGCACTTGCGTGCAAATGATATCCATGCGGTATTTCATTACCTCGCGCTGCATCGAAGCACATACTACAGTGACAAGCATGACGGGAGATCATTGCCAAACGCTGTGAAATTTGAAGAACAATTAATTCGTTTGCCGTTTTATGCTGAACTGAGGGATGAACAGGTAGATTATATATGTGACTCTCTAAAATCCTATTATTCCTAATGCAGAAGGAATCAAAAATTCTTCACATTTTTGATGATGAAATAATTTGTCGTTCAACGATTGAACTGTACAAAAAACTGGATCAACTCGATCAGAAGTTCATCATCATATCGAATTCTCCAGAGAAATGGAGTCACTACTTCCCCAATGATTCTTCTGTAAGCATTATCCCTATTTCAGAGAACACACACGTCAGAATCACTGAGGAAATTGAACATTTCGAGATCATTATTTTACAAGCATTCAGTGTTACTAAGGCCAAGTCTATCTTGAAAAAGAAATTCATCGATAAGATTTTCATTTGGGCACTTTGGGGATATGGGCTGTACAATATTGTCAATTATTTCAAACCTTCAGATAGCGAACTATCGACAACGCTGACAAAGAAGAATTTGAAGCAAAGGCTCCAAGATTTTTACACCTATCGTATCGTATATCGTCGGGCGCTTAAGAAAATTAACTTATGCGTTTTCTTACTTGAACATGATTTCAATTTATTGAGTCAAGCCGTAAAACATGACGCCATTTGGATGACGGCCTGTTATCAAACGGAAGAAAATTTATTTGGTCAAATGGGGAAATTTGATGTTGTGGGGAACGATATTCTCATCGGAAACTCTAGCACGCCAAGTAATCGTCATCAATTCGTGTTTGACAAATTAGCGTCAGCAGAGCTCGGAGATTCACGACTTATTACGCCTCTTGGATATGGCGATCAAACCTATAAACAACGAATTATAGACTCCGGGAGAGCTACATTCGGAAAACAATTCAGTCCCATTGTTGATTTCATGGAACTGGATGCTTATCAGGCCATGCTAAGTTCGTGTGGTCATGTAATAATGGCTCACGAACGTCAGCAAGCATTTGGAACATTACTGATGATGTTACTCGCTGGATCAAAAATATATCTTTCTGAGAAGAGCCCATTTTTTAATTGGTTTACGAATATGGGGGTTACTCTCTACTCCATAGAAAAGGACCTGATCACCGAGATAAAACAGCCAATCGATAAACAGCTGAGAATCCGTAATAAGCTCCTTATTCAAGAATATTTAGGCATGCCGAAGCGTCTAGCTGCTATCACGACATTTCTATCACGCGCTCAAGAGTTTCAATTAAACAAAGCTGGATGAAAAAACCAAATCACGACTTAACACTTCGCGTTGGTTACGTCTCTGAAAAACAGATTCTTGGGAAATTTTATCAAGATTTCTCTGAGGCTTTGCATCATTTCGACGAGAACTATTTTGGAGACAAAGATGAGCAAGGAATACCAATGTTCGGCTTTGGAGATGATGCTGTCTATAACCAAATCTATATAGTTCAGTATGGTCTAATTAGCCATGATTTAATCCTTGAAGGAGTAGATGTTCCTGAAAACACGGCTCGATTAGAAAAATGCATAGTATGGTTAGCGGAAAACGAAGAGCGACTCAATGATTCCTTGATTTGGAGAAACCACTTCCCTAATGCGCGCTATGGATTAGAAACTGGATGGATGTCTGGGATGTACCAAGGTCAAGCGATATCTCTGCTACTACGCTACGGTCAGTTGGTCAATCAAGAAGAAAAATATAGTGAGAAATCGCTGGACGCATTCAGGTTTTTCCATTTTACTTATGAGGATGGTGGCGTAAAGAGATACGATTCTGAAGGAAATTTTTGGCTCGAAGAATACCCAGGAAAAGAGCCGTCGTTTGTTCTCAATGGCTTCGTTTATGCCTTTTTTGGCATCTATGACTTGTGGAGAGTAAGTAAAGATAAAGCTGTGGAAAAGATGATGAATGACTGTATTAGCACGATGATCAACTCATTACCTAAATACGACAGTGGATTTTGGTCGGTTTATGATCAACAAAAAAAGGAACTGGCTACGAAGTACTACCACAAAAATATTCATATTCCATTGGTAGAAATTATGTTCTTGATTACTAAAGAACCTATCTTTGAGCACTACAAAAAGCGATGGACGAGACAACTAAACTCAAAGATTAGTAATATATTCGTGCGCGTTATGTACCGTGTGCAACCAAGACTAAGACGATTTCGAAAAAAATGAGCGTAAGAACATTTCTCGAAGGAAAAATTAATGAAGAAATTCTACTCTACTACAAAACCGATAAAAAGGTTGAGCGGTCACGAGTGGATTCAATCGTGACACGATGGAGTGATGATTCCCTCTTCTCCGAAAAACGACGTTTTGATGAATTACTTCATTATCTCCCCAGTTGTAATCAGAAGAGAGTTTTGGACATGTCTTCTGGATGCGGAAGCTTTGTGATTCAAGGTTTACTTAATAAGTGGAATGTTTTTGGTGTAGAGCCAGAACAATGGAAACAGGACCTAATCGATCTAAAATTCAAAGAAAATAATTACGCTCAAGAATGGCGATCTCATATTCTACAAGGAATTGGTGAAGATCTCCCTTTCGAGGATAACAGTTTCGGGTCATTTAATAGCTGGCAAACCTTTGAACATGTTCAAGATGTTTCAAAATGCTTGACTGAACTATACCGGGTACTTGAAGCTGATGGAAAAGGAATTATCCACTGCCCAAGTTATATGACATTCTTTGAGGGACATTACCGCCTTTTTTGGTTTCCAATGATGGGGAATTCAGGATTTGCAAAAGCTTATTTAAAACTACGAGGCCGCCCGGCAGCTGGACTTCGAACATTTGTACCTATTAAGAGATCTTCGCTTACAAGAAAAGCAATAAACGCTGGATTTAAAGTAGAAAACGTAACGAAAAAAGAGCTCTATAGCGCTGCAAAACGTAAATTCTCATTTTTGGATGGACCAGTCGGAAAACTCGGACTACCTTTACTCTATCGAGGATGGGCAATGATGAAAGCATTGAAACGTTTTGGGCGTAATGAAAAATCAATACACCTACTCCTAACAAAATAGAACTAAACTTAAATTGAAACATCTAAAGGGATTTATTGGAGAGACGATCGTCTACGGTTTCGCGAATGTATTTTCGAGGGTCTTTGCTATGTTACTTATCCCTTTGTATGTTGGTATTTTATCCAAAAATGAGTATTCAAACCTAGTAATGCTCCAATCTTTCTTTGTAATCATGTCCTTTGCACTGATGCTTACATCTGGAGTTTTTTACTATTATTACGAATACGAGCGCATCAAGTATCGGAAGATCATTTTCACTTCTTGGTTCTACTACCAATTGACTGCCGCCAGCATACTGATCGGTTTAACGGTTTTTTTTATTCCTCAAATCAGTTCGGTATTTATTGAAACAGCTCACAATTCTGAGCAGCTATACTACGCCATCTTGGCTGTTGGATTACAATTTCTGCCATACATTGTAAACAGTACAAACATCAACCTGTATCGAATAGATAGAAAACCTGGAATGGTCCTCGTCATTGTATTTCTCGAAGCATTATTTACACTTCTCATTGTAGCTGGAGGATTGACCTATTACGACTTCAACATTGTAGGTATACTTATGTCTCAGTTTGTTTCTAGAACATTGGTAGCGTTGATTTTTGTCAAGAAGGCATCCTTCTATATGAACTTCATGTTCTATTCAAGGCAAATGATGGTCAAATTAATGAAGTTTTCATGGCCGTACTTTGTAATTAGCATTTTTACTTGGGCAATTATCTCACTTGATAAATTCATTGGAGCTGGAGCTCTCAATAATAAGGATCACATAGCATTTTTAGCACTTGCCATGCAAATAACCATTCCTATTGCAATATTATCAGACATGATTAGAATGTCAATAGGTCCATTTATCATGTCTATACGGAAAGATAAAGACGCAGATGAAAGCTATCAACGAATATTCGATTTATCCGTTTACTCTGGATTTGGTGTTCTCATGCTAATACTGTTCTGTGCTCCATATCTCATTGAAATACTTTCTAACGAGACATTTTTACCAGCAATTCGTGTAATTCCGCTCATTGCAATGGGCAGTGTAATATCCATAATGGCGAATCAATTCATGATTAGCTTTGCGCTAGTTAAAAAGAATGCATTAATCTTGATCGCAACAGTTGCAGGAGGTATTGTTGGAGCAACGATTAACATATTATTCATGAGTAATCATGGCTTCATTATTTCTGGGGTAGCTCAAATCGCAGCATTTACGAGTATGGCGATTATTCTTTTTCTTCTTGGAAAGAAAAAAACAAATCTCAATATTAATCTCAAAGCAGCAATTTCAATGATGATTGTCGCGGGCGGCGTCATCCTAGTTATCTATTCTGACATGGAACATATCCTAAAACAGAATTATAACCTCCTCTGGACTGCAACAATTTCTGGAGCAATCTTACTGACCGTTGTATACTTAACTCTTCAGAAAGTTTCCATACGACAATTAGTTCGGGCACTTCAGCGAAAGAAGAATGGTTAAAATCATCATCATATCATATTTCTTTCCTCCTGCCAATTATGTAGGTGGCGAGCGCACGGCATCCTGGGCAAAGTATCTAAACGAACAAGGTGTATTCCCCATTATCATCACCCGAAATTGGAATGATCAACAGCTAGATACGCTCTCCCCCATTAAAGACAACGAATATAAAGTAGAGAAACACCCTCATTGTGAAATTCATAGACTCCCCTACCATCGTACGTTAAGAGATAAACTGTCAACTCGTCCAAAGATGCGTTGGCTGCAGAAAATTTTGACGCTCAAAGAACTGATCTTCTCAAACTATTTCGTCTCGTCAATCCCTTATAACAATTTTTATACAAAGTCTGCTGAATTAATGACGGCAGATTTAGCAATAAAAGGCTTTATTCTTAGCGGCAGACCATTTCAATCGTTTGCCTTTGGACACAAGCTAAAGAAAAAATTCCCGGATAGATTGTTCATCCCAGACTATAGAGATGAATGGTCAACACATCAGAACTTACATATACCCGGAATAATTCTTCAATTAATAGCAAAACTAGAGCGTAAAAGTGAAAAAAAGTGGACATCAAACTGTGATTTCTTTCTTAGCACTTCCGATGCTTGGGTGGAGAATATCAGTACTTTCATAAAGAAACCGGGCTATCGAGTAATGAATGGTTTTGACAATGATGATCTCAGTCCACTCGCGCCAACAACTAGTCCCCATATCCTACGAATCACCTATGCCGGAACGCTCTACGAGAATCAGCAAATCAGTATATTTATTGATTCGTGCATCGCTCTTATTGCCAAAGGAGAAACGAAGTTATTCATAGATTTTGTTGGGATCGACATGAATATTGACCAAAAGATGAAGGTGCTTCAATTGACGAAAAATTACACTGCTCATTTCTCAATCATTGATCGAGTTCCGCGTCCAAAACTTGAAGAAATCACGGCCAGTTCTGACGTTATGATTTTAACCGGATTCAGTGGCGTTAAAGGCTGGTACCCCGTGAAATTATTCCATTACTACTCGATTCAAAAGCCAATATTACTTTGCCCAAGCGATAACGATGTCATGGAGGAGTTCATTCACGAGACGAAAGCCGGATTCGTTGTTTCCTCCAAGGAAGATTGCATAAGATTAATATCCGCGCTTTTAGCTAAAAAAGCCACGAATCAAAGCATCTGGACGCCTGAATCTACTGCACTCTCAACGCATTACACGCGTGATTATCAAGCCAGTGTCTTAGCTAAAGTAATTCTTAAAAAGGCAACCTTATAAGTTTATATTCGTTAACTTGAAGTAATCAACTGTTAGATATAGACGTCGATCATTTAGACAAAACATTATTTTACATCGATAAGTTTCACTATTTTAGCGTTTAAACAGCATAAACAAATTAAATCCAATTGGAATTAGTTGAACTAAAGACTACAAAAGGCCTATCGGTCAAATTGAATGAAAAGCATTCTGCCTGTCCACTTTGTTCCTCGAAGAAGATAAGTAACTTGGCTAAATTCAATGGTGCAAAATTAGCGTCATGCATTAGTTGTTCATTTATATTTTCAGAGAGAATCCCCTCAGAAGTAGAATTGGATGCGTTTTACGATAAGGAATACGAGGTAACTAGTTTTCTATCTAAAATTACAATCGCACGTTACAATGCTCTTCTTGATAAATTTGAAAAACACAGAAAAACAAATAGGATTCTCGATGTAGGCTGCGGCTATGGCTTTTTTCTTGAAATAGCGAAAAAACGAGGTTGGAAAGTGTATGGTTCAGATTATGCCGAAAAATGCATAGATATTTGCACGAAAAAAGGCATAGACATGTACAGGGGCTCTATGAACGATGAGGCATTTATTCCTGAAATGTTTGATGTAATTACATCTTTTGAAGTCATTGAGCACATCTACAAGCTGAATCAAGAATTGCAGAATCTAAATCGATTATTACGTCCTGGAGGAATCATGTATGTTACAACACCTAATTTCAACGCCATACTTCGTTATCGCTTGGGTGAAAAATATGATGTGATCAATTATCCTGAACACCTACTCTACTTCACGCGCAAAACCTTACAATCAGCAATGGAAAAGAATGGGTTCAAGAAATTATCAATACGAACTACAGGGATGAGCATGACTCGCTATAGAACGAGTAAAGGTATGAGTAATCAAGAATACGTCTCAGAGACTTCTGACGATGAAATATTGCGTCATAAAATAGAAAAACGTTGGCACCTGAAACAACTCAAAGGTTTCGCTAACTGGTGTTTAAACCTCTTCAAAATCGGAGACAGTCTTAAAGCCACATTCGTTAAACTATAGATTTATTTTTTCCCTCTTTTAAAATTCATACTTTTATCCATATGTGTGGTATTACGGGTCTTATAGATTTTAGAAAACAATCCTCAAAACAAGAGTTAACAGACATGACATCTGCGATTTCACATCGAGGCCCAGATGGAGATGGTTTGGAAATTTTCAAGCATAATCAGGCAATTATTGGTTTTGGTCACCGCCGTTTGGCAATTCTCGAATTAAGTGAACATGGAAAGCAACCCATGCAATTTGAGCATTTATGCCTCTGTTTCAATGGCGAGATCTACAATTTTCGTGAAATTAAGAAGGAACTATCTGCATTAGGTCATTCTTTCAACGCCGATTCAGATTCAGAAATGATACTTCATGCCTATTTAGAATGGGGAGATAAGTGCTTGGATCGATTCATCGGGATGTTCGCCTTTGCTATTTATGACGCTAAAAAAGAACGTGTTTTTTGCGCTCGAGATCGTGCCGGAGTTAAACCATTTTTCTACTATTGGCATGATGGCTTATTCCTCTTTGCTTCCGAACTGAAGTCATTTCATCAGCATAAAAACTTTAAGAAGGAAATTGACAAAGATGCCGTGGCTGCTTTTCTTCAGTATGGGAATGTTCCAACACCACATTGTATATTCAAGCATTGCAAAAAAATTAAACCTGGCCATTCAATCGAAATGTCACTATCGAAGCAATCTATTGAAGAAACCAAATACTGGGACGTCTACGATTCATATAATGCGCCAAAGCTAGATATTAGCTACAGTGATGCCTTAATTGAAACAGAATCTATCTTGCAATCAGCGTGCGAGTATCGAATGGTCTCAGACGTACCTGTCGGGGTCTTTTTAAGCGGAGGTTACGACAGTGTTTGCGTCACCTCATTATTGCAAAAGGAACGTTCTGAAAAATTAAAAACCTTTACAATTGGCGTTCCCGATTTGGGCTTAAACGAAGCGCCCTACGCCAAAGAAATTGCAAATCATCTCGGAACCGATCATACCGAAATCACATGTACGTTAAAAGAGGCACTTGAGCTAATAGAAGATCTTCCATTTCAATACGATGAACCCTTTGCAGATTCATCAGCTATTCCTACCACACTGGTAAGTAAAATGGCACGACAAGATGTTACGGTTGCACTGAGCGCAGATGCTGGCGATGAAATTTTCGCTGGATATAATAGATATGATTACATGGCACGCTATGGAGCTAAGCTTAATAAGATTCCTGGCTTTGTTCGGAAATCTGCAGCAGCGACAATGCGTGGTGTCCGTTCTGATTGGATCCCAGTTCTGAAGAATAAATACAACTTCCACAATCGCTATGAGAAGTTGAAAAACGTTCTGCGCGACCCTTCTGATCAAAATATCATGCTAAGCTTAAGCCAGCAGTTTACGGATCATCAAATGTTAAAGATCATGGAATGTGATTTTGCGCCACTGCCTACTGCCTACTCAAGCGATGAGATGAATCCTGAGAACAAAACCGCTCTGGCTTATATGATGGCGATCGATTACCAGACCTATTTGGCAGATGACATTATGCAAAAAGTCGATCGGGCCGCAATGTCTGTTGGCCTAGAAGGACGTGAACCATTCCTTGATCACAGAATTATTGAATTTGCTGCTCGACTTCCGGATGAATACAAATACAAAGATGGTGTGAAGAAGAGAATCCTTCGCGACATTGTTCATCAATACGTTCCAAAAGAGATGTTAGATCGACCCAAGATGGGATTTGCGATTCCAATTGCTGAGTGGCTGACCACAGAATTAAGACCATTGGTTGACGAATTTCTCTGCGAAAAGAACATTGCAGAGCAGGGCCTTTTTAACTGGAAAGAGATTGATAAAATGAAACGAGCATTCTTTGGAGGTAAGAAAGAATACGACACGAAGATATGGTACCTACTAATGTTTCAAATGTGGTACGCGAAATGGATGTAATTCTGTTCGCTCAAAAAGTAGTATTATTGTCTGAAAACATAAACGAGCAGTGAAATCTATTACCAAAGTACTATTCATTTCTTATGACGGAATGACAGACCCATTAGGGCAGTCTCAGGTACTCCCCTATATTGCGGGACTTACAAAACATGGCTTCGAATTTCATCTGATTAGTTTTGAAAAAATGGATCGCTTCGCTGAACACAAGCGCCACATACGTTCTTATTGTAAAGAGCATAATATTTTTTGGCATCCACAAGACTATCATAACAGTCGTGGTTTGCGAAAGACCGTTGGGAAAGTTCGACGCATGCGAAAAATCGCGTTTTACTTAAATGAGCAACATAACTTTAGTATCGTTCACTGCAGAAGTTATATTACTTGTCTTGTAGGCCTTAAGTTGAAGAGAAAATTTGACATGAAACTCGTATTCGATATGCGAGGATTCTGGCCAGACGAGCGCGTTGACGGAAAATTGTGGAACCTCTCAAATCCTATCTATCGAATAATCTATAATTTCTTCAAAAAAAAGGAGAAAGAAGTTTTACTCGCGGCCGATTATACAGTGTCTTTGACCGAAAATGGTAAAAATGAAATTCTGTCATGGAAGGAATTAGCACATAAACTACCAGAGATTGAGATAATCCCCTGTTGTGTTGACCTAGAACTTTTCGATCCTAACAAGATCACTGAAGAGGGGAAAACCGAATTACGCGCAGAAATAGGACTAAAGGACGGCGCTTATATTTTAGGATATGTTGGATCTATTGGGACATGGTATATGCTAGCAGAAATGCTCGACTATTTCAGAGTACTTAAGGAATCCAATGCGTCTGCCAAGTTTCTTTTTATTTCAGGAGAGAGTCCTGAAATGATAAAATCGGAAGCAATAAAACGAGGAGTCGATCCTGCTGACGTGTACATTAAATCTACATTACATAGTGGTGTCCCTCTTCATATTTCGCTATTTACGAAATCAATATTTTTCATTCGGGCAACCTACTCGAAAAAAGCATCATCACCAACGAAGCAAGCAGAAATAATGGCCATGGGAATTCCACTGGTATGTAATTCTGGTGTTGGAGATACGGATCTTATTATTGAAAGGTACGAATCTGGTGACATCATTCATACCTTTGATGACGAGAGCTATCGACAAAGCATTTCAAACCCAAGAAAATTTAATACTGAAAAGGTTAAGGCAGGTGCTGAGGATTACTTTTCATTAGAGCAAGGTGTTGAACGCTTCCTGAGGATATACAAGCACGTCAATGGCTAAAAAACTATTCATCCTGGCTCCCTACCCGCTCGGAAAAGCTCCATCCCAGCGATTTCGCTTTGAACAGTACATGAATTATTTTTCAGAGCTGGGCTTTGATGTTGAATTTCACCCATTCCTGAATGACAAAACCTGGTCTACACTATACGTTCAAGGTTCTTTTTTCAAGAAATCCTTTGGCATGATTGGGAGTTTTTGGCGACGATTTCTTCTCTTATTTAGATTGAGAAAAGCCACTAAGATTATCATTCACCGCGAAGCCTCCATGATCGGGCCAGCGCTATTCGAGTGGACGATTGCAAAGATCCTTCGCAAGAAGTACATCTATGATTTCGATGACGCTATATGGCTTCCTAATTTCAGTGAAAGCAATGCTAAATTTCATAGGTTGAAGGCATATGCAAAAGTGAAGCGGATAATAAAATGGGCGGAAACAGTAAATGCAGGTAACGAATACCTTAAAAACTACGCTTTAAGATTCAATTCGAATGTAGCTGTGTTCCCAACGACTATAGATTTAAAAAACGTACATAACAAGACGACAAATCACTCGGCAGAACCTGTTATTATTGGATGGACTGGGACTCATACAACGATGCATTATTTGGATTTTCTCATTCCGATACTTAAAGAGTTGGAAACCGAATATAATTTCATCTTTCGGGTTATTTCAAATGAAGAACCAAAATACGACCTAAAATCACTCGAGTTTCTTAAATGGAATAAATCCAGTGAGATTGAAGATTTAGCTAAGTTCTCCATGGGTGTTATGCCACTTACAGATACTATCTGGGCTAAGGGGAAATGTGGATTTAAGGGACTCCAATATATGGCTTTAGAGATTCCCTCGATTATGTCCCCCATTGGCGTTAATAAATCGATAATCGACCATGGTGTGAATGGATTTCTTTGCGCTGATTCCACTGAATGGAAAGCCACTATAAAACAGCTCTTGCATGATGCAGAGTTGCGGAAAATTATTGGGAAAGCTGGTAAGAAAACAATTAAAGAACGCTATTCAGTAGAAGCAAATGAGTCGATCTACGCAAAGATTCTAACTCACTGAGATCCTCTTCTTCATTAACAATTAATGAAGACTACACTGAGACTTCATCCGTCAAATAGAGAAAAAGGCGCAGTAATATTTTCACTATATTCGCATGAACTAATTAACGGCTAACTCCCTTGGCTATTATGCAGTTCCGACGCTTGCATCATAGGTGATAATCAATAGACGATATGTCCAATAGAAAAATTAAATATTTAATCCGTTCACTTTCCAATACAATTCAAAATAAGGAGTGTCCAAATTGCGGTAGTAAAGATTTAAAACGGATTGACCGTAAATATTTGATTACCTCCTTACTGAAATGTAATGAGTGTTGCTTAAATCACAGACACCCCAAGGACAGTGCTAAGTGGCTAGAGAAGTTCTATCAGACGGAGTATAAAATAGATACCCATATGATGACGGACTTACCTACTGATGCCGAAATCAAAATTCAGAAACAAGAGAATTTCAGTTCCTTACGTAACGAAAGTATTTACATCAGTGCGCTCTTCAATTCAAAGCCAATAAAACTCATAGATTATGGGTGCAGCTGGGGGTACAATGTCTTCAAACTATTAAATGACGGACATAACGCAGTCGGATATGAACTATCTGTACCGCGTGCATTATTTGGAGAAGAAAAACTAGGCGTTAAAATATTTAGTAAATTAGAACAACTGCCTGTTGAACAAGACCTAATGCTAAGTTCCCATGTCATTGAACATTTAGTTGACCTTCCTAAGTTCTTTCAATTTAGTAAAGTACATTTAAAGAATGACGGCGTATTTATGGCATTTTGTCCCAATGGCACGGCCGAATATCGAACTAGAGAGCCTGAGACCTGGCATGGTAGCTGGGGTGATATTCATGTTAATTTAATCGACGTAGAATTTGCTAAACTCGCTTTTAAAGATAATCCATACCTGATTTTAACGGGAGATTGGGCCTTCGATCCTAAAGAAATTGAGGAATGGGATGGTATGAGTCAAAAAGTGGGAGCGAAAAAAGATGGCAAAGAATTATTGATTATAGCTAAACCAACTATCAGTATTAGCTGAATAGATACATCGAATTTTAGATCCTCGTGATTTAGCATTATCATGAATGAAAAACACAATAAATGAAATATATCAGCATAACTAGTTTGGAGGAAAGGTTTAATGATCTTAAAGCTGACTATCAATCAAAGGAACCCTATCGATATATCGTATTTGATGACTTTTTCCCACCAGAGATTGCCGAACAAATTCTTAATGAGTATCCGGCAATTAAAAATGGTAAATGGGATGGTACAACTTACCTTGACCAAAAAAATAAGTTTCAAAAAAGTTCATTTGATAAAGGGTCTATCATGGATGATCTTTTTAATGAATTGAATTCTGATATATTTTTAAGCTGGCTTCAGAAACTATCTGAAGTTGAGGAGGATCTAATGGGTGATGAGGACTTAATGGGAGGTGGCCTTCACCAATCTGTTAAAGGTGCATTTTTGAATGTGCATGTGGATTATAATATTAATCCAAAAACTAAATTTCACCGCAGATTAAATGTCCTGATCTACATGAACAAAGACTGGAAAGACGAGTTTGAAGGACACCTAGAATTGTGGGATCTATCTGACGGCCGAAAGAATTTACTCGCTAGCGTTGCTCCTATATTTAACAGGTGCGTTATTTTCGAAACGAACGAAATCTCGTTTCATGGACATCCGAAACCATTAAATACACCCGACGAGATTAACAGGAAGTCTATTGCGACCTATTATTACACAAAGAATAGACCTGACAATGAAATCGCAAAGGAGCACAATACGCTTTACGTAAACACAGAAGGGTTTAGTGGTAAAATAAAACGGCTTAGTTCTGGTGTAAAGGCCTTGTTAGAAAGAATAAATAAGAAATAACACGGACTGATTGGAGGGTATGAACGCCATTTAAGCAACACTCTTTTGGAATGATTCCAGCTCACATACGACCGCTCAAACTCCGTCAATCTACTAAATATATGAGACTCCTTTTCGCAACTTCCAATTTGAACAAGGCCAAAGAATTATCTCTGCTAGTTCCCGAGAAATACGAATTGATAACGTTAAACGACATCGATCTTAACGAGGAAATTCCTGAAACTTCGGATACACTGGAAGGGAATGCCCAGCAAAAGTCGAACTACATCATTGAGAATTTCTCGATGGATTGCTTTGCAGATGACACAGGATTAGAAGTCAATGCACTCAATGATGAACCTGGCGTACGATCGGCTAGATATGCAGGAGAACAGAGAAGCGATGAGGACAACATGCAGTTATTATTGAATAACCTTTCGACAAAAACGGATCGTTCGGCCCAATTCAGAACCGTTATATCTTTAGAGATGAATGGACAAAAACACCTTTTCGAGGGGATTGTAACTGGGAACATTCGAACAAAGAAATCAGGTGTGAATGGATTTGGCTATGATCCAATATTCGAACCAGAGAATTGTGGTAAAACCTTTGCGGAAATGACTACAACCGAGAAAAATAATTTTAGCCATCGCGCACGTGCATTTGACAAAATGATTGCTTTTTTAGAGAAAAAACTTAAGGATAGACGGAATGTATAACGCAACGGATTGAAGTTCGCTTTAGTGGCAAATATTCGACATAATGAATAAAGGGATAATTATTATTGGAAGTGCAAACAGTAATGGAGAGACGCGTAAAATCGTTTCTTATATCGAGAACAAAACTTCTTTTCCAGTGGTTGATTTGAATGGAATGGACATCTCCGAATTCGATTATGAATTTCAGAATAGAGGAGATGATTTCCATCCATTAATGACCAGAATAGTTGATAATTATGAATTGATCATATTTGCCACACCCGTCTATTGGTATACAATGAGTGGTACTATGAAGACGTTTTTTGATCGGCTCTCGGATTGTTTAAAAATTGAGAAAGAAACGGGTAGAAAACTGAGAGGAATGAAGATGGCTGTTGTCAGTTGTGGCTCAGACAAGGAACTTAAGGATGGTTTCCACATGCCGTTCATTGAAACCGCAAACTATTTGGGAATGAAGTACATTTCTGATGTTCATTGTTGGTTGGATAATGGAGATCTACCTAATTCGGTTGAACTTAAACTCGACACCTTTATGAAAGAAATTAGCGCGTAACTATGACTAGAGAAGATCAATTAGAATTCTGTTCCGTTTGCACCAATCGAAGCTTCAACCCGAAATTGGGCATCGTTTGTGGACTAACAGATGAAAGAGCAACTTTTGAAGGCAATTGCAAAGACTATATTGAAAATGATAGAGCAAAGGTAAATCAAGATCGCCAAGTTGAATCCCGTAAAGATGAAACCACACAATCAATTAACAAAGGACGAACAGCCCTCTTCGTTATTGGTGGTGTCTATACTTTCCTTGGTTTTTATGAGGCTTTCTACATTCTATACCATCAACTAATTTTTGGAATTATAGATTGGGCACTTGCGGCGATCTTTATTGGGCTTGCGATATGGTCTTATCAAAAGGCCTCTTTGGCGCTCATCATTGGACTTATTGTTTATGTGGGGCTAATCGTTCTTTTAGCTGCCGTCGATCCAACCACCGTTTTTAAAGGCATTATATGGAAAGCCTTGGTTATCTATTATTTGATCTATAGTATTAAGACAGCGCGCACCGAAGAAGCAAAAGTAAAGCTTAAACGTGCTGATCTTCTAGATGATTTTTAACTTTAATGAAACTTCAGAATAATTAGATGCAACAGATTCTACCCAAAATAGCGCTTTTCTTAACTACACTAGCCATGATTAGCGTTTTCCTGCCTTATGGATCAGTTCTATTGATTAATACAGATCAATCCATCTCAACAGAGATAAAGAATGGTTACGCGCTCATTTATCCTGGCCTCTCCGTAATTATCCTTGTAATCGCAACGTATTTGATGTCCGTCCCAAAAAGGAAAAGGGACTTGACTGGGTCGTTGATTATTAGTCTTATAAACCTACTGCTCATTGGTATTGTCTATCAGCAATTAAGGGAGGGCGCGGCGTTTTCCTCTGAAAATTTATCGTCTGAGGTAGGATATTATATTCTACAATACAGCTCAATTGGCATAGCAATTATTTCAATTTCACGGGTGATAAACCTTAAAGCGTTTTTCACAGCAAAGCGAGAATACGAGGAGATTATTACTGAAGAATATCAAAAATTACCATGATTCTAGGCAGCTGATATCTGCTACAGTAGTTAGTCGGAAGTATTCAAGACCATCTTATAACCCACTCCTCGAACATTGGCGATCTTCACGTTTGGATCTGCTTCTAGTTTCTTACGCAATTTCGAGATAAAAACATCTAATGTTCGCCCGATGTATGCACCTTCATCACCCCAAACTATTTTCAATATTAATTCTCGTTCTAGAATTGTGTTTGCCGAAGAATGAAGTAAAAAAAGCAAATCGGCTTCTTTGCTCGTCAACTCAGTGCAAGTATCCTCAAATGCTAAGTTCATATTGCGTTGATCGAACTTAAATTCACCAATTGCAATGAGCCTAGAATCACTACGCGTATTCCGTCTTCGCTTATAGATGTATCCTATGAGGCCAAGAATCACTAACAAACTGACAATTAAAGCGATCAATAGCGACGAATTCCCTTCCTTCTTCGTGCCTTGCCCATCCAACCCTGTGCTACCAGAACTTAAAAGATCAGATTCAGGCTTATCTAAGATTGTAACGATTAGACTATAACATCCTCGAGGTTGCGGACGTGTTCGACATGGAATAACATCCGAAACCATCTCCAGTCCTGCCTCAAATCCATATACGATCTCCCCAGTTTGACATTCTTCGACTTCTACAAGATACTTAGTGGCGATCTTGGTTTCCCTGACCACGCTATCTACAATTGAGACCAACTCTTCAGGTTGAAAGACAAACTCAGTGGCAAATGGTATCGTATATCGATTCTCTTTAATTGAGATTGGCAACACCCGAGATGTTGTATCACCAAATTTCATGAGCATTCTATGACCGATCATCCTCATCGACACTTTAATGTGTTTCTCATCATCAGTGTCCTGGGAAAAGCTCATTGGAGCCAACCAGAGCAAAGTCATCACCACAATTATCAATCTCCTACCACTATTAATGCTCATAGTACAAAGCTATTTGATTCTTCTTCACTTTGAAAAGTTTTTCACTCAATTTACATTAATTTACACTTGAAAACACTCCTAAAGAGGCCTTCGGTCTACATTTAACAGTGCTTTTTCTTTAACATCAATTCAAACTCAACAAACCAAGCCCTATCATTCTTCTACAGAAATTCGTCCTTGACTATAGGTCGACCCGTCTAAATCAATAAAAAGATTCAATGAAATGGATAATCAATAAATGGTTATATTCGAGAGAAACTATCGATAGCGTACCGAAAAACTAAACAATCCATGACTACAGTCGAAATACTTTCTCAACTTGAAGAATACGGGTCCGAACAAACAAAAAGTACTTATATCAAGCATGGCGCGATCGAACCTCTCTTTGGAGTTAAGGTGCAAGACTTGAAAAAGATCCTCAAAAAAACAAAGAAAAATCACGAACTATCTTTGGAACTTTACGCGACGGGAAACTACGACGCCATGTATTTGGCAGGATTAATGGCGGATGAAACGCAAATCACAAAAGAGCAATTGGAAGCGTGGGTTGATAAAGCTTACTGGTCCTATTTAAGTGAATATGCCGTTCCATGGGTTGCCGCAGAAACTGATTTCGGTTTTGAACTGGGTTTATCGTGGATAGAGTCTGATCGAGAATCAATCGCCTCAGCTGGCTGGGGAACTTTAGCCTATTTTGCAGCTGTCCATGAGGATAAAGATCTTGATATCGCAAAGTACGTTGAACTTCTAGAACGAGTTGAAAAGGAAGTTCATACAGCCAAAAACAGGGTTTGCTATACCATGAATGGATTTGTTATCGCCATTGGATCCTACGTGAGTGAATTGACCGAGAAATCCAAAGAAATCGCTAATTCGATAGGTAAAGTGACGGTAGATGTTGGCGGTACATCATGTAAAGTTCCGCTCGCAATCGACTACATCGAAAAAATTGAAACCAAAGGTCGCGTTGGTATAAAACGCAAGACTGCTAGGTGTTGAACCAAGGAATTATTTAGCCTTATTAACAAAAGTAGCTCTCTTTATTTGTATTTAAATTGAAACCCGAACTAATGACCAATCAACAAGGAACTCAGCCACTGTCTCCATTCAGTTGCACTTACTCATCGCACGTTCCCGAAATTTTACAGAGATTGAATTGCTCCATTGCTATTTCGACGTACCAAGCCGGAAAAGTTGTCTGCATTTCAGCAAAGGATGAGAACTCAATCATCCAATTACCAAGGACCTTCGAGAAGCCTATGGGAATTGCGAAACATCCAACCAAGGACAAGCTTGCAATCGCCTGTAAGGATGAGGTGGTTGTACTTGCAAACTCACCAGAGCTTGCCGAATTTTATCCAAACGCAAAAAAGAAATACGACGCCCTTTATATGCCAAGAGCGACGTTTCATACTGGTCCACTAGATATCCATGATCTAAGTTATGGAGATCAAGATGAACTCTTCGGTGTAAACACCTTGTTTTCGTGTATTGTCAAAATAGACGATGACTATAATTTCACACCTTATTGGAGACCAAAATTCATTGACAAACTTGTTTCAGAAGATCGTTGCCATCTAAATGGAATGGCGATGCAAGATGGGAAACCGAAATTTGCTACCGCATTCGGCAAAGGAAATACTTTTCAAAGTTGGCGAGAGAGAGTTACGACTGACGGTTTGATTATTGATGTCGAAAATGATGAAATTATCATTGAAGGGTTGGCGATGCCTCATTCTCCCAGAATCTATAATGGTGAGTTGTATACATTGTTGTCAGCGACGGGTGAACTTATTCGTATTAATCCTAAAAATAATTCCTATGATGTAGTCGTAAAGCTCGATGGTTTTGTACGAGGAATGGATCTTCATAAAGACTATCTTTTTATTGGCTTATCAAAATTACGCAAGAACTCATCGACATTTGCAAAACTCGACTTTGCTGATAAAGCCAATGAGGCAGGAATCGTAATCGTTCACTTACCAACTGGAAGTATTGCAGGTAAAATCACCTACCAAAGTTCGCTAGATGAAATATACGACGTGCATATATTAGCCGATAAAAAAAGACCAAACCTACTAAATACGTTACGCCCGGATCACAAAGCTGGGCTAATGACTCCAGAAGCCACCTTCTGGGCTAAGTCAGAATAATTATTCGTATTTTTAACTTCGATAAATCTACTACTGATGAAGACAACACCTTATTCTAGAAAATTTAGACAATTAGATCGATTGGTTGCAGCATTGAAGTCAGCCTTTTTAAAGAGTCATATTGACACGCTATTCATTGCTAATCTTAAGGCTAAGATTTCTCTCTTACTGAAAGAATTAAAGCATGTTTTATCAAAGGGACAGTTGATCGCCAAATTGGGATCGTTCGCTGTGATTTTTGGTTTTACACTCACAAATACAGCTGTTGCTCAAGACTTTTTGCCTCCCGTATTAAATCCATTTGGAATCGTTCCAACGTACGCCTATATCGGCAGTGTCGAATTGGCGGATATTGATGGGGATGGGGATCTTGACATGCTGCAAGGTGGATACTATGGAGTGATTGAATATTACGAGAACACTGGGACGGCGAGTGCGCCAGTCTTCGCAGCTCCAATCCAAAATCCATTTTTAATCAATTCTGCTTATGGATTTGCTATGCCAACCATGGCTGATTTGGATAATGACGGTGACCTAGACCTCCTTGTTGGTGAATACTACGGGACAATGAAATATTACAAGAATATAGGGAGTGCAACCACACCTATTTTCATGCCCCCTGTTGAAAATCCATTCGGCTTGGATTCAACCTATCAGTTTGCCATACCTAATTTCGTAGATTTAGATAATGACGGGGATATGGACTTGCTCGTGGGTGAGTATTATGGCAACATGCAATACTTTGAAAATATTGGAAACATTGTGGTACCAAGTTTTGCTGCACCTGTCCAAAACCCCTTCGGAATTACACAGGCTTATTATTTTGGGATCCCGGAGACTGCAGATATAGATGGCGATGGAGACATGGATTTACTGGTTGGAGAATATGCTGGTAATTTGCAGTACTCCGAAAACATAGGAACGCCAGCTGCTCCAGCTTTTGCTGCACCTGTTGCAAACCCCTTTGGACTAACACCTACCTATGAATTCGCCTTTCCATGCTTTGGCGATCTGGACAACGATGGTGATTTGGATTTAATGGTTGGAGAATACTATAACAATTTGCAATACTTCGAAAATACTGGACTCACAGGAATTGATGAAATTTCTAATGATGCTACGGTCTTTCCGAATCCATTTGTAGATGTCGTCAACCTAAAGTCATCAAAAACAATCGAGACCATTGATATTATGTCTCTTTCCGGACAAAAAATCATGTCCATAGCACACCCTGGAATTGAACTTGATTTAAGTCATTTACAGGAAGGTGTTTATATTTTACGCGCTAGATCTCAAGATGGAAGCACTTCCACTCACAAATTGAGAAAACTCTAACTTATAGCGCGAAATCTTCGTTGAGGTCTATAAAATTAATTTAAGCTATATGTTTATTCATAAAGTGTTATGTGCATTCATCTTTTTCTCATTATCTGGAGTTAGCAGCGGACAACAATCAAAATGTGACACGCTCCTTAACACTTCAATGGGTAGTGCTATGTCTAATAACGATGAAATTACCACCAACCTAGAGACTCTCTTAGAATGTGGCGATTACACATCGTTGACAAAAAAATATTTTTCAGAAGGGCATCGCGTATTCGGTGTGATGTCTGAAGATATTATGCGTTTCATAGGAGACAAAGAATATTCTGTGTTACTCCGCTACATCGACTCTCTCATTCAAGACGAGGTCTTTAAGGAGAAGATGTGGTACACGATGGAATTAATAAGAATCAGTGAGGAAACTACCTCAATGGAGGTATTTGAAACGAATGAGCGCTTTTTCAGAATGATGGAACCAGACGAGATTGTTTTTGAAGGGCTCAGAGATTTCTATGCTACGCACCCGCAAACCGAAATGACAATGCACGAAAGTGTTCGCGCTTTTTACACGCAAAAAGCGAATGAAGATGAACTAAGGAGGAAAAACTCGATAGATCCGAATAAATAATCCGCTCAGACTACTGAACGATTATTCGTTCAACAACTTCACCCATTTTAACAAAATAGACACCAGCACTTAGTTCCGTCATTGGAATTGTCAATTTATGTTGATTTGCATCAAATCTAATCGACTTAATATGCTGCATCGTCATTGAAAAAATATCAATTTGAGTACTCGGCGCTTCATCGAATGTAATCGTCAACGCATCACTAACAGGATTAGGGTACATCTGAACATCAGCATGATCGTTAATTGCTGGATTAACTCCAACCGTATGATCGGTTAGCTTACTAACTCCAGTGCTTGTAGCAATCCAGACAGCATCATTTCCATCAATCGCTAATTGTCTTACTACAGGTCCAACGAGGCCATCTGAAACGTGAAATTCAATCCAATCATTTCCATTGTAGGCACAAACTCCACCTTCAGTTACTAGGTAATCAACATAGACACCTGCCCAAATAATGCCTTGCCCATCAATTTTTATGTCCTCAATTGGATTTAATGTATCTGGAGCAGGTAGTGTGAAAATGATTGTGTGATTTTCTGTATGCGTATTGGAATTATCAAACACTGAGATTCCTTCCGAGGTTGCAATCCAACGATAGTCAGAATCATCCATTGCAATTCCTCGTATCCGGTCGTCTGTCAAACCTTCTGCCTCTGTTAAAGTAGTAGTGATTACAGCACCATCATATACTATAATTCCACCGAGTCCACTTCCCATCCAAATATCTCCACTTGAATGAATATTTAATGCCGTAACCCCACCAAAAGGAAGTCCGTCAGCAGTACCTAGGTTTGTCCATGTTGAACCGCTCAATTCTGAAGCTCCATTGTTCGTCCCAAACCAGATATCACCGTCTAAATCCTCGTTGATACATTTGATTTGATTATTTCCTAAACCTTCAACTGTAGTATAAGTTGTCCAACTACCACCCGAAAGAACACTCACACCAAAATCAGTTCCAGCCCATACATCGCCTGTGCTTGTTACGAAGATTGCAGTAACGTTGTTATCTACCAATCCGTCAGCGGTTGTATAGCTCGTCCATGTGGATCCATCAAGTACAGAAACACCCAATTGCGTTCCAAACCAGATCGCGTCGGTCGCATCAACATCCAAACAACTTACATTGTCGCTCAATAGACCATCCGCTGCCGTATAGTTTGTAAATGTTTGAGCAAATGAACTACTTCCGATAAGCAGCGCAGTAATTACGAGTGCATTTTTCATATTCTTCAATTTAGTGTGTAATGAGTATTCGTTTTGCGCGTTGAGTGCCCCCATAGCTAACGCGAATTATATAAAAGCCACTTTCTAAGCCAGACGCATCAATCGTCGCCAATGAATCTGAGCTAATATCTTCTTCTGTCCTAACAATTCTCCCATCGATTGTTGCCATGCTCATCGTTGCTGAATTAGCACCATTCAATCTCACTTGAAATTGGTCATTCGCTGGGTTGGGAAACACAAAAATGTCATCCGCGATAAAGTTATCCGTTCCATCGGTATTAGCAACTCGGTAACTCGGACTCATCTCAATAAAACTCCCAGTACCATTTGGATATCGACCTGTAGATGAAATAGCCTCTTGCTTTCCGTACGTCATCTGATCCACAATGGATCCATCGGCATAAGATAACCATAATGAGCCTCCATTGTTATCCAGCACTAGACTGGTGTGCATTCCATACTGTTCGACGTCTTGATCCGCCCAAATTATGGCATAAGCTCCCGGAAGAATAGTCTGTTCTGGAAACGCCCATTTCGTAAGGTCAGCTTGGTCGTTCGTTAAATAAAGTCCATTTGTTGAAATCGTGTAATCAGAGTTATTATAAAGTTCAATCCAATTATCAAAATCGCCATCTTGATCTGTCTGCGTAAACTGATTATTTGACATTACTTCATTAATGACGAGGTCTTGCGCTCCTAATTTCGGTGTGATCGTATAAAACTCATGGGCCGCTCTTTCAGGAGAAAATCTACCGGCCGAATCATTCTCAGCATAAATGTAATACTCGACGTTGTTAGAACAATTCGGAATGAACGCCCCAAAAACAGAATCTCCAGCAGCTCCATCATACATGGTACCGTCATCAAGCATTTGAACTGCTGCAAATCTGTCGTTTCTAGACAAACGATAGACCAGAGAGGCATTGGTAGTTACCTCCGTGATCTTCGCTGAAATCCAGATTGAATCCCCAGATGTTGGGGCTACTGGAAATGAATTGATAGCTGAAATTACTGGGATTTCAGCAAACCAACTAAGGTTTAATAGATAATTTGATCTAGGGCTCATTAATTCGGAAAGACCTGGGTAATCAACCAAATCAGAAACCGTTGAATCCAAATTAACCGTAAAATCAGCGTACGTATAAAATTTATTTGTGTCTGCAAGAACACTAGGGTCAATCAAATCTTGCATAGCCTGACCCCGAACGAGGTAATCTCCAGATTCAAAAACCTCTTGATTCATCGTTCTAATATGTGCCATGTACATTCTCCTGTACGTGTCGTTTTCGAGCAAATTCCGTATGAGTGGTCTTGGTTGTACTGAAAAACTATTCAGATGTTGCAACGGATCGATGTACTTAGCCTCTTCGATTGTAAATCCATCCCAATTATCTGAGGCGTCTGTTAAACGATAGGATGCAAAGGACATATTTAAATCCCATAGAATTGGATTAAACTGCCCCAAATGATCTTGGTATAAATAGAAATTCTGAGCATAGCCAATGTAGCTATCAAAGTTGATCAAGGTATAGTTAAACGCATGCATCCAAAGTGCACGATCTACGTTCAGGAGCTCCTCAATGTTTTGAGGCGATGTATTTAGCGTATCGATAAAAGCTTGCAACTCAAACCAATCTTGGTCGTCGTTTGATTTCAATTTATAGAACGGAAAATATCCATCAATACCTGGGCCTGGGGAATCGCTCAAATTCGAATTCTCTCCATTCAAATCGAGGCTTACAGGATTACATTTAACGAAAGTATGATCGTTTGATCCGAAATGATTTTCTAAAAAATCATCCTCTACAGACTCTACATTCGTATACAGACCAATCAACGTATCATTTATATAGACGTTGGCATAGTTGGCTTTGGATGCAGGCATATAGTTACGAGCAATTTCATAAGAAAGGGCTTCACGGACAAATGATGGATCTTGAATTACATTACTCAACTTAATTTTCGAGTATCCGGAGTGATTCTGGTTCTCATCGATGTAATCCAACTGAATATTTAGTGGGTTTTTATCACGCGATGAGCTATAGGAACTAAATCCTTTATAGCGTACACCAACATTCAAATAAGATTCTCCATCGATTATTACATTCGCCTTCAGTCGCTCTAATTCGCCCAATACGTATAGACTATCTAGGATTTCATCCCAGTCATCTTCGACGAAATACAGGCGTACGTCACGAATAGTATCAATAGCGTAAAAATCCGATTGTGACATCAGATTTTTACTGCTACATACACATGTAACCAAACATACCAGAGCGATTATCGGATTTCTCAAACTTATTCTAATTAAGCAATGATATTTTCTTAGTGACAAATTTCTCGTTATCGAAATTCAATCGTGCAAAATAAACACCTGTTGTGTAATACGTCAGGTCAATGTATGGGGAATTTTTCACTTCCATGACAACATTTCCTGATAAATCCATGATTGTGATCGTTAGATCCGTATTGCTTAAATCCACACCATCAATTTTAAATACTCCTGTTGAAGGATTTGGATAAAACTCAATGTTCATTAATGTTTCCTCCGTTAATGATAAAAGTCCACAAGGATCAGCTCCTAACAGGGCAACAATTCCAGCATCGCCACACTCATATCTGAATGCTTTCGTTGGACCCGCGTTGTATTGCCAAACAAGATTATCAGCGGCATCAACTTCGTACATGTATTCGCCTGAAACATTTACAAATGTATTTCCATTTGACATTCGATTGTGTGCTGATTGTCCTGAAGAACTTGTTAAACATTCATGTCGCCATCCGTAAGTTGAAGGTTCATATGAACTCCCTGACATCGTGTAAATCCATCCTGATTCTGGTGCTTCAATTGCATCCACTACAGAACTACCTCCTGATCCTCCTCCGTTGTTGAAGAATTGAATGAAGCCACCATTTGGACGACCATCATCTTCAATCCATCTTGGATCATGCACTGCTTCAGCAATTGTCTGCGAACCTGTCGCTCCATAGTTTGAAGGATTCCCCCAACGGTAAAGAAAATCTCCACCCATTCCTGAATTTCCTCCAGCGTGTGATGCAGCTTCTGCTGTTGTTGTACTATGGTCAATAATATAAATCTCACTTGTAAATCTTGAACTAAAAACCAATTGATCGAGGTCTGCATTGTGATCAACGCCATTAACGTGGAACCAATCGTATCCCCCTCCTCCAGGGCCACCGCCTCCTCCACCTACGGTGAGAAGATTTGCATCCATCAACTGAGGATTATTTGCGACTACTCCATAATTATCCTTGGAAGCGTCATGGTCTTGAATAAGGTGATCAAACATATGCCATTCCCAAACAATTGTTGCCGTAGCACCACTAGGCTCTAATTCAACGAAATGCGTTGGCCATTGTTCAGTAGCCGGAGAATCTATTCCTGCTTGTGTACACTCCGCTGAAGTTTTAACTTCCCATGCGGTAAGGATTACATTTCCGTTTGGCAATAAGGTAATGTCGTGATGAGAACAATGATCAGCATCAGAATAAATATATTCCCAAACGACTGTTCCAGTTGGATCAATTTCTTGAACCTTTCCGCCAACTGCAGCACCACCAAGTTGATTGCTCGAATGAACGGCACCACGTACAATATTTCCATTGTCCCGAAGAAGTACAGTGTAATTACAAGCGTCACTACATGACCACGAGTGGGCGATATTACCATCCTTATCAATAAGGTAAGTGGTGTTTTGATTTTGAAGGTTGTACAGCGCATACCCGTCAAAGGTTTGTCCAAATACTGGACTAGCAGCCATAATTATCAATAAGCTTAGAGAGGCTAAAAGAGTTTTCATATACTAGAGTGTTTTTGTTAATACATAGCTTTAGATGCGGTCTTTCAAATAAACTTGCGCTGCGATGAAAAAAATGTGATGTAGAAGTTCACCTTTCATTTTTAATGCAAAGTTTAAGCATCCGCAAAATAAGACAGACGGTAATGAAAAAGGTTTAATTTGAATTCAAAAAAACTTAAGAAAAATTAATAATGCGCCAAAATATAGGTGGAATTCTAACCACTCGATGATATTAGTCGAGTTCTATGATCACTAATTTCAAGCAAAATCGTAATTTCGCAGTCGCTATAAATTCATAGCAAAACAGGAAAAATAAAGAATATGGCATCACCAAAAATCATGTATACGTTAACGGATGAAGCGCCTGCATTGGCGACAAAATCCTTCCTCCCAATTGTTGAAACATTTTTACAAGCAGCTGGAGTTGATGTGGAAACACGCGACATCTCTCTTGCAGGACGTATCATATCAGCATTTCCCGAATTTTTAAAGGAAGATCAACGTATTGAAGATGATTTAGCTAAGCTTGGAGTTTTGGCAAAAGATCCGGATGCCAATATTATTAAATTGCCAAATATTAGTGCCTCCGTTCCTCAACTAATTGCAACTATTGAAGAATTGCAGGCGAAAGGATATGCCATTCCTGATTATCCTGAAGAACCAGAAAACGATGCCGAAAAAGCACTTAGATTACGCTTCAATAAACTGAAAGGTAGCGCTGTAAACCCTGTCCTTCGGGAAGGGAATTCTGATCGACGTGCCCCTAAAGCTGTAAAGCAATACGCAAGAATGAACCCGCATAGTATGGGAGCTTGGTCGTCTGATTCAAAAACGCATGTTGCCACGATGAACGCAAACGATTTTCGATCAAATGAAAAATCTGTAACATTAGAGAGTGCCGATTCAGTTCGTATTGAATTCATTGATAGCGATGGATCAACGACCGTACTTAAAGATAACTTAGCGCTTCTTGCTGGAGAAATCATTGATAGCACTGTACTTAGCAAAACAGCTTTAATTTCCTTTTTAGAAAGAGAGATAGCTGATGCCAAAGCCAAAGGTGTTTTGTTGTCGTTGCATTTGAAAGCAACAATGATGAAAGTATCTGATCCAATTATTTTTGGTCATGCCGTAACCGTTTTCTTTAAAACAGTGTTCGATAAACACGCGACTGTTCTGGATGATTTGGGCGTAGATGTCAGAAATGGATTTGGTGATTTAATAAGCAAAATAAAAGAACTTTCTGCCGCCAAACAAGAGGAAATAGAAGCCGATATTCAGGCTTGCTATGCTAACGGGCCAGATCTCGCAATGGTTAATTCTGACAAAGGAATCACCAATCTACATGTCCCAAGTGATGTTATTATTGATGCATCGATGCCAGCAATGATTCGTACATCAGGGCAAATGTGGAACGCTGAAGGAAATTCGCAAGACACTAAAGCAATCATACCCGATAGCTGTTATGCAGGTTTATACCAAGCGACTATCGATTTTTGTATCGAAAATGGAGCCTTTGATCCAACGACAATGGGAACAGTTCCAAATGTTGGTTTGATGGCGCAAAAAGCTGAGGAATATGGTTCTCACGACAAAACGTTCGAAATTTCAGGCAATGGAATTGTTCGCGTGGTTAATTTAGCAGGCACAACATTGATGGAACATTCTGTTGAGACCGGTGATCTTTGGAGAATGTGTCAGGTTAAGGATGCACCCATTCAGGATTGGGTTAAATTGGCTGTTTCCCGAGCAAGAGCGACAAAAATGCCAGCAATATTTTGGCTGGATGAGAACCGTGCCCACGATGCTCAAATCATCAATAAAGTAAATGCTTATTTACAAGATTATGCTACTACTGGATTGACTATTAAGATCATGTCACCAATTGAGGCAACGGAATTCACATTAGCACGAATTAAGGCGGGAGAAGATACGATCTCTGTAACTGGAAACGTTTTAAGAGATTATTTAACAGATTTATTCCCAATCTTGGAGTTAGGAACGAGTGCTAAAATGCTTTCTATCGTGCCGTTAATGAATGGCGGAGGTTTATTCGAAACAGGAGCTGGAGGCTCAGCACCAAAGCATGTTCAACAATTTGAAAGTGAGAATCACTTACGTTGGGATTCTTTAGGGGAATTCTTAGCCCTTGGAGTATCACTTGAGCATTTAGGTGAGAAATATGACAACACTAAAGCTCACATCATGGGATGGGCGTTGGACGCGGCCACGGAGAAACTATTGAAGAATAGAAAAGGGCCATCACGGAAAGTGAATGAATTGGATAATAGAGGAAGTCATTTCTATATTGCCATGTATTGGGCTGAGGCATTAGCTGCACAAAATGATGATGCTGAATTATCTGCTCAATTTTCTGGATTGGCAAAAGAGCTTGCTATTAACGAAGATAAAATTGTCACAGAACTCAACGAAGTTCAAGGAAACCCTGTAGATATTAATGGCTATTACTTCCCTGATGCAGCGAAAGTATCTGCGGCAATGAGACCGAGTGAGACATTTAACAATTTACTAGCAGTTACTGTTTAGTTAAAAACTAATAATTCATTGAGGGCCCTTCATCTTTTGAAGGGCCTTTTCTTTTATCTTTAACCCTCTAATTGGGATCTATGAGATATTTAGTCTTTGCATTGTTCAGCTTAATAGTAAGTCAAGGATTCTCACAGAGTTTTCCAGAAGGATGGGAAGGTCATTATTCAGGTGAGATGCACATTGGGTATGCAGATCGGGATGGAGATACTTTAGCGGTAGACTTCGTGCTTGAAGAAATCGTTAACGATTCATCATGGACCTATACCTTGACTTTTCATAGTGACAAATTCGGAGAGATCGTGAAAGATTATATAATTCGGCGTGCAGATGGATCCACTCGCGACTATATTCTTGATGAACAAGATGGGATTGAAATTGAAATGTCATTGATGAATAATTGCCTCTATACGTCTTTTGAAGTTCTAGCGCATCAATACACCACAGCACTTTACAAGATGCAAGATGATTTATTCTTTGATCTTACCGTTATTTCAACGACTCCAACAAAAACTACTTCTTCGGAAAAAGACGAAGACGATAACTCATTTGAGGTCAAAAGTTATAAACCTACTCAGCACCAGTCTGTCTACTTAACGCGAAATTAATCATGTGGAAATACCTCAGTTTACTTAGTTTAATTCTAGTACTTGCAAGTTGTGGATCCATCAAACCAACTGCTCCAGAAGTTGTTGTTGAAGAGAACTATGAGATCCCTCGAGCAGCGGTTTCCATGATAAAAGTTCCGATCAAGATCAATCTCAAACCGTATTTTGATGCAACAGACAAAGAGCTGGACAAGACCTTTCGTGGAAATGAACAGCAATGCTCAGGTATCAGCTTCAAATATCTATTTAAGAGAGGTCCAATCAAATTTAAAGGAACAGGAACCAAATTGGCCTTTGATGTTGATGGGAAATACTCGCTTTGGGTGAATTACTGCGCAGCATGTTCCGATTTTCTTGCAAGTGAACCGTACTGCTTAACCACTAGAGTTTACGTTAAATGTGGAGTTGATGAGGCTATGCGAAAAGTGCATGTTGGTTACACAACAGAAATTGGCGTGACAAATTATTACAAGCTGAAGTCAACTACTAAATTAAAAACGGTTAAAGCTAAATCACCTTGTAAAGTATCTGTATTCAATTATGATGCTACAGCTCAACTAGAGGAAGAATTAAAAATCGCTTTAGAGGACTTAGAAAAAGACATTGATAAAGAAATTTCATCCATTAGCTTAAAGCCTGAGATTCAAGAAACATGGGATATCCTCTCAGCGCCAACAGACATGGAGGGTTATGGATTTCTAGAACTTAATCCTCAGGCTATTTCAATGGGGAAAATCCGATATGAGGGTGATACGGCCTATTTCAATGTGATATTAACGGCACAGCCAGATATCTTGTCTAGTCCGTCAGGCAAGCCAGCGAAGAAGCTACCGAATATGAGAAAATATCAGAACCGAGAAGGATTCGATATTACTATGGATATTTTTACAAATTATGATTCTTTAAGCAGCATCTTAACGGAAAATATTGGCGGACTCAAAGTTGATCTGAAAGGAAAAGAAGTTATTTTCGATAGTATTTCAATTCATGGGGCGAGTAATAAACAACTCCACATCCGTGTTGATTTCTCAGGAACTAAAAGTGGTACACTTTACTTAACAGGAACTCCATTATTCGTTGCGGACAGCCAACACATCTCATTCCCTGATTTAACCTTTGACATCGAAACAAAAAGTGCTTTGTTAAAAGGAGCTAAATGGTTATTTGACAAGAAGATTACCAATGTGCTAAGAACCTACTCGTCAATGGA
This sequence comes from Flavobacteriaceae bacterium, assembly GCA_047624355.1. Lineage (GTDB taxonomy): Bacteria > Bacteroidota > Bacteroidia > Flavobacteriales_D > Crocinitomicaceae > UBA4466. The sequence goes on along the minus strand of JBLHPQ010000002.1, from coordinate 62,797 downwards.
TCTTGCCCCTTACATCGATTCGATGAAAACACAGCTTAATAAGAGTTTAAATATGGAACTAGCTGAGGGTGTTCAAATGTCCGGAAGTGTTAAAGAAATTAAGATAAAACTTATTCAGCCGCAAGCAGACCAGCTTCATTTACGCATACACAGTCTCGGAAAAATTGCGATTAAGTTGGATTAGCGATTCTGCATATGAGCGGCCAATTTCGGAAAGCAGCTGTACAGTGCATCGGCTAATTCGGGCTCGAAATCCATTTCACGAATCGCTTTGCGCATGCACCTCAGCCATTCAATTCTAGCATCCTCGTCAATAGCATGTGGCATATGTCGCTTTTTCATACGTGGCGCACCAAATTTCTCAGTGTAAACTTGAGGCCCACCAAGAAATTGTGTTAAAAAAATAACTTGCTTGTCTATAACCACTTCTGGGTCGGTGGTAAATAGATGAGCTATCTGTGACTCGTTAAAAACAAGATTGTAAAATCTATTCACTAGATCATTTAATCTCTTTGGTCCAATTTTTGAATACATAGTTTCCACTCAACAAGTTTAGTTAAAGACTTAACACGTTAAACCAATGAATTTGCGAATCTTTCATTAATTTCGTGCGTACAATGACAAAAACAGTAATTCTCCTTCTCCTTTTTGTTAGTGCTAACTATGCACTCTCGCAGAGCCCTGGTAAATCGGGAATTTCAATGAGTCAATGTGACGGAGCAATAAACATCTTCGAAGACGGTGATTTTCAGCTTCAATTTACTGGTAAGAAGGGAACAGGTGGCCTCATAGATGCTTATCCGTCATTGTCTAGCAAAATTTTATCTCGTAACGCCATATGGATTTCTTACATCGCTCCTTCAAATGGTGATTTGACTTTTGACGCATTAATTGCATCCGGATATCTTCAAATGGTAGTCTTTGAGGAGGTTGCTGGTGATATTTGTGGAGAAATAGCATCTGCCGAATCGGAAATGATGCGTCTACATACTGGCACCACTGATAGTCACGTAGGATTGGCTTATGAAATTGGTGGAGGCGTACTCTACAGTCTTCCGATGCGAAAAGGACGTAAAGTTCAGTTGTTACTTGTTACAAATGAAGAGTCTACAGAGGATCTTTCACTAAAATGGGATTTTATAGAAGCCGTCATTTCGAAAACCGAAACTAAAATTGTTGACCGACGCTTTGACGATTTCGCTCCAACCTTTAGAGTTATCGTGAAAGATGGTGAAACGAATGAACCCCTGATTGTTAATCTATCCATTGAAGGATCCAAAGATCTCGTAGGACTTTACGTGGGATCAGAATTCATGTTCAATGTTGAGCGCAATAGCCATTTGTCAATTAAGTGCGATGTTGAAGGTTATTTCTTTTCAGATCAAGAAGAGTATGTCACTTCATTCGAAGATCATGAAATGGTCGTTATACTGGAGAGGGTTTCAGCAGGAAAAACGATGGCCATAGAAGAGCTCGAGTTTAGACCTGGCAGCAGTGAAATCGTAAAAAGCTCTGAACCAAAATTACGACGACTAAAAGATTTTCTAGCGCTTAATGCGAAATTGAATATCGAAATTCAAGGACACGTGCATGCACTCGGTAAAAACTCTATGGCCGGACAAAAGATATCAGAAGCAAGAGCTAAACGCGTAATGAAGTTCTTAATTACCAATGGCATCGATAAGGGCCGACTCACAGCCGTTGGATTTGGTAATACACGACCAGTGTACCCAGAACCAGAGTTCTTCTATGAGGAACAAGCAAATCGAAGGGTTGAGATTGTTGTCCGATAGCCGCTTGCTGCACCGTTAAGAATAATTCCAGCACCTCTCTTCTATTTTAGCTTCTTAATAAAACGTTCTAATTGTATCCCTGAATCCTTCAGAAAATATCGATTCCGCCATTTTAGGATCTTGTATTCCCACCATTCTGAAATTAGTTTCGTCATCACTCGCAAAATCTTTGTCTGAATTAGAATCGATGACCGTGATAATCAAGATCGATTCAGTTTCTGATAAATATTCATATTTGATGAAGTGCTAATCGTTTGGAGTGATTTGCGTAAACTTTCTACCATATAAATCTGAGATGTATAAAGCAACTGGATCAAGATTATTGTACTTTTTATCCTTCTTCTTGGCTGGATCTGCGCCACATGATAGCAGCAGCAGGCAACATTAGTAACTTGTTCATAGTGTTCATTTTACCCTAAAGTAATAAGAACAATACGCGAAGAATCATCCTTAACCTTATTTAACGAAATTGTAAATGGGTATCGGTGTCAGCCATTCGAGTAGCAGAAAAAACAGCGATAGCCTACGTTAGATTGTCATGATATCTTTCTCTTTCGAGTCGATCCGTGAATCAATAGTCGTTGAGCTAGCATTAACGAGGTTCTGAACTTCTCCTTCTGCGTCCTTCATCATATCTTCTGAAAGGCCATCTTCTTTGAGCATTTTGATCATATCCAACGCATCCTTACGGTTATTTCTAAGCGCAACTTTAGCGGTTTCACCTTCAGATTTTGCCTTCTTTACCAAATCGCGTCTTCGCTCTTCAGTTAATGCAGGAATTGAGATTATCAACATCTCTCCATTATCCTGAGGCGCTAGGCCTAAGTTCGCATTCACTACTCCCCTCATCACCTCTTGAAGCATTGCTTTTTCAAATGGTTGAACGGATAATGTTCGCGGATCTAATGTATTCACATTTGCCGTTTGGTGCAATGGCGTCATTGTTCCATAGTAATCTACCATAACGGATTGAAGGATAGATGGAGAAGCCTTTCCAGCGCGAATTTTAAGCAGTTCACTATCGAGACGCTCAAGTGATTTTTGATTTGCTGTTTTCAAATCATCATACACCATGTTTACTTCTTCTGTCATCTTTCTTCTTTTTACTATTAATTACGAACTATTGTTCCAACTTGTTTTCCTTCGAGTACTTTTCGAAGGTTCCCTGGAGTATCCATATCGAATACGATAATCGGAAGGTCATTCTCTTTACAAAGCGTAAACGCCGTCATATCCATTACTTTCAATCCGTTAGCGTATACGTCATCAAAGCTAATCATATCGTATTTTGTCGCTTCTGGATCCTTCTCAGGGTCTGCTGTGTAAACACCGTCTACACGCGTACCTTTCAATATTATTTCTGCGTTAATTTCAATCGCTCTTAGTGAAGCCGCAGAATCTGTTGTGAAATACGGGTTTCCAGTACCTGCTCCAAAGATTACCACTCTTCCCTTTTCGAGGTGACGAACTGCCCTTCTACGTACATAGGGTTCAGCGATTTCTTTCATATCAATAGCTGACTGTAATCGCGTTTGGACACCGTGGGCCTCTAATGAAGCTTGAAGGGCCATAGAATTGATCATAGTTGCCAACATCCCCATGTAATCTCCGTGCGTGCGATCCATTCCACCTTCTTCGGCTTGAACACCTCTAAAAATGTTTCCTCCGCCAATCACGATAGCTACTTCTACGCCAGCTGCTAAAATTTCTTTGATTTGTTTAGCGTAAATCGCTAGGCGATTATTGTCAATTCCGAAGGCTTTTTCCCCCATTAATGACTCGCCACTTAGCTTCAGTAGGATACGCTTATACTTCATTTTCAGATTTTTGAAATCGAGCAAATATAAGGAAATTGACTGATCATTTGGAAGCTCCGTTTAGATGATTTTAGATTTATCAATAGTAGCTGAGCAAAACCATTGATATCACTAGGTTTATGCAAATAAAAAAAGCCGATTCTCTCGAATCGGCTTTCCATAATATGAATAAGATAAATATTATCCTAATGCTTGTCTTTGAAAGTTTACAACAGTCAATCCATCTTCAGTTGAACTTAAAAATTGCTCAACACTCAATTTGTTGTCACGCACAAATGCTTGACTCAACAAAGTGTTTTCTTTAAAGAATTTATTCAAACGACCCTGAGCGATTTTCTCAGCCATTTCAGCTGGTTTTCCCTCTTGGATTGCTTGCTCTTTACCTACTTCAATTTCACGAGCGATTGTCTCTGAATCGATACCATCTTTGTTCAATGCGATTGGGTTCATAGCAGCAACTTGCATTGCAACTTGTTTTCCAGCATCAACTGCAGCATCAGATCCACTATTCAATCCAACAAGTGTTGCGATTTGATTTCCTGGGTGATTGTATGCTACAACTCTATCAGCATTAACTAAGGCATAACTTGAAAGTTCAAGTTTCTCACCAACAACGCCAACGTGCTCAATGATTTTTTCACCAACGCTTAAACGTTCATCATATGATGCTGTCAACAAATCTTCCACCTTAGCAGGCATGTTCGTTATTGCAACATTCATTAGTGATTGAACGAATTCCTGAAACTCAGAATTCTTTGCAACGAAATCAGTCTCACAGTTTAGTGTTAAGATAACACCTGCTTTGCCGTTTTCTGTAGATTGAGCATAAATAAGCCCCTCCTTTGCATCGTTGTCACCACGTTTAGCGGCTACTTTTTGTCCTTTTGTACGCAAAACGTCAACTGCTGCTTCAAAGTCACCGTCAGTCTCAACGAGTGCTTTTTTACAGTCCATCATTCCTGCGCCTGTTTGCTTTCGCAATTTATTTACATCTGCAGCTGTAATTGCCATAGAATTATATGTTGTGTCCCGATCCCGATAGCTATCCGGATTGGGACGAGTTTATTAATCGATTGTTTCTTACTTCGCTTCTTTAGCTTCGTCAGTCGCTTCCGCTTTTGGCTCTTCAACCTTTGGAGTTTCAACAACCGGAGCTGCCTCTACTACTGGAGCTTCAGCAACTGGAGCCGCTTCTACTACTGGAGCCGCTTCTACTACTGGAGCTGCTTCTACTACTGGAGCTTTTGCTTCTGTTGCTGCATCAGCTTTAGCTTTCTTAACTGCTTTTTCTTTTGCTGCTGCTTCGTCTTTATTAGCTTCTTTCGTTGCTTTTCTTTCAGACAAACCATCTTTAACAGCTCCACAAATATCATCCAAGATTACTTGAATTGCTTTAGAAGCATCATCATTAGCTGGGATTGGAAAATCAACCATTCCCGGGTTAGAGTTTGTATCAACCATTGCGAAAACAGGGATACTCAATCGACGTGCTTCTTTCAATGCGATATGCTCTTTCAAGATATCAACGATGAAGATAGCTGCAGGCTGACGAGTCATTTCTGCAATCGATCCAAAGTTCTTTTCAAGTTTGTCACGTTGACGTGTTTTGAAAAGACGCTCTCTTTTGTTCAATGTTTCCCAAGTTCCGTCAGTCTGCATTTTATCAATGGCAGTCATTTTACGGATAGACTTACGTGTAGTTTGAAAGTTGGTAAGCATACCACCTGTCCAACGCTCAGTAACGAAAGGCATGTTGATTTCTTTTACTCTTTCAGCGAGAAGATCTTTCGCTTGTTTTTTCGTTGCAACGAAAAGAATTTTCTTTCCAGACTTAGCAATTTGCTTTAGTGCCGCACAGGCTTGATCGAGATGTGCAATTGTCTTATTGAGGTCAATGATATGGATACCTTTTTTCTCTTCAAAGATATACGGCGCCATTGCTGGATTCCATTTTCTTTTCAAATGTCCGAAATGAACACCTGCTTCTAATAATGTTTCAAAAGTTGCTTTTGACATGTTTTTCTTTTTAATTGTTTACGTTCCTTTTAGTAAGCAATTCAAGAGGGATTAGTCAATTGACTAACAGTACTCCAGAATTTAGATACTAAACAATCGCTGGCTGAAATAAATTCAATCCAACTGAAACTACTAATTCTAACGTTTCGAGAATTGGAATTTCTTACGTGCTTTCGGTTGGCCTGGCTTCTTACGCTCAACCATACGAGGGTCACGAGTCATTAATCCTTGTTCTTTCAACAATGGTTTATTCTCTTCATCTAATTTGACCAAAGCACGAGAAATCCCTAAACGGATCGCTTCTACTTGACCAGTGATACCACCACCAGCAACGTTTACAGTGATGTCATACTGACCTACTGTATCTGTCAACTCAAATGGTTGTACAATTTTCGATTGAAGAACAGGTACAGGGAAAAATTCCTTGTAATCCCTTTTATTAACTGTAACAACTCCTTTACCCTTCGTCATATATACGCGAGCAACAGCTGTTTTTCTTCTTCCTAATGTGTTAATTACTTCCATACTATTTGAATGTATCAAGGTTAAGAACTACAGGTTTCTGAGCTTCTTGATTGTGCTCTGATCCCTTGTAAACCTTTAGGTTAGTAAATAATCTACGTCCTAATGTGTTTTTAGGAAGCATCCCTTTGATCGCTTTTTCTATTAAGCGTTCTGGGTGCTTACTCAGCATTTGTTCAGCAGACGTCTGACGTTGACCACCTGGATATCCAGTGTGACGAACATACTTTTTGTTCACCAATTTTGTTCCTGAGAACGATACTTTCTCTGCGTTGATAATAATAACATTATCTCCACAATCAGCATGAGGTGTGAAATTCGGTTTATGTTTCCCACGAATAACTTTCGCCACCTTGCTCGCCATACGACCTACTGTCTGGCCTTCGGCATCTACGATAAACCACTTCTTATCAGCGGTTTCCTTGTTCGCAGAAACGGTTTTGTAACTTAATGTATCCACAATTTTACTTTTTATAAATAAGACAATTCCCCCAAAATGGGGCTGCAAAGATATCAATTCTTGATTTATTAACAAACTCTTTTGGAAAAAAGATTAAAGCTAGATTCGGGGGCTTTTTGAAGATGGACAAATATAGCGATTCTTATCGCTTGAATTTATCAGGAAATTTAATTGACGTGATCAATTTCATCAATTACGAGGAGTACGTTAAGTATCTCACGCATTATCAAAGCGACCATTGTAAATGCGACGGAAACTATGAAAACGGTTCACTTAGCGAATATTTGGTAGGAATGGGAACCGAATGAGCTTGGTAAATGAAAGCAATAAGAGAAGAAATGACCATAATTTTTAATGAAAAATTGAGCTTATACGACTATCCATGTATCTTTACTTTTAAACTATTCAACAACCTCACGCCAAATGAAACTGCTACTGTTCACTTTTCTCTTTCTACCACTCCTTGGAATGAGCCAGGACCTTCGTGACAAGCACCTTGATAGCGCCAACCATTATTACAAGCTAGGGAACAACTATCAAGCACTCGTGTTTTTTGAGATGGCTTTGGAAGAAAGTAAAAAAATCGATAACGCCGAACAGATTACTAATGATCTATTACAGTCGGGGTTGATGCACCTGCGCCTAGGCGAAATGAATAAATCAAGTGAGAATTATCATGAAGCGCTCCGAGTAACTGAGACGCGAGACTGCCACGACACACTGAAATTTGAAGCGCTCATCAGAATCTCCTATCACATGATGCAGTTTGATGATCTCGGACAGGCTGAATACTATTTGGAGGAAGCAATTGAAGTAGCGAAAAGGAATGACAACACAAACATGCTTCACCGATGCTACACAAACCAAGGAATTCTAGCACGAATGAAAGGTGATTATGTTAACTCTATCATCTACTACAAGAAGGCAATTTCAATGGTTCCGGTTGGTAAAACCGACAAGTATGGACATTTGGAGGCATTAATCAACCTAAGCACGGCTTATGCCTACAACAAGCAATACGCAGAAGGAATTCTTGTTCTAAAGGAGGCCGAAGAAATAAATATAAACTTTAATAGTGTACGGCATGAAATGCTGATTCTTGGCCAACTCGGAAAGATGGAAGATTTCCTAGGACATAAAGAAACGGCTGTTGACTATTACCTTCGGGGACTCAAGTTAGGAGAAGAAAATGAAAACGATGAGATGATTCGTCGCTTTAGCAGACAATTGTCAACTTCATATTACGAGGCAAATAATTACAGAAAGGCATATGATTACTACGTAGTATTTGTTGCCAAATTGGAGGAATCCCTAAAAACCGAAAGAGCCAAAGCAATCGCAGAAACAAGTGCAAAATACCAATATGAAAAAAAGGAACAAGAAATAATTTACCTTTCAGAGCAGAAAGCCCTTGAAGCGGATCTTTACACTTCCAAAATTGATAGGCAACAGACAATAATATGGTCTTCGGTACTGGCTATTATCTTTATTCTGGGTTTAGCTGCCTATATCTACCGAGCTCAGAAAAACAAACAACGCATCCAGCTTTTACTAAATGAAAAGGAAAAGAAACTCGTACACCAACAAGCAGCTTCGACTGGACGCGACCTGGAAAGAAATCGTCTTTCTCTAGAACTTCATGATGGGCTTGGAGGCGCTCTAGCAAGTATAAAGCTTAGGTTAAGCAATCAAAAAGGACAGGATTCACTTGCACCTATTCTAAAGGATCTCGATTTGGCATGTCAGGAAGTACGAAATGTATCACATAGCTTAAGTTCAAGCTTTGTATTAGCCTCTGACTTTTATTCTCTACTCGAAAAGTATACAAATGATCTTGCAGAGCAATCAGAGATGGCTGTGCGGCTTGACTTCCTGCCAAAAGAAACGTTGAACGATCTCAGTGAAGAAACGCGGCATAATTGCTTTAGAATCATCCAAGAACTAGGAACAAACGCATTGAAACACGCTAACGCTTCGCTGTTCACTATAGGACTCCTTCTGGATGAAAAAACTGTCTATCTTCAGGTTGAAGACGATGGTGATGGATTAGATTCATCTGAGAAAGAACTAACCGGAATTGGACTTTTAAATGTCAAAGATCGTGTCAAGATGCTAGAAGGCGAAATTCATATCCAATCTGAACTGAATAGAGGTATGATAATTTCCATTAACTTCCCATTTGTAACATAATGAAGAAAAGATTACTTCTGGTCGACGACCATCAAATGTTCTTAGATGGATTAGTCGAGATCCTCTCTCAAGAACCATCGATTTCTATCGTAGGGACAGCTATGACTGGAAACCAAGCATTGGAAATGTTGAAAATAGCAGAAGTTGATATTATAATTAGTGATATCTCCATGCCTGATATGGATGGTGAAGAACTATTGATAATCACTAAAAAGGATTATCCAACTACCAAAACTATCATGCTCACGATGCATGATAGCGGAGAGAAAATAACCAGATTAATCAAGGGAGGTGCAGATTCTTATCTTTATAAGAACGCATCTAAAGATGAGCTACTAGAAGCGATTGAAATAGTTTCCAGCGGTGAGCAATTCTTTAGCCCAAAAATTCAAAAAGCCCTTTTTGACAATTTAGTTCCCGGCAGACAAGCCACAAAAACGGAAGACTTAAAAGCAAGCTTAACCGAAAGAGAGATACAAATTCTTGTAATGATTTCGGAAGAACACACTCAAAAAGAGATCGCAGACAAACTTTTTATCAGTCCAAACACTGTTGTTTATCACAAGCGAAAATTGATGATTATACTAGACGTCAAGAGTGTTGCCGGACTCGTTCGGAAGGCAGTAGAGATGAAACTTCTCTAGCCCAAATCACCCATACTATACATTTATATAGTAGGCAGAACTACTCATTAAGGGGGTTATCTACCCTTGCTTACACGGTAATTTTGGTCTAACTAATAAATCAAATATTTAGACCCATGAAAAAGCAAATCAAAAGATCAACAACAGGAACTACTTTAATGATTCTACTAGCGATGTTCGCACTTAATCTAACATCTTGTAAGAAGAAGGAAGAAAGAAAACCAGCAGATTTTGTCGTAGGTGATTACATTGGATCTGGTATATCAGATAACCAATCCCCATTCATCAATCAAACGATTCGAGTAACAAAAATATCCAAGAGCAGAATCAAAATTGAACCTGTTGGCCATACACACATTACGACTTTCGAAATGGACATTGAATATGTATCCGATGAGAATGCAATAACGGGGTTTGAAGGAACTTTTTCTTTGGCTTTTAACCTAGAAGAAACTCCTATAGAAATTGGCTTTGGAAGCGATAATGGCCAAACATTTGGCGGAGAAAAACAATAGTTAACATAGTATCAATTATTAAATCGAATAACATGAAAAGTAATACATCCTACCTTCTTCTATTGTACGTCTTTACATTCTCTTTTTGGGGATTCGGACAAGAAGAGGATACCATTTACCATTTTGATGCATACAAGAATAACATCAGTATTGGCTACGATCTAAGACAGCTTAGAAAATTTAATTCATCCGAGGGATTTGGGCCTATGTTGATTAAATATGAGCGAAGCCTCTCTCCCAACATTGGACTTGTTGGAATACTCGCATTTCATGGTAATAAGGAATATTCCGAATTAGATCATATTGTTTACCCTAATGGCGAATTTCTGCGATACGACACTAAAACTCTTGGCTTCTCAATTGTCCCTAAAATTAATTGGCATTTCGATTTAAGCCATTTTTCAAATAAGAAGTTAAAAAAGCTAGATCTGTATGCTGGATTAGGAATTGGTTATGGCTTTGAAAGTAGCAAAACAGATTATTTAGTTGAGTACGAAGCACCTTCAGGCACTCTCGAGCTTTACGAAGACAAAACTGAATACTATCATTATGTCGCAACCGAATTTAACGTTGGAGCAAGGTTTTTTCCTCTAGAACATTTCGGAGGATACGTGGAACTTGGTTTTGGAATGACGCGCACTCAACTTGGATTAATTTACAAATGGTAATATGAAGTACATTCTATTTTTCGCGCTCGCTCTCACTTCTATTAGCTCAAACGCTCAGTTTGGGCTTGAGAACAACTATCGATCCCTAGGAATGGGGGGAGGATATATGTTCAACATAAATGATGGAGCATTGAATACAAATCCATCCCTGCTAGGGTGGCAAACCACTCGATACAAGCACAAGTTTGATATAAGCTTGTACGATTTTCAAGCGTCAGCATTTTCTCCTACAGCAAGTCTTGGAGTTCGACGCCTCTCAACCAATTCAATCGAGCTGCAGGGAGAAAATGAAAATCTTGCAGTCGATTTCACTGATATGCTTGTTTGGGATGAAATGATCTCTAGCTACGATTATGCAACACAAACATATTATACCTACGACACATTAGCTTCGCGAGAATTTAGAGACGAATACAAAGCATCTTTAATGAAAGAAAATACCGTGAACTGGTCGAGAAAGCTACTAGGTTTCACTTACATTAGCGATGGACATGGAACATTTTCATTCAAACTCTCTGAAGAAACGAATGCTCAGTTCAAATTATCAGAAAACTTTTCTGATCTATGGGCTTACGGAAAAACGAGTAGCTATTTTGATTCCTTGGTGCTCATTGACGGAACTCATCTGGCGAATGATTCGAGTAATTATCAGAATGAAATCTTAAATCAAGTTTATTTAGGCTTTTCAAATGATACCTTAACGATTAGTGATATTCTTGAAGATTCAAATTTCGAATTCTTGCAAACCCGAAAATATAGTTTTGGTTGGGGGAAGGAGTTTTTAATTGCCAAAGATGGGAGGAGATTATTTTTAGGTGGAAATCTAAATGTCATCGAAGGACTGCGCATGATTCAAATATTGAATGAAGCGGAAGGCTTAACAATTGCGAATTTTGATGGTCCTAGTTCGCTGGAAAGACGTAAAAGGAATGCTGGGCTAGGTGCATCCATTAGCTTATCAGGGACACTTTCATTTAAGGAGAAGCTTGACATGAGCTTTGGAGTTAATAACTTAGGATTTATTCATTGGAAAAGACGATCAGGCGATGGGGCCATTGGCGTTTACTCCCAAGAGAACCAAGAGTACAGTGACTTTGCTTATGGCGTTTCTCCAACTGTCTTCTTCAATGATCAGCTGCAGGACAGTGCTAACTTCAATTGGACTTCGGTGGCTGTAGATCTTCAGGACGCGTCTATTTATCGGGCAACAGCATCAAATGTTCATTTTGGAATACGCTACCAACTCGGTTCTAAATTTGCTATAGGAACAAGTGTGATCCAACCAATAAACCCTTCAGCAGTCGGTAACTTAAAGAAAACACTCGTTAATTTTAATTATGAGCTCACATTGAAAAAGTTCACATTCTTTAGCGGGCTAAATAATAGAGGTAGTGCTTTACAGATGCCAATGGGCTTATCAATTGGAAGCAGAACCTCGAGAATCGAAGCGGGGGTCTCAATTGCCGACTTACTCGGATTAGTTCAGAAAAGTAAAGATTCTAATTTCTCCATTGGGGTAGGATTGAAGTATCGGATTTTTTAGGGAGTATATAATAGCACAGATTTAAATTGAATTTTATGAAACAAAGAAGAACAATAACGACGGTCTCTTTTCTCCTACTAGGACTAGGCCTACACGCTCAAGAAATAGTCTCAGCGACAGGCGGTGACGGCTCAGGCGCTGGTGGATCAGTGAGTTATACAATTGGCCAAACAGCATACAACACCCACACAAACATTAATGGCTCGGTAGCACAAGGCGTGCAGCAACCTTATGAAATTTCAACATCCGTTGGAATCAAAGTAACAGAGATCATGCTGAATCTGACAGCCTACCCTAACCCAACAAACAATTCACTCACACTTAGCATTGATAATTACAATGATGAAAACTTGAAGTATCAATTGCATGATATTCAGGGAAGATTGCTCCTCAATAAAAAAGTAACTAGCGGTCATACAATACTTGACCTGACAAGCTTACCAGCTAGCGCATACCTTTTGCATATCAAAGAGAATAGCACAAGAATTAAAACTTTTCGAATCATTAAAAACTAGATAACCATGAAAAATTTATACATTTTTATTACCTCAATAATTCTAACATCAAGTGTTTTTGCACAAGCGCCAGAAAAATTGAGCTACCAGGCAGTAATTAGAAATACGAGTAATGTTCTTCTAGCAAATCAAACAGTCGGCATGAAGCTCAGCATTCTCCAGGGATCGATTACTGGAACACCCGTTTTTGAAGAAACACAATCGACTACTTCCAATACCAACGGATTAGTAAGTGTTGAGATAGGCACCGGGACAGTAATCTCTGGGGCATTCAACTCCATTGACTGGAGTACTGGATCGTATTACATAAAAACAGAAACAGATCCAACAGGCGGCACCAGTTATACGATAACAGGCACGAGCCAATTGCTAAGTGTTCCCTACGCTCTGCATGCTAAAACAGCCGATAGTATTGTTGGTGGAATAATTATTACCGAGACCGACCCATTCTTTAACACTTCAATTGCAAGTGGTATTAGCGCAATCGATACTGCCAACTGGAATAACCATGCCATTGATACCGACACCCAATTAGACTCTCTGGATATTGCTGCCTTAGGTTTTGTGGCAGGCGCACCAACCACAACTGCGACAACTATAGCATATAAGAAACTATATATGTCAGCTCCAAATAACTATATGGTCAATTTATCATGGATAGAAATCTACACCAATGGCACAATTGGAGAATTGGTGGTAGCAGTTCCAGCCTCGGCGTCTGCGTCTGCTAGAGTTAGCTACGCTATCGACAATGGAACTCCGGTAACAGCAATTGTAGCGGCAGGTAGTACGATTACTATAGCTGGACTTTACGCTTCAGGTTTAGAACTATCCTGCGCTGAATACTCTAACGCCGGACCTGGCGGTGTATTAACTTGGACAGGGTTAGGAATGGTAAATGGTTGGGTAAACGGGCATGTGATGTATGAATAATATGTTCATTGTTTACTGCCTACATTCGATTTAGGAAAAGAATTCGGAGGGTCATAAAACTTAAACTTTTTATAACCAAAATAACATATTATATAGAGTACTCGAGTTTGACCGACCTCATCACGCACTACTACTATCGTGAAGCCTTCATTCAATTGGATGAAGGCTTCGCGGTTTATTTCTTCTTAAACTTATTGATCGCATTGACCGTGAAATCCGAAAGAACTAATTCTCCGCTCATCGCTGCACGTTCTTTTAGCAAATCATCCCAATGTTCACATCCTTCCCAGAATACTTTTTTAAGAAGACGCATGGCCTCTGGGTTTGATTGTGACAAACGTTCAGCGAGTCCATTAATGGATTCGTCCATTTCTTCAGAACTCTCAAAGATTTCAGCATATAAGCCGTTGTCTTTCGCCCAAGCAGCAGATCGCCATTCAGTAGCATTTATTGCCAACTGACTCATTGCTGACCGCCCTAGCTTACGCTCAACGGCTGGACCTACCACGAAAGGCCCAATTCCAACTGCTAATTCAGATAACTTGACATCTGCATGCTTTGTAGCATAGCAGTAATCTACCGCTGACGCCACTCCTACTCCACCACCAACTGCCTTACCATGCACTCTTCCGATAATAAATTTCGGGCATTTTCTGCACGCATTGATGACATTTGCAAATCCAGAAAAGAAAACCTTACCGGTTTCCAAATCACCAATTGAAATCAACTCATCGAAGCTCGCTCCAGCACAAAATGCGCGCTCACCCGCAGACTTCAAGACAATTACTTTCACCTCTTCAGAAACCCCGAGTGTTGTAATTGTTTCCGCTAATTTTTGAAGAATTTTCCCTGGAAGAGAATTACTTAATGGATGCCCAAATTCAATTGTAGCAATACCATTGTCATTTGTCGAGACTTGAACATGTCCCTGATCAACTGCGTCAGTCATATCAATAAGAATAATGTGTTAGTCTTTTTTTGGATACGGTTGTCTAGCCTCCTTTTCTGCAGCCTTCTTTTCAGCCATTTTCTTTGGCCGATTATCCTTTGGAGATGCTGCTTTAACATCAATAGCTCGGCCATTGACCTCAACACCATGCAATGCTTGAATAGCATTAACTCCAGCTTCGCTATCCTCCATTTCAACGTAACCAAACCCCATAGAACGCTTAGTCTTTCGATCGTAAACTACGTGAGCGTATGCAACCGCACCGAAAGTTCCAAATGTCTGCTTAAGATCATCAGAAGTAATCTCCCAATCCAAATTCGCTATGAAAATATTAATCATACTTGTAAAGCTTTATTTAAGTGTAAAACTATCAGTTCCTATCAACTGACCTTGGCAGTAAATTTTCACTTTATAATTCCCTTTTGAAATTTTCATTTCGTTTAAATCTTGATAAATTGAGACATCAATCCTTCCACCGGTATAGTTAATATCTCGCTTGTTGGTATAAGCAACTTGGCTAGATCCGATTGTTGTGATGTTTCCAGATCTTAGCGATATTGTTTTACCATTCGGATCAATAACTTGCATATAAACTGTCTTAGACCCTTTCGCTGTTAATGCATTTTCAGAAATGGTGAAGCTGGATTTCAACTGAACTGCATTTCTTGCCTTGGTTGTCGTCGCCATCGTTCCGCCAAGCTTGGCTTTATTAGCTCCTGAACTAAAGTTAAACGCATCCAGTTTTTTCGCTTTATCAATCAATTCAGATTGACCCGTATTTTCTTCTTCCAGTCGAGCGCGCTCTTCCTCGGTCATCTGCAGTTGTGTACTCGTTGAATCGAGGTCAGATTCTAATTGAAGATTTAGCGTATTGAGCTTATCAATTTGAACGACATACCCCTTCATGATGTCGCGAAGCGTTTCATTCTCTTTTTTCAACAACATAATTTGTCGCGCCGAAAGATTCTTGTTGTTTTTCAAGTCATCCAGGAGTCCTTGAATTCGTTCCTTTTGAACATTGATACTATCCGCCTTACTCGCATCTTTCTCGATCAAAGCATCATAGGTGGACAACATGTTTTTGAAATCACTTTTGAGATCATTAGACAAATTACCGACATATCCTTCCAGCATTTCATTCATGCCATTCATGTCAGTGTTCAACACCTTAATGTCATTGTCGCGATTGGTGATTTCCTTGTTCTTATCTGCAAGAAGGTAAACCATAAACCCAATCACTAACAGCAATAAAATAATTACCGCTATGTATGCTCCGCTACCGCTCTTTTTCTCTCTCTGGTTTTCAGAAAGCACCTCATGTGAATCAGCCATATATCTAAATTATCTAATACCTCTATTGTACGATTCAAACGTCAAAAAGTTCAACCGAATTAACAGTTAACCCTAATATAGTCAAAAGTGTATAAACTTGTTGGATTATTTTTATGCTTCTTCTAGAGAAAAAGAATATTTCTCCATGATTTGGTTCGACAACAATCTCTTGCACGCTTCGTCTACTTTCGACTCAGCTGTAGTCTTACTGTCTGCTTCAACGAATAGTTGAATATGCTTTCCGATGCGCACACCATCAATAGCATCAAGACCAATAGTCTTCATGCTTCCAGTTACCGCTTTTCCTTGTGGATCTAATAATGCGTCCAATGGCATTACATCTATTTCGGCTTTAAATTTCATTCCTTTTGTTTTTTCCGAATGGAGTTTTCAATCAATGATAAAATCAGATACAAAAATACTATTAATGCCAATGACCACGCTTTGAAAAC
This sequence comes from Flavobacteriaceae bacterium, assembly GCA_047624355.1. GTDB lineage: Bacteria > Bacteroidota > Bacteroidia > Flavobacteriales_D > Crocinitomicaceae > UBA4466. The sequence continues at coordinate 46,448 of JBLHPQ010000002.1, read as the reverse complement.
TATAATTAATCCCAAACTTATCAACAAAAAGGGATACCTCACGCCATTCTCTTTCCAACCAAACCCCTTTACCTTTAAAGAGAATAGTGGGACCTCAGAAACAAGTAGTAGACTCATAGCGAGAATCAGCCCAGAGAGAACGTATGGATTAAAAACAACCTCATACATTGCTGTCATCGTACTCCCAGACGGAGGCATGTAAACCATCGCTAGAGGGAAAGACATGAAGAAAATAGTACTTGCCGGAGTAGGCACACCAATAAACGACTCGGCTTGTCGCGTATCTAGATTAAATTTCGCTAATCGAAAAAGAGAGAAAAATGGAATAATCAAACCAACGAACGGTAAATAATACGTAGACCTACCATCTATCACGCCATTAAGCCATGCCGCGAGTGAGTTGAATCCTCCACTCCATTCATGTACAATAAATAGATCAGCCATTCGTAACTCGAGTAGGAATTGACTATTTAGAATCACCGCCATCATAATCACTCCAGGAGCAACTCCAAAGGTCACCATGTCCGCAAGTGAATCGAGTTGTTTACCCATCTCACTGCTCACGTGTAATTTTCGCGCAAGGAAACCGTCCAAGAAATCGAAGAAGGCTCCCGCAAATATTGCAAAAGGCGCTAAATCAATTCTTCCTGATACAGCGAGTAAAATTGCCAAACATCCGGAAATTAAATTCGCTGCGGTAAATAGATTGGGTAGATTGAACATTAGTTACCTGTAAAAAATAAAGTAGACGCCTCGTGTCAACTATATAGTATAACTTTACGTCTATTGTTTATATATGCAAAGAACACAATTTTTAGAGGAAAAAGCTGTTATGGTGTATAAAAAACTATACTTCGTATGAAAAAGATTTGGTTGGCTACTTTCTACGCATCAATTGCATGTACTCAAATTTCATGGTCTCAAGACGATCCTAATCTGACGGAAACCATTGCGCCGAAGTACTCAAATGAATTTCTTGCCATCGGAATCGGTGCAGACGCGTTGGGTCTCGGGAACTCTGTAGTCGCTCAAACAAGCAGCGTAACTTCGGGTTATTGGAACCCTGCCGGATTAACTGCGGTTGACAAATGGCTCGATGTTGGACTCATGCATTCAGAATATTTTGCTGGAATTGCCAAGTACGATTATATTGGATTAGCACATTCTATTGATGATAAAAGTACGATTGGCTTTACTGGAATTCGATTTGCAGTAGACGACATCCCAAATACAACTCAGCTTATCGATAACAACGGTAACATTGATTATGATAGAATTACCACTTTCACGGCCGCCGATTATGGATTACTCTTTTCGTATGCTAGGAAATTGGATATCGAAGGACTTAGCGTTGGAGGAAGCTTTAAAGTAATCCATCGTAAAGTAGGTGACTTTGCTAAATCTTGGGGGTTTGGCTTAGATGCTGGGGCGCAATACGAGATGAAGAATGGCTGGAAATTTGGCTTGATGGCACGCGACGTCACCTCAACCTTCAATGCATGGATGTTTACACTCGACCAAGAAACACGTGAAGTTTTTGTCTCAACTGGAAATGTAATTCCGGAAAATGGACTAGAGTTAACGCTTCCTCGCTTTATTTTCGCTGGTTATCGCAAATTCGACATCGGATCCAAAGGCTTGCATGCTTCTGCCGAACTCGATTTAGACATGACCACTGATGGGAAACGAAACACACTGATTCGTACAGGGCTTGTCTCTGTAGATCCGCACTTAGGGGTTTCTGTCGGATTTAAAGACTTCGTTTCACTCCGCGCAGGAATTTCAAACATGCAGTATGTTAAAGATTTCGACGATTCGCAGCGACTAAACATTCAACCGAATGTAGGCGTCGGACTAAATTTTAAAAGTTTCTACCTTGACTATGCATTTACTGATATTGGTGATGCATCCGTCGCATTGTATTCGCACGTAATTTCACTTCGTATAAAGCTCAATAAGCCAAACCCTACAGAATAAAGAATGTACAGAACATCTCCAATACTACTGCTCAGCTTCTTTCTTCTCTCTGCTTTTGTGAGTGAGAGTCAAGTGTACGGGAATGAATGGATCAATTACAATCAGCAATACTATAGCTTACAAGTAGCTAATGACGGGGTTTTTCGTTTGGATTATGCAACATTAAACGCGGCCAATGTTCCGTTGAATACTTTTTCAACGGAGAACATTCAAATTTTCGGTCGAGAGCAGAAAATCCCCATTCATATTGTTGATGGAGGTGATTCTAGTTTAGATTCTGGTGATTACATTTTATTTTATGGTGAGCGAAACGATGGATGGCTAGATTCGACTTTATACTTGGACCCAACAAAAATGGCGTCACCTAACTATAGTCTTTACAACGATACCATAGAGTACTTTTTTACATGGAATTCATCTACAGATAACTTAAGGTATACGATCGAATCTGATGTGGACTTTACCTCTTATACGCCGTCGAATTATGTATTAACATCATTAACCTATAACTTTACCGATCAGTACCATGAAGGGGAGAAGTTATCTGAAGTTTCTAGTTCGTTTTATGTTCCTGGGGAAGGTTGGGGAAGTGGAAAAGAGAATGGAGTTCCGGGTGGATACCTTTCTGCGCTCACTTTAAGCACCGCCTTTCCTTATGCGGGAATTGGCGCTCCGAACGCTCTGTTCAATGGATTATCTGTCTCCAATTCTAGCTCAGCCAGCCCAGCATTTAACCATCATATGAGATGGCGCATCGGCGCTTCAGACATAACCGTTTTAGACACTGCATTTAATGGATATAAACAAGTTCAGTGTAATGCGGAAATTGCCCCATCGGAAATTGGGAATGGAGGTACATTCTTGCGTTTTGAAATTGTCGACGATCAAGGTTCTACAACTGACTATCAGTCCTATACGCAATACTCACTTACTTATCCGAGAACACCCAACTTTTCTGGCTTAGCCGAATTTGAATTCTCAATGAAAAATAACCCACTTGAGTCTAAAATCCGCGTAGACATCACTAATATTAGCACAACAAATCCATTATTGCTGATCCATGGAGATATTCCGAGAATGGTGCCCTTAATATTAAATGGCACTCCATATTCAGCACTTATTCCAAACAGTTCAAACGGTGTAGATCAAAAAATGATCTTTCAGGATTCATCCTTAATTATCAATGTTACGCTCATCGAACCAGTAAACCTTGGAGGATTAAACCCAGGGACCTTTACAGATTTTGTAAATGACGTTATTATCGATAGCGCTCTTCTAATGATTTATCATCCAAGTTTAAATACCGCATCTGTTGCATACCAAGCGTATCGGAAGTCGATCGCTGGTGGAAGTCACACGACTATCTTGGCTAACGTTAATGAACTCTATCAACAGTTTGGCGGTGGTATCGAAAAGCATATCAATGGAATCAGACGCTTCGCACACCTAATTCATAATACTTCAAGCATGAAGCCAAGTGGTCTCTTCCTAATGGGGAAAGCGATCAGAGAGGCGAATTTTGATTCAAGTGAATCAGACGGTTTTGGAACGCGACTTGACCCGTCACGTTTTGCACAATCACTCATTCCATCTTTCGGACATCCTTCAAGTGACCTTGCAATTACAGCTGGACTCGAAGGAACAAAGAACTGGGTACCTTTGATGCCAACAGGACGAATATCTGCCAGAACAGATTCAGAATTGGATGACTACTTAAATAAAGTTGTCGAATATGAGATCGAGCAAGATCCATCGAGCATCTATAATAGTCCAAGCAAGGATTGGCAAAAGCAAGTCCTGCACTTCGCAGGTGGGGCTGATGCGCAAGAACAAACGACCTTTCAATTCTATATGAACACCAATAAGGGAATTATAGAAGACAGTCTTTTTGGAGGTGAGGTTACCAGCGAGTTCATTAATTCAGGTGACCCTATAGACCCTACTGAGTTGGCGAGAATTACAGATCGAATTTCTGACGGGGTTAGCTTAATGAGTTACTTCGGTCATTTTACAGGCAGCAATAGTGGATTTGAAATCAATCTCGACGAGCCTTCAAACTGGAATAATCAAGGGAAATACCCGGTAATGCTAGTGAATTCATGCTATAATGGAAATATTTTCCAACAGATCCGCTCGAATTCTGAAGAGTTTGTTCAAATAGCGGATTTAGGCGCCATTGCCTATATTGCATCTGTACATCTTGGAATAGCTAGCTTATTGAATACCTATTCGAACGGACTCTACAGACAGTTCAGCACAATCGGTTACGGAAAGAATCTTGGGCAACAAATGATGGATAACGTTTCCATTCTTGAAGGTTCTGGGTCGTCGTTATACTTAGAATCTACTTGCACTCAAATGGCTCTTAATGGTGATCCAATGCTTAAATTGAATTGGCACGAAAACCCTGAAATCGAATTATTGGAGCAGGCAGTATTCTTTACACCAGAAGAACTTGATCTTACTGTCGACAGCATTGAAATGCATATTGCCCTCACGAATCTGGGAAGGTCCTTCACCGATACGTTTTCACTTGAAGTAATTCGAGATTTCCCGCTTTCATCGAATGACTCTACCTATATATTTAGCATTCCTGGATTAAATTACAAAGATACCTTCTCCTTCAAGATGCCCTTACAACCTAATATAGGTATGGGAATTAATAATTTCACGATCTCCGTAGATTTACCATCTCAAATTGGTGAACAGTACGATGAATTCATGAACAATCAGTTAGTTAAAAGCTTGTTCATTGATGTCGATGGAATCATCCCTGTGATACCATATGACTATGCAGTGGTCCCAATAGATAGTGTCACAGTCAAGGCTTCGACAATTAATCCTGTTGCTGACTATAACACCTACCGATTCGAGATAGACACAACTGATAAGTTTAATAGTCCAGCACATCGATATGCGCTTGTTTCGGGTTACGGAGGCGTGAAAGAAGTCCACCCTGGAGAATGGCTTTCGAGCGCGACAAACATCCAAGATTCCTTAGTTTGTGGTGACAGTGTGGTCTATTTTTGGCGTGTTGCTCTTGAAGAGCCAATTCATTCTTGGAGAGAATATTCATTCCAGCACATCATCGGCAAAGAAGGATGGGGACAAGATCATTTTTTCCAGTTTAAGAACAATGGACTCAGTAATATTCAGCATGATACTATAAATCGGCATCGGTATTTCTCCCCAACAGTGAAATTGCTGCACATCAACACATATGATGTGATTTCTTCGATTGGCTGGTCCATCGACAACGAATTCATGAATGATAATTACGGCATCGGAACCTTTACACCAAAATTACATGTTGCCGTAATCGACCCATTGTCCTTAGAACCTTGGTACACGAAATACACTTATGCATCACCTTTTTCTGTTGTCAATCCAACACATGATTTTGGAAACAATAATAACGATGCTGGGTCATGGTGGGCACGACCAATGAACATTTTTACTTTCCTTCAGAACGATGCGACTCAATTGGATGCATTTCAAGATATGATAACTAATCATGTTCCAGACGGACATTATGTAATTATCTATTCACCTATTACGGCTTATGACAGTTGGGACGCGCTGGACTCTGTCGACATGTACAACATATTCACCAGTCTTGGATCGGACAGTATTATCCCTGGACGACCGAACACTGCATTTGCATTCTGGTGTAAGAAAGGAGATCCAACTTCTGGTAGTGAGAAAGTTGCATCTTATGTTGGTGAGTTTTTAAGTATTGATGATACAATAACCGGGGCGCTCTTCGAAGGCTTAGAAACGTCGACAAGAATCGGCCCAGCTTCTAACTGGGGAACGGTAAGTTGGAAGCAAGATGCATCAGAAATTAGCTCAGGTGACTCAACGCATTTGACAATAAATGCTTTTGACATTACTGGATCCTTTCAGACAAGTATAGATACTGTTTTCACAAACAATGATTCCATATTAAACCTCAATGGATTTATTGATGCAGCATTGTATCCTTACATTAACTTGCAAGCCTATCATATCGACACAACAACAATTACTCCGTCGCAAATAGATCATTGGCACGTATTGTACTCGCCATTACCAGAAGCAGCAATTGATGGTACATCGCTTTACACGTGGTCTTACCCGAGTGACACGCTTAATGAAGGAGAAAGTTTTGAATTTGCGGTGGACGTAGAAAACATCTTCACGGTAGACATGGACTCTCTTCTGATCACCTACTGGGTAGAGAACACTGATCAAGTGAAAATACCAATCAGCTATGAGCGTCAAGGCCCGTTGCTCGCTGGACAAGTATTCCGAGATACTATTACAGTAGAAACTGTAGGATTGAATGGAATAAATTCATTCTGGATGGAAGTAAATCCATACGTTAATGGCAGTCTATATATCACTGATCAGCCAGAACAGGAGCATTTCAACAATTTATTGCAGCTTCCATTTTTCGTGAATTCAGATGAGAAGAATCCAATACTTGACGTTACATTTAACGGACGACATATTTTAAATGGTGACATTATCGACCCATTCAGCGATATATTAATCACGCTCAAGGATGATAATGAATTCTTGATAATGGATGATATTTCAGATACGACATTGTTTGGCGTATACCTCACTGATCCTAATGGTGTTCAAGTTCGTATCCCATTTGTGGATAATACAGGATCAACAATAATGACATGGCTTCCAGCAGATTCGCAATCCAAACGATTTAAAATCATCTGGCCTTCAGCATTTACATTGGACGGTACCTACTCTTTACTCGTTCAAGGGGCGGACAGAAGTGGCAACCTCTCTGGGGATCTAGAATACCGTGTTTCATTTGAAATTGTACATGAATCTACAATTACACAAATGATGAACTATCCAAATCCATTTACAACGAGTACTCGATTTGTTTTTACACTCACAGGATCTGAAGAACCAGAAGAAATCATAATCCAAATTATGACCGTTTCAGGTAGAGTTATCCGTGAGATCACGGAAGATCAACTAGGACCGATAAATATTGGTAGAAATATCACTGAATATGCTTGGGATGGAACAGATGAATTTGGAGATCCGCTAGCAAATGGTGTATATTTATACACTGTGAGAGCACAAATTAACGGTGAAGACATTATTCGGCGTGATTCTGGTGCTGACATTCACTTCAAACGAGGGTTTGGAAAAATGTACTTAATGCGATAAGATGTGCAACGAACTACTGGCTAGTGAACTGTAATCTTTGTTTGAAAATAAATAAATAAATTTGAGAGGTTAGGTTGAAATCGATTACCTCCGACGACCAATTAGAATGAGAAAATTAATACTTGTACTACTCTTGCCCATAACAGTTCTGCTTGCTTTCAATAGCGACGCTCAAACCTATGGCAATGAATGGATCAACTATAATCAAGAATATTACAGTATTAAGATTGCCAACGACGGGATCTATCGTATAGACCACGCAACATTATTGGCAGCTGGAATTCCATTGAGTTCGATTTCCTCTGAAAACATCCAGATCTTTGGAAAAGAGAGGGAAGTACCCCTCCACATGATTGACGGCGGTGATTCTAGCTTCGATGCAGGCGATTATTTTCTTTTTTACGGAGAAAAAAATACCGGGTGGCTCGATTCGACACTCTATGCCGACCCCAGCGGAATGGCTTCTCCAAATTACAGTTTATATAATGATACAATTCAGTATTTTTTAACGTGGAACGGTTCAAGTTCAAACCATCGATATACTGTAGAAACGGATGTAGATTTCACCTCGTATACTCCTGTGAATTACATGTTAATTTCCACCATTTACAATTTCAACAACAGTTATCATGAGGGCATTAAAACTTCAGATGCATCGAGTTCATTTTATGTTGCCGGAGAAGGCTGGGGAAGCAGTAAACTAAATGGCATACCTGGTGGCTACGCTTTTAATTTAAGTCTTGTAACACCAATACCATATACAGGCCCTGGAGCGCCAACCGCGAAATTCTCAGGGTTATCGGTCTCCAATTCGAATGCAACCGCAGGCGGCGGGGGACCAAATCATCATTTGATATGGCATATTGGTAATTCTAACCTCACCGTACTCGATACCACATTCTTTGGTTTCAAACAAATCAAGGCATATAAAGAGATTGCTGCTACAGAAGTTGGCAATGGAAATACTTTTTTACAATTTGAAATTGTAGATGACTTAGGTGTTGCAACAGATTATCAATCTTATACAGAGTACTCATTTATCTATCCAAAAGTCACTAATCTTACGACCTTTTCAGAACTTGACTTTCTACTAGAAAATAATTCAAGTGAACCAAAAATACGCTTCGATGCGAGTAATTTGGTGTCGGCAAACCCAATGTTATTGGTTCATGGTGACGTTCCTCGTATCGTGCCTTTTGTACCAAACGGTGTGGTTCAGTCCGCGCTTGCTCCAAACAGTTCAAACGGCATAGATCAAACATTTATATTCAAGGATTCATCGCTAATAATTGATGTTACATCCATTGAAGCGGTCAATAGTACAACAAGTACTCCGGGAAGATTCACAGACTTCATTTCGACATTCGCAATTGACAGTGTACTTTTGATGATATATCATAAAGACCTAGAAGATGCATCTATCGCCTATGAATCTCATAGAAATCTTCCAGCCGGCGGAAGCTACAATACAATTTTAGCTAACGCCACAGAGCTATATCAACAATTTGGTGGTGGGATTGAAAAACACATAGGCGGGATTCGACGCTTCGCTCACCTAATCTATAATACCGCCACTATAAAACCGAGTGGATTGTTCTTAATGGGCAAGGGTATTCGCGAAGCCAATTATGATTCGAGTACTTCAGATGGTGATGGTACACGTTTGGATCCAGCGAGATACGCACAATCTTTAATCCCATCTTTTGGACATCCATCGAGTGATGTTGCAATCACCGCAGGGCTCGAGGGAACTAAACAATGGGTTCCACTAATGCCAACTGGTCGAATTTCAGCGCGATCAAATGAAGAATTGGACGATTATCTTTCGAAAGTAATTGAATATGAAGAAGCCCAAGATCCCACTAGCATTTATGATTCACCAGCTAAGGATTGGCAGAAGCAAATACTACATTTTACCGGTGGCACGAATGCCTGGGAGCAACAGACATTCATAAATTGGATGAATATTTACAAAGGAACCATTGAAGATAGTTTATTTGGAGGAAATGTTACGAGCGTATTTAGCGGTTCTGGCGGTCCATTAGGCCCAACTCAACTTGCGAAAATTACTGACCGTATTTCTGACGGAGTTAGTCTGATGAGTTACTTTGGTCATTACACAGGAACGGAAAGTGGGTTTGAAATTAACCTAGACAATCCTTCAAATTGGAATAATCAAGGGAAGTATCCTGTGATGCTGGTTAACTCCTGCTACAATGGTAACATCTTCCAGCTGAACACATCCAATTCAGAAGAATTCGTTCAGATAGCCGACCTTGGGGCAATCGCATACATTGCTTCAGTGCATATTGGGTTTGCTGGAACCTTGAATCAATATTCAAATGGACTGTACAATCAATTTAGTAAGTCTGGCTATGGAGGTAATCTCGGTCAGCAAATGATGGACAACATCTCGTCGATTGAAAACTTGACGGCGGGATTATCCCTTGAAACCACATGCATGCAGATGGTTCTTAATGGAGATCCAATGATCAAACTTAACTGGCATGAGGAACCTGAGATAGAACTTACGCAGCCTGGAGTATTCTTTACTCCCGAAGAACTCGATTTAACAATTGATAGCATTGAAATGCACATCGTTCTGACTGATTTAGGCAAGTCGATTACTGACACATTCCAATTGGAGGTGATTCGTAATTTCCCGCTATCCACTTCCGATTCAGTGTATGTCTTTCAAATCAATGGGCTGAACTATAAAGATACGTTCTCCTTCAAAATGCCAATGCAACCGAACATTGGTTTAGGACTGAATAGCTTTTCGATTTCGGCTGATTTACCTTCTCAGATTACAGAGCAATACGATGAATTCACGAACAACCAGATAACAAAAACACTCTTCATTGCTGTCGACGGAATTCTGCCTGTGATACCTTACGACTTTGCTGTCGTTCCTATTGACAGCGTCACGGTTAAGGCCTCAACAATAAACCCGATAGCGGATTACAATACTTATCGTTTTGAGATCGATACTACTGATAAGTACAATAGCCCTGAGCATCGTTACGCCCTTGTTAGTGGATTAGGAGGTGTAAAAGAAGTTCATCCCGGTGAGTGGATGTCCTTTGCTTCTCCAGGCATGCAAGATTCGCTAGTTTGTGGAGACAGCGTTGTTTATTTTTGGCGCGTAGCCATCGATGAGCCGGTTCCTGATTGGCGAGAATATTCATTTCAACACATCGTTGGGAAAGAAGGCTGGGGACAAGATCATTTCTTCCAATTCAAGAAAAATGGATTAAATAATATCGAACACGACACCATTAATAGGAGTAGATTTTTCTCCCCTTCCGTCAAATCACTCTACATCAACAGCTATGATGCAATATCTAGCATAGGTTGGTCAATTGATAATGATTTCTTTAATGACAACTATGGTATTGGGACGTTCAATCCTAAGTTTCATGTAGCGGTGATCGATCCTTTATCCCTTCAACCCTGGTACACCAAGTATACCTACCCCAGTGGAACAGTTGTAAATCCTACGCATGATTATGGAAACAATAATAACGAGGCTGCTGGCTCATGGTGGGCACGTCCAATGAACATCTTTACCTACCTCCAAAATGATCCTGTTCAAATAAATGCTTTTCAAGATCTCATCAACAATCAAGTTCCAACGGGTCATTATGTAATAATCTATTCCCCAATAACAACTTACGAGACTTGGAATGCGATCGATTCTGCAGGTATTTATGATTTATTTGCTTCACTTGGCTCAGATAGTATTATTCCAGGTCGCCCAAATACAGCATTCGCTTTTTTCTGTAAGAAGGGGGATCCAACCATTGTAACTGAGAAAATAGCCAGTTATGTTGGAGAGGTCTTGATCTTGGAAGATACAATCGTTGGTGCGCTCTACGAAGGCTTAGAAACCTCTACAATGATTGGACCCGCTTCAAATTGGGGAACGGTAACATGGAAACAAGACCCATCTGAAGCTGCCTCTGAGGATTCAACGCACCTCACAATAAACGCCTTCGATATTACGGGGGCTTTTCAGACAAGTATAAATACTGTTTTCACAGCAAATGATTCGATTTTGGATTTAAATAGTCTCGTGGATGCTAGTCTCTATCCGCTCATTAATTTACAAGCTTATCACATTGACACAGGAACGATTACGCCTTCACAAATTGATCGATGGCACGTACTTTACTCCCCCGTTCCTGAGGCAGCTATTGACGGCACAACAGCGTATACTTGGATAAGTCTGAGTGACACAATCACAGAAGGAGAAAGCTTCGATTTTGCTGTTGACGTTGCGAACATTTTCACTGTTGATATGGATTCGCTACTAATTTCTTATTGGGTAGAAGATGTAAATCAGGTGAAACAGCCGATAAGCTACGCGCGACAAGGTCCATTGTTGGCTGGAGAAGTATTAAGAGATACACTAACGGTTAATACTGTTGGCCTATACGGTTTGAATTCATTCTGGATGGAAGTAAATCCATACGTAAATGGTAGTTTATATATCACTGATCAACCAGAACAACAGCATTTTAATAATGTTCTTCAAATCCCATTCAATGTAGTAGCGGACGACAAGAACCCCATCTTAGATGTAACATTCAATGGCCGTCATATCCTAAACGGTGACATTGTGGATCCTTATAGCGACATCCTCATTACTTTAAAGGATGATAATGAATTCTTAATCATGGATGACATTTCGGATACGACGTTATTCGGAGTATATCTCACCGACCCGAATGGTGTTCAAGTACGGATTCCATTTATGGATAATACTGGAGCGACTATCATGCAATGGATTCCAGCTAGCGCCCAGAACAAGCGTTTCAAAATAATGTGGCCATCTGCCTTTTTAATGGACGGAACTTATTCCCTCTTAGTACAAGGATCAGATCGCAGCGGGAACCTCTCAGGAGATATTGAATACCGCATAGCGTTTGAAATCATCCACCAGTCAGCGATTACTGAGATGATGAACTACCCGAATCCATTTACAACAAGTACTCGCTTTGTCTTCACATTGACGGGCTCTGTGGAACCCGATGAAGTGATTATTCAGATTATGACTGTTTCAGGTCGTGTCATTCGTGAGATCACAGAGGATCAACTGGGCCGTATTTACATCGGCCGAAATATTACTGAATACGCTTGGGACGGAACGGATGAGTTTGGTGATCCATTGGCTAATGGCGTCTACTTATACACGGTAAAAGCTCAGATCAGTGGAGAAGATATACTCCGCCTAGAATCAGGTGCTGACAAACATTTTAAACGTGGATTTGGTAAGATGTATCTGATGAGATAATTCATTTCATAAGTCGCAATAAAGAAATAAACGTACTTCTAGAAAAACCTACAGCTGAAGATTGCCGTGTCATCGACCAATTCAAGTGGGCCTTTCCATTCATCGAGTTTCGAAAAGATCAAACTGTTCATGTCTTCCATGTTCAGTGGATAATAGTTGTTCACGATTTTCACGAGACGTTCAGCACCGAAAAACTCCTCTTTCTCGTTTTCAAGCTCAACGACACCGTCGGTATAAAGGACTATTGTCGTGTTAGGTTTCAACTCTTTCTTTCCTACGTTGATGAAAGGAAGCTCATCCATCATTCCTAATCCTATGCAGCCTTGATCCAGGTTCTCTATCGTCCGTCCATTCGTGATAAACGGGTGATTATGTCCAGCATTAACGTAAGACATCATGCGCGAATTGGCATTGTAATGTGCGATAAAAAAAGTAATGAACTTCTCCCCTTTTGCACTTTTCATAACAGTGGTATTCAGTTCGTTCATGAGCTTCTCCATATCGAAACGCTGGTATTGGAAGAGCGTACGGATTGTGGCTTGAAAATTCGCCATTAACATTGCCGCAGAGATTCCTTTTCCAGAAACATCAGCGATGCAAATCATGTATTCATCGTCCCCAAGCGGAATAAAATCGTAATAATCGCCACCCACTTCGTGGCGCGGTGTATAACGAGCGGAGATGTCCATTCGCTTATTGGTAGGAAGATCATCTGGGAATAACAAGCGCTGCATGGTTGAAGCGATCTCAAGGTCCTTCTTATAGCGTTCCTGCAGGATATCAACACGGGCCATTCTCCTATTCTCAATCGCAACGACAATAATGTTGGTTAGCGTCTGAATAAAGCCTGTGTACGAATACGAGCTCTCGTACTTCCCTTGGTATTCGACATCAATTTTATCAATCAGTAAATAGGCTAATGGTCGATCGTTATGTAATACAGGGATAATTACATCGAAGTCATTGAGGATCGGTGTTCCCGAAGACTCTATGATGGTGATTTCTTTAAACCTTCCAAGATCACGTTCTACATCAACCTCCTTTACACGTCCTTTGTAACCCACACGTGAGAGACAATTCCATTCCTCTTGCTTATTAAAAAGAACGAAACGATCGAAGCCTAACTGCTCTCCTACAATGAACTCAAACAAATTTGTTATTTCGTCTATGCTACGGTTCGCATTTATTGCCTTAGTTATCTCCAATAACGAATTGAGCTTAAAGTCTCTAAACTCAATTTGATTCTCAAGATTTTTTACCAAGGTCGTCTTCATCTTTTACATTCTATCGAAGAACTCAGGCAATCTTTTAATCGCCGCCAATTCTCTAAATTTCACTCTTACCATATCGCATGGACTTCCAAAATATGTCTTACCGGCTTCCAGGCTTTTCGCAATTCCGGATTGCGCCAAAACGGTTACTCCATCTTCTAAAACAACATCACTAGCGCAACCAACCTGCCCCCATAAGGTAACGTGATCTTTAATCGTGACGCATCCTGCAATCCCAACATTAGCGGCCATCAAACAATGACGCCCAACTGTGGTATCATGTCCAATATGAATCTGATTATCTAGTTTGGTTCCTTCACCAATCACCGTCATTCCAGAAACACCTGCATCAATCGTACACAAAGCACCTATTTCGACATTTTTATGGAGATGAACGGCACCACACGTATGCATCCGATCAAATCCTGAATCTTTCTTTTTGTAGTAAAATGCGTAGTGTCCAATTACTGTATTTGCTCCAATTGTCACTCCCTCTTCTATGATACACCCGTCTCCTATAACCACACCAGGATAAAGTGTCACATTCTTGCCAATAGTACAATTGTGCCCAATAAAGACATTTGGGTAAATATTCGCAGTCTCATCCACTGAGCTATTGTCCCCTATTGCAACATGTTGTTGTTTATAGGGAGAAAAATGGCGCGTCAATTTATTAAAATCATCAAATGGCGCTTCGGAAATAATCAATGATTTCCCTTCTGGGCAGTCTACCTCTTTATCTATTAGAATGATCGTTGCCGCACTACTCAATGCCTTATCGTAATACTTTGGATGATCTACAAATACTACGTCACCGATTTCAACTTGATGAATTTCATTGATGCCCGTTACAACTTGATTTGGGTCACCTTTCAGCTGGCAACCTATGATTGCTGCAATTTCTTCGACTGTGGACTGCTTAATTTTCATGCGGATAGATTTTACCAGTTCTAAATTACCACTAACTGTGCTTGTTTTTAGCCCTTACTAAAAATGTTATACTCCCTCGTTTGTTGATAGCTGGGGCCTTGTACTGCTCACTTTTGCTAATTGTTATTGTCTTTAATCACTCTACATATTCTATTGAACTTTTCATCGACTGTCTTGTACAGCTATCAAAATGGAATAACATGAAACTTCTCCTCTCAATTACAGCCCTCGTAGTGATCTTTACAAGTGTTGCACAAACGGACATTATCGCGACTAGGAGTCATGGCGGTAATGTCTCGAAGGCGAACTCTTTAGCGAAAGGTAATTTTGGTCTTGATGAACCTTCATTTGAAATTTTAAAGGTCGAGTATATAGGAAATAACTGTGTGGTTGAAAAGAGAAAATGGTATGGAGATAATTCTATTTACCTCGATACATCTTGTCACAACCAACTATTTGAGGGACTAGATTACAACGTCAATAAAATAAAAGAGTACTTTCCAAAGTCAGTGAAATTTGCAGGTTTCGACAAATACACGAAAGAACAAAAGCAAAAAAGACGGAATGACGCCTCAAGTATCCCTTGGTTTTTAGCACTCATCAGTTTGAGCTATTTCAGCTACTTATTCTTCCCAACAATCATCCGAAAAAGAAATCCACATGATTAAATCAATCGTATTAATCACACTTCTATTAGCGAGTCTAAACGCTTCCTCTCAGACCGATATTATTGCAGCAAGAAGTCACGCTTCGTCGATTAATCAATTGACGGAAAATGACAATTTCGGCATCCCATCAAGGAGTATCGATAGTATCATTTACATTGGAAATGGCTGTATCGTAGAGGATGCTGACTGGTATGGACGAGATACTATTTGTGATCACCCCTTATTTGTAGAGAATGAATTTGATGAGGAAAAACTGAAAGAACTCTATCCTGATCATGTCGTGTTTAAAGGTTTTTCAAAATCAGAAAAGAAAAAGGCGGACAGCCAAAATAGTGTATCGTGGTTTATAGCGCTTCTCGGATTATCCTATCTGTTCTATCTGGTATTCCCTCGATTGCTTTCAAAAAAGAATTCTTAGATTGTAGAAACAATATATGCCTTGAAAGAATTAATGAAAAGTACCATCGGCCTTTGGATGATTTTCTTTGCGCTGAGTCTCCCATTTAACTTTAGCACACTCCCTCACCCAGGAATATGGATTACCGAGGCAATCTACCCAATTTCGCACTGGATTGGTCAGTCCCTATTCGACTTTGAACTTGTAGCAAAAGCGACCACATCTGATGCAGCCACGCTTTATATTCAGATGGGTTTGTTATTCATTATTGCAGTAATTATTTCCCAATCCTTGAAGCTACAGCATAAAATTCCGCGGGATCAACTTCTCGTATCCCTTCACAAAACGAGTGTCTATGTACTGGCATTCTTTCTTCTGAAATACGGTTTTGACAAGCTTTTTCACATCCAATTCTATCCACCAGAGCCCAATACACTCTTTACACCCGTTGGCGCATTAACCAAGGATATTTTATTCTGGTCAACCATGGGATCTAGTGGCAGTTACAATACGTTTATGGGAGTCATTGAAATTCTTCCGGGGTTGTTGCTCCTTTGGAAACGAACTCGATTGATCGGGGCACTTATTGCATTAGGAGTTCTCGTCAATGTTTTTGCTCTGAACATTGGCTTCGACATTACCGTAAAATTATTGTCGCTTTACCTTGTTCTTTTAGCGCTCTATGTTCTCTCCCCTTGGTACAAAATGCTTCTCAATGTATTTGTTCAGAATGGAAATGGAACGGGAACAACATACAATAGCGAGATTACTATTAGGCCTATGGCAAAGCGAGTTATCAAGGGAGCCATTGTCTTCATCTTTGCACTCGAGTTATTGACGCCTTATATCGATCGTGGAAGTTTTTCAGGCCATGATTACAGCAAAACGCCTCATTTTGGAAGCTATGAAATTACTAATCCAGAAGTAGGATTTCTTGGAGATTCAACGCTTCGAAGAATACATATTCATTCAAAGGGCTATTTGATCACAGAGTCTAACGATGGTGAATTCACTGATCATAGGATCCGCACTTCATCTTTGGGAAATAAAATCATTTTTCTGGATATTGCGTTTGTCCTTTCTGTGGAACAACGTAAAAATTTCATTGCCTTTTCATGGGCGAAAAACGGAACGAATGAAAGTCTAAATGTTCGGAAAATAGACCTGGATGCATTACCATTAAAAGACGACAGCGCTCACTGGACAGTCGATGGATTGATGAACTCCTCCAAGAAATAAAAGTAATGGCCAACAATTCGTGTTAGCGATCGCTGCGGCATCCTTTTAGATTGTGACTTCGAGAGCCTCAGCCTAAAAACTAAGAGGCTAAAAGATAGAGCATAGCGCGCGACCTGACCTTAGGAAGGAACACCCTAATAATCTAATAGATTCCCGATTGCTTCTTTCACTTTATCCGCGTTTGGTAATAATTCAGCTTCTAAGATTGAATTTAACGGAATTGCTGGAGTATCCACAGATCCAACAATTGCGACTGGTGCATCTAGAGCTTTAAAATTATCTCGCTGAATTCGTCCTGCTAGACCAAGTGTAAACGAAGCCTCAATGGACTCTTCGGTTACAAGTAAAACTTTATTGTGTTTCTGAGCAGCAAGATTAATGGCGTCGTAATCCAGTGGATTTAATGTACGAAGATCAATAATTTCGACCTGCCCTTCAAATGATTCCACAGCTTCGAGCGCCCAATGCACACCACGACCGTAGGTCACAATTGCGCAAGATTCACCTTTTTCTATCGTTTCGGCATTCGCTTCAAGCACCGTTCGTGCTTTACCAAATGGAATTATATAATCTTCGTCTGGCTCAATAGACATAGCGCCTTCTGTTCCTGGTATTTTAGACCAATACAAGCCTTTGTGTTCCAAAATCACAACTGGATTTGGATCATAGAAGGACGATTTCATCAATCCTTTTAAATCCGCTCCGTTCGATGGATAAGCCACTTTAATTCCACGAATATTTGTCAAAATAGATTCGATACTCGAAGAATGATACGGCCCACCTGATCCATATGCACCAATTGGTACCCGGATAATACAGCCTACCGGCCATTTTCCATTCGACAAATAATACGATCGACTTACCTCTGTAAATAATTGATTGAGGCCAGGCCAGATATAATCTGCAAACTGAACTTCAACAATTGGTTTTAAACCAACAGCAGACATTCCAACTGTTGATCCTATGATGAAAGCTTCTTGAATAGGCGTATTGAATACACGATTATCACCAAACGTCTGTGCTAATGTCGCCGCTTCACGAAAAACACCTCCCAATCTCCCCCCAACATCCTGTCCATACAATAATGCTTCAGGATGCTTTTCCATTAATTCCCGCACAGCGAACAAGGCAGAATCAACCATGACTGTCTTTTTCTTTCCTTTTGGTTCGCGCTCACCCAACTCTTCCGTTACTGGCGTTGGCGCAAAGATAAAATCAGTTATTGATGAAGGCTCTGGATCTTCTGCATTTACTGCCTTCTCGTATTCAGCGTCGACCAATTTCTTAACCTCAGCTTCTGTATTTATGATATCTGCTTCACCGATTCCAACGGAGCGCATCACTTCTTTTAATTTTGGATAAGGATCTTCTTTCGCGGCTTCTTCTAGATCATCTCTGTACCATTCTTTACGAACTCCAGAGGTATGATGACCTAACAAAGGCACTTTTGCATGCACAATGAATGGTCTTCGTTCCTTACGGACAATTTCAAACACTTCTTGCATCGTTTGATAAGACAAATCGAAATCACTTCCATCAATGGTTCTAACTTCAATTCCCTCAAAACCCTGAGCATATTTCGTTATATCCTGCGCTCTTGTTTCTTCCGCTTTTGCCGAAATATCCCAGCCATTATCCTGTACCAAATATACGATTGGATATTGCTTCAAAGCCGCCATTTGGAAAGCTTCTGAAACTTCTCCTTCCGTGCAACTTGCATCACCAAGAGAACAAACTACGACTGGATTTTCACCATCATAGTCCTTTGCCAAACCTTGTAATTCTCGGTACTGAACGCCCATGGCCACACCTGTTGTAGGTATCGCTTGCATTCCAGTAGCTGATGATTGATGCGGTATTTTAGGCATATCATCTCTATCTAGCGAAGGATGACAATAGTAGGTTCTACCACCAGAGAATGGATCATCTTTTTTCGCAAACACTTGCAGCATTAACTCGTAGGGAGTCATACCAATTCCGAGTAGAATACTGTCATCACGGTAATATGGAGCCACCCAATCCTGAGGTTTGAGCTGCATACCGCATGCCAATTGAATCGCCTCATGTCCTCTCGAAGTTGCGTGAACATATTTAGCTGTGACCTCCTTATTCGCCTCGTACTTTTCAGCCAAGGTCTTTGCAGTGCACATCAAACGGAATGCTTCGAGAAGCGTTTCCTTTGACGTTTTCACAGTATTTTTCTTCGATTTCAATTCGGTGGTTCCCATTCTACTCTACTAGTATTTTGCGCATCAAATATACGGAATTCTCAATGAAAATCATTAGTTCCCCAATTGAGCGCTATTGTCTTGTTTAATTGCTATTCGAACGCTTACTTTTCTGCCGTTTAAATTCCCTATTAAGAAAAATCACGACCAACGAACAATAGGGGATAGCCAATGCTACCGTCAGCTGAGAAATTGGCTCCTGCGCCTCACTCGGAGTTAATTCATGGATGTTTATTACAAAAACAACCGTTGAAACAATAAGTAGACCACCGATCCCGACAAACTTGGAACCAAGACTTCTCTTTTTTATTCCACGATAAATATTTACAATCGAGAATAGTATAAAAAATGGTCCAAACATCATAATCGCGAACACATCGATAAAGTTTACGCCGCAAGCGATGATTAGAATCCCAACGTTTATCAACCAGAGAATGAATGAAGTCCAATTAGCATTTTCTTCAACTCCATGCTCTGCGCTAGGTGCATCTAATAAATCTAAACTGCCTCCCAACTACTTATTATGCTCAATAACGTAATCCAATACCTTTGTCATAAGGTGAACGCGATCCTGTCCTCTCACGTTGTGTTTATGCATTGGATAAGGGAAAAAATCCATTTGTTTACCGAGCTCAACGAACTTTTTCACTAAGGACAAATTGTGTTGCATTACAACAACATCATCCGAAGTACCATGAATCAACAGTAAATCACCTTCAAGTTTGTCAGCGTGAGTTGTCAATGCCGATTTCTCATATCCTTTTGGATTTTCTTCTGGAGTATCCATGTAACGTTCACCGTACATAATCTCATAATATTTCCAATCTGTTACTGGACCACCAGCTACTCCAACGCTAAATGTACCTGCGTTACGTAACATGAGCGATGTTGTCATAAAGCCACCGTACGACCAGCCATGAACAGCAAGACGATCTCCATCTACGAAATCCAATGTTTTTAAGTAATCAATACCCGCCATTTGATCTTCCATTTCAACGGTCCCACATTGTCTGTGAATCTGAGATTCGAAGGCGAACCCCCTTTCTGCTGATCCCCGATTATCAACGGTATAAATCAAATATCCTTGTTCTGCCATCCAATACATCCAAAGACTTGCACCGTCTAGCCATGAATTGGTGATCATTTGCGCATGTGGCCCACCGTAAACATAGACTAATACTGGGTACTTCTTTGTCGGATCGAAATCGCTCGGTTTAATTAGACGCGTATAAAGCTTTGTACCATCCTTCGCACTGATCGTACTGATTTCGGCGGTACCGATTTTATAGTCATCCAATGTCGTTGTTGCTGTATTTAGCTTCGTTACAATTTTCCCTTTAAGGTTGATGATCCAATCTTGCCCAACTTCTTCATGACTAGAAAATTGATCATAGAAAGACTTACCGTCGGAATTAATCGCAACAGAATGTGTTCCAGGAGCACGCGTTAGAATGTTATATTTCCCTTTGAGGTCAACATAATAGACATGGGTTTCTAGTGGCGAACGTTCGCCCGTTGTCGTGTAAAAGAGTTTGCCATTGTTAAACTCCATTATATCTTTCACAACAAATTTATGGTCCGTCAATTGCTTTATCAACTTCCCTTCGAAATCATAGTAATAGAGGTTATTAAATCCGCCTTTTTCAGAGACCCAGACAAAATTATTTGAATTCTCATTTGGAAAAAATGCGGGATGCTCTGGCTCCACCCAACGGTCATTCACCTCCTTAAATAAGGTCCGAACAAATTTACCAGTAGTTGCGTCGTACACTTGAAGCCACATCTCATTTTGGCTTCTATGAACTTCTGCCACAACAACAAATTCATTATCTGGCGTCCATGAAACGTTCGTTAAATAGTTGTCTGCGCCATGAGTAGTCGATATAAATACTGTTTTTCGCGTTGCTAAATTATATACTCCAACACGAGCAACCTCGGAGGACTGACCTGCCATTGGATATTTAATAAAATCAACTGTTCCCGGAGTTTCTGATATGTCAAGCAAAGGATAATCGTGAACATTACTTTCGTCTTTTTGATAAAAAGCTAACGACTTTCCATCTGGCGACCAAAAAAGTCCATTCGTAATTCCAAACTCGCTACGAGCAATCGCTTGCCCAGAAACAATATTTTCATCAGCGTTATCAGTTACAATAACTTTAAGCCCAATTCCCGTATTTAGATAGATGTTGTTCTTTCTTGTGTAGGCTAAATTTTCTGAACCTTCATGAAAAGTAGCATTCTCAGAATCATCGCTTAACGCGTGAAGCATTTTCCCTTTTCCTGTGCCTGCGTTATAGGTATAGTAGTTTCGTCCATTATTCAACCAGAACTCATTATCATTTTTCCAGCTCATCCCGGAAAACCAACTTAACTCAGCACCTAATGCTTCATTCACATCCTGAATACTGACGAACTCTTCTCCCTCCCCATCCTCGATAGACGCCTTCATCAAAACCTGATAATTATTGCTCAAGTAGCTATAATCACTTGTTTTGGGAATCCACTTAAACATGATTAAAGACGTCGGAGCGAACTTCCGATATTGCTGCATTACAGCATCTGAGAGCGTCAATTCGGTCTGCTGCCCAAATGAAACGGCTGACAATAGTATAAGCGTAAAAAAGGTAATCGATCTGATAATCATAGTTATTTTATTTACTAGGTTCTCAAAGATAATGATCTGTTTGATCCCAACAGCATGATTGAATTACGAATTGTTGAATATTCTTGGTACTGTCATCCCATAAATAAGCGTATTTTTGCAAAAAACATATACAATGAAACACGTTTCTTTAGGCAGTATCGAAAAGGCAATTCAAAAAGTTGATAATCTCAACGAAGAGGCTTTAGAAAAATTAGCGGAAACTTTCGCCCTTGCTCAACCAACACTTTTGGGCTATGTCATGTCTGCCGCTACCGAGTATAAAAACGATAAGCTCGAGGGGCTGTTGATTTATTACTTCTGTCTTGTTGCTGAATCTTTTCTACAGGAGGGAATTGATATAAACATCGTTGAAGAAAACGATATCGATGTGTTTGAAGAGCCTTTTTTCGAAATGTTAGATCAATATTTCAATGAGGAAGATGAGGAAATTATAAATGACTTCAACGATCAGCCTGAAATGACACGTTTCATGATGATTGAGGTAAGTACAGAAGATGTTGACGGCACATCATTGGATGACGATACAGCAACACAACTTTTCATCGTTACCTTAGCGATGATTTCATTGATGAACAAAGCGATCAAAGCATAAGACTGATGACCCCACAGGCAATTGTAGACGAAATGATGCAAGCCGATGAATTTAGTCGCTGGCTCGGAGTCACAATTACATCAACCGATAAAGGTTCGTGCAAATTAGAATGTATTGTACGTAATGAAATGTTGAATGGACATCGAATTGCGCACGGTGGCATAACCTATTCGCTTTCGGATTCAGCGCTTGCTTTTGCTTCCAATGGACATGGCAATAAATGTGTAAGTATAGAAACCTCGATTGCACATGTGAATGCTGTTAAATCAGGAGATCTCCTAAAAGTAGACTGTAGCGAAATATACAGAGGGAAGACCATCGGAATTTATACGGTCTCAATCCATAACCAAGATGACGTACTCGTCTCACGGTTTAAAGGCACAGTGCACATCTCTGAAAAAGTTTGGTAACATAGCGCTGCAAATTCTTGTTCGCTCATAATCAACCCATTTTTTAACTAATTTGTTATGTCTGCATAAAACTTTTTAGTACTTTTGGGCGTCTTATTGAACGAATAAAAGATAACTCCATGCCTGAAAATAAGAAAGAATATCTCGTTGATTTTGTAATTCGTCACTTGTGGCACAAATTCTCGAGAATGTATAATCAAAAAGCCTTTGAATTCGATTTGACAATTTCTAGTGGATTTATTTTGCTGAATGTGGACAAGGAAGGTACTCCGAGTACTCAACTTGGCCCTAAAATGGGAATGGAACCCACAAGTCTTTCTCGAACCCTGAAAACAATGGAAGAAAAAGGCCTTATTCGCCGTGAGTCAGATGACATTGATAAGCGAAAGGTTCTCATTTTTCTAACGGAAGAAGGCGTTGAAAAACGACGAATGACAAGAGATTTTGTACTGAATTTCAATCAAACATTGATGGAGAGTATTCCTAAGGGAAAACTTAAAACATTCTTTGAGGTAGCAGAAAAGTTAGATGCATCTGTAGACCTTGAACTAAATAAATTTCAATTAAAGTCTTAATTAATGAATCGACACATTCGAAAAGTAGCTGTATTAGGCTCGGGGGTCATGGGATCTCGGATTGCATGTCATTTTGCAAATATTGGTTGCGAAGTACTTCTCTTAGACATCGTTCCGCGCGAACTAAATGAGAAGGAGAAGGCCAAAGGACTTGACGAGAAATCAATCGCCTTTAGAAATAGAATTGTCAATGATTCATTGCAGTTCGCTGTAAAATCGAATCCATCACCTATCTACAAAAAAGCATTTGCTTCAAGGATTGTGACTGGAAATTTTGATGACGACATAGCTAAGATCAAAGACTGTGATTGGATTATTGAAGTTGTTATTGAACGCTTAGATATTAAGCAACAAGTTTTCGCAAATGTTGAAAAACATAGAACGCCTGGAACCTTAATCACATCAAACACTTCTGGAATCCCAATCCATATGATGCTGGATGGACGCAGTGATGATTTTAAAGCGAATTTCTGTGGAACTCACTTTTTCAATCCACCGCGTTACTTGCAGTTGATGGAAATTATTCCAACACCAGAATCAGATCCAAAGGTGATTGAGTTCTTAATGGATTACGGTCAACGTTACCTCGGTAAGAAGACTGTACTCTGTAAAGATACTCCTGCATTCATCGCTAATAGAGTTGGCGTCTATTCAATCATGGCGCTTTTCCATGCGGTAAAGGATCTTGGATTAACGGTTTCTGAAGTTGATAAATTATCGGGGCCAATCATTGGTCGACCGAAGTCTGCTACTTTCAGAACATGTGATGTTGTTGGGCTTGACACGCTTGTGCACGTTGCAAATGGTTTAAAAGACAACTGTCCAGATGATGAAGAAAAGGAACTCTTCGAACTTCCTGAGTACATCGCCAACATGGTTGAGAACGGCTGGTTAGGATCAAAATCTAAGCAAGGATTCTACAAGAAGGTCAAGGACGAAAACGGTAAAAGTGAAATACTCGTTTTAGACCTAGAGACAATGGAATATGGCCCAAAGCAACGCGTCAAGTTTCCTACACTCGAGATGGCTAAACCGATCGATGACCTCAAGCAACGCACAAAAATGTTGCTGATGGGACAGGATAAAGCTGGGCAATTCTACCAAAAATTGTTTGGAAGTTTATTCGCGTATGTTTCGAATCGTCTACCAGAGATCACCGATGACCTTTACAAGATTGATGACGCCTTGAAGGCTGGATTCGGTTGGGAGTTAGGACCATTCGAAACATGGGATGTTCTTGGATTGGATCAAGGTTTAAAGTTAATAGGCCAGAATAACAAGGAAGTTGCTGCATGGGTTCAAGAGATGAAAGATGCTGGTTGTACTTCTTTCTATAAGATTGAAAAAGGTGAAAAGCTTTTTTACGATGCTCAAACCAAATCATATAAAAGTATTCCAGGTACAGAAGGACTTGTTCTATTAGAGACACTGCGGGACGAGAATAAAGTTTGGGGTAATTCAGACACGACAATTGTTGATTTAGGAGATGGGATTTTGAATTTAGAATTCCACACTAAAATGAATACGATTGGAGGTGGAGTGATTGAAGGCATCAATAAAGCCATTGATCTTGCTGAAAAAGACTACTCTGGACTCGTAATTTCAAATAACGGCGGACATTTCTCTGCTGGAGCAAATGTTGGAATGATTTTCATGCTCGCTATTGAACAAGATTACGACGAATTGAATTTTGCTGTCAAAACTTTCCAAGACACGATGATGCGTGTGCGCTACTCGAACACTCCTGTGATCGTGGCACCGCATAACATGGCACTCGGAGGAGGATGTGAGCTAGCAATGCACGCCGACAAGGTGATTGCACATTCAGAATTATACATGGGACTCGTAGAATTCGGAGTTGGCCTAATCCCAGGTGGAGGTGGATCAAAAGAATTCGCAAAGCGACTCTCAGATGAATTACACACTGGAGATATTAGAATCAATCGTTTACGTGAGCGTTTCTTAACCGTTGGACAGGCACAAGTATCCACATCAGCTCATGAAGCTTTTGACCTAGGCTATCTTCGTGAAGGACAAGATGAGATTGTAGTAAGTCGTGAACAACAACTTACACGCGCCAAAGAAGCTTGTATCAATATGGTGCAAGAAGGGTACATCGCACCAAAGCAAGAAAAAAACATTACCGTTCTTGGCCAAGAAGGCTTAGGAATCGTTTATGTTGGAGCAAACACAATGTTGGAAGGCAAGTATATGTCGGATCATGACCGTGTAATTTCAGAGAAATTAGGCTTCGTTCTTTGTGGTGGTGATTTATCTCAGAACACAGTTGTAAGCGAGCAATACCTCCTAGATTTAGAGCGTAAAGCCTTTATGGAATTATGTACTGAGAAGAAGACACTGCAGCGTTTAGAAAGCATTGTGAAGACAGGTAAAGTATTGAGGAACTAGTTAGTTAAAATCCTTCGACGAGTGGGGCTTCTGCGCGTTGAGCCAGATCCATCTAAGTCGAACGATTGGTAGTTCAAAAATCAAAGATAATATGAAAGAAAGAGCATATATAGTACAAGGATACAGAACAGCAGTTGGAAAAGCTGGACGTGGAGGATTTCGATTCTATCGCCCAGATGATCTTGCAGCTGATGTTGTAAAGCATATCATGAAACAAGTTCCAGCCCTTGATAAAGAGCGCATCGATGACGTAATTGTTGGAAATGCAACTCCTGAGGCTGAGCAAGGTTTAAATGTTGGTAGAATGATCTCTCTTATGGGATTAGACACAGACAAAGTACCAGGTATGACAGTGAATCGTTACTGTTCATCAGGATTGGAAACGATCGCCATTGCTACTGCTAAGATTGAAGCTGGAATGGCGAGCTGTATTATCGCTGGTGGCGTTGAATCAATGTCAACAATGGCAATGGGTGGTTGGAGAATCGTACCAAATGCACGTGTTGGAAAAGAAAATCCTACATGGTATTGGGGAATGGGATTGACAGCTGAAGCGGTTGCAGAGAAATATAGCGTTACCCGAGAAGAACAAGATGCTTTTGCAGTTCATTCTCACGAAAAGGCGATTGCAGCAATCAAAGCAGGAAAATTCAAAGATGATATCGTTCCGATTGAGGTGAATGAAATTTTCTTGGATAAGAATGAAAAGCGCCAAGAGAAAACCTACACGATTGATACAGATGAAGGACCACGTGCTAGTTCAGTTGAAGGTTTAGCAAGATTGCGTCCGGTATTTGCAAACGGTGGATCTGTGACAGCTGGGAACTCATCTCAGACATCTGATGGTGCAGCATTTTGCTTGGTCATGTCCGAATCAATGGTACGAGAATTAAACCTTGAACCTATTGCACGTTTAGCTTCCTATTCTGTTGTTGGTGTTGAGCCAAGAATAATGGGAATAGGACCTATTGATGCAATTCCAAAGGCAATCAAGGCAGCAGGACTTACCCAAGATGATATTTCACTCTTTGAATTGAATGAAGCATTTGCATCTCAATCTCTCGCAGTTATTCGCGAAGCAGGATTGAATCAGGAAATCGTAAATGTAAATGGCGGGGCGATTGCATTAGGTCATCCACTCGGTTGTACTGGAGCAAAATTGAGCGTTCAAATTATGAACGAATTGAAGCGTCGAGACCAGAAATATGGTGTTGTTACAATGTGCGTTGGTGCTGGTCAAGGTGCAGCAGGAGTTATCGAAATGCTCTAGCACCAATTAAGTCTAAAAGACAAGATGAATAGAAAAATAAATCGAGCACTAAAGTCAGGCGGCTTTCAGGATTTACTCGAAATTCAAGAACAATGCTTGAACTCTTTTAAAACGAGTGATGATGTCATTTTGCTTTCAAAAACGGGATCAGGTAAAACACTAGCATTTCTTCTTTCTATCTTAGATGGACTAGATGAAAATAGACAGAACGAGGTACAAGCGCTGATTATCGCACCTACTAGAGAACTTTGTCTACAAATTGAGAGTGTTTTTAGATCACTTAAGACTGGATTTAAAGTGACTACGTGTTATGGAGGTCACTCCGTTCAGTCGGAAAGGAATAGTCTCTCAGAAGCGCCAGCATTGATTATCGCAACACCTGGAAGACTCCAAGATCACGTATATAGAAGAAATGTTGATTTGAGAACAGTCGACTTTCTAGTAATTGATGAATTCGACAAATGCCTTGAGTTTGGATTCCTTGATAGCATTGAGGACATCTACGAACAACTGAAGCACTTAAAGCATCATTTGCTGACATCCGCAACTCGATTAGCTGAGATTCCAGAATTCTTACGGATTTCAGAACCAACGATTATAGATGCAATAAAAGATGACGAAGAACTAAACCTCATCGAATACGGTGTGAATATTCAAGAAAGCAATCTAGAGACTTTGACGTTACTGATCGCTTCATTCGGGTTGGAAAAAAGCATGATCTTCGTTAATTATCGAGAGGTCTGTGAAACGGTCCAAGATGAACTCGATCACAATGGAATTCAATGTTCAATTTACCATGGTGGCCTTGAACAAGAAATGCGAGAACGACAATTAATTAAGTTCTCGAATGGGACTACCAACACGATTGTATGCACCGACCTCGGCGCTCGTGGATTGGATATTCCAGATGTAAAACACATTGTTCACTACCAATATCCAGGGAGTGAATCTGCATTTGTTCACAGAAAAGGACGGACTGCCAGAATGGGCGGACATGGTTTCTCTTACTTGTTCCTTTCTAGCAAGGCAGAATTACCGATGTACATTGAAAAACCTACAAATATCATGACGCCAGATTACGGTCCGGTTCCTTCACCAGAATGGGAGACCATTTACATTGGTGGTGGGAAGAAAGATAAAATTGGTAAGATTGACGTTGTTGGTTTCTGTGCAAAAGTTGGTAACCTTCAAAAAGATGAAATTGGACACATTGATTCTAAAGACCGACATTCTTATGTCGCGATCAAACGAACAAAGTGCGATGCCTTTTTAAAAGCTATTCGCGGAGAAAAAATCAAGGGTAGAAAACTCAAGATAGCCGTAGCTAGATAATCAGAATTACCTCTAAGTAATTGTAAATGCTTTCGCTTGCTCAAGAACAAAGGCTTTGTCTACTGATGAAGTAAGCGGGATTCTTGTAATCATTTTACACTTCGAAACGGACAAAATCACCTTCTCTGTATCCTTGTTTTCATGCCCAATAAAGACGATTCCAGCAATTTCAATGTTTCTCTTTTGAAGAATTTCAACACTCATTAAAGTGTGGTTAATACTTCCTAGATAATGTCGAGAAACGAGAATCACTGGTAACTTCCACATCGAAAATAGATCAATAAATAAGAGTCCATTGCTATTTATGGGAACCATCAATCCACCAGCTCCTTCAACAATTAAATTACCTTCAACTTTAGGAAGTTCAAGATCCGATTTGCTGATTGTGACACCGTCTTTTTCAGCAGCTGCATGCGGTGACATTGCATGATTTAATCGAAATGCTTCCGTTAATATAGTAACCTGTTCTGTGTAGTTTTCAATCTTAATCGAATCGCTTTGATCTAAGTCACCTGCCTGAATTGGTTTCCAGTATTTGGCTGATAATGCTTCAGCGATAATTGCACTCACCACAGTTTTACCAACTTCGGTTCCAATTCCTGTAATAATATATTGTTGATGATTACTCACTTTATGTCCAGTTATCTCAATTGCGCTCCAAGCTTGGATTCGAGTTGCAAACGGATCTTATCCATTATTCCATCCACTTGCTGATCTTTCAATGTCTTTTCTGGATCTTGAAATTTGAATGAAACTGCGTAAGACTTTTTACCTTCCTCTAAGTTCTTACCTTCATAAACATCGAACAAACCAACTTCTTTAAGCAGTTTTTTGTCGCAAGATTTGGCAATTTCCTCGATCTCTGAAAAATTAGTCTTTGTGTCCAATAGCAATGAGAAATCACGACGGACAGCAAATGTTTTCGCCAACTCCGTGTATTTCACTTTAACGAATTTCAGTGAATCGATAATGACATCCCAATCAAGGTCAGCAATAAATACATCTTGCTTAATCCCGAAATGCTTTTTCATTTTCTGCGAAGCCCAGCCAATCTCTCCCACTTTATTCTTCAATATATAGAGTTGAACGCCATCCTCCAAAAGAGAACTTTTAAATGACTTTTCTTTCAACATTCCTTGAAGGCCGATTCGTTCAAAGAGGGAAATCGCCGTTCCTTTTATTGTGTAAAAAGAGGATTTCAATTTGGCTGAATTCCAGTTTTCTGCTTCACGATTTCCTGTTAACCCAATAAGCAATCGACGGTTTTCCGAATACTCCTCACCAAATTTGTGATAGACTTTCCCGAACTCATAAATTTTTATATCTGGTCGTTGACGGTTTTGATTCCGCGCTACTGTTTCCAGCGAATTAAAGATAAGCGATTGACGCATAACATTCAAATCCAGACTTAGCGGGTTGAGCATTTCAACATTTCGATCTGGGGTAATTGTATCACCGCCTAGTTTCTCAACATATTCTGATCGTGTTAATGAATTACTCAACGTTTCAACGAAACCCTGCCCAACGAGCATCTCAGAGACAGTTGTTTGAAGTTTTTCGACATTTGGTTTTGAAAATACTCCAATAGACGAATTCAATTTCGCTGGAATTGCGACATTGTTAAACCCATAAATTCTCAGTACTTCTTCCACCACATCAGCTTCTCGAGTCACATCTACACGGTACGCAGGGATTTCAAGCTGAACGATTCCGTTGGCTTCACTGAGAATTTTTATATCTAGTTCTGTCAGAATTTTATTCGTTAATTCTATAGAAACCTTATCTCCAATCAAGCGATTGCAGCGATCATAACTAAATTCAATAATCTTATTTTCAAAAGGAGATGGATTCGTGTCAACAATATCCATTGCTATTGTTCCACCAGCCAATTCCTGTATTAGGATAGCTGCTCTTTTCAGCGCGTAATCTGTTAAATTCGGATCTACACCTCGTTCAAATCGAAAGGAAGAATCCGTATTCAATGCATGAAATTTTGCTGTCTTTCTCACCGAAACAGGATTGAAATAAGCTGATTCCAAGAAAACATCTGTCGTATCATCCTTAATTCCAGAATCTATTCCACCAAAGACCCCAGCAATACAGAGATTATCGTCTCCGTTTGTAATCATCATATTACTCTCAGAAAGCTTACGCTCTACCTCATCCAGTGTAGTAAAAACTTCACCCTCTTTCGCATTTTTCACGACAACTTTCCCATTCAATTTCGCAACATTAAACGCGTGCATTGGAGTTCCTAATTCATGCATTACGAAATTTGTAACATCCACCACATTGTTGATTGGCGAAAGCCCAATTGAACGCAATCGCTTTTGAAGCCACGATGGTGACGGAGCCACGCTAATGCCTTTAATAGTCGTTCCCATATAGCGAGGACACAATTCAGCGTCTTCTACATCAATGGAAATTGATACGTCTTGATTATCGACTTTAAACTTGTCGACACTAGGTATATTTAATGCTAATCCAGCATTCCTGTGAACATTCAAATAAGCCACAAGGTCACGTGCAACACCAATATGTCCCATTGCATCTGCGCGGTTTGGTGTTAATCCAATTTCTATTTCATAATCATCCTCTAAATCAAAGTAGGTTGCTGCCTTCGTTCCAACAGAGACACTCTTATCTACAATAAGAATACCGTCGTGCGATCCAGCAAAGCCTAATTCATCTTCAGCACAGAGCATCCCATTTGATTCAACTCCACGAATTTTTGACTTTTTAATCTTAAAAGATTCCTCTGGACTCGGGTGCAGTGTACAACCTACAGTGGCAACAATTACTTTCGCTCCAACAGCAACATTCGGAGCACCACATACGATTTGCAGAGGTTCACCCCCTGTGCTCACAGTCGTTACATTGAGTCTATCAGCGTCAACGTGCTTTTCAACTGTCAAGATCTCTCCGATCACAACCCCTTCTAATCCACCTTTTACCGCTTCAACCTTCTTCAGACCCTCAACTTCGAGTCCTGTATCAGTCAGAATTTCACTCATCTCTTCTGGAGACAGGTCAGTTGCTATATACTCCTTTAACCAATTGTAGGAAACCTTCATTTTTTCTATTCTTTATTCGCAGTCAAATTTAATTCGAAAATGCGAACCACCATCATTATTAAACTCGTATTCGCCATCTAATTGTTCGACCAAAGCACTAATTAATTCCAAACCAAGCGTTTGTTCTTTTGATTGAGCGTTTTCAAGATTGAATCCAACACCATCATCTCCTATAAGAAGTACCTTACATCTTCCCTCTTGACGCAAATCCACTTTAATTGTACCCTCAGACATTCCAGAAAATGCATGTTTTAGTGAATTTGTAATTATTTCATTCGTTAGTAAACCTAATGGGACCAATGTATCAATTCCAAGATTCTCAATATCGATAGAAAGCTCCTTCTTCACATCGAGATCGAGGTTATAGGCATTAATTAAATCGTTGATAAGGTCGTGGTAATACTTGTTTATGTCAATTACAGCTAGATCCCCACTCTTATACATCGACTCATGAACGAGGGCCATTGATGCCACGCGCTGTTCAAAATCTAGCAGCATTACTTGTGTTCGCCGATCTAAGCCATCGTTATTTTGAAGTCGGATTAGGCTCTTAATGATTTGCAAATTATTTTTTACACGATGATGAATTTCTTTAAGCAGTGTTTCTTTCTCTTCTTTACTGATCATCGTAGTCCTCAGTACATCATTGATAGAGTTCATTTCCTCCGATTGCCGAGCATATGCACGCTGTTTATAGAACAAAAGTGACCCAATAAGAATAAGGATAATTGAAACGATACCCAAAATCACAATGAGCAATAGGGAACCACTTTCCTTCTCTTCCAACTCCTTTGTCCGTATATCCAATTCCGCATTCGTCTTGGACAA
Organism: Flavobacteriaceae bacterium; assembly: GCA_047624355.1. Classification (GTDB taxonomy): domain Bacteria; phylum Bacteroidota; class Bacteroidia; order Flavobacteriales_D; family Crocinitomicaceae; genus UBA4466. The sequence goes on along the minus strand of JBLHPQ010000002.1, from coordinate 14,100 downwards.
TGTACTTATGAGTGTTTGACTTTGTTCATCATCAAATTGAGCCTGTAGCACTGATGTCAATACTTTTTGTGTTTCAGAATCCAGCGTATCAAGATCGTCGTAGACATGCTGAAGATAAAAATAGGCCTCTTCAAAATTGCCATTTGCCGCTTCGAATTTCGAGAAGTTAATTTTGATACTTCTTAGGATAGCCGATTGATCGTATTGAGTTGCATACTTCTCGGACAAGGTTGCATACTTCAAGAAGTTTTTATCGTCGTCAATATCCAAGTAAATTTCTGAAAAATTCAAGTAAGTTGAAGCAATGGATTCATAATCTTTCCTATCCAGTTTCTCCTTTTCTGCTTTCTTTAGATAATTTACAGCCTCTGACAAATAACCTAACTCCTTGTAGACGATAGACATATTATTGTAGGTATAACTCAGCGTCTTGTTTTTACCCGACTTTTTACGATTCACAAGGGCAAGGCGATAATATTTAAGCGCGTCTTGATATTTCTCTTCCAAGCGTAAAACATTCCCAATGTTGTTGTAGACATTAGCCAATCCAGTGTAATTATTCAGTTTAAGATCGATCTCCTCTGCCAAGTAATACTGTTCCAAAGCAGCCGTGTACTTTTCCTCTTTTTTCAAAACAACACCAATATTTATTGCCGTAGAAGCTTGCTTATCTTCAAGACCATACTGCAATGCAAGATTGTATGCCCTATGGTAAAGAGGCAGTGCCTGTGCGTAGTCCCCAAGGTTCTTGTGGATAACACCAATCTTATTAAGACAATTAATTTGACGATCGTAATTTTCCAGGCTTGCGTAATAATCAGCAGCTTCACGGTACGATACCAGAGCATTATCCAATTGATAGGCCGCTCGTTCAAATTTGGCAATGCGATAAAGAGCATCCGCCAATTCTCCTTTATCATTTAGGGAGCGTCGAATATTAACTGCTGCTGCTTTTTCAGAAATAGCCAATTCATATCTTTTCGAGCGGTAATAATATTCTGCATATGCATCTAGAACCTCTACACGAACTTGATCTGATTGCCCACTAGCCAATTTGCGCGCCAATTCTAGGTTACTCAATATGACGGCTTCATCAGAAGATATATCCGCTATTTGAAGTGCGAAATCCACTTTCTGCTCCGTTGAAGAACTACTATCCAGTGCGCGTTGGAGACTATCCAGACTGCTCAATTGAGCAATTGAAACTCCTCCATATATAAGGCTTAGTATCAGTAATAAATAGGCATGTCGCATATTGCGCTCAAAGTTATAAAAATTATTGTCAGGCCTAAGCGATAAAAGAATCTAACCGCCTTCTAGTCAGGCAAAAAATTAACACTCTTTGATTGCCGTTCGTCAAGATAATCGTTTGAATACACAATTGTTTTTCCGATTTTTGTAAAAATAATTGATCAATGCTTCGGTTTCTTTCCATTCTCCTACTCCTCTTTACTCAAACTTTACAAGCGCAAGAAACGTGCGCTATAAGTGGATATATTACCAATGCATCTGACGGCGAGACAGTTATTGGAGCCAAAGTTTACATTCCATCTATTGGGAAAGGCGCAATAACTAATAACTATGGTTTTTTCTCACTTTCTGTCCCATGTGGCGAGTATGAAATTGAATTTAGAGTAGGCGGTCAGGAAACGGAAAAGAAAACGATCTCGCTTGAAGGAGACCTTCGGTATGATATGGAAATGGGAAAAGATTTCCAATCAATTGATGAAGTCGTTATTAATGCTGACGCGCTAAATAATACAAACAGCACAAAGATAGGTCAAATAGAACTGGATATTGATGAGATAAAAAAGCTCCCGGCCTTTATGGGCGAGGTTGATATAATCAAAACAATTCAACTGCTTCCTGGTGTATCATCCGCTGCTGAAGGTGGCCAAGGATTTTACGTTCGTGGCGGCGGGCCCGATCAGAATCTTGTCCTTCTGGATGAGGCAATTGTCTACAATGCCGCTCACCTCTTCGGGTTTTTCTCTGTGTTCAACGCGGATGCTGTTAAAAGCGTAAATCTGATCAAAGGAGGAATGCCAGCAAATTTTGGAGGACGTACATCTTCCGTGTTGGAGGTGAATATGAACGAAGGAAATTACAAGAAATTTAAGGCGAAGGGAGGAATCGGTGCAATCTCATCTCGACTCACATTAGAAGGCCCATTAAAGAAAGATAGAGGATCATTCATAGTATCAGGTCGACGCACATATATCGACGTAATCATGAAAGCTGCTGTTCCCGATAGTTCTCCCTTTGCAGGTTCGAGCTACTTCTTTTATGATCTCAATCTGAAGATGAACTATAAAATCGGCAAAAAGGACAAGCTTTTTCTCAGTAGTTACTATGGTAAGGATGAGTTCACCTTTGGCAATTCAGATGATGGTTTTCAGGTTGACATGCCCTGGGGAAATGGGATTGTGGCACTAAGATGGAATCATTTGTTTTCAAGTAAATTATTCATGAATGTCACTGGAACCTTTACTGATTATTTATTCAGTTTCGGCTCTGAGCAAGATCAATTTAGATTCGAATTGAAGTCAGGAATTCGAGATTTGGGAGGAAAAGTAGATTTCAGTTACTTCCCAAATCCTCGTCATCGGGTTAAATGGGGACTCAATTATATTCATCATACCTTCACACCTACAAGCGTTTCTGCATCGTCTGATGACGTAGTTTTTGATACAGGTCTTGCCCAAAAGTTATTCAGCCATGAGTCTGCCGCTTATTTGTTAGATGAAGTTGACCTCAACGAGAATGTCCGGTTTAACATCGGAGTTCGCTATAGTACTTTTCAACATATGGGACCGTTTACGCGTTATATCGATGGCGGAATAAGTGCTCCAGACTCTACGGTTCAATACGGTAAAGGAGATCTAATTAAATTTTATCATGGTATCGAACCTCGCATGTCCATGAGATGGCTTCTTCCTGATAAGAGCTCGATCAAGGCTGGCTTAACCTACAATTTTCAATACGTTCATCTAACTTCACTTTCCGCAGTGTCGTTACCAACCGATATTTGGTTTCCGACCACGAGTATTGCAAAACCCCAGAGAGGATTACAGGGATCGCTTGGGTACTTTAGAAACTTCGCAGCGAACAAGTGGGAAACATCTTTTGAAGTCTACTACAAAGATATGCGTAACCTGATAGAGTATGAAGAAGGCGCCTTACCTGGGGATAACATTAACAACAACACGGACAATTTACTCACCTTTGGGCGTGGATGGAGTTATGGCGCGGAGTTATTTGTGAAACGAACGTTTGGTAAATTAACAGGATGGATTGGTTATACCTGGAGTAAGACTGAACGCCTCTTCGAAAATTTAAACGATGGAATTAAGTTTCCCGCTAAGTACGATCGCCGTCATGATCTTTCTGTTGTTGTGAGCTATAAATTAAGCGATCGTTGGACATTCAGTACCGCGTTTATCTACGCAACTGGAAACACACTAACGCTACCAACGTCATGGTATGTGCAAGAACAAGATTTACTCTTTAACTATGGCCAGCGAAATTCTACCCGTATGGCACCTTACCATCGTCTAGATCTTTCTGCGATCTGGTATTCCAAAGCATACAAAGAAAAAGAAGACGAAAACGGAAATGTAATTCAAGTAAAGAAGCGCTTCAGAAGCAATTGGGCATTCTCCATTTACAACGTTTACAATCGCGCCAACCCCTACTTCCTATATGTAGATAATGACGGTGATTTCTTGCAGGGGAATTTCGAAATCTCTGTAAAACAAGTGACCTTATTTCCAATCATTCCTAGTGTGACGTGGAATTTTGAATTTTAGACTTATGAGAAAATTAGACATTTATAGATTTTGTTCGTTTGCCGCACTATTCGCTTTAGTTGTGCTACTGAATAGCTGTACAAAAGAGGTTACAATTGATATTCCAGGCTACCAAGAGCAATTGGTTATTGACGGTAGAATTGAAACTGATCAGCCACCCTTCGTCTTGCTTTCAAAGTCAAAGGAGGTTTATGCTTCTACCGATCTCGAAGCATTTTTAAATGGATTCGTATCAGGGGCTATTGTAACTGTATCCAACGGAACCACGAGCATTCAATTGACGGAAGTTTGTTCTGACAATTTACCTCCAGGAACCGAGGCGCTTGCCGCTCAAATGTTTGGTGTTCCGGTTGAAGAACTTCAGAATTACACATTATGTGCCTACACTTCGCTCGACCCAAATATTTGGGGAGAAATTGGAAAATCATATACTTTGACTGTCACTTATGAAGGACAAACATATAGTGCTGAAACGAGTATTCTTTCTCCTACTTCATTTGTGAATTCCTACTGGAAGCCAGATGGTGCAACACCTAATTTAGGGTATTCTTGGGTCACTTTAGCTGATCCAGCGGGTACTTTCGATGGGTATAGATGGGACGTTAAAAGAATCAAGTCGGATAGCTTAGGCAATCAAATTGATCAATCCTATCGACCAACTTTCAACCCTATTTTCGACGATGAATTTTTCGACGGATTAACGTTTGATTTTTGGTATGAAAACCCTTATGCAACAGGAGAAGGCTATACTGAAACCACACAGTGGTTATACGAATTAGGAGATACTGTTGTCATAAAGCTTTCCAAGATGGACGAATCGGTTTATGATTACATGGAGAAAAAATATACGCAACTTCAAACGGCAGGAAATCCATTCGCGACACCAACGAATATTCCGAATAACATCGAAGGTGGAGCGCTGGGTATTTGGGCTGGTTATTCACCCAGTTTCGACACCTTAATTTGTGTTCCGTAAGCTGAGCGTTCACTAGTCGTCTAAAAGCATTATTAGTAATTTCTCACTATGCAGAGTACCAATTTATTAGTTGTCTTCGTTAAGAATCCCGTTAAAGGAAAAGCAAAAACACGACTAGCTGCGACTATCGGTGACGCCGCAGCACTTGAGGTTTACAAACGACTTATTGCGATTACAGAAAAGGCAACTTCAGCTGTTGACGGTTGTGATCTACACGTATATTTTTCATCAGAGACAGACGAGAAACTTTGGTCGGGAAAGGAACAATTTGTTCAGAAAGGGAGTGATCTTGGAGAGCGAATGTTCGGAGCCTTTGACCATGGATTTAATCTTGGTTATGAGCGTATTGCTGGCGTTGGTTCAGATTTACCGGATTTAACAGCCGAGACGATTCAAAAAGGATTTAAGCTCTTAGAAGAATTCGATACTGTCTTTGGCCCTTCAGATGATGGCGGTTATTACTTGATCGGAATGACTAAGAAAATTAGGTGCATTTTTGAGAATAAAGCATGGAGTACAGAGGGGCTCCTCAATGACACATTAACCGAATTGAATCGAGAAGGTTATTCTAGTGAATTACTGGAAGTTCTCAATGATGTTGATACCGTAGAGGATCTTCGATCATCTTCACTCGCTCAACATTTTACCCAACATCTGCAGTCCTAAATTACTTCCGAACGACCCGTACCACTTCATCTCCCACATTGATTAAGTAAATCCCATCTGCCAGAGAAGAAAGGTCACATTTAAAAGCATTTGTTGATGTTCTAACCAAATTCACTTGAGAAGAAAGTACCTGTCCATTCAATGAAAGCACCTCCGGCTGATCTGTTATTACATTAACCGATTGAATCATTAATTGACCATTCGTAGGATTAGGATAAGTTCTGATCATTGAAGCACCTAGTTCAGTAAGACCAACTTGAGAAGGATCTTCAACACCATCAATTGTGAAGTTGTCAATCATAGTAGCCGATCCCGAATTAGTTGAACCAAAATTTATGTTGTACTTATGACTCCCCTCAATCGTTAGGTTAAATACCGTTCCGTCATATGCAGAAAGATCGAATGAGTAATTCGTAAAGCCTCCATCATCACTATTCGATGTCTCAACACCAATTACAGAATTGATCTGAACATCATTAACAAGTACTCTGATATAGGTATAGTTATCATTTGAAGTTCTCAATTGGCGCTTATCAAAATCGAGTGAAAGGTCGGTGTATCCGATGCCGTTCACACAAATTGAAGCCGTGGATTTGTAATAAGGATTCCATAGATCGCTAAATGCTGTGGCAGATGTAGGTGTTTGGAAGGTCGGGCTTGATGATGAAAACTCAGTTCCATCAAACAGCATTCCGTAAGCACCCGTTTCCGCTGCAGCTGCATCTGAGGTTACCTGCGTCTTCATGCTGTTAACGATTGTAAAATCTTGCAAGTCGTTGTCTCCATTATCAAAGTCATTGAAATAAGGCAGAGATACGGCACCAACCGCGATGTTCTTAGTATAGGTAGATGTAAAGCCTAAGATATCTGTCACGACAAGTGTTACGTCATAGTTCCCAGGTAAACCATAAGGATAAGAAGGCGATTCCGCGCTAGAAGTTCCAACTCCGTCACCGAAATCCCATGCATAAGTATCACCGCCTTCAGATGCGTTGTAAAAACGAACAGCAGTAACATTATTGCAATCATTGATTGGCTCGAGGTAAAAAAGAGCGTCCACATTGATTAGCACTTGCGGCCAGTCCAAATAAGCACGTTCATTTTCAAGGGTCCAGAGGATTCTTTCTGTTTGGTCTTCGGAAAAATCAACCCGACATTCTTTTGAAGCATATGACAAAGCATTGCTTACAGCCGGATCATATTGATCACCATTCTCATCAGTATCTGTACCGTAATAGTTACATCCTGCACCACTGAAGTTTGTTGACCCATTCAATCGAGGATCCGCTGGTGTATCGCACAATAAATCTCCATCTACAGCACAATCAGATCCATCTGCAGACTCATCTCCAAATGAAGTTTCATGTGTATGATATAGCCCCATGTAATGACCAACTTCATGCGCCAATGTGCTCCCATTTTTCATACATGAAGTAGACTGCATTACGAAGTCTAATCCACCAGGGAATTGAGCATGTCCACAGATAGCAGAACCAGAGCTATATACCGTATTCGCTATATAAATATTCATAACATCAGTTACGCCATGGTCAGCATCTAAGTCATTCATTTGGGATTTATCGTAGTCGAAGTAATTATCGTCATCAACGTAATTAATTGATTCAACTTGATAGAAATGAACACTCGCGTTTATATAGTAATCGTTCAATCTGTCGAATGCTCGTAAACAATCTGCTTCAGAGATTCCTCCAGCTCCAGCATCGTTCCGAAGAATATGAATTTGAACGGGAACATAGAAAGTTGTTGTTCCATACGCTTTGCTCTCGATCAATCGATCTTGCCAACGTTGATTATATTCCGTTAAACGCACCAAATTTGTTTCATCGATTTCGGTTCCACAGCTCTGAGCTTGAGCAAAAGATAGTATTGGGAATAATCCAGCTAGGATTGCTAAGATCAAGTTTTTCATAGGTAACAGTGTTAATTCCAAGTTTAAAGATACGCTAAAAAAAGAAGTGTATTCAAATCGAATGTGTTTAATATTGAACTTCTGGAGATCGCCTTTGGAATACTTGGAATCGAACAGTAAAAGGAACTTTAGAGTCCAATTGTAATTGGCAGTATGAGACGCTGCTTATTATCTGTTCTGCCATCTAATTCATCTTCAAGTCGAATATTGGGCATTTCCCATAAAATTCGTTTCATTTCCCGAAGCATATATTTGCACTTGACACCATCCTTAGCGTAATCAACTGTTGGATTATACAACAATCCGTCATCTCCAACTTCAAACGCCATTCGAAAGAAAAATGTAGAACCTCGAGCACACAAGATCTCGCAATGTATCATGGCGGCTCGAGAAATAATCACCTGATCTGTTACCCAAACCTCGAGTGCTCTTGCGTTTTTTATATTAACTGTTTCGTTTGTAATTCCCAATGTTGAATCTGACGAATAGGCCTCCCATCTTTTATCCATCAATGATTCCGATGGCAATACAAATAGTCGTGTAGTATCTTTCTTTTTAGGAACCTCATAAATTGCAATACTGCGTGCTTCAAACTCATCGCCTGTCACATAATATTGAAATTTTTTCTTGTGCTTTTTCAAGCTCACCACGCCATCGTTGTAAGTAAAGATGGGTTTAGAGGAATTAATTGCCGTGAGTGTGACATCTGTAAGTTCCATTCCTGTCTCCGCATCAAGAAAAATAAAGTAACGGTCTTTTTGACCAAGACATGTCACGGTCGTAAACAAGAGAATGAATAAACTGAATGCTTTCATCATAATGATTCCTCAATTATACCTTGGAGGCTCAACAAGAACGGATGAAGTCGACTAATAGTATTTCTTTCCGATCAAGTAGTTTTGAACGTAGTCCTTTACGCCTTCCTCTAGCGAGTGAAATTCTTTTGAATAGCCTGACTTTATCAATTTCGTCATATCTGCCTCGGTGAAATACTGATACTTATCACGGATATCCTCAGGGGTATCCACAAACGATATCGCTTCAGACTTATCCATCGCAGCAAACGTATTCTTAGTTAAATCAAGAAACGTTCTTGCCGCTCCCGTACCTAGATTATAGAGTCCTGATTCTGGTGATTTATCCATGAGGTAACAACACACTTCAACGACATCTTTTACGTAAACAAAATCACGCAGTTGCTCGCCGTCCTTGTACTCAGGATTATGTGACCTAAACAACTTCATTGCATCCGTATCGCCGATTTGATTGAATGCATGAAAAATTACAGAAGCCATTCGGCCTTTATGGTATTCGTTTGGTCCATACACATTGAAGAACTTTAATCCTGCCCAAAAAGGCGGACACTCTTCTTGATCAAAGGCCCAAATATCAAAGTCATTCTTAGAATCACCGTATGGATTCAATGGCTTCAATTTATGGATTACCTCCTCATTATCTTTGTAACCGAATTCGCCTAAACCATAAGTCGCCGCGGAGCTTGCATAAACCAATGGAATATCAAGGTTTACACATGCGTTCCAAATAGCCTTCGAATAATTTAGGTTAAGATCATCAAAAATGGCCTTATTGAATTCCGTGGTATCCGTTCGAGCACCTATGTGATAAATAAAATCAACTTCAACTCCAGAGTCGTAGAGCCAATCAATAAATTCTTTGCGTTCTACCTGTTCCAAATAGGACTTCCCTTCCAGGTTACCATCTTTCTCTGTCTTCGAAAAATCATCCACAACAATAATGTTTGTGAATCCTGATTTGTTCAAACGACTCACAAGGCAGCTTCCAATAAAACCTGCCGCACCAGTAACTACGATCGTTTTCATCCGTGAAATGTATTAGAATAAACCGTTGATTTCGGCATCAATAGAATTTATAATCGTCCCAAGGTCTTCTTGATTATCAGCGAAGTTGTTGTTGTCAACATCGATGATCAAAAGCTTTCCTTTATCATAGGTTGAGATCCAAGCTTCATACCGCTCATTCAAACGCTTAAGGTAATCCAAGCGAATGCTTTCTTCGTAATCTCGTCCTCGATTCTGTATTTGATTCACGAGTGTTGGAACACTTGCGCGCAAATAAATAAGTAAGTCAGGGGAAGAAACAAACGAATCCATCAAATTGAAAAGCGAAAAATAATTTTCAAAATCACGTGTCGTCATTAGACCCATAGAATGCAGATTCGGAGCGAAGATAAATGCATCTTCATAAATCGTACGATCCTGAATTACCGTTTTTTCGGTTTCTTGAATTTCTTGAACCTGCGTAAAACGACTGTTCAAATAATAAATCTGAAGGTTGAAAGACCAACGCTGCATGTCCTCATAAAAGTCGTTGAGGTATGGGTTTTGCTCTACATCTTCAAAATGAGGAGTCCAGTTATAATGTTTCGCCAGGAGCTTAGTCAAGGTAGATTTTCCTGCGCCTATATTACCAGCAATTGCAACATGCATATACGTTCGATTTTGGACTGACTAAAGTACAAACTTTGCGGATAATCGCAACTCTTATTCAAGGAAATGGAGGTCAAACTTATGAACACCGTCGGCCGTTCTGAAAAATAGTGACTTACTCGCTATCTTAAACTCGAATATATCAGCGATTGGTACATCAACTTCTACGACCTCATCATTGATCATTGATTGTAGTCTAAGCCTATTGTTAATAAGTAAAAAGAGCGTATTATCACTTAGATCAAATTGCACAACATTTTTGCATGGATAGAAGCCAATAAATGATCCGTAAAGATCAAATTCATAAATTCCGCGTTCTCGATCTAGTAGATACAATTTTTCATTGCGTTCCATCATCTGTGAAACGTCATTTACATCAAGAATTCCGGCTAAGTTTTCTACTGACATCCCTTCTGCGCTTCCATTAAATACCAGTTGTGATAACGTCGAATTGAGTTGATCTAATACCCAAAGCCGATCTGATTGACTTGAAGCGCAAACCAGTCGAGCATTAATAATGTCATAATCAATAAGCTCAATACAATCCTGATAACTCGTTAATGTATTATCAAAAAAACAAACGGTTTGTTGCTCTTCAGAGAAATTCACTAATTTCATTGAGTTAATCGGTTCTAAGGCGCTCATATTTCCATAAGAACGAACACTTTGCCTAAAACGTAAAGCACCAGTAGAATCCAGTTTCTCTATTGTCAATCCGTCAGAGATGTAATGATTTTCAAGTCGGTCAATATTCCACACATCATTAGCATCAAGTGGGAGTATCATTTTCGGGCTCCATGTATGCGTCAAGGAATCCTGTGTAAACCCTAAAAAGGCGCTGCCGATAAATACTACTAACATCCACTTTTTCATGCCATCTCTGTCTTTTCGTTAGCAATTTGCAATATTTGTTCCAAAACCGTGCGCTCATTGGATAATCTAGGCACTTTATTTTGTCCACCTAACCTTCCAATCGAAGCGAGCCAGGAGTCAAACGTCCCAATCTTTAATTTGTTCACTTTAGGCGCCTGCAAGATCATATTCTCATATCTCTTTGCGTCATAATCCGAATTAATTCTCCTTAAAGTCGCATCCAAGACTTCCTTGAAACGTTGAAAATCATTAGGATGTTGTATAAACTCGATGCACCATTCATGTGCACCTTTATTTTTCCCATCCATATAGATTGGTGATGCTGTAAAATCTCTAATCACTGCGTTCGTTTGCTCGCACGCTTCAGCTATTCCCTTTTCTGCATTCTCAACAATTAATTCTTCTCCAAATGCGTTAATGAAACTCTTCACTCTACCAGTCACCTTAAATCTGTAAGGATTTGTTGAGGTAAACTTAATGGTATCTCCAACAATGTATCTCCAAAGTCCACCATTTGTAGAAATTACAATAGCATAGTTCACGCCTGCTTGCACATCAGAAATTGAGCAAATTTCTAGAGAGTCCTTGCCCTCAAACGTTGACATAGGAATAAATTCATAGAAAATTCCGTAATCTAACATTAGTAGCATCTCGTCGGAATTAGGTAGATCTTGAATCCCGAAAAAGCCTTCAGACGCATTATAGGTCTCCACATAATTCATTTCAGAATCTGGGATCAGTTGCTTGAATTGTTCTCGATACGGCTCAAAACTTACCCCGCCATGCATGAAGAGTTCTAAATTGGGCCATACTTCTTTTATATTCGATTTCCCAGTAATCTCGAGTACCTTATTCATTAAAACCATCGTCCAGCTAGGAACTCCAGCAATACTATGAACATCTTGGGAAGCAGTCGATTCAGCCATTCGATCGATTTTATCCACCCATTCACTCATTAATGTGATTTCCTTGGTTGGAACGCGACGAATTTCAGCCCACCACGGCAAGTTCTTTACGATTATTGCAGATAAATCTCCAAAGTATGAATCCTCAGAAAGATGGTTAATCTCTGAACTTCCACCAATCGCAAGGTGTTTCCCGCTATAAAGTCGTCCCTGTGGATGATTATGATAATACATCGCCAAAAGGTCTTTCCCTCCTTTATAGTGGCAATCCATGAGAGATTCTTTGGTGACTGGAATTAATTTACTCCTAGCAGATGTTGTTCCTGAAGATTGTGCAAACCATTTAGTATCGGTTGGCCATAAGAGACCTTGTTCACCCGCCATAAGACGATCAACCCAAGGTTTTACATCCTCATATTCTTGCAAAGGAACTTTTTCTTTGAATGCCTGATAGGATGCTAGCGCTTGGAAATTATGCAACTTCCCATATTCTGTCTGCGCTCCAAGATCAAGAAATCGGTCAAAAATCTCTTCCTGAACCTCATTCGGATACTTTCGGAATAGATCAATTTGATGAATCCGCTTCTTCATTACCCACGCAAATATGGAATTAAATGGCATATAGCTAAGTTAGTGAAAGATTGGGCATAAAAAAATCCTGAACATTGGGTTACAATGTCAGGACACTATCTCATCAACGAATAGGCCTATCCGAAGAAAATGATCGAAAACGTAATCGCCAAGAGTGCAATCGTAATGATTGTTCCTACTGCTGCTGTTGAGTTCTCAAAGAAATTATCTGACATGTTCTTCTGTTTTTTTCAAAGGTAGAAAAAAAAGCATAATTCGACCAAATTGTTCCGTACAATTTAATTAATGCAATTTCGCCTGAACAAGATTGATGAATTCTTTCCTGGTCGAATCATTTGACATGAAGATTCCTGTAAAAGCGCTAGTTGTTGTCGAAGAATTTTGTTTTTGAACTCCACGCATTTGCATGCACATATGCGATGCTTCTATAACTACAGCAACGCCCTTAGGTGTTAATGTACGTTGAATACAATCTCTAATTTGAATCGTCAAACGTTCTTGAACTTGCAGTCTACGAGAATAGGCATCCACAACCCTTGGAATTTTACTTAGCCCAACGATCTTTCCATCAGGGATATATGCCACGTGTGCTTTTCCAAAGAACGGAAGCATGTGATGCTCACAAAGTGAATACAATTCAATACTCTTAACAATCACCATTTCAGAATATTCCTCATGAAAAATTGCTTGTTCCATAATATCATCCGGCGATTGCTTATAGCCTTGTGTCAAGAATTGCATTGATTTCGCAACTCGTTCTGGCGTTTTTTCTAAGCCCTCGCGGTTCACATCTTCTCCGAGTTCATTCAGAACACTTTCAAAATTCACTTTTAGTGAATCAGTAATTTTATCGTCGTAGTCGAAACTCATAATCTTCAAAATTAATGTGACGGGAAACTCAACCTAAGCTTACTAAAAAGGTTGTCCACCTCCGAAATACTCAACAAAATTATTCTCGGTCTCTACAAGTTTAATTTTGACTAGCTCACCTCCGGCTTCAGAAATTGGCGCTTTGATCTGTTCCCAAATTTGAATCGCCATATTCTCCGTCGAAGCTAATAATCCTTTCATAAAAGGAACATCCAAATTTAGGTTCTTATGATCCATTGGCTCAATAACTCTATCTTTAATGATATCGCTTAAGTCCTTCAAGTTAATCACAAACCCTGTCTCAGGATTGGGAATTCCCTTCACGGTAACTAAAATCGTAAAGTTATGTCCATGCCAATTATGATTGCTGCACTTGCCAAAAACTTCGCTATTTTTCTCATCCGACCAATTCTCATTCCAGAGCTTATGGGCCGCATTGAAAATTTCTCTTCGTGTTATGTAAACTGTCTTCACTATTGTCAATTAAAGTGCAAATATACGCAGGAGTTGCAAATAGTACGAAATCAAACGATCTAATTGTACCTTTGCACCATGGAAGAAGAGCGCCTCGACAAACTATTAATTCAACGAAAACTAGTGACCACAAGGGTGCGAGCGGAGAAAATCATTCGTGAAACTGGCGTTAAAGTCAACGGTAAACTCATAACTAAGACAGGCAAGCGCTTTGCTGTTGATTGTGAAATTGAGATGATTACTGAAGAAATCCCATGGGTATCGCGAGGTGCACTCAAACTTCTCGAAGCACTCAAAAAATGGAATCCGACGCTTAAAAATGCGACTATGATGGATATTGGCGCTTCTACAGGTGGCTTCACTGAAGTATTACTAAAGAACGAAGTGAAAAAGGTCTTTGCTGTTGATGTCGGAACAAAACAATTGCATGAACGAATAAAGAGTGATCCTCGCGTGATCAATTTAGAGAAGACACATGTCCGTGAACTAACTCCCTCGATAATTACAGATGAATGCGACGGATGCGTTATCGATGTCT
>JBLHPQ010000001.1:0-125725 GCA_047624355.1 Flavobacteriaceae bacterium | reverse complement strand
CTATAGAATTTCCGAACGTACAAGAAGCTCTTCATTGCTCCCTCATAGTCGCGTCGATAGAAGGAAGCTCTCCCTATTGTCGTCCAGTTTTCATCAATCCATTTATTGTGTTCTTCCTTCTTCTTTGCTGGCTTATCATTACCGGGCATCGAATGATCTCGTATCACTTTTTTACACTTTGCGATCGCAGTATCAATTGCGGGGTACATTCCACTCACTTCAGTTTCATCTGGAAGCGGATCTATCGGTAAGAGTTTGTAATAATCTTCTTGCCTTGAACTTCTATACGTGTATATGGATTGGTCAAGGAGCTCAACAGCATTAAAATAACCATTATAGTGAGCGTTTAAACTATGGAAATTTCGGTTTATTACTGTATTCTTTTCGGTAGAACAGGCCACAGCAATTAATGCTACAATCAGTAAAATTCCTCCAATTTTGAATATTCTTTTCATGCTATGTTTTCTCGCAGTTTGTTTCTTCTTTTAGAAGAACTCACAAAAATCGATTTTATTTTGCTGTAATCCAATAAAATCGTGGTATTCAAGCTTTGAAAATCACGACATATCACAATTTCTTTCGGAAAACGCATAAAGTACTGTGCATTCCGCTCTTACGTTTGGATAAATCAACGTACTCAATGTTCTGTTCAAGATAGCGAATTTCTTCGAGAGTCATGTACTCGCTTACGATTTTTTCAGTGGCTATATAATCGTTAATCATCTTTAAAGTTGTGTTGCTCCCTGTTGAATCCACCTCAAAGTCATCACTATAAAATTCAGGAAGCGATGTATGAACATCCTCGATAATATAGAGGCCTCCTGGTTTCAAATGTCTGAATAGGAAAGCGAATGAAACTTGTTGGTGGCGAACTATATGACTTCCGTCGTCTAGAATCACGTCAAAACTGGACCCAAATTCTTCTACAAAACTCTGAAGATCGCTTCTTTTTCCTTGATTTGCGATGGACGTATGAATCCCTAATTTTTCGACCCATGGTTTCTCTTTGATGTCGATTCCGTATACTTCAGCATTCGGGAAATAACATTTCCACATCTTATGTGATGCCCCATTAAAGATGCCGATCTCAAAGAATTTTTTAATCGAGTCCTTGATCGGAGCGAAATTGCGCTCATAAATTTCAATGAAATTATGCATCGCAGGTCGTTTATCCGTGCCAAATAAATTGGAAAGTTCTGTAAGGGTCTTCCTTTTTAAAGAATCCGGCAACTCTTTAAGATTAGGGCTAATGAGCTTTTTATCTATTTTCTGTCCATGAACAGATTGGCCTGTGATTAGTGTCAAGAACAGAATTAATAAAATCTTTGACTTTAACATAGCAAGATGCTAGGCAATATTTGTAAATACTTGTTGGATATCATCATCGTCCTCAATCTTATCCAACATTTTTTCGATATCGACCAATTGTTCCTCCGAAAATTCAACGGGAGAAGTGGCGATACGCTGTAAATTCGATTTCAGAACATCAATCGATAAATCCTCTAAGCCTTTCGCTAGATTTCCAAACGATGTATAATCCCCATAAACAAAAACTACTCCTTCTTCTTCTTCAATTTCGTCTAACCCAGCATCGATTAATTCAAGCTCCATTTCCTCAATGTCCATCCCTTCTGCATGATCAAATTCGAACACAGACTTACGGTCAAACATATATTCAAGCGATCCATTCGGAACAACCGCACCGCCTGCTTTATTGAAATATGACTTCACATTAGCAACCGTTCGTGTAGAGTTGTCCGTTGCACATTCCACAACAACCAGCACGCCATGCGGACCTTTCCCTTCATAAACAATCTCGCTAAACGCTTCTACATCTTTCGCATTTGCACGCTTAACCGCTGCATCAATATTGTCTTTTGGCATGTTCTGGGATTTGGCGTTTTTAATTGCCGTCCGCAGTGTTGCATTCATGTCAGGATCTGTTCCTCCCTCTTTGGCCGCCATCGTAATTGCCTTCCCTAACTTTGGGAACAACTT
This sequence comes from Flavobacteriaceae bacterium, assembly GCA_047624355.1. Lineage (GTDB taxonomy): Bacteria > Bacteroidota > Bacteroidia > Flavobacteriales_D > Crocinitomicaceae > UBA4466. The sequence continues at coordinate 123,727 of JBLHPQ010000001.1, read as the reverse complement.
TGACATCTTATCCCATCGTTTTTCTTTACTCGCTCTTCGATATTCAAATGCTCTTCCCATACTGATACATTAATTTGGTAAACAAAAATAGTCGTTTTCTAGTCAATCACAAGGTCTAGCCTGAATGACTTGCTACGGTCAAGTTATAAAGACCCTTGGGATCCTATAATAGTTTTTTAACAATCACAGGTTGGATAAGTTTTATATTTAACGTTTTGTCGCGTCGATGTATTTTTTACTTTTGATATACCAAGTTAAAGCAATGAAAACAATTCTCATTTTGGGAGCCGGACTCTCATCATCTTCATTAATTCGATATCTTCTTGAAAATTCAACAGAGCACAATTGGCAGGTGCGTCTCGTAGATCGAGATCTCTCACTTGCCGAGCAAAAAATTGGCGGTCACCCGAACGGTGTAGCGCTTAGTTTTAATGCTTTAGAAGCTTCTGAACGTAAACCGGAGATTGAAAATGCCGATTTGGTGATTTCCATGTTGCCAGCGCGTTTCCATATTGATGTAGCGGAAGACTGCATCGAAACAAAAACGAATTTGATTACCCCATCTTATATTTCACCAGAGATGAAAGCGTTAGATGAACGCGCAAAAGCAGCCGGAATTGTTATCATGAATGAGATTGGTGTCGATCCAGGTATTGATCACATGAGTGCGATGAAAATCATTCACAGCGTGCAAGCTAAAGGAGGTGAAATTAAGAGCTTTAAGTCGTTTTGTGGTGGTTTAGTAGCACCAGAAAGTGACAATAATCCTTGGAATTACAAATTTTCGTGGAATCCCCGAAATGTAGTCCTAGCCGGACAAGGTGGTGCGGCTTCATTTGTTCAGAATGGACAGTATAAGTACATTCCTTATAATCGTCTTTTTGGACGGCTTCATAACATGTCTATTGACGGATTCGGCGATTTTGTAGGTTATGCAAATCGCGATTCCCTCTCTTATAGATCGACCTATGGATTAGAAAAAATCCCGACCATTTTTAGAGGGACCCTTCGAAGACCAGGTTACTGCGTTGCATGGAATGTTTTTATTGAGTTAGGAATGACTGACGACTCTTATCCGATGACCAATACAGAGAACTTAACGCCGCGTTCATTTATGAATGCTTATCTGCCTTATCATCCTACAAAAAGTGTTGAGGATAAATTTAAGTTGTTCTTACGGGAAGATCGAATGGAACTCTATGAACGATTCGAATGGCTTGGAATGTTTGAGGATGAACCATTTGTTGGGTTAGAAAACCCATCTCCAGCAAAGGCTTTACAGAAAATATTGGTCGATAAACTGTCTCTTGAAGATGGTGATAAAGACATGCTTGTAATGATTCATGAATTTGAATATACATTGAATAATAAAGACCATAAAATCACATCTCATATGGTGAATTTAGGAGAAGATGAAGTCTTTACATCGATGTCAAATACCGTTGGACTACCAGCAGCAATTTGCGCAAAAATGATTCTTACAGGTGCATTGAAAACCACTGGCGTCACACTTCCAGTTCAACCTGAAATTTACACGCCAATTTTGGAAGAACTGGAGAGGTATGCCATCTCATTTGTGGAGACGGACGTAATAGTATAGACATTGTTAGATGTTGGATGAAACCAATGTCAAATCGAGTGTTCTGACCTGAAGAATGAACGGTGAGGATGTAACGTTTATACTAAGCCTGTTGAGGTGAGATTAGATGTTAAATGAGGATATTTTTAAATGCTCTCATTTGGCGAATAATATCTTCCAATTTGACATGAAGCTCATTGTACTTTTCCAATTCAAGTAAATTCAAGTCTTGAGAAATCATGAGTTGTGTTTCAATTTCAAATGCTGATCCCATTGCAATGGCAAGAAATCGCGATAACTCCTTATCCGTGTTTCTATCCGCTCCCTCTGCTATATTAGATGGTATTGATACTGCAGCACGCCTCATTTGGGAAATCTGAAGTAGCATTATAGATATCCACACAAAAGCATTGACTTGCTTGCCAACATTTTATTTTTTTGTAGTTGTGCATTCTGATTAGATATTAAGGTTCCTATTTAAGAGTTAATCAATAACTTGAGCTTTTCATATTCCTACATCTAAAAGCTATAGCTGTCTAGCATCTAACGTCTACAATTAATGATTGCATGTGACCTCTCTTTTCTTTCTTCCTCAGATTATGAAAAACCGCCGATAGAATTAGCAGGTACTATTAGACAAGTTAGGTCATTCAGAACGAAGCTTGATCCATCTATTCTCTTGTCCAACATCTAAAATTCAAAGACGGTCCAATATCTAGACATCCTCTTTCATAATTAACTATCTTCGCGCCTAATTCTATCATCTCAGAATGTCAAAAGAAAAATATACAGTTACGGCTGCTTTACCGTATGCGAACGGCCCCCTTCATCTAGGTCACGTTGCAGGAGTTTATCTACCAGGCGATATCTTTACGCGTTTTTTAAGAATGAATGGGCACGATGTAGCCTATATCTGTGGTAGTGATGAGCACGGTGCAGCAATCACATTGCGCGCTAAAGCGGAAGGAACAACACCGAAGGCTATTGTCGACAAGTACAACAAAATAATCGGAGATGCGTTCAAAGATTTTGACATTTCATTCGATATTTTTCATAGAACATCTGCGGAAATTCACCACGAAACGGCTCAAGAGTTCTTCAAAGTACTTGATGAGAAAGGGCATTTCACAAAAGATACGAGCGAACAATACTACGACGAAGAATACGATCAATTTCTCGCCGACAGATACATCACTGGAGACTGTCCAAATTGTAACCATGTCGAGGCATATGGAGATCAATGTGAGAACTGTGGTTCAGCGTTAAGTCCAAATGACCTGATCAATCCTAAGTCGACTTTAAGTGGTAAAACACCTATTATGAGATCTACATCTCACTGGTATTTACCAATGCAACGACACGAAGACTGGTTGAAAGAATGGATTAAAGAAGGGTCACTTGACGGAGTTCCACATCACGATGCTTCTAAATGGAGAAACCAAGTAACGGGGCAATGCATGTCTTGGATAGATAATGGACTTCGACCTAGAGCTATGACGCGTGATTTAGATTGGGGGGTAAAAGTTCCAGTTGAAGGAGGCGACGGAAAAGTACTGTATGTATGGTTGGATGCACCAATTGGATACATATCAGCTACCAAGCAATGGGCACTTGACAACAATAAAAAATGGGAAGATTACTGGACCGGCGACCGTAAATTAATCCACTTTATTGGAAAGGACAACATCGTATTTCACGCCATCATTTTCCCGATTTTATTGAAATCGCACGAAGGGCTTATTCTTCCAGATAACGTTCCTGCCTATGAATTCCTGAATTTAGAAGGGCGGAAATTTTCAACTTCTAAAAACTGGGCAGTTTGGTTGCACGAGTACATTGAAAGCTATCCAGATAAGATTGACGAACTGAAATACGTTTTGACAGCAATCGCTCCAGAAACGAAGGATAGTGAATTTACATGGAAAGAATACCAAACAAGGATCAATAGCGAACTAGCCGATATCCTAGGGAATTTCGTGAATCGAGCCTTGGTTCTGACTCAAAAATACTACGATGGAGCTGTTCCTGAGCGAAGTGAATTAACTGATTTTGATAAAGAGGTTCTTCTGCAAATGGAAGCAATTCCAGCCAAAATTTCGAAATTGGTGTACGCATATAAATTAAGAGAGGCGCAATTTGAAGCGATGAACTTAGCACGGTTGGGGAATAAATATTTAGCGGATACTGAACCATGGAAAATGGCAAAAGATCCTGCAAATGCTGAACGCGTAGCAACGATAATGAATATTGCACTTCAGATTACTGCGAACTTAAGTATTGTTCTGCAACCATTCCTGCCAGGAACAGCTGCCATACTTTCTGAACATCTTGACTTCCATACAGCTAATTGGGAAACTGCAGGATCAGCCGATCTATTGACTTCAGGACATTTAACAACAAAAGCGCCGATCCTTTTCCCGAAAATTGAAGACGAATTAGTAGCGAACGAAGTTGAAAAACTCCAGGCAACTTTAGCCGTAGAAACTGTTTCTGAACCTCAAAAAGACGAGACGTCATTTGATGATTTCACAAAAATGGATATCCGATTGGGGACTATTTTAGAAGCTGAAAAAGTAAAAAAAGCAGATAAACTTTTGAAACTACTCGTTGATACTGGATTGGATAAGAGAACAATCGTTTCTGGGATTGCAAAACATTATTCACCAGAAGAAGTTATTGGTAAACAGGTGACTGTATTGATGAATTTACCTCCGAGAACAATTCGTGGAGTTGAATCTCAAGGTATGATCTTAATGGCTGAAAACGAAAAAGGTGAATTGAGTTTCGTTGCTTCTGAAAAAGAATTTGACGCAGGAAGCGGCATTAGCTAAATCCCAAACTTTCTTCTGAAGCCTTTATCGCGGACGGTGGATTCAACACGTTTAAATCGCTTCTTTTTACCATAAATTGGTTGCGGCGGATCCATTTGCGTTGTCGTTCCAATCACTTCTTGGTAATACCCCTTGATTACAATTTCCTTTTTGCTCTCTTTTTTGATTCTTCGTTTTAGTATCGTTTCTTTTCGATAGCCAATTCGCTCTAAATTTTGTGTCGACCCTGATCCACCAGACAACAGCGTGTCTTGAGCTACAACTCCCTGAGATCCTATGACAGTGATTATTAATACGCACAACTTAATTTTCATTAGTCCAAACTACCCATAATCTTGATGATTCACGTTTTCCACTTCATTAAAACTTCCAAAAGATCATTTTTCCTTCTATTTGAAACAGGAATAGAAATTGAAGCTAAGGGATTTATTACCTTTGACTATGAAGACAATGTTGACCGTTCAAGAAGTTTCGAGCTACTTAGAAAAAGAAGATTTCGTACTCATCACACAATGTCAAATTGCAAAGGATTTCCGTTCAATTGGCTATGAATTTCCATCCGAGTTCGAAGTGAATCCAATGGAACTTACCCAAATTATTTATCATCTTCAAATAGCTATTAAGGAAGTTTTCGATTCGCATAATCTATCACAGCTATTCTATCAAATTGATATGCCTGAATCAACATCAATCTCTATTCTGAACGAGCCTGATTGTATACTCCAACTAAGTAATCTCGTGCTTCGTCGCGAAGCGTACAAAGTTTATTTGAGGTCGCTTTTTTAACTAATTGACTCCTTCCTTTTTGTAAAAAACGTCTGTCTTTATTAGACTACAGCATAATTCTATTTGATTCCTCCCAAATAGTTTCGGAATAATTGAGCTTAAAAAATCCACATCTGAGTGTGTCTCGTATATCCTTTGAATGGAAAATCCATTTGACTATACATTATCAAATCAAGCTAATAGCTCATGAGAAAATTTCAGAATTATTTTTCGGGAGGACTTAAGTTAACTTTGGGAGTAGTGTTGTGCAGTGCGATGACAAATACCGTCTTTGCTTCTAGTCATAGAGAAGCGCCACTTATCGCAAACGACCCCTTAGCGGACAACACAGATCTTTACGTTTTTAGAAGTCCTGATGACCCAAACATGGTTACAATTGTAGCGAATTACATTCCTGCAGAGTTGCCCTACGGAGGTCCAAACTATCATTCATTTGGTGAAAACATTCGTTACGAGATTCACATCGACAACGACATTAACACACCGGGTGATGATATTATTTACCGCTTTACATTCAGTAAAGTAAATGAAGATCCAACGACGTTCTTCAATATTAGATTAGGTGCGCAAAACCTAAAAACTACGTATACAATGGAGAAAAGCACCGATGGTGGTGTCACTTTTATTACTGTAGTTTCGAATGGTACCGTACCTCCTCCAAACATTGGACCTCGTTCAATCGAAGATCCGGTCTTGGGGCTTAACGCTACTTATGCAAGTTTAGCGAGTAATGCGGTTACCACAGCCTCAAGTGGCGAATCTGTTTTTTGTGGACCCATTGATGATCCATTTTTCGTCGACCTGGGAGGAATCTTTGATTTAGGAGATGCACCAAGACAGATGAATGGAAATAAGGTTCGAGATGGGCTTGCGAGGTACAATGTGCATAGCATCGTTATCCAAGTTCCAATTTCAGATTTACAAAAAACAGGTCTTGATGTTAGCCAGGCGGTTGATATTTTAGATCCTGATTTCGTTATTGGCGTTTGGGCTTCAGCAAGTCGTCCATCTACCAGAACACTTAATCTTTCAGGTGGCGGTTATACTGATGCAGGTTCATGGGTTCAAGTATCCAGAATTGGGATGCCGTTGACGAACGAGGTGATTATTCCAATTGGATCGAAAGATTTTTGGAATTCAATTACGCCTTATGATGAGATAGCAGAAACAACTTTAGATGGGTATTTCTACAATCCAGAGTTAGCTCTGTACATGGACGACAGCCAGTTTGGTGGAGCAGTTCCAGGATTTGCTGGATTGCGTGTTCAACGTAACTCCTTACAGGCATATGATTTTGGAAATGGTCAAGATGGACTCTTCCCTTTAAAAGGAACAGCAGCCGTTGCCGGCACCGCGCTTGATGATGCTGTTTTCGGCACCCTATTATTACCCGCGGCTGCCAGTCCACGTTCTGTAGATTTATGGCCAATCTTCCATACGGGAGTTCCAAATATGGCGCCTTATCAATTGGCAACAGGAAAGAATGGAAATCCGTTAGCAGTAGGAAAACCGTTCATCAATAACTTTCTACCAAGTGGTGGAGATATGTTGCGCTTGAACATGGCTGTTCCAGTAACTGATCGAACAGATCCGGCATTTAGTTCTCTTGGGCTTGTTCAAGCTGCCGTTCTCGGATTAACAGATCCAGCTTACAATACTGATGCAACATTGCAATTTATTCCAAACATGGATGGATTCCCGAATGGAAGACGCCTTGAGGATGACGTAACGCGCATTGAATTGCAAGCAGTTTCTGGTGTTGTCTTAGCAGCGATCGGACTTTGGTACGATGATTACAATGCCGCAAGTCCTTCGCAGTCTTCAGTGACAAATCACTTATTAAATGTATTGCAATACTCTACTGGTGTTGAGCAAAATGACACGACGTTCAAGACATCGTTTCCATTCGTTCAAAACCCATGGAGAGGAACAGAAATATAAACCTAAAATTAGAAAAGATGAAATTACAAACCATTTCTTTGCGTATCGTCGCTTGTTTCATGATTCTTTCATGCAGCTACTCGGCGTTCGCATCTAGTCATAGGGAAGCGCCGCTGATTTCAAATGATCCGCTCGCAGATAATACGGACCTTTATGTATTTAGAAGTCCCGACGATCCGAACACGGTCACGATCATCGCGAATTACATTCCCTTACAATTACCGCATGGTGGACCAAATTATTATTCTTTTGGTGAGAATATCCGCTATGAAATTCACATCGATAATGATGTAAGCACCCCAGGTGACGATATTATTTATCGATTTACATTCAATAAAGTGAATGAAGATCCAACGACGTTTTTCAACATCCGTCTAGGGCAGCAAAACCTCAAAACGACGTACAACCTAGAGAAAAGTACTGATGGAGGCGCTACGTTCACAACAGTTGTGACCAATGGAGTTGTTCCCCCACCAAATATCGGTGCGCGTTCTATTGATGATCCGACCGTAGGATTAGGAATGTCCTATGCTGGATTGATGGCAAGTGCAATTACTTCCGCTGCGACTGGTGAACAAGTATTTTGCGGACCTGCGGACGATCCTTTCTTTGTTGATCTCGGAGGAATTTTTGATCTAGGAGATGCACCCCGACAAGGAGGGATTGCGAGAGACGGACTGGCATGCATGAACGTTTGTTCAATTGCAATTCAAGTTCCAATTTCGATGCTTCAGAAAAACGGACAAGACGTTTCAATGGCGGCTGATATATTAGACAGCGACTACGTTATTGGGGTTTGGGCTTCAGCAAGTCGTAAGCAAATCAGAACATTGAACGGAGACGGAACGGAAGGTTATTCAGGATCGTGGGTTCAAGTATCTCGTCTTGGAATGCCTTTAACCAATGAAGTAGTTATTCCAATTGGGGATAAAGATTACTGGAATTCATTATCACCGTATGATGAACTCGCAGAAACCACGTTAGACAACTATTTCTACAATCCAGAATTAGGATTGTACATGGATGATGCCTTGTTCGGAACTGCCGTTCCAGGTTTCTCGCCGCTACGAATTCAAAGAAATTCACTCGCACAACTTTTCGGTGGTTTCGATTTTGGAAATGGTAATGATGGATTATATCCTCTAAAAGGATCTGCGGCAGTCGCAGGTACTGCACTTGATGATGCAGTCTTTGGTACACTCTTGTTACCGGCGCCGGCAAGTCCTCGATCAGTTGATTTATGGCCAATATTCCATACAGGAGTTCCAAACCTAGAGCCGTATCAATTGGCAACAGGTAAAACAGGGAATAATCCGCTGACAACAGGAAAACCATTTATCAACAACTTCTTACCAAATGGTGGAGACATGTTGCGCTTGAATATGGCAGTGCCTGTTACTCCGAGAACTGATCCAAATTTCAGTTCACTTGGATTGGTGCAGGCAGCGGTACTCGGATTGACCGACCCTACCTACACAGCTTCTGGAACCGCGCTGCAAAACATACCAAACATGGACGGATTCCCGAACGGAAGACGCCTTGAAGATGATGTTACACGGATTGAGTTACAAGCTGTAGGAGGAGTAGTCCTCGCTGCAATTGGATTATGGTATGATGATTATGATACAACAGCGTCACCAGTTACAGCCAACCTATTGGATGTCCTTGGATATACGACTGGAGTTGAAGCAAACGACACCTCGTTTCAATCAACATTCCCATACGTTCAAATGCCGTGGAGAGGAACTGGTAAATGTGGAGGTCTCGAATACGACTATACACAACCTGGTATTCTACCAGCATCAGATACGACATCGGTTGGACTTACAGGTCTAGGAAATATTGGAATGGGCTTAATTGCTTCACCAAATCCATTTAGATCAAGTACGTCAATCGCCTACGAGTTACAAAGCTCACAAGATGTTCGCGTCGAAGTGTATAACCTCACAGGTAAACGCGTTGCTGTATTGTCCGACAAAGTTCAATCTGCAGGAAAACATACTGTAAGTTGGGACGCATCAGGAGCTAAGGCAGGTACATATATCGCCAAAATAGTTTCAAAAAATGGTAAAATATTAATGGTTACCAAGCTAGTTAAAATACACTAATTAGAAACATTGAGTGAGGAGGTTAAACTCCTCACTCTTATTTAAAACTCATCACCATGAAAATGATAAACATCAAATTAATTATAGGTTGTACGCTTGTCGGAGGATTATTTTCACTCACCAATTGCGGAGATTCGAATGCCCAAGAAAGATCCAAAATCAGTAAAGAAGTTAAGCACCAATTTCACATTCCCAAACTAATGGAACGTGAATCACTTTTTGGGACTATTGAAGAACGCGATCACGTCCTTGACATTTACGACAATGCCGTATTGGCCATAAAGGCAAATCCAGATGACTTGGCTTCCTATCTAAAAATAGCAGAAGTGTTTATTCAGGAAGGGAGAGTAACTGGAAATTATGGCTATAATAATCAATCGGCGCTCACGGTAATTGATCACATAATTAGTGACAACGAAGTTTCAAATGACACTAAGTTCCAGGGACTTTCACTCAAAGCCACTGTTCTTCTATCACAGCATAAATTTAGCCAAGCGCTAACCGTTGGAAGTCAAGCATTGTCAATCAACGCATACAATGCAGGAATATATGGCGTGATGGTAGATGCCAATGTCGAGCTTGGTAATTATTCGGAAGCTGTAAAAATGTCTGATAAGATGATCTCAATTCGCCCAGACCTTCGTTCTTATTCTAGGATCTCCTACTTACGTGAGATTCATGGAGAAAATGATGGTGCAATAGATGCAATGAAAATGGCAATTTCAGCCGGTTATCCAGGCTTGGAACGAAAATCTTGGTGTCGTGTTGCCTTGGGTGGACTTTATGAAGATCGAGGTGATCTTGCTAATGCTGAAATGCAATATACCCTGGCAATTGAGGAGCGTGAAAATTACCCGTATGCCCTAGCCGGTTTAGCTCGTTTGGAAATGAAGAAAACAAATTATGATGAAGCGGAAAAAATCTATGAAAATGCGCTCACGTTTATAGAGGATGCCGGATTCTATACTGAGCTTGCAACGGTTTACATGCTTCAGGGAAAAACTGAAAAGCTGAACAAGACAAAGAGCCGAGCATTTGCAGCGTTGAATGGAGACACGCACGATTCAGATCACGACCATGATCACGGCCATAGCCATGCATCCTCCTCTGGACACGGTCATAATCATGAAGTTGGATTAGAAATGGCACGTATGTACTTTGAGTTTACAGAAGACTACAATATGGCATTAAAAAATGCGATGCACGAATATGAAATTCGTCCTAACAACATTGACGTTAACCAAATCATCGCGGCTATTTTTTATCAAAAAGGAGATTATGAGTCGGCTAAAATGCACTTGGCAAAAGCAATGAATACAAATAGCAATTCTCCCAAATTAAACTGTTTAGCTGGATTGATTACAATAGAGACAGGAAATGTGGCCGAAGGCAAAAAGTTACTACAGAAATCATTTAGCGCAGATCCATATCAGTCGCATGTTCTAGCCAAGATTGCTAAGAATAAATTATAAACTAAAACAATGCTAATTTGTGATGAGTAGCAAATAAAAAACCCTTCCAAGTCATTCTAGTTCGACGAGGAAGGGTTTTAAATGAGAAATCGTCCGACATTTTCCAGAGCAGCTGGTTAACTATGGATTTGATTTCCTCCTAAGGTTTTGGACAAGTTACCCTCAGAGACAGCGCTTATTTAAGGTTCTTATCGATTTACCTCCTTTTTTCCTCTATATGCCTGCTTTAAGTGACCAAATTGTCTAAATTTGTTATTCCATAATTGTGCACAAATAAGATGGATAAAGTAACATACGTAGGTAACGCAGATGTCAATGCGATTGATCATCTATACAAAATGTACCTGAACGACCCTAAAAGTGTCGACATCGGCTGGCAAAAGTTTTTCGAAGGATTCGATTTTGCTCAATCCAGCTTTGAAGATGGCGGCGGAGTTCCGGAAAATTTCCAGAAAGAATTTAAGGTAATTAACTTGATTGACGGCTACCGAAGTCGCGGTCATCTTTTTACCAAAACAAATCCGGTTAGGGAGCGTAGAAAATATGCGCCAACACTCACATTAGAGTATTTAGGATTAGAAGAATCGGATCTTGATGTGGTTTTTCAAGCCGGCGAGGATATAGGATTGAAATCAGCGACGCTTCGTGAAATAATTGCGGATCTTGAAGAAACATATTGCCAATCTATAGGGATTGAATACATGTACATGCGTCGACCAGCTCACCTTGCTTGGTTTAAAAATCATATTGAAATTGAAAATCGACCTAAGTACGATAAAGCTAGAAAGATCGATATTTTCAAGAAGTTAAACAGGGCGACTAGCTTCGAATCCTTTTTGGGAAAGAAGTTCGTTGGACAAAAACGTTTTTCTATTGAAGGTTTAGAATGTTTAATCCCGGCCCTTGATGCTTTGGTTCATAAAGGAGCTGAAGAAGGAGTTGAATACTTCGTTATGGGAATGGCTCATAGAGGAAGATTAAATACGCTCACGAATATATTTGAAAAACGTCCACAAGATATTTTCTCTGAATTTGAGGGAAAAGAATTTGGGACGGACGATACATTTGACGGCGACGTTAAATATCATCAAGGATTTACTTCTTATGTAAAAGCCAATAATGGTAAAGAAGTGGGGTTAACGCTTTCACCGAACCCATCTCACCTTGAAGCTGTAAATACGGTAGTCGAAGGAATTGCTCGAGCAAAAGCAGACAGCACGTTGGAAAACGACTACTCGAAGGTATGCCCAGTATTAATTCATGGTGATGCCGCAATTGCAGGTCAGGGAGTCGTTTACGAAACAATTCAAATGGCTAAGCTCGAGGGCTATAAGACAGGTGGAACGATTCATATAGTAACAAATAATCAAGTTGGTTTTACAACTAATTACAAAGATGGACGATCGTCTACCTATTGTACGGATGTTGCTAAGACAACATTGTGTCCGGTATTCCATGTAAACGCGGATGACGTAGAGGCAGTAATTCAGGTCATGGAAATGGCAATGGTTTACCGCCAACACTTTCAAAGTGACATTTTTATAGACCTTCTTGGCTACAGAAAATATGGACATAATGAGGGTGATGAACCAAAATTCACACAACCAAAATTATATAGCTTAATAGCTAAACATGCTAATCCAAAAGACATTTACCTCGAGCAATTAATCAGCGAGGGAATTGTGAATATGGCCGAAGCAAAAGAATTTGGCGATAAGTACAATGCTTATCTTGAAGAAGAATTTATAGAATCTCGGAAGCACGAAAGGGCACTCATTCATGATTTTTTAAGTGAGGAAGGAGCAGGTTTACGACACGCACAACCTGAAGATTTTGAAAAATCTCCTGAAACGGGAGTTGCAAAAAAGACGCTTTTAAAGCTTGGAGAAAAAATAGCTACGCTACCTGATGGCAAAAAATACTTCCGTAAGATTTCTAAAATCTTCAAAGAGCGATTAAACTCAATTAAAGAAGATCGATTGGATTGGGGAGCTGCAGAAATGCTTGCATATGCTACCTTACTTGAAGAAGGTCACCCTGTTAGAATAAGTGGTCAGGATGTTGAGCGTGGAACTTTTTCTCATCGACATGCAGTGGTAATAGTCGAAGATACTGAAGAAGAGGTGGTAACACTAAATCTTCTTTCTGAGAAACAAGCGCCATTTACAATTTACAATTCATTCTTATCTGAGTACGGAGTACTTGGTTACGAATATGGTTATTCTTTAGCTTGTCCTAATGGCTTGACAATATGGGAAGCACAATTTGGTGATTTCTATAATGGAGCGCAAATTATGGTCGATCAATTTATTACGGCTGGGGAAGATAAATGGGCAACGCAAAGCGGATTGGTTATGCTTCTACCTCATGGATATGAAGGACAAGGTGCTGAACATTCAAGTGGCCGCATGGAACGTTTTTTACAGCAATCTGCTGATTTGAATATTCAGGTAGTAAATACTTCTACACCAGCAAATCACTTCCACTTATTACGTCGACAATTAAAGCGTGAATTTAGAAAACCGTTAGTTGTTTTCTCACCAAAATTGCTTCTACGTCACCCTAGAGCAACTTCATCATTGGATGAAATGGCAAAGGGAAGTTTCCAAGAAGTGATTGATGATACAAATGCTGTAGTGAGCAAAATAGACACGCTTGTACTCTGTTCAGGGAAGTTCTACTATGAAGCGACGCAAAAAGCGGAAGACTTAGGCGTTGAGAGTATGGCGTTTGTTCGAGTTGAACAACTTTACCCATTGCCAAAGACACAAATTGATTCGATTATTGCCAAGTATAAAAATGCGAAGCAGATCATTTGGGCGCAAGAAGAACCTGCCAACATGGGCGCGTGGTCTTACATGGCTATGGAACTTCGAGAACTTAATTTAATTGGAGTTAGCCGTGATGCATCGGCTGCAGCTGCAGAAGGATCACATGACTTACACAAACGTCGTTTAGCGAAGCTATTCGATGATTTGTTTGCCTACGCGAAGGTGAAAAAGAAGGTAAAAGCTTAATAAAACATTAAAAGATAAAAGACATGTCAGTATTAGAAATGAAAGTGCCGAGTCCAGGTGAATCTATTTCAGAAGTAGAAATTGCACAATGGCTGGTATCTGATGGAGACTATGTAGAAAAAGATCAAGCGATTGCTGAAATCGATTCCGATAAAGCGACACTTGAACTTCCTGCTGAAGAGAGCGGGACGATAACCCTGAAGGCTGAAGAAGGCGATGCTGTAGCTGTTGGCGCAGTTGTATGCTTAATCGACACTTCGGCTGAGAAACCAGCAGGTTTCGAATCTGCAGGAACAGTTTCTAAAGCAGTTATTGATACACCGATAAGCCCAGCACCGGTTGTTACGGCAGCTAAAACGCCCAGCCCAGACCCAGTGAAACCAACAGCAGAAAAATCATATGCTTCAGGTACTCCGTCAATTGCTGCGGCTAAGATCATGTCTGAAAACGGAATTTCTTCGAATCAGCTAAGCGGAACTGGTAAAGCAGGTCGTATTACAAAACAAGATGTCCTTGCTGCAATGGCGGCTGGGTTCGCTCCCGATGCTGCACAAGGATGGGGAGGAACAAGAGACACATCTCCTGAAAAAATGTCTTTAATGCGTCGTAAGATTGCTGAAAGACTTGTAGGAGTGAAGAACGAAACAGCGATGTTAACCACCTTCAATGAGGTTGACATGAAGCCAATCATGGACCTTCGAACTAAGTATAAAAAAGCATTTTCTGAACACCATGAAGTGAATTTAGGATTTATGTCCTTTTTCACGAAGGCTGTTACAGAGGCATTGAATCTCTATCCATCTGTTAATGCACAGATTGATGGAAAGGAAATGATATTACACGATTACGCGGATATTGGTATTGCTGTCTCTTCACCAAAGGGATTAATGGTTCCAGTAGTTCGCAATGCTGAACAAATGAGTTTGGCTGAAATCGAACGTGAAATCAAACGTTTGGCAATTAAAGCGAGAGATGGTAAAATCACTCCGGACGAAATGACTGGTGGAACGTTTACTATCACGAATGGTGGAGTATTTGGATCTATGTTATCCACTCCTATCATCAACCCTCCGCAATCTGCAATTTTGGGAATGCATAACATCATACAACGACCCGTCGCAATTAATGGTGAAGTCGTAATTCGTCCAATTATGTATGTTGCGCTCTCTTATGATCATCGAATTATTGATGGGAAGGAATCTGTTAGCTTCTTGGTCAAAGTAAAGGAAATGTTGGAGAATCCAGAACGTATGATCTTTGGATCTAAGGATCCTGTGGAAGTATTATTGGGATTGTAATAATTATGACGATTTGGCTTTCTCTTTAAACTGTCTATTTTTTCGATTGAAAGTGAGGTGAATAGAATTTACATTCAGTGATATTAATCTTACGTATAAATTAACAATTTATCCCTTATATTACATTACTCCTAGACGGACTAAAAATTGAAAATAACTAGCAATAACATATCTGAAGAAGTGTTGATTGAGCAAGTTGCCAACAACAAGAAGGATGGGTTTAGCGTACTCTACGCGAACTATTCATCCGCACTTTATGGTATTGCATTAAAGGTTGTTGGGGATGAGGAAATTGCCAAGGATGTAATGCAAGATGCCTTCGTGAAAATTTGGAAGAATTTCTCTAAATACGATAGTTCAAAGGGAAGGCTGTTTACCTGGATGTTAAATATTACGAGAAACACGGCGATCGATTTCACACGCTCGAAAGAATTTCAAAAGAATTCAAAAAGTTCAGGTGATTTCGCATTTGAGAGCCTGAATCACGCTTCCGAAACCAGCATAGACCATATTGGTTTATCAGAAGTGTTAAATTTGCTCAACCCTGAATCCAAATTGGTGATTGAAACCGTATATATTAAAGGTTATACCCATTCTGAGGCTGCAGAGTACTTAGCGCTTCCTTTGGGTACAGTCAAGACTAGAGTGCGCAGCGGACTAATAGAACTAAGAAAATTAATTAAGTGATTTGAATGTAGCAGACTACATAGCGTCAGGTATACTCGAGGAGTTTGTTTTAGGACAGCTCTCTGAAGAAGAATGTTCAGACATTCTTAAACTCTCGAAGCAATACCCAGAAATAAAGGGCGAAATTACGACCATTGAAAAATCTTTGGAGGTGTATGCGAACGCACATGCTGTTACTCCACCATTATCATTAGAAGCTTCTATTTTTTCAGCAATTGAAGAAGCTGAAATTCCGCCAGTCTTATCTGCAAAATCAACCATTTCTGAGTATGAATATTGGCTTGACACTGTCAAAGAGCCAGAAGACTATAAAGAAATGCACATGGAGGTCTTATCTCAAACGCCAGAAGCAACGATGGTCATCGCATGGATTAAAAATGGCGAACCAGATCATTTACACACAAAATATACGGAGAAATTCCTTATCGTAGAAGGCGATTGCATAGCTACTATTGATGGCGTGACTGCCAACTATGGCGTAGGCGATTACGTTGAGTTTGTGATTGATAAGCGTCATGAGTACATCGTCACTTCAGACATTCCAATGAAGGTTATCGCTTGTCTGGCCCATAAAGCGGCTTAACAGACTAATTACCAATCACATTTGATTCCTAACTATTCGCTTACTCGATAAGTCCAAAAATAACTTCGTCCGCTTGCAACTATTTACCCACAAGGCTCGTTAGTAGCGTGTATTCCTCATTTGATCGTCTCAAATGAAAAAAGCTTAACGCACACTTATTATTCTAGTCATGAAAATTATCTCTTTAATCTCCCTACTAGCATTGGCAACAGCTGTCAATGCTCAAAATTTAGTTCCAAACCCAGGATTTGAAACAATTACAAATCCGTTCTGTGGAATTGCAGGGGCTGGGGATTTTGACAACGCCTTCGCAAATTGGTCTAGTGCCACAAGCGGCACTCCTGACCCCTTCTTCGACAATATTGCTCAGACATGTTTTAATTTTCAGCCCAACAGCACGTATCCCGGACCTATAGGAATTAAAGGATCTCAATTACCAAGGTCAGGAAATGCTATGGCAGGAGCGTTCATGTATACGATTCCTACGTTTAACCAACGTGATTATATTCAAGTTGAATTCACAAGTCCACTCGCAATCAATGGGTTGTATGCCGTAGAATTTTATGTTTCTCTTGCAGATTCAACGGAGAATTCAACAAGTAATATCGGTGCACATTTATCGACAACTACCATTTTTCAAGCAGGAGATGGCGTCTTACTAGCGGTTCCACAAGTTGAAGCTAACGCGGTAATTTCAGATGATCAAACGTGGACACAAATCATCGATACAATTACGGCATTGGAAGCATACACACACCTCACGATTGGAAATTTTTACGATGACAATTCAACGACTTTAGTTCCAAATCCGACCGCATCAGGTGCGCCAGGTACTTACGGATCCTATTATTTCATTGATGACATTCGTGTTGAACGCGTTTTCATTGTTGGAACGCCCGAAAATAATCTTGAAAACATCGCGGTATTTCCAAATCCTTTCAACTCCGAATTAACCATTAATGCTTCTTCATCAATTGATCACTATTCACTTGAAATTAGAGATGCCATGGGACGATTGGTGATTCAGAACGCAAACCTGATCGGGACGAACACTATCGCAACCGAGATGCTGTCGAAAGGACTTTACTACGTAAAAATCAACGCTGAAGGCAATTCAATCACGCGAAAATTTGTAAAGTAGCATTTTGATTAAATAGGGTGTAAACTCCCTTGTTAAGGCTGTTGTTCATGGGGAGTCTTTTGCATGATTCCCCATAAAAGAGCCAACGATTACGTCCAAAATACTTGGAAATCCCTTCAATTTTCGCTAAATTATTAGGAAGCGAAACAGTAAATGCCGGAGGATCCCATCACCCACAAATCGGAAGGAATAAGCAATCAATACCTCATTCAAGGAGTTGCCTCTGTCGGCATCGGTTTGATTTGTTTCACGATAAGTCCATATCTAGCACTACCCCTCATCTTTGTTGGTATATTATATATCATCGTGAATACTGACCTTGATATTTGAGGTAAACAGTTTCGGAAATTCAGAAGTACTCTTGGCATCACTTGGGGAACTTGGCAGTCCTTTGATAATGTATTGACAGTGACGCCCATTTTATCAGGTGACACAAAAACCTTACGAGGTATTTTACCTGGTATCGCACCAATTGGAAGATCCGCTACTGTCCAAACAAGAACCTACTACATTCGAATCGTAACTCGGAATAAAACCCATGAGGTCTATGATTTCTTAAGCTATAAAAATGCTCACAAGGCCTTAATTGCATCTGCAAAAGCACTAGATGTAGATTTTCAAGATAAAGTCGCTGAGTAAATTCAGAAGAACCGTGAACGGAGAAATAGAAGATAACCATGCATTATCATTCAACAAAACTACTACTTAAGATTACTTTTTGAATTCAACAAAGTACATGTCAATCTCGCCTTTGTTTTTGGCGTGAACTTTACCACGGTATTCACATTCAAAAAGCTCTTTTACCTTGTCGTGTGTCCTTCCAGAAATATTAACCTTTTTAATTTCACCGCTGGACTCCATCCGGGCCGCTAAGTTTACCGTGTCTCCCCAGATATCATAGGCGAATTTTTTAATTCCAATTACGCCGGCAACTACCGGTCCTGTATTGATTCCAATTCTCAAATTCCAGAGAGGATCGCCTGATTTCAACGCGGCATTATGCCGTTCGATATAATCTCTCATCTCTATCCCAGCACGAACGCATCGCTCTGCATGATCGTCCATCTGAACCGGTAATCCAGATGCGAACATATATGCGTCTCCAATTGTTTTGATTCTCTGCAGGCCATAATTTTCAACAATTTGATCAAACTCAAGGAAAATTTCGTCCAATTTACCCACCAACTCTCTAGGACTTAATTTCTCTGAAATCATTGTAAATCCAGCAAAATCCGTAAAGCCAACAGAAACTTCCTCGTACAATTTTGGTTTAGAAGAACCCGTAAGTTTCAATTCTTCAGCAACAGCAACTGGGAGAATATTTAAGAGTAAGCTATCTGATTTTTCTTTCTCTTTTTCAATCAATTTCTTAGACTCAATAATAATAAGGCTTTGCGCCTCAATTTGCTTCTTCCGCTTTCTAAGTTGACGGTAGGCGAAGAGAATTCCAATTAGTATCAGGATGATAAAGAACAAGACACTGAAGATTAGCTGCAATTGACTTTCGAACTCCTCTTGCTCTCTCCGCTGAATTTCCAATTGCAACTCATTTTGTTTTGCCAGAAGTTGAATTTCTTTCTCACGTTCACTGGCAGATAACCGTTCCTTTTCAAGTGCTAATTCCTTCAGTTCATTCTCACGCTGACTAATCTCGAGCTCATTTTGCTGATTAATCAATATTTGACGTTGCTCTTGAACTTTCAATTGATTCAACGCTCCCCTAGCCTGTAATTCGCTGTATTCTAATCTTGCGAGTGCTTCTTGTTCTTTTGCTCGATAACGTTCATCCGCGGCTTCCTTTTCAGCTTTCAATCGAGCCATATCGATATTTTTCAGCTCATCCTCTGCCCAGATCAACCGCAAGCGCTTCTCAAATTCCTCTACCCTATATTGATCAAACAATCGCGCACGTTCACGGCTTCGATCTACATTAACCAATGAATCACGAATGGACAGATAGTCTTTATACCTTTCGAGTGCCAACTTGTACTCGAACAAATCTTGATGAAGATACGATTGGATTTCGTGCGTTCTTGCAAGTGTTTCCGGACTGTGATGATCACGAGCAACCACATAAGCTGCATCTATAGCACGTTGTGCGTCTAAATATTCATCGTGCTGGTAATGGACCATCGACTGAACGTTATAACACCTCGCCAATTCTTCCCATTTCCCTGCATCTCTAAGGTAGCCAACTGCTAATTTTAGGTGAATAATTGCGGAATCCTTATCCTTCTTGTTTTGATAATTCAATCCCAAGTTGTAGTGAGCTCCTCCCAATAGGTCTTCGCTTACATTCCCTTCAGAATTAATGACCATCCTGAATGCATTTCTAGAATCCGACAAGTTACCGAGGTACTTTTGAGCATACCCAATATTGTTCCAAGTAACTTCCGTCAGGTAGGCATATTTTGTACCTTTTATATGTTTCAGAAGATTGTAATAGCTCCCTAGTTCTTTATCATATGCTTTCAATTCGTGGTAAATTTCCGCCTTCTCTTTATAAAGAGAAACACCTTGCTCCAAAGATAATCCTCCAACATCTTGAAGTTCACGAGCAATCACCAGCGCATCGCTCAAGTTGTTTGCGCTCTTGTATGCCCTGACCAATGCCAATCTAATTGAACTCGCTAGGGGCTTATTCTCGAGTTGGATACTTCTTGCAGAATCCAAGACACCAACCGACTTGTCATAGAGCCCTTCATCGTAATAGAGAACTCCAAGATCATACCTTGCCTGGCCACGTTCACTATTCTTCCCCGCTCGGTCCAGCACCTCCACAAGCATCAATGGGTACCTCAATCGTTCAAAAACTAGGTTATGGCCTTCACTAATTGCGGCTAATTTATTCAAGGCAATCACATTACCTTCCTTGTACTTGATCTTTTGTGCAATTATTTGAGCGCGCTCATAATAGTAGAAAACACTATCCTTGTTGGTATGACTTTCTGCAAATTTGATGTATCTATCTACATGTTCAATGTTGCGTTCCTGTTTCTCAATAATCATATCCTGTCCAAACGAAAACGTTGAACACAAGAGTATAAGCAGATGGGCTATTTTTCTCGCCATTAATTAAGCTTAAAAATTAACCCTAAACGATACGTTCTACCATATTGAGGATTGTAGTTCCAGCTATCTGAAACATTAACATTTGGAATCCCTGATTGAGAAGAATTTAGTAGATTTCCAACAGAGGCAGTCAAACTCAGCTGTCGGAACAATTCTTTGTGAATTGAGATATCAGCATTGAAGTAATAATTGTCATCGTCATCGTGCTCAATAAAAGCATTGCTTCTATAAACTTCTGTTATATAATCACCGTAGAACTGTGTGTTTATTGCAAGCGTAAATCCAAACGCATCAATGACCACATTTGCTTTAATCATGTTCCTTGGAACAAATCGATAACCGGGCACAGTTTCCACCTCAGCTGCTGGGGAATTTTCTTCCGGTTCCACTCTTTCGGTTCCCGATGCGAATTGATAGCTTAGCCCTAAATTATATCCAGCCTTGGCATACCGTTTCTCATAGTTTATATTGAGCATGAACGAACCAAGTGTTGAGTATGATTCACCATTAAAATAGCTCACTCCCTGGAGTTTAATTGGTGCTCCAGGTGGCGAAGCTAAGGTCGAATCGTACACATTAATTTGGCGTAGAACCCTATTTTCCATTCGATGAATAAAATAACTAACGTCGACTCTCCAAGCTTCAGTTGGTTTCCATGTAGCACCAACCTCACCGCCTTGCATCGTTTCTGCCTTAAGATTTCTATTCGTTCGTCGCTTTAATCCTGCACCATTTACAAATGCTGGTCCCGCTTCTGAATAGTGATTGTAGAGGTGATATGATCGTGCTTGACGGTGACCACTGCCATAAAATGCACGCAACTTCAGATTTGCTATTGGTCGATACATAATTCCGGCCTTCGGCGTGAAAACCATATCAGTGCCTGCCGTATCTACTAGATCTATTAGATCAGCTCTCGTAGCAACTACGAAGTAAAAATTCTTAGACCTGGATGTATAAGAGTATTGGAAAAACATTCCAACATCCACTGCTTCATACGTCGGAATGTATGTTGTTGAACCAAGGTCACTAATTGAATCTACCAACGGGTTTGCAACAGCTCCAGTTGTCAGTGCATCCCAATTAGCTGGAGGTTCAAAAATACTGCCATCATACTTAATAGGTGACGCCAAAAAGTTGGTGAAGACATGTGACATGGAGTAGTTACCAATAATCCCTCCTACAAGATTTGATTGTTTATTAATTTTAAAGACGCCTTGATACTCTCCACGTATATCAAAAGATCGCGCATACATATGATTATTTCCATTCGATAAAAAATGATCAACTCCATAATAGGATGAGCTAGGAAGCATTCGATAAAAAACAGATGACAATGAAGCGCGCGATTGATATCTCTTATTCTTTTCGTCTTGATATTTTAAGGCAATTGTGGAGATGTTCTCTCCAACGTACAGGTTTGGATTGTGATAGGTACTTACCGTTGGATAACTACCTATAGCAGAATGATCAGATCGATACATATTCATAAAACTCAATTCAAACCATCTAAATTTTAGGTTCCCGCCTATCAGTCGACTCTCTTTTGGCAGATAATCAATTTCCGGAATATTCTGAGATTCAGGTTCAGTGACTAGAAGCTGCCATTGTTCCGGAATTAACTCATCTTGTCCAATTCTAATTGAGTCTTCGGGAAAATTAATATTTTGATCCGCTGCTGTATAACTCGACGCAAACAGTTGATAGTTTAAGGTGTTTTTTCCTCGTCCCATTTTTCCTCCGAGGGTTAAATTAATCTCACTCCCCTGATTGTTCATCAACTGAACATCCGCCCAAGCAAAAACAGGTAAATCAACATCAGGAAATACAATATTGATAACGCCTGCCATCGCATCAGAACCATACGCCGCGGAAGATGGGCCCATGACAATTTCTATTCGTTCTGCATGTCTTATTGGAAGTTGAGCCGCGATTGGCATTCCTTTAACAGCTTCTGGCTTAATAGGTATCCCATTAACCAATATTTTCGTGTGTTCATTGCCATACAATCCTCGCATTAGAAAGGTCTCCCCTTCCATGGCATTCCCCGGCTGAGAAGTTCGAAATCCAGGCAAGCTTTTTAATACATCCACAAGCGTAGAGTAACCAAACTTCCTAATGTCATCGCCATCAATTATTATTACTTCTTGCGGTAAGTCTTCATAATTCTCGGAAAGTAAATTCGCAGATGTTATAAATTTGATTGAATCCTCTGCTACCTCTACCAAGTCTTTGTCTCCAAAAAGCTTCTGAGACAAGGTGTCGCTTTGGGCATTAGTATGTGTTGGAAAAGCTAGACCAACAAATAGACAGAATGACGCGCAACTGAGATGCGTTGATAGGAGAAGAGAGATTCGCATAAGTAAGAAACAAGATAATAACTATATCTATTGTAACGTCAAGCTTTTGGACTTTAGTCAAATCTTGACAGATTTTTTATGCTTTACAAAAAAGTAATTCGCTTATAAACAACATTTTAAACACCAGTAAGGATTACGTGTAATAGTGTGTTTGCTGGCTCTACCGATTATTTGTTTTGCTTCCCTAGTACGAAAGGAACTATTTGAGGCCATCAAAGGTATCATTGGCAAGACCGAAAATGTTGAGACAATTGGAAGCAACATTGATAGAAATGGCTGCTGAATATGGAGAAAGTTCATTTTTATTCTTCCTTAATTTTTGTCTACCCAAAATTAGATGTGTCTATTCGTGCAACAAAAGACAGTAATTTAGCGAGTTGAAATCAGCTATAATTATACAAGTGGATCTCCCTCCGACTTCAATAATAGGGGAAAATCAAAACGCCACACAGCCGAAATTATTGAAAAAATGTCCGAATAAAAGTCGTTCTGTCAGGCTTATTCAACTAAGATCATCATTATTCTTCTTTAAATATTTTTTGAAATCTAAGAAATTGTACTTTTTTCCAAAAATACTTGAAATTTAGTATTTTGCTTCGAAACAACACTCAACCACCTGTATAAATGAGTATTACGTTGCTATACCCTTTGATTTTTGATTCAGTGTGACTCAAAAATTTTGTTAAAAGCACAGGTGACGTGTAATTTTTTCGAAGTTCAAACGTATTACATATAGCAATACGAAGCTGATATAACCTGAAAAGGTTGGCACGCTATTTGAAATAGCATATATCAGCTAAGTAGAAGTTAGTTTTCATAAGTAGTAGTAGTTTAGGTATTGAAAGGGGGGATGCCAGTCTTCCCTTTCATGTTTTATAAGAGATCGCGAAGCGATCGATGAGCCTTGGGGTAAAAGGCTCCTATAGCAGGGACGTAAATTCGATGAGCCTTGGGGTAAAAGGCTCCTATAGCAGGGACGTAAATTCGATGAGCCTTGGGGTAAAAGGCTCCTATAGCAGGGACGCAAATTCGATGAGCTTTTCGATACAAGATTCCGCAGAATTTAAACGCAAATGCACTAATCCACATCTAGATGATCTAGGCAACAAAGTAGCTGCTAGCCTATCCCTATTCAGTAAAAATAATTCACATCTCAGTAATGAGAATGTCTTCCGAAAAGAAGGGCCGTGGATATCCCAAATTCAATACAACGTATTATTCTTTAACCGCAAAGACGCAAAAGGACGCTAGAAGTATCAGATATACTTCAATAAATAAATTTCCCTCCGATACGTGTTATAGGATTAAGTCATAGAAGTTGCGAATTGCGTTTAGTTGGAATTTCCGGAGGGGACTCTTGCCACCTTTGGCGCCTTTACGGTTTGAAACACCTGGACAAATTCTTACCCCAGCCTGTCAGTTTTCCAGACAAAAAAGTGACACATAATCTGTCAAAACGAGAATAACTGTCGGTCATGTCATCTGTTAACAGTAAAACGGAAGTTTGGAAACGAAACAGGCAAAATATACATAAACAATTCATCTACAGTCGTTTATTTCGTATCAGCATTGTTAAAATATGCTAATATTACAATGCGCGCACATTACATTCCCGTTCTGGCACGCTATTTGAAATACACTTATCAACTAATTAGAAGTTAGTTTTCATAAGTAGTAGTAGTTTAGGTATTAAGAGGGAAGGACGCCAGTCTTTCCCTCTTATGTTTTGTAGCAACTTCCACTAGCCACAATACTGCCCTTCAAACCTACTAAATCCAAGAATTTCATGTACTTTTGGGGTCGCTTGAGTAGTACTTCAGCGCAAATCAGAATTAATGAAGAACATTCGGAACTTTTGCATCATCGCACATATTGATCACGGTAAGAGCACCTTGGCGGATCGTTTACTCCAGGCTACGGGAACAATCTCAGACCGAGATATGAAAGCTCAAGCGCTAGATGATATGGATATCGAAAGAGAACGCGGGATTACTATCAAGAGTCATGCGATTCAAATGAACTTCAATAAAGACGGAGAAGATTATATCCTCAACCTAATTGACACACCTGGGCACGTTGATTTCTCTTACGAAGTTTCTCGATCTATTGCGGCCTGCGAAGGAGCGTTATTAATCGTTGATGCAGCACAGGGAATCGAAGCTCAAACAATATCGAATTTATACTTAGCATTGGAGCATGATCTAGAGATCATTCCAATTCTAAACAAAATGGACTTGCCTGGAGCAATGCCAGAAGAGGTTACCGATCAAATTGTAGAATTAATAGGGTGCGATCCGAGTGAAGTAATTCAGGCTTCTGGAAAGACTGGATTAGGAGTTGATGAAATTCTTGAAGCCGTTCTTACTCGAATTCCATCTCCATCAGGGGATGAAAATGCGCCTTTGGAAGCCATGATTTTCGATTCAGTTTTTAATCCTTTTAGAGGAATTATTGCTTATTTCCGCATTAGAAATGGGATCCTTCGCAAAGGAGATAAGATCAAGTTTTTAAATACAGGTAAGAGTTACGGCGCTGAAGAAGTTGGGATACTCAAAATGGATATGATTCCAAAAAATGAGGTCAAAGCTGGGGATGTTGGTTACATTATTTCCGGGATTAAGAAAGCCGCAGAAGTTAAGGTTGGAGATACAATTACAACACTCGAAAACCCAGTACTCGAGGCCATTAAAGGATTTGAGGATGTGAAACCAATGGTATTCTCCGGAATTTACCCTGTTGACACAGAAGATTACGAAGAGCTTCGCTACTCGATGGAAAAATTGCAGTTAAATGATTCCTCTTTGGTTTTCGAACCAGAATCATCTGCAGCATTAGGATTCGGGTTTCGTTGTGGCTTCTTAGGGATGCTTCATATGGAGATCATCCAGGAACGTTTAGAGCGTGAATTCAACATGGTAGTAATTACGACAGTACCCAATGTGTCGTACAAAGCCTACATGAGAAGAAACCCTGAGGCTGCTATAATCGTCAATAATCCTTCAGAACTTCCTGATCCATCAGGAATGGAAATGATCGAGGAGCCTTATATCAAAGCACAGGTGATTACGAAGTCTGAATACGTTGGTCAGATCATGAACTTATGCATCGAAAAACGTGGCGATCTTACCAATCAAGTCTACTTGACGCAAGATCGTGTCGAATTATCTTTCGAGATGCCGATGGGAGAGATTGTATTTGATTTTTACGATCGGTTGAAAACTGTTTCTCGCGGTTATGCATCATTTGATTATCATCCAATAGGCTATAAAAGATCAGACCTCATCAAAATGGATTTACTTCTCAATGGAGAACAAGTCGATGCTTTATCTGCATTAGTTCACAGAAGTAACGCATTTGATTTAGGAAAGCGCATCTGTGTGAAGCTGAAAGAATTGATTCCGCGTCAACAATTTGAAATTCCTATCCAAGCAGCAATTGGTGCAAAAGTAATTGCCAGAGAGACCATCAAAGCCCTGCGGAAGGATGTAACTGCCAAATGTTATGGTGGTGATATCTCGCGTAAACGAAAGCTGCTTGAAAAGCAAAAAGCAGGTAAGAAACGTATGCGTCAAGTGGGTAGAGTTGAAATTCCACAGGAAGCATTCTTAGCAGTCTTGAAACTGAACGATTAGCAAGGGGCTATCCTTCTGCGTAATTTGAAGTGATAGCGACGCTACTCTCGTGTAGTTAATTCTTTTTACATAGTCGTTACACTAATTTACATTTCGCCTAGGGATTACCGCTAGCGTGCTCCTTACATTTGGTGAAAACAATCATTATGAAAAGAAGTACACTACTAGTGGTTACTATGACCGCAGTCCTCGGCCTCATGGCTTTTGAATTCAGCGATTGGAAATCACCTGAGAAAGATCATGCAGGCTCAGGTCAAATAGTCGAGAAAGAGGACGAAGAAAAAATTGATACCTATACGAATATCGTCTACCAAATTGGACCGAGGCATAGCCCTATTAAAAAAAGTGAGATCGATCAAGCAACGGATCTCAGCACCTTTTTTACTCCATCTGAACTTCAGGAAATCAACTCTTTAAATTTCACAGAGATTATCATTGTCAAAAATGAAAGCCAAAGCAATGAAAGAGAAGTTGGCTACAGTAATAAACTTACTAAAGCGCAGCTTAAATTACT
The DNA here is from genome assembly GCA_047624355.1 of Flavobacteriaceae bacterium. Lineage (GTDB taxonomy): Bacteria > Bacteroidota > Bacteroidia > Flavobacteriales_D > Crocinitomicaceae > UBA4466. Next base: position 96,706 of record JBLHPQ010000001.1, on the reverse strand, counting down.
TCAGTCTTATGGTTATTCTACTGGTTTTTCAATTCGCGCTGATTTTGAAGGGATCAACAAAGAGACGGGAGAAATGGAAAGTAGATGGTTTAATCCTCACTTAACCATCGTTCCCGAAACGCAAGCTGAATATTCAGAAGGCGCAGACGAATTAGCAAGCCACTTCAAAGAAAATACGTGGAACGTTAGAAAGAATGTCGCTGCTGGGAATTTCAGACCAGCCTTCGTATCCTTTACAGTGACCACCTCAGGAGACATTAAAGATGTGAAACTACACGGATCTAATTTTCCTGCAATTGACGCAAAAATGATCGAATTGATACATGCGACGACTGGAAAATGGGTTCCAGCTAGAAACGCAAAAGGTGAAAAGGTTGAACAGGAAATTGTGGTAGCGTTTGGGCCAAACAACGGTTGTTAAACGCTAGGTTAATTCCGCAGGATTTGGTTCAACTATCTTGATAGAATTGAGAAAGTACTGTCGGTAAAGACATCTGCACCAGTATCATTAATTGATACAGTAATGAACTCAAAAGCATTATTTGTGAGTACATTTATATGAGCATTTTGCCCGTCAATTTCAAAATAGTCTCCGGCCTCATTCAATGTCCAAGTCCCTCCGTTAGTTATAGCGTCGAACACAGTTAGATAGCTGTTGTCACTCTTAAACTCTAGCGTGTGTGTCGAAAATAAGTCGCTCAAAATAGTTGTGGATTCACCTACAAAAATCCCATTTTGGTAATTTTTCGTAGTTGATTCATCAAAAGACCATAAATGAGTCATTTTATCAAACGTGTCATTTTGAACCGTCAGCGATATGGCATGAGCATCCGACTTTTTCCCTTTCTTATTATGCACAACTAGTTGAACAAAATAAGTCCCAGCTTCGGTATAAATATGCGCTGGGTTTTCGGCAGTAGAAGTTGTACCGTCTCCAAAGTCCCATTCAAAAGTAAGTGCATCTAATGATTGACTAGTAAAGTGAATTACCTCATTTGGCGCTGGTGCTTCATTACTAATTGCAAAGTCGGCAAGCGGACGCTTATTGCAGGAACTCAGTAAAAAAATTATTACTCCTGAAAGAAAAAGGGAATTACGCATATTTATCAACTTTTATCTAAGACGTTCAAAGAAACAAAACGTTAGGTAATTAAAGTGGAAAACGTGAATCAATTCGATTATGCTATCTGAATAAAATCATGTCGAGGTCGAGCAGAACTTTAACTTTAGCAGGACTCATGCTGTTATGATTCTTGTTTAAACGGAAGTTTATGTCAAAAAAATAAGGGCGAAAATATCACCCTTATCTTGTCCGTTTTTGCCGTCTTACTTAACCTTGCTACTCAACTCATTCTTCAAACCACTCCACTCAACAAGGTGTAGCTTGACGGTTCCAACTGGTATTTTTGCTTTAACAAGAATTGGAATCTTGTTTTTATCTGCAGTGATCCAGAACTGCACGTCTTCTTCATCTTTGAAATATCTCCCAGTCTGCATTACAGGTACAAATTTGTAACACTTGAATTTTCCTTTTCGAATCTTAATTGTTTCCGTTCCAACATACTTGATTTTTAATTTAAAAATCTCGTCATCCATGAAGCAATCAAAGGTAAATGTTTTCCCTTTTTTCATTCCTTTCATATTCAGCGTACGCGCTTTATAGAAACAAGAGATCATATCTTGGGTACCCATTTTTATCTTAAAGTCCTTTTTTCCGTTGTTTACCTTTCCGTAATTTTGTTTGAAGGTATAGTATTGATTAATCTTATAGCCGCCTTCATTTACGTCTCTTTTAAAGTACCAAGGCATCATCGATTTCTTGTCGATATAACTTTGATAGACATCATGAACGGAATAAAATGCGTTAAATCCTCCGAGCGTTCTACCGGTTGCTTTCGTATGATGCAGTGGCCGTTCAGCGCCTTTTTTAGAGGTTGATCTCAACTCAATAACTGCCTCACCTGCATCCATGAAACCATAGGTCACTCTGTACCTTAATTTCTCTCCCTGCTTAAATGAGGTATTAACAACTGATGGGTAGTTGACGAATGTCGAACTTGTCATCGCGGCCATAATGCCAATCAAGCCTAAGAAATATATGTACTTTTTCATGAGTCGTTTTTTTTTCCTATTCTACTAATTTACAGGATTGCTTGTATAATGGAAAACAAATCTTGTGCCAAAACGTAAAATGGAAGACACAGAGTTATCTGAATCGCGACTTTAAGCGAAGGATTGGCTTCTCCAATAGGTGATAAGATAGAACGGCGGCGGCAAAAGAGAAAACTATATTTGTTGGAAATTGTTGTATCCAAAAATCGCTACCCGTGCCTGTCCTTAGGAAAAGTCCTTGATAAACATAGAGCCCATAAGAAATCTTCCCTATGTACGCGAGTGGTTTGTTCTCCAAGATGGAAACAAGTCGAGACGACTGATTGTGAAAAATCCAGACAAGCAACAAAGGAAATCCAACTGACTCCATTTCTTTGAAAAATGCAAATTCAAAATTGCAAATGAACTTCCCACAAGCACTGGCCCAACAGCTGGAATAAACCATCTACCAAGATTATAGTTTTTCAAAACTGTTAATTCCGGAATTATCCAGGCAACAATGATACACGTCAAAACGAGTAAAGAGAATAACAAATGGCCAAATAATATAAAATTGTTCTTCCAATGCAAGCGACCAAGTATGTCCAAGTTCTCCAGTGTAATAGATGTGTGGTACAAAATTATATACATAGAACATCGAATATGCTAGACTAACACTACTCGAGCGAATCAGCCCTTCATGCGTGAAAATGGCTATCGCCGCATAAAACACAACAAGTGGTGGGAGCAATCTCAGAAACCGACGAGCATAGAAATTCTTTACATTAATTCGACCGGTTTTCTTTAGTTCAGTGAGTAAAATTGATGTAATTAGAAAGCCACTTAGCGTAAAAAGAATGTTCACGCCAGTTCCAGCTGAAATTAATCCCCAAAGTCTATTTTGAACAAAATCATCTTTTTGATAGCAAAGCCTTTAATCCAAGATGTGAACTCGTTACGAGTAAGATGGAGCAGCTCGCAACGCATCAAAGCCCTTGATGTATTTCATATGCGAATTAATTGTATTTGTGTATTATAATGATCCCATTTCAACTTAGACTAACACGACTATTGATAATCTTGATTCATGCTTCTTGCAACTTTTTCAAATGCAGGATCACCTGATATCTTTGTTAGCATGTTCAATTGATCAATATGAAACGGATGATAATACGGATTTTGGACTGTGTATTTAGCACAATAATAGCTTACGTCATTCCTTTTTCGATAACTGTCTAGGTTCGAAAGCACTTTTGTTAAAACCCCTTTAATTTGTTTTGACGATTCCTCATTGGGATTTATCATGTTAAAATCATATCAGCCATCAATAGCAAAGATCATCCCATTTAGCACATGACTTGGTGCTTCAAATGGATACTCTTCTAACCATAAATGATTGTCCTCATCCACGCAAGTGAACCATATATGATGAGTCGGTTTCATTCTTGAAAAGGATCTATTAATCCTCTTCGCTATCCTAAAATATTTTTGCTCTCCGGTTACTTCATATAATCTAGAAAATAATGACAATGCTTTTCCTTGAGCCATAGCTGAGTACCATGGAGCTTCCATTAAATCTCGATCATAAAATTTATAATTAAAACAATAAGGAAACAAAATCGTCGAATCTATTTGAAGTCCAATCCCCATTAATTTATCGGCATGTTTTATAGCAAGGTCTGAGCTGTTTACGTTTTTTTGTATCCGATAATTCTCTAATAAAGTAATTCCATAAGTCGCCATTGCAACTGCGTGATAATCCAGAAGTCCTTTAAATGAATGTAACACAATCCCATCATCATCTACAAGTTCAGGAGCTTTAAGTAGGTCCCCGGCGTAAGGTCTCTCTTATTGATTTCAAAATCATGAATAGTATATTCGGTATTCATGCAGCTATCAATTTGATCATAGCTTTCTTGAATAACACTTATTACGTCAGATTTGGGCGCTTCTTTACATTTTATTGCTAATAATAAAATTATAAAGCATGGAACTATGAAACGTACAACACCAAATTTGAGCATAATAAAGCAGTTTTTGATGTTGGCTAAGCCATGTCTATTTATCCGACTTTACGGAATAATGTCGCCGGATTTAGAAAATTAATGCGTTATATGTATTTCTGTTCTCCGGTTTTGAGCTTTACCCTCCACCGTATCATTTGTTGCAATTGGATTACTGTCTCCGTGGCCTATCGTGCGAATAGAATCCGCTTTTACACCCTTCTTAACAAGGTAACTCTTTACTGCCTTTGAGCGATTTGCTGAAAGTGTTTTATTCGAAGCTTCGTTTCCATCACTATCTGTATAGCCTTCAATTCGAATCGTCATGTTGCCTTTTCGTATCAAATACTCAGCGAGCTTATTTAGGCTTTCGAAGCTCTTTTGTTGGATACTATACTGCCCACTATTAAAGTAGAGGTCCTCTAGCACAACTGAAGTGGGTAAATCATAGATTATCTCCAGAGTTACTGTTTGAAACACGGCTCCTGTTGGAGGAGTTGGAACTTCGAATGTATTGTAGTCAATTTCCTCACCGATAGTCTCTACTTTAATGGCATACTCATCACCTGCTGGTAAGTGCACAATAAATTTGCCTAATTCGTCTGTAATACCAACGATATTCGTGCCCAGTTTCTTTCCCATAAAAGTAATTTTATCCTTTGGGATGGGAGTTCCAGCTTTATTCGTCACAATGACCTGCATTGGAGCTTTAACGGTTTGAGAATGGACTGTGCCCGCGGCCATTAAGAGAATCGAAAGAAATAACGTCAGTTTCAACATAGTTTGAGTTTGTACTACTATAATACGAAATGCCTGTGGAAGTAACACAAACTGGATAGAGGCGCCATTACTACCTGCAATCCTGTGCTAAATAGTGTTGTACTCTTTCTTCCTTAACTCATACTTGAAGCTTGTCATTCTCTTTCCACCGCCAATTAGAAAGTTGTTTTTGACGTCAATTTGAGCTACTGCTGGCCAAACATAGCCATAATCAGGATTACTCTCATTAAATTCATCGAATGGTCTGAGTTCAATATTGTTTCCATTAATTATCAAAACCCCGAACGTTTCATAAAAGCCCATGGCGTACTTTATTTTTTCAGAACGAACATAGGTTACAAAACTTTCTAATGCTAGATCATTTTCAATTATGGTTACCCCAATACGCAATTTTGAGATTTCAAATTCGAACGCTTCGTGTTCATTGACAAAATCGTGCGGATACCTTAGTATCGTCACGCGACCATTGCCCTTTTCCCAAAGAAGTAGCCGGCCTTCAGTATCAACCATAAGCCACTGACCCGTACCCAACCTTGAGCATCGTGATTTCGCCCTTCTTATAAGCATTTCAGACGGCACCCCGTTTTCTTGTCGAAGATAAGTTCGGTGGTGAGGTTATATGCGGAGATTTGATCCTGAAAAAAGCTATCACTATAGTAATGAGGGAAGCGGTGTTGTATTGGTGTTAGTTTACCCGGTTTCTTTCTCAGTTTATTCTTCATGAAACTTATTTAGTCCATTCTGAGAATTGCGTAACGTCAAGACTGATCTCGTGTAACTACATGACTATATTCACAATTCTCCCGGGCACAACAATTACTTTCTTAGGATTACCTCCTTCAAGCCATTTCAATGATGTTTCATGCGCCAGAACTTCTTTCTCTACTTCTTCTTTCGAAAGCGTGGTCGGAAGTTCAATTTTGAAACGCATTTTTCCATTAAATGAAACGGGATATGCAAAGTTTGCCTCTACCAAATGTGATGCATCGAACGTCGGGAAAGATGATTTTCCAACGGTACCTGCTTCGTTACCTAATTGAACCCAAAGTTCCTCAGCAATATGCGGCGCATATGGCGATAACAAAACGATCAATTCATTCAAGATAGCCCGATTATTACATTTCTGATCGGTCAACTCATTCACGCAAATCATGAAATTAGAAACGCCCGTATTGAACGAGAATCGTTCGAGGTCATCTTCAATTTTCTTAATTGTTTTGTGCAGCGTTTTCAAAGCATCTTTGGAAGGCGCTTCATCTGATATCGAAAGGTTGCCATCAGTGTCGTGCAGTAATCTCCACAACTTTCGTAAGAAGTTATTTACACCACTGATTCCTTTCGTATCCCATGGTTTACTTTGTTCAAGTGGTCCTAGAAACATCTCATACATTCTGAGCGTATCAGCACCATAGTTTTCACATAACTCATCAGGACTCACAACGTTAAACCAACGCTTAGACATTTTGTCAACTTCGCGCTTGACGATGATTTTACCGTTTGCATTTGGCACGATTTCGATGTCCTTAAACTGAGGCTGCCAAGCACGCAGATCATCAATAATAATCGCTTCATCGGTAGCTACTAAGTCAATTAATATTTTGACCTGTCGATAGTTTTCAATGTCATTTTCAATGTCATCAAACGAGTAGAGTTTTCCGTCCTCATTACCAATAAAAGCGATGGCCGATTTACCCAAAATCATCCCTTGGTTGATCATCTTTTGGAAAGGCTCTTCAAACGGAATGAAATCTAAATCGTATAAGAACTTCGTCCAAAAGCGCGAATAGAGTAAATGACCTGTACCATGTTCAGATCCGCCAATGTACAAATCAACATTTTTCCAATAGTTTACTTTCTCCTTGGATACGAATTCGTTCTCGTTGTTCGGATCCATATAACGCAAGAAGTACCAAGAACTTCCTGCCCATCCAGGCATTGTATTGTACTCCATTCTATCGCCTTCAGAATGATTCCAATCTTCATTTTTTGCTCGAGCCAATGGTGGTTCCCCATCCTCGGTTGGAAGGTATTTATCCACCTCGGGAAGTGTCACAGGAAGGTTTGCATCATCAACCAAATAGGGTACATCATTCTTGTAGTAAACAGGGAATGGCTCTCCCCAATATCTTTGTCTTGAAAAAACAGCATCGCGTAAACGATAGTTCGTTTTTCCATTTCCTAAGCCGCGTTGTTCAATTTCATAGATTGCAAGTTTCATTGCCTTTTTAGCAGGAAGCCCATTCAAGAAATCTGAATCTGCGATTACAGCGGTTTTCTCTGTGTAAGCTCCTTCGGAAATATCTATGTCTTGGAAAATGTTTTTTATTTCAATGTCGAAGTGCTTTGCAAAGTCCCAATCACGTTGATCTCCACATGGGACAGCCATTACTGCACCAGTTCCATACGATGCCAGGACATAGTCTCCAATCCAGATTTGAATTTTATCTCCCGTAAAAGGATGGATCGCGTGAGCACCCGTAAATTGGCCAGAAATGTTTTTTACATCAGCCTGTCGATCTCTTTCTGATTTCAACGAGGCAGTGCGTTTATATTCATTCACGCCACTCTTGTATTCATCCGTTGTGATTTCATCGACGAAAGGATGTTCTGGCGCCAAAACCATAAATGACACACCAAAAATAGTGTCTGGTCGAGTCGTGAAAACATCAATTAAGTTCGTTGAACCATCAATCGCAAAACGAACGGATGCTCCTTGTGATTTGCCAATCCAGTTGCGCTGAATATCTTTAATCGAATCCGTCCAATCTATGGTATCTAACCCAGTTAATAAACGTTCAGCGTATGCTTTAATTCGCATGGACCATTGGCGCATCAATTTCTGAACAACGGGATATCCACCACGTTCAGAAACTCCATTTACGATCTCGTCGTTTGCCAGAACAGTTCCGAGCTCAGGACACCAGTTCACCCATGAGTCTGCAAGGTAGGCCAATCGAAATTCCTGTAGAATCGTTTCCTTCACCTTTTCCGAATAGCCATTCCAATCATCTGACGAAAAAGATCCTTCGAAATCAGTACACGCATTCAATTCTGCGGATCCCGTCTTTTCAAAATACGCAATTAGCACATCGATGTGAACTGCTTTGTTCAACGTGTTATCGTAATAAGCATTGAACAGCTGTTTGAAAATCCATTGCGTCCATTTATAGTATTCTGGCGAAGAAGTTCTCACCTCGCGGTCCCAATCGAAGGAAAAACCGATTTGATCTAACTGATCTCTATACCGAGCAATATTTTCTTCAGTTGTAATCTTGGGGTGTTGTCCAGTCTGAATCGCATACTGCTCTGCCGGTAGTCCGAATGAATCATATCCCATCGGATGCAAAACATTGAAGCCTTTCAATCGCTTATAGCGCGAGAAAATATCTGAAGCGATGTACCCGAGAGGATGACCTACATGCAATCCAGCGCCAGAAGGATAGGGAAACATGTCAAGGACATAGTACTTCGGTAAATCAGAATTTTCATCTGTTTTATACGTTTTGTTCTCCGCCCAATGTTTTCTCCATCTGGCCTCTATTTCTCGAAAATTGTATTCCATGATCTTCTGCTAAAACTGAAGTTGCAAAGATAGCGAATTGTCTTCAATAGATTAGAACGAAAATAGGTCTTGAACGTATTCTTAAGATCAGAGAAAGTTCGTATTTTTACATCCATTGACACTTAGACATTTTTATATCGTCCGTTCTTTGATTATCCTGTTGCTTGTCTTCAGTGGTAACTTCTCCGTTGGACAAGTCTCTCACGAGGGACAGTTAATTAAAGCGCATCGAAACGAACAGAACCCAAAAACAAAGTTTCTACGATTAATGGCTCTTGGTGAGTACTACAAAGAGCATAATATTTATCGAGCGGATTCCATACAAGAAGTGATCCTTCGTAGAAGCCGGAATTTTGAAGATTCATTGCGCTTTAATGCGCTATTTTTCAGTGCAGAAATTGCATTGATACAAGGGGACAATCAAGAATATTTCAATAAGATTCTCGAGTGTCAGCCATTTTTAAATCAGTTGAACTCTGATGATGTCTTGTTTAAGGTATACCGCCACCTCGGTTATTATCACAGCAGTATGCTCGAAATCGAAACTGCTGATTTCTATTTGAAATTTGCTCTTAAAATCGCAAAGCGCAATCGAAGTAACATTAAAGTATCTGAAGCAAATTCATTTCTTGCGCTCAACTTTATGCAGGTCAACCAAGAAGATTCTGCACTTTATTATGCCAAGGACGCGATCAATTATGGGCGGAGAAGCGGAGATAAAACTGCATTAGCTAAGGCATTCAATATCCAGGCACAAATTTATGCCTTCTTCGGCCAGATCGAGCTGAGCGTGGCAAAGAACATGGCCAGTCTTCGTTTGGCTCAAGCCAAACAGAACAGCTTCTTGACATCGAAATTTTCCAGAGAAGTCGGTCAATCTCAGATGGCCATGCACAACATTAATTCTGCAGACGATTACTTTAACGACGCCTTTGCGAACGCAGAAGAAATACATGATACGCGTCAAATGGCCCTTGCCCTGACCAACCTTGCTAAGGTGCAAATGGAGCGAGGACAATTTTCAGAAGCACGAAAAAGTGCAAATCAGGCAATCGAGAACCTCTCAGGGCTAAATGATTTAAACGGACTTGGAGAATCCCATAATATTTTGGGAATGATCTATAAGGAGCAAAAGAACTACGATTTGGCTTCGAGCAATTTGAATATAGCACTGGTCTATTATGAATCCTCCAACAACAGAGAGAAAATCGCCGGTGTTTACCATAACGTTGGCACTGTTTTTCAAAAGCAGAAAAAATATCGAATAGCACTGAACTACCTTAATAGGTCAATCGAAATTAGAAAAAAGTTCGGAGCCCAAAATCAGATTTATAATACCTATCGAGTTATTGCTGAAGTTTATCGGGAAACGAATAACGCAGAAAAGTCCCTTGAGTACATGGAACTCTATTTGGATTATATCGATAGCAATACAACCCTCCAAGCTGCTACAAAAATTGCCGAGTTAAGTGAATCTTATCGTTCAGAACAACGCGAACGACTAATCATTGCCCAGGCGGATTCAATTGAGCGCGCTGGGCAAGATCGGTACCTTTCTCAGACGCAATTGGAAAACAGTCAGCTTAGAAACAACCTTCAGATGTACATTATCTTGGCTTTCTTGATAATTATTATCCTAGCCGGCATCATTCTATTTTATCGTTGGAAACAAACGAAAATTAACCAAGAGCGCATTGAGGCAGAAATGTCTCAAACCCTTTTGCGGACACAAATGAATCCGCATTTCGTATTTAACGCGATGTCTGTGATACAAAGTTATATCTACGAAAATGATATTGCGAACTCAACTAAATTTTTGGTTAACTTTTCAAGGCTGATGCGATTGATTTTAGAGAATTCTCCAAAGGAGTACATTCCTATTAGAACGGAGATAGAGATTCTGAATAAATACCTCGAAACCCAAAAACTTCGCTTCGAAGATCGTTTTCAATTCTACATCGAAGCAGAGGATGCGGTGCTTGACGAGTATTCCATTATTCCACCTATGATTACCCAACCGTTCATTGAAAACTCAATTGAACACGGTCAACTTCACACAGTTGAAGGTGGCTTTATCAAGATAAGTTTTGCTAAAGCTGATGGAATGCTTACTATTACAATAGAAGACAACGGAATTGGCCGAGAAGCATCTCGGCTTAATCAAAGGAGCTCGGCACACAAAAGCATGGCAATGAAGATTACTCGTGAGCGAATTGACAACCTTAATAAGAAGTATCGAACTGAAGGATACATGCGTGTTGAGGATTTTAATGAGGAGGCATACACCGGAACCAAAGTATTAATTGCTCTACCCTATACGATCGAAACTAACCCGCAAAACTAAGCACATGAAAAAGGTACTGATTATAGACGATGAAAACAGGACTAGATCTCTCATAGCAAAAATGATTGATTCTTTTGGGTTTGATGTTGAAGCGATTCCCGATGGTGAAAATGTACAATCCGGTATTAAGGCAATCGAGAAGCATAATCCAGATATCGTTTTCCTTGACATACAAATGCCTGACGGCACAGGGTTCGATGTCATTCGTTCCATAGAAAATAAAAACTTCGAGGTCATCTTTATTACGGCCCACGAAGAATTTGCGATTAAGGCTATCAAGTTTAGTGCGTTAGATTATTTACTAAAACCGGTGGATGCTGGAGAGTTGAAGTCTGCGCTGGAAAAGGCTTTAGAGCTGGTTGGTGATGAGAATAGCTCTCCTCAATTTGATGCGCTTCATTCAAATATCCAGAAAGGTGAAAAACGTCGATTGGTTCTTAAGACACAAGAAAGCGTTCACGTTGTCGATCTAGATCAGATTATTCGTTGTGAAGCGGATAGAAATTACACCTCTTTCTTCCTCTTAGACAATAAGAGGATTCTTGTTTCCAAAACTTTAAAGGAGTACGAAACACTTTTATCAAGCCATAATTTTTTAAGAGTGCAGCAGTCTCATTTGATAAATGTTGATTATGTAGATCGCTACGATAAGAAAAATGGAGGTGCTGTAGTAATGAAAGACGGCTCCGAGGTTCCATTATCTCCTGCAAAGAGAGAGGTCTTTTTCAAGCGTTTAGAGAATCTCTAAACTAAAAACTCGCTGTAAACCACCTTTTGTTCAATTAATCTTACCCAATATTCATCTAGCCGAAATTATCCAAACACTTGCTGTATATTGGTGGTAAGAAATAAGGAGAGATGTCAGGCTATTTTCTCCAGATTTAAATTCTTTGACATATACGGTTGGATACGCTGCTTGGAGAGGCAGCTCATTTTCTAGTTTGATTAAAGAGTATAACAGTTCTTAATATCCTCCGGTTCGAAGATGTGCTTGCACAGGATTCGGAGAAAATGCCTGATTTTTTTATTTCTTAAATTACTATAAGGTTTACATCTTCATTTACTTGAAGAAGTTGTTGTTGAGATTATTACTAAATAAAAATTAATTTACTACTACTGAAAGAGTTGAGAAATCAACTCTTTTTTTATGCCCAATAATTTGAGTTTAGCTCGATGCGATCTTGTAAAGAACTGGTCGACTTGGCGCGGCATCGTTATTGAACGCAGCCATTTGAAGATTTAAGATATAGTTACCGTCCAGTATAGAGTTATCGACGTAAATCAATTCGGTAATCGTCCGTTTGAAATTTGGATTCTTAGGAACCTCCCAAAAAGCATGATGAAACACTAGTTTTCCATTGTCTGATTCTCTGTCTACAGAAGGTAAATCAATTAATAGATGTTCAACACCCGCCGCCAATAACTTTTTCACGCAGCTCACATCAAAATAAGGCGGGTTACTTGATGAGTATTGTCTGCTATTCTTCGAAGCGTCATTTGGCAATGTTCTAATAACAAGTGCCTTACCCTTAAATTTTTTGAGATCAATTTGATCTGGCGTTATTACAAAATCTATCTCTCCATTCTTCTGCGCGACCCGGCGAGGTAATATTGAAACTAGCTCGGCTTCGAAAAAGAAGGTTGTCAAGACTTGGTTTACTGAATGAACCTGCTGTGTGATATGACCTAAGCACTCAGTGTGCGTTCCATGCCCGTGTGGATTGAAAGAGATATTCCGAAAATTTACGTTTCCTCCTTCTTTAATAGACCCTGTATAATTTTCCGTTCGCACCGGCTCAAAGACAGGCGGTTCGACGTACCACGCCGTCGGGTTTTCATCCGAATTAACCAATGGAATCGCTAAGTCTAGCGGTTCGGATGTGTCAATGTATCTCTGGTTATCAAGGTGCAATTTCATCGGCTCGAAGATACGGTTTTCGAGAAGTAATCTCATCAGAAAAATTAATATTCTCGCCTTTTATCTACCGTGGTATATTTTTGTATATATTTGTCGAAAACAACCCATAATACTATGAAAAAAAGTCAATTTATTTTATTCGCAGCGATAGGACTCTTCGTTACTTCATGTTCTTCAGTTGATGCTGACGTATTGGATCAGGAAGCGGAAGCTATGACCTATACGCTCGATGCGGCAAAATCATCATTAGGATGGAAAGGAAGTGCACCTGACCATTTTCAAGAAGGAACAATCAGTTTCTCCGAAGGCTCTGTGACAATGGAAGGAGAAGCATTAACAGCTGGTTCATTCACCGTAGATATGAGTTCAATATTACCTACTAGCCTCGAGCCAGAAAAAGCTGACTATCTTGCAGCTCACCTTATGGGAACTATGCCAGATGAGCAACATCCCGTAAATATGTTCTTCAATACACCAGAATTTCCAGATGTTACTGTAACTCTAGGTGATTTCAAAGACGGAAACCTTGAAGTAACATTAGATATTATTGGTTCAAAATTGACTCAAAACGTTGCAGTTAAAATTGCTTCTGATGAAAATGGTGCTTCAATTAAAGGATCGTTCTCCCTGGATTTCAAATCATTGGATATGCCTGGATTTGGTGTGGATGAAAATGGAAATGGAATTTCACCAGTTCTTGAATTCGACCTTGATGTTGCGTTAACAAAATAATATTTCACAACAAAATTACTTGAGAAGGGAGCTGTTATAGTTCCCTTTTTTTGTTTCTTTGAATAATGCTAACCAAAACAATAGAAGCCGTTATTTTTGATTTCGGAGGTGTCTTAATCGACATTAACTATCAGCTGACCATTGATGCTTTCAAGTCACTCGGAATTGATGACTTTGATGCGCTTTACTCGCAAGCTTCGCAATCTGATCTTTTCAACGCTATTGAGACGGGAGCTATTTCGCCGAATGAATTTATTGAAGGTGTTCTCAAATACTTACCCGCAAACAAAACCGCTGCGGATGTAGTTTCAGCTTGGAACGCCATGATTCTCGAAGTTCCAAAACAATCCGTTGAAGTACTACAATCTCTTTCTAAGCACTACCGCGTCTTCTTGCTCAGTAACACGAACGCTATACATCTTCCATTTGCACTAAAGGCATGGGAAAAAGGTACTTCCGTAGATTTTCTAGATTGTTTTGAGAAGGTGTATCTTTCTCATGAAATTGGCATGCGCAAACCAGACAAGGAAATTTTCGAATATGTGTGTAACTATTCAATGCTAGATCCGAAAAACACATTGTTTATAGATGATTCTATTCAGCACATAAGAGGGGCGGAAAGTCTAGGGATTCAGACGCATCACTTAAAAGGAATTCAAGATTTATCGGCGGTTTTTTCTTGACAAAGTTCTACAAGCAAACCTTTCGTGGATTTAGGATGAAGAAATGCAATACGCTTGTTATCTGCGCCGTCCTTTGGCGATTGATGAATCAAAGCAAACCCTGAATTACTCAAGCGTTCCAATTCAGACTCAATGTCATCCACCTCGAAGGCGACATGATGTAGCCCTCCTCGATTTTTTTCCAAAAACTTTGCGATCGGCGAATCTGAACTCGTTGCTTCCAAGAGTTCTATTTTTGATTCTCCCACTTGAATGAATGCCGTTCTCACTCCCTCGGACTCAACAACCTCTCGTTTGTAAGCAGAGGCAGACAATAATGATTCAAATATTGGCAAGGACTCTTCTATGCTCTCTACCGCGATTCCTAAATGTTCAATTCTTTTCACCATAATTAGGGCATTAAAAAAGCCCTATTCAAAATGAATAGGGCTCCAATTATATCATTTAATGGATTAGTTCTTAATAAACTTCTCATTTACGTTATCAAAATTGATGTAATAAACTCCTCTTAATAAGTTCGCACAATTTACTTTAGATCCTACTCCTTTTTTAACAATGTTCCCGTAAGCGTCATAAATCTCATACCGAGTTTCAACAGCAGATCCGGTTGATAAGAACTTGATTTCGTTTTTCACCTTCGCTGGAGTCTTGATCACCTTAGACGTTGACGACTCGAATTTCACCTCCTTAGATGGTCGTTTAGTACCAGAGTGATCAATTTGTACTACACGTACTGTATTTTCCCCTGAGTGAGGAGTAACAGCAAAATTATACGTATTCTCATCGCCAGAGCCTTTCCCTTCAATTTCACCAATGGCAACCCACTTATTCCAGCGGTATTGCTCAATTACAAATGGAAGCTTACCTTGTTCACCAGAAGTTGACCATTTCAATTCGCCTCCAACCGATACATTAATCAACTTAATCGAGAATGTAGATCGCGGAAGAAGAACTTCAGGGTTTAATATTTTTGGTTTACAACCGTCGTTATGTTCTATTACAATAAAGACAGGCTCTCCAATTTCAATATTGAACATTGAAAAATCAATTTCAAATGCACCCATACTTGTTCCACCAGGCATGATATCTCCGTTCACTGTAACTTTTGTAGCGCAATAACCGAATCCTTCATCGTCCATTGGGTTTTGTACATACAAATTTTTCCCTTGGTAGGTGCCCTCAACGGAAAGCGCTGCCATAGCAGACGATCCAACTAAGCACAATGCGAAAAATAAAATAAGTCCTTTCATTTACTTGCAATCAACGTGATACATCAGGAACAGACTTGCACAATTTGTGCCCTTTTCCTTATATAACGGACAAATATAACACGTTTTCTCTGTTACTAACAACTTTTAGTCATTTAATTTATCGCTTTTTCTCGTGAAATTCCAATTATATTAACAAACTGTGATAAACTTACCAGTAATCAGTGCTGCTAAGTTCTTAGATTTTTCTTATTCTTGTAGTTACTCAAAAAGATTGGTTCATGAAGTACCTATTCGCGATATTCACTTTGTCCTTGCTTATTTTTTCTTGTGATGAGAAAGAAACACAACAGTTTGAGTACAGCGGAGGGTCTGTAGCAATGGCACTCGATAATGAACCAACGACCTATATTCCTCGTAAAGTTCTAGATTACTACTCCTCTACTGTTCTTACTCAAATAAATGAAGGATTGGTCGGGATTGACCCTAAAACAACGAAAATTGTCCCGAAATTGGCTTTAAGCTGGACGAAGAGCGATAACGGCAAGGTTTACGTGTTTACATTGCGCGATGATGTTTATTTTCATCCGCATGATGCTTTTAAGTCAAAGGCAGATCGGCTTATGACAGCGGAAGACGTACTTATGTCGATTGAGATGGGTTGTGCTGTTGGCCAAGACGGTGAGGATCCTGCGACGTACTCTTTTCTTTTGAAAGGAACTGTTATGGGAGCAGAAGAATATCACGCTGGGAGCGCCAAATCGATTTCAGGAGTAACTATTGACGGTAATACAGTGCGTATTGAACTTCTCCATGAGGATCATAATTTTTTAAATAAGCTGGCGAATGTCAATGCCGCAATTGGCTCAATAACAATTATAGAAGGTGGCCACGAAACAGACGTTATCGGTACAGGACCTTTCAAATACTCTGATTACGTGCAGGGAGAACATACCTCTCTCACATTGACTAAAAATGAAGACTACTATTTGAAAGATGACGCAGGAAATGCCTTGCCCTATTTAGACAGTCTAGTCTTTTTCTTCCAAAGTCGTAAGCTTGAACAGCTCGAAATGTTTGAGCAAGGTAAAACGGACTTGATTATCGGCTTGCCTACGAGTAGAATTACACGGATGTTAGAAGGTCGAATAGAGGATTTCAATTCGAAGCCACCAAAATTGATCCTTGCTAACAACCCTCTGCTAGAATCAAACTACTATTATTTCAATCTTGCAGATGAACGCTTTAAAGATCCTCGTGTGAGGAAAGCTTTCAATTATGCAGTGAACAAAAAAGCCTTAGGACAAGATATTCTTCGGAATCAATATTATGATTTAGGAGACTACGGAATTACACCTCCCATATCTCGAGCGATGAAAGGGTATGATTTCACTAGTATTAAAGAGGCCGGATATAATTATGATCCAGAAAAGGCAAAGCAATTACTTGCTGAAGCTGGGTACCCAGAAGGGGAAGGCTTCGGTTCCGTAGAACTACGATTTAACATCAACGAAACCCATTCAGCGATTGCCGATGAATTTGCAAAACAAATTTATCGTGTGCTCGGCATTAATGTGAACATCGATGGGTCCTCATTTAGTCAGCTTACCGAGGATGGTGCAACTGGAAAAGGCGATATCTTTCGAAGTGGATGGAGCGCAGATTATCCGAGTCCAGAGACTTTTTTAATGAATTTCTACGGCGGTTACCTCCCGGAGGATAGCACTGAAGCATCACATATTAACAAAGCGCGCTACCGTAATCCGGTATTTGATCAGTTCTATAAAAAAGCAATCGAATCCAAGAAGATGACCGATCAGATGAAGTACTTTTCCAAAGCGGAAATCGCGTTGTTAGAAGATCCACCATTGATTCCACTTTGGTATACTGGAGACATCGAGATCACCTATTCGTACCTTCGGAACTTTCATTTCAACTCCCTGAATCTCTTCAACTTTACTGAAGTCTATATTAAAGAATGGACTGCTGAAGAATATCAAGAAGAACTGAACGCTACTAAGTAATTCAATTACAATGATTAAACTACTACTCTCATCACTTTTTCTTGTGGTAAGCATCAGCTGTATAGCACAAGTGCCAACTCAAATTGTTCGTGGACAAGTTGTTGACTCAGAAACTAATTTTCCGCTTGTTGGTGTGAAGGTTCAGCTCTTCACCGCGGATACTACCTTAATGTTTAGAATGATCACTGATTTTGATGGACTCTTTGAATTCAATGAGGTTCCCATTGGAAAGCACGAAATAACCGGATCAATGCTCACTTACGACGCGAACACAATTACCATTGAGGTTAATTCTGGGAAAGAGGCCATTATCGACTTGCCTTTGAGAGAAAGTTTTGCAGAGCAAGAGGAGGTAGTGATAACTGGACGAAAAAAGGGCGAAGTAATCAATGAATTAGCACTTATCTCAGCACAACAATTCAGTGTTTCTGAAACAGATCGCTATGCTGGCTCTAGAGGTGATCCCGCAAGAATGGCATCTAACTTTGCTGGTGTTGGCGGTGCAGACGATTCTAGAAATGATATAGTAATCCGTGGAAATTCACCTCTGGGTGTAGTTTGGAAAGTTGAAGGTATCGACATTCCCAATCCTTCTCACTTTGCCATCTCAGGAAGTACTGGTGGCCCAGTATCCATCCTGAATAATAAAATGCTTGCGAACTCTGATTTTTTCATGAGTGCATTTCCAGCTGAATATGGAAACTCAACATCGGGCGTCTTCGATTTAAAATTGAGAAATGGAAACAACAAACGACATGAGTTTACTGGACAGTTTGGTTTTCTTGGTACAGAATTAATGGCGGAAGGCCCAATGGGTAAAGATGGCAAGTCAAGCTATTTGGCTATGGGCCGCTATTCAACATTGAGCTTGTTCCAAACGCTAGGGATTAGTATTGGCACCGATGCAATTCCAATTTATGGAGATGGCGCCTTAAAATTCAATTGGAAATTGAAAAATGGAGGATCACTTTCCTTCTTTGCAATGGGCGGAGCAAGTGAAATTGCTATTATTATCTCTTCGGATACCACGTATTCAGAGGAGGTTTTTGGTGAAGGCGACCGTGACCAATACTTTGGAACAGCCATGGGAGTTGCCGGGTTCACCTTAAAAAAGCCAATCAACGAGCGGACGTATATTACCTCTACTGTGGCGTTCTCACATGAGCGCCAGCGTTCTCACCACGATTTCTTGATACGATCAATAGACCCAACTACAAATGCTATCTCGGTCGATTCGCTCTATCCATTAATGGGCTACCTTTTTCAAACCTCTAAGGCATCTGCATTTGTGAGTGTCAATCATAAAATCAACCGTCGCCACCTAATTAAATTTGGAGTAAATGCCGACATGTTCTTCTTTAACATGCAAGATTCTGCCTTGAATGTTGCACATACTGCAATGGTCAGCCGTTGGGACTATGAAGGAACTGCAGTTTTAATTCAACCATTTGCACAATGGAAATGGAGGATTACAGAAAAAATGGCGTTCACGGCTGGGATTCATAGTCAATTTTTCTCGCAGGGTAATGCGATCAGTATTGCGGAACCTCGCCTTGGGTGGAAGCTCAATTTAAAGGGAAATGCAGCCATCTTTGCGGGTGCAGGAATGCATAGTCAAGCACAACCGATGTATACCTATTTCTATCATCAATATGATTCCGATGGTGCCAAGGTATATGACAACGACGCTATGGATTTTTCCAGAAGTCTCCATAGTGGACTTGGTTTCGAGAAGTCGTTTAAGAAAAGTCTGAATGTCAAAACAGAGGTCTATTACCAATACGTTTACAACGTGCCAGTAACGATAGCTCCATCTTCGTTTTCATTAATTAATATGGGATCTGGATTTGCGCGTTTTTTCCCAGAGCCGCTTGAAAACACAGGAGATGGTTACAATTACGGGATAGAGTTAACTATTCAGAAGTACTTCGAGAAATCATTCTACTTCCTTTTCTCAGCAACAGCGTATAACTCTAGGTATACTGGAAGTGATGGTATAGAAAGAAACACATCTTATAATGGAAACTACATTGCCAATCTACTTGGAGGGAAAGAATTTAAATTGAACGAGCGACAAACACTGTCGATTGGGGCAAAAGTCACAGTAGCTGGAGGGAAACGCTACGGTTATCCTGATATACCTCAGTCTGAGCTTTTGAATGAATTAATTTTCTCGGATTCTTTGTTCAACGAACGTCAATTTAAGGATTACTTCCGAGCGGATGTTAAGATTGGATGGAAACTAAATACGAAGCGAATTACACATGAAATAGGCCTAGATTTAGTGAACATTCTCGGCACGAGGAACCTACTTAGTTTGACATATTCGCCAAATTTAGCGGATTCAACGCAAGAGCCAATTGCTGAAAAAACACAGTTAGGGTTCTTACCAATCTTCTATTATAAGATTGATTTCAAGGTTGGCGGGAAGAACAAGTAATTTAATTGTCCAAGTTATTCGCTCCAGAAAGTGAACATTTAGAGGCTTACTTTGTTGTTTAGCCAAGACTATGAACATATAATGAGTCCTCTGTTTTCATTTATTAAATCTTGTTCACAACGGTTCTTTTAACTTATTCAGTCTTACTGAAAATTTGCATTTTTAAGGGTACATAAAAAAGAGGGTGCTCTATCTAGCATAGGCATCCTCTTTCTTTGTGAATTTTGAATAAGCTGTTACATCGCCGCTTTCATCAAAGTTGCTTGGATTTCTTGCATTCGCGTTAAATGTTCAGGTCCAAATTCTGAAGACATCTCTGACATCTTCGTTGACCATTCGGTACCTTTCTGCATCAACTCCTGATATTCGGTCAAAATTGACATATCTGTTGGATCAGCCTTTTGTCTTTTGATGATGGCCGCGTAGCCTTCAACGTACTCTTCATAGTCATCCAAAATTTCATCCATCTCATCAGATGCAGAGGACTCATCAGAAACTTCCACTTCATCATCATCCAAAGAAGCATCGCTTTGATCTTCCTCTTGTTGAGTTGTCTCAGACCAATCATTCTGCAGCTCATTTTCCGGAGATTTTTCTTCTTCCCCCCCGCATGAAGCCAAGGCCATCAACGCAATTCCTGCAACAACTATTATTTTTTGCTTTTCCATAAAATATTTTTTTTCAAATATGGAAATAAGATGTTTGACTATTGATACATATTTGATACATTGTTCACAAATGATAGAAGTATTAAAAACCGAGTTACAACAAAAATTAGGTGTTAGGATAAAACATAGAGGAGAGTGTCAATTTTTATCAGACGCAATTTTGGTCGAATTTGGAGAGACGCTTAATTACAATACGATTAGACGCTTTTTTGGCATTGACAAGCAGTCAAAAGCACTACCAAGTCGTAACACCCTGGACATCCTATCAAGGTTTTTAGGGTCTGAGTCATATTATGATTTTTGTAAAAAAATTTCTAGTATAGGCACGAGTGAGTATCAAGAAGAATGGTATTTTATCTTCCACCGAGGCGATACAGAACAAATAATTTCATACTTTATAGATAAACGCAGGAGTAATTTCTCTTTCATTACTTTTTTTATCAAAGCAATTCGTGAGCTATTACTTTTTGGAAGAATTGATATTATAGATAGTGTTTATCGATGTAAGGACTTAAAATTGAATGAACTAAGTTATTCAGAATCCGTTTATATAGGAAATGCAATTGGGATTTTATTTCGTGATGTTAAACTGAAAGATGAGGAATATCTTTTTTTAATAAAAAACGAATCCTTTGTTAGAAATATCTTTTCAATTTTTGTGGACTACAGCTGTTTGAATAAAGAATATGGAAAGGTCGTTACCTTGGCACAAAAGAAGAATAAAGCGTTTTCGAAAAGTGACTTTCAATTTTTTAAATGCTTAAATTACTTTCGAGAGTTCCTCTTAAATAAGCCCTTGAAAATAGCACAAAACTGCGATTTTAAAACACTTGAAGCTCACCCAATATTGATTGGACGAATTGCCGCAATTGAATTGTTGAAATATCGAAATTCTCCGAAAGAAAAAAAAAGGACTTTTGATAGCCTGATGGAAAGATTTCAATCTGAGAAAGTAAGACGAATCGACTACTTTTATGAAGTAAACATTATTGCCTTCGTTCTCTCAGATTTTGAACTTATGGGATGGTTGGAAACAATTCATCAGGAATCTTACATTCAACATTATTACCATATTTCCCATTATCAAGCCAGCAATCTGACAAGGTTACTCTTCTCCATTTATGAAAAAAATGAAGAAAAGCAGGCTTATTTTTTTTCGCAAATAAAGCCTGAACTATGGGTTAAAAGTTACGGTGACTTTTTTAATGTTTTCTACTTAATAGCATTGTTTCATAGCTCGATAGGGACGAAATCGGAACACAAAGCGAACTACCTTTTGGTCGCAGAACAATTGAATTACCCATTAATTGATAACGCATTTTTGACGAACTACTTTAATTAAGAAGTCTGCCCTTTATATAAATTATCATCTCAACCTCGTTACCTTTTGATCTGGCCAACTGATCTCAATACGTTCTATAGTTTTTTCATCGCCCAACCCAAAATTTAACTTTGGCTCAACAGAAGAAAGATATCCTCGAGTGAGAAAAAGCTCTTTTACTTGTTTGTTTTCGCCATTGTAGAGCGTAACACGAGCGCCAATAGCGAAATTAGAAACATGATTCATTTAGGTTCATTAGCTCTTCCTGAAATACTCCCTCTCTCTTCATGAAAAGATAGTCTCTGACTTCATAATCATTTGAAAAATATACGTCTGGATATCCGTCGTCGTTTAAATTCCCGACGCTCAACCCTAAGCCGAAAGCATGATTGTTGATGCGCGTTTCGTACGAGGCATCTACGAACTTTCCATTGTCATTTCTATAAAAGTGATCCGATTCATTTTTATGTCCTCGGTACATTTCTATCATCTCTTCTTGACTCATTGAGAAAAGTTGACTTGGAGTATTCATTACGTAAGCGTCCAAATCATAATCAAAAAATGAATTCCCTATTTATCTTGCTAGGTTTACTTTTAATTTCCAGTTGTGCTTCAACGGACGAAGGTCAAAAGGTTGCCGATCAACTCTTTAAATTAATTGTTGAAGAAAAATTTGATGCCGCGGCAGAGTTAATTGAGTTGAATCCAGGAATTACTGTAGACGAGCGTATTGCAATTGCAGAATCTCTAGGCGCTCATCAGACCTTTGGCAAACTTGTGAAAGTGAAGAAAACCATAGGTTTCAATACCAGTATAGACAATGGTCTAACTACTGTTGCGTTGCCTTATAAATTGAAATTCGAGAAGGGTGATTACGCGACCACTGTTACAATTATCGACAGAGGAAATGGATTTAAATTATCTTCATTAGAGTAACTTCGTCTACCAGACTGGACAGCTGTCACAAGAATTCGTTGGGCGGATGTAGAATAAAAACCCGATAACTGTGTGTAGTTCACCGTAGCCATATTTATGCTTTGTAACCGCTGAAGCATCGGCAGGCCTGTTGTGAACAGCTAATTGATTATGAAACCCTCCGCTTAATGTTGATTGCAAGAATATATGTTTAAAGAATTCGAAACGCAGACCAACGTGAGCCGAAAGACCATAACCCGACATTGAAATTGTACGAAGGTTTTTATTTCCAGCAAAAGTGAAATCGTTAAACGATAGCAATCCGCCGGCACCAACACCAAGGTTTGAAGTAATCATAAATTGATCTTCTCCTCCGAAGCCGAATAAAAGATCCGAGCGTGTTAATTCAAAACGCAAATAATTTAAACCATCAGAATTTTCATAGTGAAAATAATTTCTATCGGTCGTAATCGGTTCTGAATTGTATATGCCAGACCAATTATTGGGCGAAGCATCAACTCCAGGAGTGAATTCACCACTTAATAGCACCTCATTATTATCATCCATGACGTACTTCATGTGGTCATACCCGAAGGAAATCGACCAATGATCCTTAAAATAATAACCTATACGCGCATTAAACTGAGGAATGGTAATTTTCGCTGGATGGATATATTCTCCATTCCCAATTATTGATTGATTATCGTGGGCAGTTACATTTTGAAGTGTAAAATCATATCCTGGGCCGATAAAATGCAAATTGCTCTTTGTATAAGCCGTACGATTATAGCCCCAATAACCCCAAAGTGTACCTTTCGCGATTGAGATTTTTTGCTTTCGTTTTTTCCATGGCTTTTGCGCCTCCGACATAAATGGAAGGCCTACCAAAAGAATCAAAAGAATTACACTTCTCATTTTGTACTCATTAAATTGACGAATTCACTTTGAGACATTATTTTCTCCAGACGGTAGTGAGCTAATTTATTTTCACTGTGCCATTCTACTAAACCATAGCCTTTCGCAAAATACGCGAACGATTTTGTTTCTTTAACATCCTCCAGGCGCGTAAATGGATTGAACAGCGTAATGCGGATATCGTCTTGGAATGCAACCGTTTCGGTTTGTTTACCAAGAACATCTAATTTCAATTCTTTTTGATAAACTCGACTGATCTCTTTCAAGAATAATGTTGAATCCATTATCCCTGCAAATCTACTTGCAAAATCAGCTCTTTTCTTTTTATCCGTTGGCATCATATTATTCTTGAACAATTCAGCTTTTCGTTTAACATTGCTTGTGTCCACAACCATATGATCCATTAAATTAAGACTATCAAGGTTGTAATTTAATGCTTCCAGAATACGTCCATCCTCAGCATAAATTTCAACTACAACATGATTTCCTTCAGAATCATCAATGGCAAAAACACGGTGAAATATCTCCTCGAGTCCGTTTGCTACATTTCTATAAACGTAAATTTTCGGAATAGTGTCATACGCATAGAAATAATCTCCAAATATGTTTGTCGAAACTGGCTCATCTACCCCACCTTCTTTTTCATCAGTTGAACAGGCTGAAAGCCCAAGTATCAGTACGAAAAATATAATTAACGCTTTCATTATGTCATTTTTAAAAATCCTACCTCCTTCTCAGAGAGCAATCTGTAATTCCCTCGTGGTAGGTCCTTTTTAGTTAATCCAGAATAGGTAACTCTATCCACTTTCACAACAGCATATCCGAGTGCTTCTAATGACCGCTGGACAATTTGACTTTTACTTGATCGTAATTCAACGCCTATTTCACGGGCATCTGAATCACTGACGAACTCAGCTTTGATAAATTTCATCGTTCCATCTTCGAGTATAACTCCACTCATCAGTTTCCCGAGATCCTCCGGCTTCATTTTTCTGTTGAGCTCAACATGAAATAATTGCGACGCTTTATGCTTAGGATGCATTAATTTCTTCTCTAAATCGCTGTCGTTAGTGAAGAGTACTAATCCAGTCGTGTCTTTCCCCATTCTTCCAACCGGAAAGACCGTTTCTTTACAAGCCTTCGCTACAAGAGTCATCGCGTTTTTCCTGTTAAACGGATCATCTAATGAAGTAACAAATCCTTTCGGCTTATTCAACAAGACATACTGTTTCTTTTGAGCAGCAATGGTTCCACCGTCGTATTTCACCTCATCCGTTGGACTTACTTTGAATCCCATTTCAGTAACAATCTCGCCATTTACAGCAACCAAGCCAGTTTCAATCAGAATATCAGCTTGTCGACGTGAACATATCCCGGCATTCGATAAATATTTATTCAATCGAACATTTTCTCCAAATGTAGGAACTGGATCGCCTTTCTTTGTGCGCTCTTTGAAGTCAACGTACTTGCCTTTGTCCTTTGCTATATTCTTCTTAGCTGCCGCAGACGGGCTCGCGGATGCACGAGCAGGGCTTTTAGCATTCGCTGTCTTTTGCTTAGAATCGCTCGCTCTACCTCCAGATCTACCTCCACTTTTTGAATCTCTTCCTCTGCCCATTGTTTACCTATTTATTTGTGCAAAGATACTAAAAAGCACTCGTTGAGCATCGTTGCTCAATAAGTTGCTATTACAGTACAGGATAAAATGCGCTCTCTATGTGTTCAATTTCTTGTTCATGTTGATTCAAGATGATCGAAACTACATCGAAGCGCACTTCTTTCTCATGCATCTTCTCGATCATGTAAGCATTCATCACATGAATCAGTTGGCGTTGTTTAGTCCGAGATATAGCGTTGATTGGGCTCCCATAAGAGCGCGATTGCCGAGTCTTCACCTCAGTAGCTACGATGAAATCTTTTGTTTCCGAGATAATATCAATTTCACCACGACGGTATCGATAGTTCTGTACGTGAATAATATGCTTTTTGGAGCGAAGGTGAATGGTAGCGAGTCGTTCTCCTTCCCTCCCAAGTTCGATGTGGTTCATTAATTAGGTTTATATATAAGATAACCTAATCCTACCGCATAGCCAACTTTTTATGCCTATTTTACGTCTTCTAAATGAATGCTATTTATATCTCCTCTATGCGAACAACTCAATATATAATTATCACGCTCCTATTAAGTTCTATCTCATTGTTTAGCTTCGGACAAACAACTGAATGGATAATTAATGCAGGACTAATGGGATCCGATAAAGGGACAACAATTAAAGTTGATGCCGCCGGATATACCTACATCACTGGATACTATAACGAAGAAGCCAACTTTGGGCCGTTATACACCGGTTACTCCTTTGATAGTAGTAAAGAAGTTTATGTGGCCAAAATTGATCCTGCTGGGAATTATGTTTGGGTAAAAAATGGTATCAATTATTATGATGACAGAGGACTTGGCTTGTGCCTTGACCCGATGGGGAATGTCTATGTCACAGGAACTTGCTGGGGAGGACTTGATTGGGGTGCTTTATCGGTCTACAATTCAAGCTCGTACACAGATCAGATATTCGTCATTAAGCTGGACAACAATGGAAATGAACTCTGGATGAAGAATGCAGGTAATTCCGATGGCAGTATTGGCTCAGGAACTAATGAAAACGGATTACCACAAACCCTTTATCAAGATGACCACGGACAAGATTTGATTTCTGACAGCCAAGGAAATATCTACGTAACGGGCTTTCTATCAAATGTTGATGGAGCACCTCATGACGCAATGTTCGATGCATTAATAGTTCCAATTCCTGCATTTGATTCAATCGCGTTTCTAGGTAAATTAGACAACGATGGAAATTGGCAATGGGTACGGACATTTGAAGGGATTCATCAACACAGAGACAATGCAGTTGCTGTAGATAATGATGATAATGTATACGTAACGGGAGGATTTGTCGGCACAAAAACATTTGGTACTTCCTCTATAACGAGCGCCGGAGGTGAAGATATTTACGTTGTGAAGTATGACAGTGACGGGAATTTTATGCAAGTCTCACAGGCAGGTGGATTACGCGACGATCGTGGTGATGCTATCACTTTTGGAAATGATAACACGATGTATATTGGTGGTGAATTTAGAGATACAGCATATTTTGATGCCCAGTACCTGAATAACTACGGTAGTGCTGGAGGTCGCGATGGTTTTGTTGCAAGAATGGCCAAAGACGGTCAATGGCTATGGGCAACAAAAGCTGGCTCTAAAAAAGGAAAGGATCGTGTGACCGGTCTATGTGCAAATGATCAAGGAAATATTTTTGTCTCTGGTCAGTTCAGTAGTGATGCAAGCTTTGGACTCTTCCCGATAAGTTCCAATGGAGATAGCGTTCAAGCATTTATTGCTGGGCTTGACACTTTAGGAAACTGGCATTGGGTTCGCGGAGGAGGAGGTCCCGATTTTGACCGTGCTGCAAGCGTTGATGTGAACGGCTGTGATGTCTATTTTACAGGATACTTTACCAACACTATGACTTTTGATGGTCAAAGCATCGCACCATCGCAAGGAAAGGATATATTCAACGGAAAAATTACCGATGCGTGCTTTTCATCAACTCCACCAGAACCACCAGCGCCGGAAGAGCCAGAGGAACCACATTGTGACCTACTCTTAACAAACGTCTTTACACCTAATGGAGATGACGTCAATGACGTTTTGTATTTCTCTGAATCGTGTAATATGGATGGATCTGTTTTGATCTTTAACCGTTGGGGAGAAGTTGTTTGGGAAACTACAGATCTTCTTCAAGGATGGGATGGTAAATCTCGACTCGGACAGCCTGTTAAAGATGGTACGTACTTCTACACAATTGAAGTTCGCGAACAACTAGGTGGCGTTGAGAAAAATTCTGGCTTTATTACTTTGGTTAGATAGCACCCTACTTATTAAATGAGAAGCCTCTTTATTGTACTATTTCTCTTTGGACTTTCTTGTAGGACGACAGAGACGAAAAGCGTAGCAACGCCAGTTATTCAAAAGGAAGAATTCGCTATTAATGACACATTTCAAGCGCTATTGGATTCCGCTGGAGTAAAAGGTTCAATATTAATCCTGTCTGACGGAACGTATCATTCTAATAATTTTGAATGGTCGAAGATTGGTCGGCTTCCGGCTTCAACGTTTAAAATTCCCAATTCTATTATCGCCTTGGAAACTGGTGTTATGATCGATGACAGCGTTAAAATCCTATGGGATGGTGAACCTCGGTATCAAAAACGCTGGGAGCAGGATTTATCGTTTATCAATGCTTTTCATTATTCTTGTGTCCCCTGTTATCAGCAGATCGCTAGAGAGATTGGAACTGGGCGAATGAACAATTATCTGGACAAATTCGGCTATGGGACAATGGTTTTTGACAGCACGACTCTGGACAATTTTTGGTTAGAGGGAGATTCGAAGATCAGCCAATTTGAACAAATTAATTTCTTAAAAACCCTCAATGAACAACGCCTTCCGATTTCGGCAAACACCTATACAATCATTCAACGCATGATGGTGATTTCTGAATTTGAAGGGGCTATTTTACGGGGAAAAACAGGGTGGTCCTTTCAAAATAATATTGATAACTGCTGGTACGTTGGATATGTTGAAATGAACAATGATTTCTACTATTTTGCGACCAACATTGAGCCAACAGAAACAAGCAAGATTAGTGACTTAAAGACGGTTCGAAAAACGGTGACCCACTTGGCCCTGGAATCTCTTGGCGTAATTCATCTTGATTAAATAATTCAGATGTTGTTGTTTTTCTGAACCGATACGCAAGAAGGATGTACTTCTTAATATGCGTCTTTACTTATCATTTATCATTCTGTTTTCCTTTTCCGCCTACGGGCAAAAGAGTGACAGCGTCCTAATAATCGGGAATTACGCTAGCCTATGTATTGAGGACTCTCCATTGGCAAAATCAAAAGAACTACCTGATTCGCTCGTTTCCTTTCAGGCGATATTCGTTTTTTCTAATTCAACGACCACACTGAGTGATTCCGATGTCGATCGACTAATTGACTTTGTTGAAGCAGGTGGAGGATTGTATCTAGGTGCAGAAAACTGGCCATTGCAAGCCGAATCTAACCAAATGACGAAACGGCTCTATTTAAAGGAGAGCTTTGGCGAATACCAAGCAGATGATGCCGAAATATCTGCGTCAAACGGAAATCTTGAACTAGACTCTCTTGACAATGTGCCCGCCGGTAGCACAACTGTCGCTTTTCCGATGGATTATAGATTGCGTGTGGAAGCATGGGTAGATGATCAACCTCTGATTTTATCTGGTGCTCTTGAGAGAGGTAAAGTAATTATCGATGGAGGCTATTCTCGCTTCTATTGTGACCAGCGCTCAGAAACGACCGATCAATTGTTCCAATCTTTTATGGCCTTTCTGTTAAATCAAGATTAATCCTCAGCGTAGAGTTTAGTAAAGGAAAATGTATCGCCATCAAAGAGTCCAAGATCACTCAATTTTAATTTTGGTATAACGAGCAATGCACAGAATGAAAGTGTCATATATGGCGCCGCTAATGTTGCTCCAAGCTCTTTGGCACGAATATCCAGTTTTTCATATGCATCGGCAATCTCGTATCCATCAAGATGAGACATAATTCCAGCTACTGGAAGCGCCACTGTCAGTAATTCTTTACCATTTGCTAGACTAACACCTCCTTTTTCTCTAATAATCGCATTGACGGCTTCGCAAATGTCATCATCATTGGTTCCTACAGCGATAATATTATGGCTATCGTGGGCAACACAGGAAGCGATTCCTCCATGTTTCAATCCAAAATTCTTTACAAAACCAATTGCTGGAGCTGCATCAAAGTACCTATTTACGACAACGATTTTCAATACGTCCCTAGAAACATCAGGTTGCAAAGTTCCATTTACTTCAGTAAGCTTTGCAATTTCCCTTGTCGTGATTAGCTGACCATCTTCAACGCATATTACATTTACATCAGATGACTCCGCCTTTACAATCAATTGTTCTTTATTAATTTCAGAACACCCGAAATTGTTCACAGGGATTTCCTCTACTGAATCTATTAATGTTTGTCCATTTTCCGCAACTAGTTGACCATCAATATAGGTTGCAGTGACTTCAAAATTTGTAAGGTCTTTAACGATGCAAAAATCTGCGGGATCATTTTCTTGAAGTAATCCAACATCCATTCGATAATGCTTGATTGTATTGTAAGATGCTGCCCGAAGTACATTAAAGAGCTCGCACCCTTTAGCGATTGCGCGTTTTGCCAATACATTGATATGTCCAACCGCTAAATCATTCGGGTGTTTATCATCAGAGCAAAGCATGACACTCTCAGGGTGCTCATCAATCAACGTCCACAGTGCTTCAAAGTTCTTCGCTGCGCTTCCTTCACGAATGATTATTTTCATGCCGTACTCCAACTTATTCAACGCTTCCGTTTTCGTGAAACATTCGTGATCGGTGGTAATTCCAGCTTCTATATAACGCTTGGCATCTTCTCCCATTAACCCCGGCGCATGTCCATCTACCTGTTTTCCCTTTTCAATTGCAAGGTTAATTTTTGCCATTACTTCAGGATCACGATTTAGGACACCTGGGAAATTCATCATCTCAGCCAAGTAATTGACGCGTGGAAGTTCGAATATTTCGGCTATATCTTGTAAGGTGATTTCTGCTCCTGCTGTTTCAAAGATGGTCGCTGGCACACATGATGGAGCCCCGAAATGGAATTTGAATGGCGTTCGAAGTCCGTTATTGATCATAAATTTTACGCCTTCCTTTCCCAATACGTTACCTATCTCGTGAGGATCAGAAATAGTTCCAACGCTCCCATGACAGACTGCTAAACGAGCAAACTCTGACGGGATGAGCATAGAACTCTCAACATGGACATGAGCATCTACAAAACCAGGAATGATGTACTGATTTTTATCCGTTTCGCATTCACGAATATTTGTGATAATTCCGCTCTCGATGGTTATTTCTCCTTTGAAAATCTTACGATTCACGACGTCAACAATATTTCCTTTCAATTTTTTCATAAGCCTAAATCCATGCTATAATAGCTAAAAATGAGAGAGAAACTAGTGCATAACGTGGTTAAATGAGCATTTGTTAGCGCTGAAACGGTTTACTTGATTAAATAGAATGATGATGAGGTGTGATTCTGTGATTTATGAAAGACGTAATAGGTAAAAGGGAACGCTGATAACGCAGATTTATATTATTTTGAAGAACTAGACTTAGAAAAGCTGATGGATGGGTATGTATTGCATGGTTCTATTCGTTTGTGGATTTGATTAAGCCAAAGTTTTTTTGTTGCCCTGAAAAAAGAGTTCTCAGGCTCCAGTACATAAAGTTGAGCAGCACGCCAAGGCCAAGTGTCACGCCCCAGGTTCTCGTATGTCTAAATGGATGAATAAATCGATCGGTGATTTCACTAAATAATGCTCCTGGGTGATTAAAGAGGTCCCAACTGTTAAAGCGCAAATAACGACCCAAGTAAATTCCAAAAGCCGTGACGAAAATTAATCCTATGGATAAGATAATTTTAGTTGTTCGTGGGGTATCCTTAAAAACAATTTGTTCAATATCAAAGAGGCTAATAAAGCCGGCAATAAGTCCCGTCCAAGCGTAGGTAAGAATTAGGATCAGGTCAAACCACATCGGTGCGTCGCTGCCACCTCGCAAGTGAAAAATGTCGGTTAATATATAGGGTGCATTCGGAAAGAAAAGGAGCCACGAACCCAAAACGCTAAATTTCACCCAACGTTTTTGCGCAAAATCTCCAGAGATCAACAATAGGGTTGTGAAAAGTAGCGGCAGGAAGGCTAGAAATAGGTTCCAGTTAAGAAAAAAATAGTTCAAGGATCCTGTAAATGCAATACGAATTCCGCATAATATCAAGCAGAAAACTGCCATCGTTGCGAGAAGTATAAGTTGGTTTTTTCGAGTAGCCGTCATGCTTCGACTACGACTTAAACCTCCGTATATTGTATTTGATGAAGGATTTAACGGTTTTTGGGAACGTTAACCAGAAATTAGGAGTTAATCTTCTCCTATTAGTTCTAACGTTTCCTTAGCGGCAGCTTGCTCAGCCTTTTTCTTCGTAGATCCTGAACCACGACCATATTCCTGGTCGTTAATCGTTACCAAAACAACATAATCCCAGACAGCTCCAGTATTTTCTTCCTTCAGCACTTGAAAATCGATAGGCAAACGGTTTTTTTGACTCCAGATGAACAATTTCGATTTAAAGTCAATTTCCTCTTCAAGGATTTGATTTAAGTTGACGTATTTTAGGAAAACATGTTTATTGATACTGGTTCTAGCCTTCGCAAATCCGCCATCGAGATATATCGCGCCGATTAATGCTTCGAATGCATTTCCTTCGATCGTTTCTAGTTTGATCGTTCTGTTTCGGTTGTAACGGAGAACCTGATGGATTTCCATTTCTTGTCCGATCATTCCAAGTGTTCTTCGACTTACAATTTTCGATTTAATCTTGGTAAGGTAGCCTTCGTCTTCGCTTGGAAAGCGTTGGTAAAGAAACTCAGCAATTACAGCGTCCAAAATCGCATCCCCGAGAAATTCTAATCGTTCATTGGAGGTTTCGTCTTCATTGCTGTTCGAGATTGACTTATGTGTTAAGGCCTTTCGAAAAATTGACGGGTCTACAATGTTATAGCCAAATCTCTTTAGAATAAACTTAGCAATTTTGAGGTCCTCCGGGGAGAACTTATTACGAGAAAAGATGGAGAGAAAACCGATGTTATTCTATCATTTTCTTCACGATGACACTCGTATTGTGTCCTCCAAAACCAAAGGTATTCGAGAGTGCGATATTTACCGTTCTCTTCTGAAGTTTGTGGAGTGTGAAATTCAACTTATTGTCAATTTCGGGATCTTCTGTTTCATGATTGATCGTTGGAGGAATCATATCATGCTTAACAGCTAGAACACAAGCAATGGCTTCAATGGCTCCAGCAGCGCCTAAGAGGTGGCCAGTCATCGATTTTGTTGAACTTATGTTTAGGTTGTATGCATGTTCTCCAAATACATGTTTTATTGCTTTAATTTCAGCAATATCTCCCAAAGGTGTAGACGTTCCATGAACGTTTACGTAATCCACTTGTGTAGGATCGATTTCGGCGTCCTCTAAAGCAGCGATCATTGTATTTTTTGCTCCCAAACCGTCTGGATGAGGAGCCGTCATGTGATAAGCATCACTAGACATTCCACCACCAATTACTTCAGCATAAATCTTTGCTCCCCGTCTCTTGGCGTGTTCGTATTCTTCCACTATTAGTGCACCAGCGCCTTCACCTAAAACAAATCCGTCGCGGTTTAAATCGAATGGACGAGATGCTGTTGTTGGCGAATCATTCCTTGTAGAAAGTGCTCTTAAGGCATTAAATCCACCCATTCCCATTTCGTTAACGCATGCTTCAGAGCCACCAGTTACAATCGCATCGGCTTTTCCAAGTCGAATGTAATTGAAAGCGTCAATGATAGCATTTGTTGAAGATGCACATGCTGATACTGTTACGTAATTCGGCCCACGTAATCCATACTTAATGGATATGTGACCAGCAGCGATATCTGCAATCATCTTTGGGATGAAAAATGGATTCATTCGTGGTGTACCATCTCCAGTGAAGTAGTTTTTCGCTTCTTCCTGGAATGTTTGAAGTCCACCGATGCCAGATCCCCAAATCACACCTACGCGGTCTTGATTTGTGCCTGCCTCCATCAGCCCCGAATCCGCCATGGCCTCGGAAGCCGCGACCATAGCATATTGGGAAAATGGATCTAGTTTTCTTGCTTCTTTTCTGTCGAAATGCTCTTGGGCATCCCAGCCTTTAAGTTCGCAAGCAAAATGTGTTTTAAATGCCGATGCATCGTATCGAGTAATGGGAGCAGCTCCACTTTTACCATTCATTAGCCCATCCCAATATTCAGAAACATTGTTTCCAATTGGAGTGAGGGCCCCTAGACCAGTGACAACTACTCTTTTCAATTCCATAATCAAACGATCAATTCGTCTATTTAATGTCTTGGCTTAGCCAGCGTTTTCTTCAATATAAGTGATCGCATTGCCAACCGTTTGAATGTTCTCAGCTTGATCATCCGGAATTGCAATGTTAAATTCTTTTTCGAATTCCATGATCAATTCAACTGTATCCAATGAATCGGCTCCAAGATCGTTTGTGAAGCTAGCTTCGTGAGAAACTTCGCTTTCTTCAACACCTAACTTATCTACTATGATAGATACTACTTTTGATTTGATGTCAGACATTACTTGTTTTTTTAAGGGTTAATTCAGCCGCAAAGAAAACCACAAAGAAGCAGAAAACAAAATTATTAGTCATAATATTCAATGACTTGCTCTTTTCGTTTCCTTGTTATATCGGGTACTTTTGCATTATCAGTGGGATATCCAATGGGCAAAAGAAGGAATGGACGCTCATTTTCAGGCCGTTCTAGCGCTTTTGCGATAAAGTTCATTGGGCTCGGAGTATGTGTTAAAGTGACTAATCCTGCATTATGAATCGCCATTAATAAAAATCCAGATGCAATTCCTACAGATTCAGAGACATAGTAATTATTACGCTTCTTTCCACCCTCTTCAAATTCGTAAACGCGCTTCATCACGATTACTATCCAAGGGGCTATATCAATGAATTCCTTCACTGCGTCTGTGCCGAGAGGTGCAAGATCTTCTAACCATTCTTCACTCATTCTTCCACTATAAGACTTCTTTTCTTCTTCTTCAGCGAGTGCACGCAGGCGAGATTTTAGCTCAGTGTTTGAAATCAGGCAAAAAGTCCAAGGTTGCTTATGTGCGCCAGAAGGTGCTGATGAAGCAGTCATTAATATATTTTCCATAACCTCTTTTGGAACATCCTTGGGTGAGAAGTCCCGAACTGAGCGACGACAATCCGCCCAATCATAGAATTCCCTTGAACGTTCGATCATTTCTTCTTCTGAATATGTTTCTCGTTCGAAAGGAATGAAGGGGTATACTTTATTTGCCATTGCTTGGAGATTTATTGAATGCATAAATATACAAAAGGTAAAGAGATGATAAAGTGGATAGAGGTCTTGAGGTTAATTTTTATATCCCTTCTGTTCTCGATACTCACTTCCTATGGTCGTGAACTCGAGCTGACAGCACGTTGATAACACTAATTTAGAATTGGGTGGTTGGATTTGTTCTAATGTGAAGAATGAACGGTCAGAATTGTGGAGAAGGGGTGTGATGATTGTGGGGAGAGCTTTGAAGGAACGCTGATTAGTGTGATTGAAGCTGATTTAGAACTGGGAGGTTGGATGCTAAAGAAAAATCTACTTTTTGTCGATAAGATTGGGCATGGATGATGCGTATTTTAGTGAGACTATCTACATTTGTCGTATGACACGCACACAGATCGCAATATTTGCCTCAGGAACAGGAAGTAATGCCCTCAATTTGATTAAGTATTTCGCCAACCATCGCCAGCTGGAAGTTGCTTTTGTTTTAAGTAACAATCCGAATGCCGCAGTGATCGAATCTGCGAATCAACTTGGAGTAGCTACTTATGTCCAGACGAATGCCAAAGTTGCCGATGGGGAGCTTTTGAAACGATTCTGTGTGGATCGTGATATAAATTGGATTGTACTGGCCGGTTACTTAAGAAAAATCCCAAGTGAGCTTTTGGACATGTATCCTGACAAAGTGATCAATCTTCATCCGTCGTTATTGCCAAAATTCGGTGGTAAAGGAATGTATGGCGCAAAAGTTCATGCAGCAGTTATTGAGGCTAAGGAAGTTCAATCTGGAATCTCGATCCATTTTGTAAACGAGGAGTTTGATAAAGGCCGCATGATCGCTCAATTTTATTGCGATGTTACTGCTTCGGATGATGTTGCCTCGCTCCAAAAGAAGATCGCACATTTAGAACAGAGTTACCTCCCACGCGTTGTTGAAACGACAATAATTAGTTAGTCATGGAAAAATTTTTCTCAGGATTTGATTGGACAGAAATGTTCAAAGCCACAATGGTTCTGTTCGCCGTTATTGATATCGTCGGATCAATTCCAATTATAATAAAGTTAAAGGAAAAGTCTGGAGATATTCACTCAGGCTGGGCAACGATCGTTTCTTTCGTGATCATGGTTGCATTTCTATTGCTTGGAGATAGCATCTTAGGATTGTTTGGTGTGGAAGTGGAATCTTTCGCAGTAGCTGGTGCATTTATTCTTTTTGCGATGTCGCTTGAGATGATTCTAGGAGTTGAATTATTTAAAGAAAGTGGAAGTGATAAAACAGCAAGCATAGTGCCCTTGGCATTTCCAATTATTGCCGGGGCCGGGGCCATGACGTCGATTATTTCCCTGCGTGCCGAATTTGCTGAGATTAATATCTTCATAGCGATTTGTCTCAATGTGATCATCGTATTTGCCGTTTTAAAATCTACTCGATTAATTGAACGCCTGCTTGGAGATGGAGGAATAGCTATCTTGAAAAAGGTCTTTGGAATCATCTTATTAGCGATTGCGGTCAAACTGTTTTCTTCGAACCTTAAAGTCCTGCTCAATGATGGCAAGGAGGTTGTACCTCCACAAAACGAAGTGCCATCCTCTCGAGCGGAAGAATCTGCGGTTTCGGACTCCACAGCTAACGAACGTCTGGTTGAATATATCTACGTTGGCATGGATGGAAAGCCCATAGATACTATTCATAACGATTCGCAAGATAAACCCCTGGGAATAAACCCTTGAGAAAGTTGAGCTTATCTCGAACACTTTTTAGGACATTAGAGCTATTAATGTTAACTCTCCCAATGTCTGTCCAACGCACTTTACCGAAACAGAATTCCCTTACACTTGCCTTTGAGGGCTCGGTGCTCGAAAAAGTGTTCAGGATTTCCTATGAAAAAAGTGTCCGATTTCCACTTCGACAAGGAATTATCTTTTCAATCTTAAGCTGGTATAGTACACTCGGTTTGATCTATGCTATTATTCCAGAGTAAATGTCGACACTAGGAGTTCCCACGTTGCTCTGCATCGGTTCTTTCTTTGACTTTAGTCTGTGCAACCTATACCGATCGATTCAAGGGCTACTGCCATCTGATTAGAGCCTTTTCAAATGTATGGGTTGGGCTATTCGTTATCTACTTCTGCGCCAAATTTCCAAATGGAATTAATCTAATATTGCCCGCCTTGATATTTATTATCTTCTTCGGGTCATATATGATTCGATTGCGATGGGTTGCAGGATTTATAGCCGCGCTAACGTATATTTTGGCGTACCATATTTATATTGCTGAGTTTTCAGACTTACCTTCTTCACAGGTAATGTTATATGCCTTTGTCGGGTGGATGACCTTAATTTTCGCGATCCTTGCGGGACGTGTTTCTGAAAGGAATCATCGCGTAACTTATAGTCAACAAAAGACCATCGTCGAACAGCAAGTAATTATAGAAAAGGAAAAGGAAGTTCTATTAAAAGAAGTGCATCATCGCGTAAAAAACAACTTACAGATAATTGTTAGTTTGATCAATCTTCAACGTTCGACGATGAGCGCGTTGAAATAGCGCTAAAGGAAACCCAAAGTAGAATTTTATCTATGTCCCTAGTGCATCAGCGCTTGCATCAGAGCAATAACTTTTCTGAAATTTCATTTAATGAATACGCACAACAATTAATCGATAATATCACCTATTTATTCAACGCAAAACGAGGTGAATTCAAACTAACGATTCCCAAACATTTTACTGTGGATATCGAGACGGCAATTCCACTTGGACTTATTGTCAATGAAATTGGGAGTAACTTCTTTAAGCACTGTGTTCAGGATGGAGCAATTGGGAATACATTATCGATTGATGTCAAATCAACTGGTAAGGATAATTATACTATAATCTGTCGAGATAACGGGAAAGGTTTTCCTGAGGGCACAGAAATTGAAGGTTCCAACACATTGGGACTAGAACTGATCTCGAGTTTATGCGAACAGATTGAAACTGAGTTTAGGTTTTTCAACGACAATGGTGCGGAGTATCAAAGAATAGCGGAGAGTGTAAACTAAACTCTCTGTACAAGCTGGGATTTATTATATCACTGCAACTGATGGATTAACAATTAAGAAACAAAAGATTGTAGTTCAGTAAATCGAACAACTTTATTCAAAGGCCATTCATTAAATGAATGGCCTTTTTTATGTCCTAACAATTCAATATTGTTGCATCAGTCAATTAACGGAAACCTTAATTCACAAAACCTATTGAAATTGATTGTTACTTTCGAGCCTACTTTCATTGTACTGACATACCCCCCATTATGGGATTAAAGCCAGTAATATGAAGAAAATGAGATTTGGACTAGCTACCTTCTTTTTAGGTTTATCCGTGGCCGTAGTTTTTAAAATAATGCACTGGCCTGGTGCAAACATTGGTCTAGTTATAGGCACTTCAGGCTTGACACTCTTCGCAATTCGACTCCTTGTGCATTTTAAATCGCGGTCGTCACGGTAGCTCAATTATACAAATAGAAGTGGAGCAATCTGCTGTTTTACGTAGTGTAAACGTTTTCATTTAGTCCTTTTCGCGTTATTTCCATCCAGCGAAAATAGCAGAAGAATTGAGCAGGAAATAAAATAGTGGCTGACCCATGACTCTTTTAGGACAGCACAAAATCAAATTTACCCACCAGGCGTGAAAGATCCACCACCTCCTGCAGAACCTTCAATTATCCGCATCCCTTCACTGTAACGAAGTTCGTTGATCACTTTACCGCGTTTATCATAGATCGTAAATTTACCGTGCTTCAATCCATCTTTGTACCCCATTTCTTGAAGTACTTTACCGCGATTATTGAATATTTTCATTGTTCCATGGAGCTCACCCTCCTTGTACTCACTGATAACAGCGGCCATTCTTCCCCCAGGGTGATAAGCTACCCACTCACCATCTTTCTCCCCTCGTTTGTATTCTCCTTGTTCGGTGAGTTTGTAATCCTTCTGCGAGAATGAGGTAGAAGCCCCGTGTAATTTACTTTCCATTACCGTATGTCCACGAAGAATTGAATAATCCATTTCCGTTTTCTTCTTAAACAATTTGTAATTGCTTATTTCTTTTGTTTTTCCATTGTCGAAATATTCAAGCCATTCACCCACGCGCATGTCATCTTCATACTCACCGACTAGTTTCTTCTTACCCGTTGGAGTATGTGATTCCCAATTGCCGTCCAATGCGCCAGATCTAAATACTGTTTTATTTTTAAGTGATCCGTTATCCCAGTAATTCAGCCATTCGCCATTCTCTTTACCCTCAAAAAAGCTTCCTTCTAACAAAAGGGTACCGTCTTCATACCAAGTCTTCCAGGCTCCATCACGTAAATCATTTACAAAGGTTCCTTGCTTAAACTTTTCCCCGTTTAAATAGAGGTAAGTCCACGTTCCTGTTTTCTTCCCCTGATCATAATTAGCGTAATAGGAAATTTCACCCGTCGGATACCAGTAGGTCCAAGAAGCATCCTGCTCATCTTGATCAAAGCTTCCTTCCATATCTCTTGTACCTTTATTCGTGTACCATGTCCATAAACCATCTTTCTCGCCGTTTTTATAGCGACCATTAACATTCAGTTGGCCATTGTCATAAAAATACTGATAAGGACCGTCAAGAACCCCCTCTTTATAGGTACTTGTCTTTTCTTTATCTCCTGTATAGTAGAAATACTCCCAAGACCCATGCTTTTCACCATTCTTGAATTCACCTTTCAAGGTTAAATAACCATAGACACTTATTTCCTCGAACGAACCATTCTTCAATCCGTCAACATAGTTGTACCATTCTTTAACCTGTCCTGTTGAGTAATAAGTAATTAATTCACCCTTTCCCTCTACAATTGTTGCCGTGTGTAATGAATCCGGCAGGTAAAACTCCCATATATAGGTGTCCTCTCCTTTCGCTTCTTCAACTGATTTTAATCGACCATCGACATAATAGTTTTTCCACCTATCGATTCGTTGGTTCATCTTATAGGTCCCTTCCACTTTGACCTTTCCAGTTTCGAACCATTCAACATAAATACTGTCTTGACGGTTTATCTTGAAAAATCCTTCTTGCCTTTTTTTACCGTTAGGGTAGAGTAACGTCACTTTTCCATGTAACATATCTCGGTAATAATGGCGTACTTCTTCTACTTCACCAAGGCGGTCATAATAGGTCCATTTACCATGCTTATCAGTAGTCTCACCAAGCTCATCTATATAGTTTTTCCCACGCGATTGAATCTGGCTCTTGTTAAAGTCCCAGTAAGTCGACTTCATCTTGGTCAAGTTTTCTTTCAGGACTTCCTGTCCAAAAGACAAACTAGCGAAGAGCAGGATTGAGATGCCGATGAGGTATTTCGTCATAGATGTTTTTTTACTATAACCCATAATTTGTGTGATGTTACTTCATTCCTAAGATTCCTTGAACAATAAGGACTACTCCAAATACAATAAAAACAATGCCAATTAATCGATTCAGACCAACTAAGAGGCCAGGAGTAACTAATGGGCGAAGACGTTTAGCGCCAAATATTTTGAGTAAATCAATGGCAAAAAAGGTAATCAGGATCACTCCAAGATAGAAAATCATCTTCCATCCTCCGGCTCCACCTGCATCCTCAGCCCCAAATGTCATTACGCTGAACCAATAAAAGACGACCAGCGGATTGGCAATATTTAAGATGAATCCTTTGAGCCCTAGCCAAATATAATCAATGGTTCGAACGGCAGTAACTTTGATATTTTTCACCTTTGTTTCTTTCACTTTCTTTAACAGGTTATACACACCATAAACGGCAAATAGCCCTCCTCCAATGAGATGCAGTAATGATTTATCATCGCCTTGAGACAACGCTTGTACCTCAGTATAAAAAACATAGGCAATAAGAATATAAACAAGGTCGCTGATTAGAACTCCGACGTCGAGGGCAATGGCAGCCTTGATTCCCTTTCGGATACTTGTCTCAAGAAGTACAAAGAATACAGGGCCTATCATTATACTTAGTATAAAGCCGGTGACCAATCCTTTCAGTAGTAAATCCATTAACTGTAATCGATGAGTTTATACAAAAATAACCTTTCATTTGGCAATCCTTGTATCACAGCGAACTTTAAGTATAAAACGACTCAACACCCTCTCTAGTTAGACTTTTAACCAGCTCTCTCCATGATCAATTGTGTTAATGTTTTTCAATGAATCTATAATTTTTAGCATAAGATGTGTACATTTGCAACCAAGTATCCACATTGGGTGCATTAAGAAGGTAATACGATCGGTAGTTATGAAACTTGCAACAGGAAATACGAAACTGGATAGCATCATTGCAAAGGTAGAGAAGAAAGGAATGGCAGCCACTAAATTGGTTGACGATTTGAAAGAACTCCGTGTAATTGCATTACAAGAGAAGGATCCACTTGTGACTAAAGTATTGCGATTGGCTTATGAGTTTTTACTTGAACATGAAGCGTTCAATGTTCAAGCGCAATATGAAGAAGATGAAGAAGAGAACGAATATCCAATAGAAATTGAGGATAAAGAGAACTTTTTATACCTCTTAAATCTATTAAAGAGCTCAGATCACAAAATAAATCGTGAAGAAATTAAAGATTATCGTACGGCCTTAAAGCTAGACCTGTACTAGAAATCAGATACATTTTTTAAAACCCGTTGGCACTGTCAGCGGTTTTTTTTTGCTTTCTACCCAACCTTTACTCAACCAATGCCGTCTTATAGTTAAGTATTGGGATTCTGGTTTTTTCAATACTTGGTTTTATTTTCCTTGCAGGTACCTGAAAAGAGTTCCATAAGAGAGTTTGACTACCTCAATTTCTCTGGGTTTCTTTTCAGGTTTTTTTATGCCCTCAACTTTCCTTGAATAGGCTTCTTTGATTGATCCCTGATAAGTTGTATTATTGAGCTAGGTAACCTAATCACATGAAAAAATCATTTATCGTCTTTGGACTACTAATCGCCATTTTATCAAGTTGTTCAACTGATACTGCAAACGACACCACCTTATCAGAAAGTACTCCCCCTGCAGACGCTATTGAATTAAGTTTCGTTTTTGTAGGCTGCAACAGAATGTGGTGGAAGGATCCTATGCATTCAGATAAATCAATGGCGAATATAAATGCATTGAAACGGGTTGGCGATGAACTTGCTGGATTGCCAGACAAACCCGATCTATTCTTTTTCCTCGGCGATATTGTTTCTGGCGAAGCAACTGATCCTATATTAAACACACAACTCTCTACCTGGGCAAGCGACTACAATGGTTCTACGTTTGGCAGCCTCAAGTCTTCGGGCATTGAACTTATTGCTGTACCAGGAAATCATGAAATGCTAAATCAGCATGAAACCCCACTTGCTCATACTACCCAAACGTGGATGAAGCACATGGGGAAATATATGCCGAAGAAGCGCGACACTATCACTGGAGCGACGAGCAAAGTCAATCAAATGACTTATTCATTCACGCGTGGAAATGTTGCCTTCGTTGTAATGAACACAGACACCTACAATGAAGAGGGGAAAAACAATATCGGCCTAGAAGGTCAAATCCCTTACACTTGGGTCAAAAATAAAGTTTCAGAATATCACGCAGACACCTCAATCCACCATATTTTTGCACTTGGCCATCGCCCTTTCTATGTAGCGTGCAAGCGAGATACTTCGCATCAAGGAATGCCCAATCCAGATAGATCTACTCCTGTTTGGGATGCATTCGAAAGTGCTAATGTTGCTGCTATGCTTTCAGCCCATGTGCACCAATACCAGCGGATGCAGCCAAATAATAAAACCTATCAAATTATTGCTGGGAACGGAGGAAGCCCTTTGTACGATAGCATTCCCCCACCGTTTTTTGGATATACACGAATTAATGTTTGGAGTAGTGGTCGCATAGAATTGATCTCTAATGGTTACAAAGGAGTTGTTCCCTACTATGCAAAATCACCCCATAAATGGTCAATTCGCGATCAAGCAGATTTAAATTGGTATCGCCCTTCGCCATTTGTAGGCGGCCCATGCGAGTGCGAGAATGGAGTTCCACATTAATTTGTTGTGCGTATCTTCATGTAAATCTCTGTAACCTAAACACGAATAGTGCGTATTCCTTGTCAACACTATTTAGCCTAAACGTACATGAAGAAATTAGCTCAACTTACACTACTCATTGTTATCGCGTTTGCCTTTGTGCAATGTACCGAGACCGCAACAGTTGAATCGGCGGACAATTCAGCGGTTGTTAAGAACGACGAAACTGTTGTAGAAACACCTCTTACTGAAGCACAATTACTTCATGATAAAATTGGTAAGTTTTTAGCTGGAATTAAGCATGATAATCTTGGGAACGCCAATGCATTTAATTCTGACAAGTGGGACACACATTCAAAATTACTTTCTGGAAATTGGGCGAGCATGGAGACAAAGCGATTGACGCCAATGAGCGATTGGACAAAAAGCACCATCAATCCAAATATTATTGATACGCTGCCTTTGTTTTATCCGTATTCTGGTCCAGATTTTCTTCACGCCAATTACTTATTTCCAAATGCTTCGAATTACACGATGATGGCCTTGGAACCAATTGGAGACCTTCCCGACTTTGCAACTATGAGTCAAGGTGAAATGGATCATTATTTGGATAACATCAACCTCTTTCTACGCGATATTTACAAGCGAAGCTATTTCATTACTAAGAACATGGAGGGTGACGTTGATTCCTCTGCAATTAATGGGATTTTACCTGTGCTTTACGTTTTCATCGAGCGAAGTGGTTATTCAATTAAAGATGTTGAGCGCGTTGGATTGGATGC
Source organism: Flavobacteriaceae bacterium (assembly GCA_047624355.1). GTDB lineage: Bacteria > Bacteroidota > Bacteroidia > Flavobacteriales_D > Crocinitomicaceae > UBA4466. Next base: position 53,214 of record JBLHPQ010000001.1, on the reverse strand, counting down.
TTCTGGAAATATCGTTGCGAAAGAAAACGGAATCTCAAATAAATTAGATGGGGTACGTTTTTCTATGACACAGAACGAGACAGGTCAGAAAAAACAACTCGTATATTGGGATTGCAATATTTCAAACAGTGGATTTGAAAAAACACCAGAACTCGCTCTCTACATTTCGAATATGCAACGTTCAAATGCCTTTATGAAATCTGCTTCATATTTAATGCATTACAACACCTTCAGTGAAATTCGAGAACTTGTCTTGGCTAATTCGCAAGCCATCTTAGAAGATGACACTGGAATTCCTTATAAATATTTTGAATCAAGTCAGTGGAAAGCCCTTTTATATGGTAAATACACAAAACCTATCGCGGATTTCCAATCGAGGTTGTGGCAAGAGGATCTTCAGGAAGCATATGATGACCCTGCGACTCATGCTGGAACGTTACCTTTTTCCTTAGGTTATCATTGGGGAGATGGCGTGCAGAATTACATGCTGTATGTGAATCGCTGAATAAATTAGCACGTCCTTCTTGCTAATCACAGTACTGACAATAGGAAACGAATTGACTCGCATCATGGAAAAATGGCGCCTCTTGATCGTATACTGATTCCAGAATTTTGGAAATATAATCAGGGAAATTATCGATTACCTCCTGCAGCGGAATTTTCTTAGTGTCCAAAGTGAATGGCTCATTTTTGCCTGAAATAAACGAAATAATGCTTGATTCTGGTAGCACTCCATGTTTCGCATGGTAGAGGTATGCATATAATGATAACTGCAAAATGTGCTTGTTTTTCCCGAAGGAAGTGGCAACATCTTCTGCGTCTTTATCTCTCGATCTCAACCCTACATCATTCTTGTCAACCTTACCCGATTTGTAGTCAATAATGCGTACCACATCACCTACTGTATCAATTCGATCTATGAACCCACGCAATTTTACTTTCTTGGTAATTCCGTGAACTTCGACATCAATAATTGCGCTGTACTCTTGCTCCAATGCTTCAATAAAAACAGGCCGCGATTGCTTTGCTAGAAACACTTTTTCTGATTTAAGGAAGCGCTCTGTGAGATCTTGAGCCATCTGATATGAAAGCAAGTTTTTCCCTTTTGTGAAAGCTTCTCGGTCATTATTAAAATGCTCAAGAAATTGATTGGTAAGTACAATCTTAAACTCGGCGAGCATTTTTTCAATATCGATGGAGGTAATGTTTGGCGGTGCGGGAGATACTAAGTCTCCTTTTTTATCATAACGTGCAAAAGGAGTATATAAAATTTCCAATGTATCGTGGATGAAAGTACCAAACGTACTGTGTTCAATCTCTTCTTCGATTGATTCCGCCTCTCCAAAATCCATAATATATCGGAAGTAGAAATCAAGCGGACATGTCAAGTATTTTTTGAGCATTGATGCTGATGTAGATCCCGCAAACAAAACATCCATACGTTCAATAATCTCTGGTGTTTTCTGAATCTCACGGTTCCATTTCTGATCTTTGGTATCCAAAGAGTATATTTTCTTGTGAATCTTCACATTTTCATTCATTCGACTCAATTCGAGCTCTAACTGCAAGAGATATCTGCTCGCTTCATTACTCCCGATAGATTCATCTGCACTACTATAGGTCACGAATAACTCTTCACAAGAGTGTAATAATCGATAAAAGTGATGTGCGAATAGCCCTTGTTTTTCTCGGGGCGTAGGCAGACCCAAATAACGGCGTAAATCGATTGGAATCATCGTTTGAATAGGATTGGTCGGTGGCAAATTCCCTTCATTCATCCCAATGGCAATGACGCGTTTAAAGTCTAATGCCCGTGTTTCGAGTAGACCCATAATTTGCAGCCCATCCATCGGATTTCCGTGGTAAGCAATACTTCGTGATCCCCAATGCAGATTAAACAACTGATGAAAGCTCTTAATGCTCATTGCTGGAAACCCTTCTTCGATGATATTCTCTAGCTCAATAATTGAATGATCAAACGCCTCCAACATCGCTTTCTCAAAGGCAAAATCTTCTTTCAACCCTTTGTAGATGATTCTATTTAGGGTTCGAATTTGCTTCATTGAAAGTGCCCAGTCTACGCCCCATTTTTCTGTACACAATGTCAGCAATTCTCGGGTTTTTTCACCAATTTCCATCCGAGCCAGCGAAATGAATATGCTATTCCTCTGGATGATTTTCCTTTCAGCGACTTGCAATAAATTCCGCTCTTGATCATCAAGGATCGCTCTTACAAATGGATGATTCCAGAAAGCCTGCAAATCATAGAAATAGATGGCATCCGTGCTAAATCGCGTCTTATTTTCTTGAATCGAGAAGAGTAAATCAACCCATGTTTTTATGGCCGTATTTCGAATCGGAAGTCCGAGCGTAATATTCGCTTTACCTATACTCTTCGGCAAGTTTTTAATGACCGAATCAATCAACGTTTCATCCGCCAGTAATAAGACCGTATCGTTCAGTTCCTCTTTGGTTGACTCCTCCAAGATAGTTGCCGCAATCTTTGCCTGTCCCGTCTTCTGAGCTGAAGAAACCATTGTGACATCCATTGATTTCGTTGAAATTTCATCCGAAACAATAGCTAATTTTTTACCGTCAAGCGAGCGTGAAAGATCCCTCAGAAACCGTCCAGCTTCATGCGTTGGATCGTCATAATAATAGGCATCTGCATCAATTAAGATATGCGCCCTTCCCATATTCTCAAGTTGTCGAATGATGGCAAGTTCAGCTCCTGATAAAGCATTGAAACCAGCGAACATATACTGCGCCTTTTCGTCGACAAATAATGCATCAATATTCGTTGCTAAATATCGGTACGCTTTTCCCGGGTAACACATCTTTCGACTATCCAGTTCTTTGTTCAGCGCATGATAATAACCGGGTAATCGATCCCAGAATTCCATGAATCGCAATTGACTTTCGGTCAAATTCTCATCGCCAAAGCTCCAATTTTCTATCTCCTTGATGTCTTTCAAGTTCTTAAAGACTTGATTTGCTTCAAGCATGTAGCGATCGATTTCATTGAAATCTGAAAGAAGCGTCATCCCCCATGTAAAAAATTCATCGAACGAGGCATCCTCAATTGTTTTCGCATTTTTCAACTGAATCTCAAACAAGCGAAGGAGGAGACGCGTGGAATCAATGACCGTTTGCGGGCTATAACTTTTGACCCATTGATCAATCGTTACCATTTTTGGAGCGAGCAAAGGTCGGCCGTACGCTTTAAATAGCGCAGATGCTATGTACTTCTTTGCTCTTTCAGAAGGAAGAACAATTGTGAGGTGCTCCATGGGCAACTCATTGGTCTTAATGTAGGATGCTATATGATCAACGAAACGCATGCTTATTTTTTACTCGTTAGAAATGTCCAATAGGTTGATCGATTTAAAACGCTAACTCGAGCAGTTGGATAGGCTTCTGTGAATGCTTTTGGTAGTTTGACCTTCTTCTTTTTCGTCCAGTCCGTTTTATAAGCTCGGATGCCATTCGCGTCAATTTCGAGGAAGTCTAATTGTTGTTTTGTATGCGTTTTCCAGAAGTAGACTTTTTTATTGAGATTATTCATTCGAATCCATTTCACGCGTTCTGAGATCAAGTAGTTTTTCCAGAGTGCATCCATATCGTTCCGTAAAAAGATTGAATTGAAATTACTAATCAGCGCATTTCTAATTCCGTTATCAGCAAAGTATATTGCGTTTGATTTTTTCAGTTCATACCGCTTTTCTGTATGATACGATGGGAGTTTAATGAGAATAAAAGCATCCACTAACAGGTCAATATAGCGTTCGACGGTCTCGTTATCGAGTCCACTTTTCTCGGCGATCTCATTATAGGAAACAGCATCTCCCACATGGAAGGCGAGCAACTGCAAGACGCGCATCATTTTATCTTCTTTGTTGATTCGATCTTGTGCACCTAAATTGGTAAACAACGCTTCTTGAATGATCTCACGGAGCGTTAATTCTGCGTGTTCAAGATCAGCTAAGACTTCTGGATAATTCCCATAGATCAATCGCTCTTCTAATAGTTTTTCTTCTTCAGGAAGTCCAAAATGCTGTGCCGATTCGTAAAACGAAGGAGCGAAAATTGGTACTTCAAGACCTTCCATTTGAAGAACTTCAAGCAAAATTTCATCCACCCGTGGAGCGAATGAGCAACATACAATTGTTGTCGCCTTGATCGCTCCAGACAATACATCTTCCAAAATAACCTGAAGGTTTGATAGGTATTGTGCTTCCTCAAGAATCAATAAATCCGTCGTGACTCTGGTTGTATCCATAGAAGTTTCGAGCTCCTTTCTCACCTTTTTGTCATCACAATTGAACTGCGTTTTGGTCCAATTATTTCCTGAAACCACCTCGTCAAGTAGCGTCATTTTCCCAACTCTTTTCGGGCCAGAAAGCAAAATCAACTTACTGCCTTTCAGCTTTTCTTCAAGTTGTTCTTTTTGAATACGGGGTATCATGACGATGTGCATTAGAGTGGAACCAACAGTAGTGTGATTCTATTCAAAAATAGGAAAAACTCTCGATTATCGTAAAATTAAATTGATTTTTGCGATTAATTAAGCCAAACCTTATTGAAAAATCCTTTTGCTCGGTTAGAGTTCATGAACTTATTACCACCATACGCCTTCAATACTAAGAAGTAATCTTGCGCCATAATGACACGCGTCCAATACAATCCTTCAGGATATGAATCTGATAATCCCTCGAAGGCTTCACCTGCATTATCTAACGTAACCTTCCTGTAGGGACTTTCAGATGGGCTTGCGATGTAGATATTAGCCAAATCCTTTAGGCTCGCATCGTCGTCTCTTGAATAAACTTCAACGCTGTAGGTATTTCCTTGACCAAAATCTCGATAGATCAACTTGAAATCTACTTCTCCCCAGAAATCATCTAAGATGACTGAAGGCTTGCCTGGAAAATCAACTTGAAATCCGATCGTATCATTTTCGTAGAGGTAAGTCCGTTGATTACGCACTTCTAATTTATCTAAACTAATTGCTTCATTGTAGGTTGCCAGTACTTTTCTGACCGTATATCCTTTTGCCTGAAGTAGACTGATCATTCCTTGTTTTCCCGCAAGATGTCCAGCACCAACGGCACAAAAAGTGGCAATGCTTTCTTGAAGAATGGAATCGAGTCTATCCACCATCCCAACATTTCTGTCAATGATTAATGATTCGTAGAGCCCCTCCGAGGACGAAAGGCTCAATCGAAGCATTTCATCTATATCGTAAATATCACCGCGTAGATAGGTGTCCAAAATATCCTCCCTAGTAATGAGCAACGATTCCAAATTTAACCGACCATTCGATGGTGCTTCATAATCATCGAAAAAATTTAATTGAGAATCCACCGTTTCTAGCGGATAGAAATCCCTTCCCGAATTAAAGCAAAATTGATGAAAATAAGCATCCAAAAATTGAGGCATTCCATCTTCGTCTCCATAGGCAGTTCTAGTTGCCCGGTTGGATGCCGTATAAGGGTTTCCGTCCTTATCATACTTTACTCTTACATAAGATTCTCTCACATCCCAATCTTCAAACATCTGAAAAATATCCGTTTCCAATGCGACTGCATCCACGTGGTTCAATGCATAATAAGTTGAATCCGAGAGGTTGAATACTCTCCGGTCGTTGGTATGGAAGCTCCCAAACAAATAAGAACTTTTAACCAATCCATTCCCCGAAATTTCCCACAATAATTCATGGCCTTCATCGATCGTTTGAGAAAAACTGATGTTTGCAATAAACAGGAAGGCGATGTATTTAAACATAGGTATTAAATGTACACAAAAACTAAGACTAACTCACGATGAGTCGTTCAATAAGTTGATCACCAAACGAGTAAGGTATGTAGGACAAGTTTGGTATTTCTTTCGTAATAATTACAGCTGTTTTCTTCCCGACTGAAATGCTTCCATGCGTTTCAGACAAGTCCATAGCATAGGCAGCATTAATAGTTAACGCGTTGAGTGCTTCCTCTGGTGTCATTTTCATTTTCACACAAGCCAACGACCAGACAAAACTCAAGTTTCCACTCGGTGTAGATCCAGGGTTGAAATCACTTGCTAGCGCGACAGCAATGTCGTTATCCATTAATTTTCGAGCATTTCCAAAAGGAATTGAAAGGAAGTGGGAGCAACTCGGTAAAAAAGTCGCCATACAATTTGAGCCTTTGAGCGCTTCAACATCTTCGTCAGCCAGTTCTTCTAAATGATCAACAGACAGCGCATTCATTTCTACGGCCTTTTTAATTCCACCGAGCGCATTAAATTGATTGACATGTACTTTCGGTCTAAGTCCTGCATCGATTCCAGCTTGAAGAATTTCCTCCATTTCATCCACGGAGAAGTAATTGTTTTCGCAAAAGACGTCAATGTAATCCGCCAATTCCTCTTCCGCAATTTTCGGAATCATCTCCTGAATGATTAGGTCAATATACCCCCGGTGATTTTCTTTGAATTCTGGAGGAAAGGCATGTGCTCCTAAGAACGTTGCCTTTATAGGAATGTCGCAATTTGCTTTCAAACGTTTGATTACGCGCAACATTTTCAATTCTGCGTCAACACTCAAGCCATAGCCTGATTTTATTTCCAGCGCGCCAGTGCCGTATGTTTTTAGTCGCTCAATTCGTTCAAGAGCATCTGCGTAGAGATCATCCTCTGACATATCCGCCAACTTCCGTGCAGAATTTAGAATTCCACCCCCACGAAGCGCGATTTCTTCATACGTAAGTCCATTAATTCGATCCACAAATTCTTCTTCACGACTTTTTGCGAAAACGGTATGCGTATGGGAGTCGCAAAATGCTGGGAGAACAAATTTCCCGTCGGCATCAATAATTTCTAGATCTCTCCAGTCATCCAATCCGCCCCATTCTACCATAGATCCATAGGCAATGATCACCCCATCTTCAAGGGCTAAAAAAGCATTTTCGAGAATCGGGAGTTCTTTCATTTCGGCGCCTTTCCTCACCTTTGGAAGATTTTCTCCGTATTGAACGAGTCCCTTTATATTTTTTATCAGAATCTTTCCCATAGCACACAATGTTAGGGAAAAACATTCATTTGCGTCTCTACGTTTAAAATTTTTAACGATCTAATGACTAATTCAATAAAATGCATAACTTTGCAGCCGCTACTGTCGAAAGACATAGTTTCCGAAAATGCCTTGGTGGCGGAACTGGTAGACGCGCTGGATTCAAAATCCAGTGCCTTCGGGCGTGGGGGTTCGATTCCCCCCCAAGGTACTAAAATACAGGGTGAGTGTGAAAAGCGAGAGCGATGACATTCACCCTTATTTTTTTCTCAAAATTCGCACTGTTCCTCACACTCTTATGAATATTAAAAAGCAAGAGTGAAAAGAAATCAACTAAACTCGTTTGAAATGGACGTTATCTACGTCAAACAAGCTGAAATAATTAACAACCAAGAACAGTTCAACAAAAAAGATAGTCATGGAACAAAAACTTCCTCTACCTCCTTTTACATTGAAGACAGCAAAAGAGAAAATTCAGAAAGCAGAAGATGCATGGAATAGTAAGGATGCAGTTGCAATTTCCAAAGCTTATTCAATAGATAGCGAATGGAGAAATCGGAACGTATTTGTGAATGGTCGAGAAGAAATAGTCGAATTCCTTTCCGACAAATGGAGTAAAGAACTTAATTACAAGCTGAAAAAAGAATATTGGGCACATACCGACAATAGAATCGCTGTCAGGTTTGAGTATGAGTATCAAAACAAAGATGGTAATTGGTTCCGTGCCTATGGCAACGAAAATTGGGAGTTTGATGAGAATGGACTAATGAAAAAAGGTTCGCGAGCATCAATGACTTAGCGATTGAAGAAGGAGATCGAAAATTAAACTAGAGTGGGCTAAAATTCTATTTTTCTCAGTATTCAACAGTTGCCATTTAGCAATCTTACTTCAATATATCTCTCATTATTTTCAAATGATGTTCTGTATGGATACGCATGAATTTAATCGTCTGCTTTAAATTAAGCACACCAAAATAGGGATGTTTAAAATTACTTTTTGGAGGTAGACTTGAAAGCGATTGCATATAGGCTCTGTTGTCTTTAAGTCGACGAAGTAATTCACTCTTTTCGATCTTTTCTGTTGCTACAACTGCTTTTGGAGCTCTTGCCCTTCCCCTTGGAATCGAATTTCTTGTGAAAATATATGATCGCGTCAAGTTGAAGGAGTAGCTGTACTTAGAAGGGTCAGATTCCTTCATAGCCTTGCTTACACTATTATTGACCCGAAGTACATGATCTATGTGCCAGCCAATCGATTTTGCAGAAACTCCGGTATTGATGACCTCATAGTTCTCAATATGCTTTTCCAATTCAGTGGCATAATTCTCTAATTCCATGGTCTAAATATCGCAAGAATCATGACACTGGAGAAAATAGAAGTTCAGCATTAAATTTGGGAAGTGGTGTTTCACTTCCAGAGCCTTCGGTCCAAAATGATGGGTTTATTGCAAAATATGACAATGCTGGTGTAATCACTTCAGGATGGGTAACAAGCCCAATTGGGGGAATAACCGGTTATGCTGTCGTTCCTTGGGATATTGCTGTTGCCGATGATGGGACATCCTATTATCATTGGTCTCTTCAGGGGGACGGTAGATTTTAGTCTTGGTACAACGCCAGCTTTAACCTCAATTACGTCAAATGATGGTTTCATAGCCAAAACGGAACCGAGTGGAATGATGGCCAAATCAGCAGAGCTAAAACTAATAGACATCTTTGGTAAAGTTGTGAAGCGCGAATTAATTACGAATGAAGTTAAACGCATAAAGCTCAACTTGATTGATTTCAAAGATGGCATTTACTTCTGTCGTGTAATTTCTGATGGTGAAGTTCTCGATGAAGGCAAGGTAATTATCTCCCACTAAACAGACTCCCTCGATTTAAATTCAATCGAGGTTTTTTTTATCCTCTCCAACTTGCTTGCCCAATAAGTTTTGTCTAAACACTATTATCATGCTGACAGTTACAGACCAAATGAAACTAAAATAGACACTAAAATTATGTGTCATTTACCAATCTAGATCTGCCTACAAACCGCTTTTAACCAACTGAATAAGGCGAATAAACACTCTGCATTCATCCAAGTGTATGAAAAATGGCTTAAAACTTGAATTTATCCCTTGTTTATTGCGAATTATGGCATCTTTCAATTATATTCGTCACATCAAAATAAATGTAATGAGTAAAGGAACTGTAAAATTTTTCAATGATTCTAAAGGATTTGGATTCATAATTGAGGACGAAACGAACGAAGATCGTTTTGTGCACGTAACTGGTTTAATCGATGAGATTAAAGAAGGTGATGCTGTTGAATACGAATTAGAAGAAGGAAAAAGAGGTCTTAACGCTACGAATGTAAAAGTAGTTTAAGCACTTACCAAAGAATTCTAGGGCGTCTGTATCAGGTGCCCTTTTTTTGTGTCCAATAATTTGAACTGACCACCCAAATGACCCGACTCAAAAATTACTCTCTGATCTGAATTATTGATCTCTAAATTGACCTTCCCAATTAGGGTGGAATTCTGTATCTGTTTCTCTCGTAATGAAACTCAAGTCCTCTTTGGCCGCTTTAAGCGGACAGGTTCGAGAACAAACACTTGTCGTCCAGTTGCGAACGTTTCGTTTATCCTTGTTAGCATAGATTAGATAATTTTGCCCAACCCTAAATTCATATCCACATGCTCGACCTGAACTATTGGTAGTAATGATGATTTTTTGGCCCTTAGTATTTCCCTTGAAGTCTTTCTCTACCTCTATCGTTACGATGAATTGACGCTGATCCGCGCTTTTGGTGATTTTGGTCACCTTCCCAACAATAACTAAAGCTGACCGGTGATATTCCAGAGACATTTCAGTCTGTACAGAGCAGTCACACGCATAGTTGATCGTAGAAAGGAGAATGAAAGTGAGAGCAACAAAGGTATTCCGCATGTTTTGTATGTTTAGTTCTAAGCAAAGGTCAACAAAATCCTTAGGTCATCGTAGCGCGGTGGACGGAATTTATCAACATCTCCACACGTTGATTCCCTTTCGAGAAGGCCTAATAACTTAACCGAAGTCATCGAGGAGGTTGTCGTTCTTGGTAGTTTTAGGGTTTTGCTTCCAGTTCTTTTCTAAAAGCAGTCTTAATCACCATTGTGCTAATAATCCTAACATAAGCGTTGTTGTTAATTTTCTTCGCAGGCTTTTTTAAGTTCAATCCCTTCCTCCTGACTGATCATCGAAAAGTCTTTACATGCCGCTGTCTTTGTATCTCGCAATGCTTCAAGATCAGCTGGATCTGCCTTCTCTAATTCTGCTTGATTATCGAGCAATTCAACTTGAGCATTATTCAATGCATCACTTGCTGCAACACATTTACAGAAAGGGGTTATTTCTGCAGATCCACACGCTGAAAGCACGATAACTAACGGAAGAAGTAATTTTTTCATGCGTTGAAAATACAAATTATTGCTCGTTGAAATTCTTTGGCGCGAGATAGATATTCACTATTGGCCATCTAATTCTTTTATTTTCACGTCGACGTCCTTCCCAGTATACGTTTCAGTCTTTTCGACTCCGTTGGTTACCGTTTTTATGATCATCTTCTTCTTACCGTTATCATCCGTCACCTTCACTTCTTTTTGAACATCCATTTCCCCATCATTATCTTCCACTTCATTCTCCGCTTCCATTTCGTGGATCTTCTGCTCCGCTTTTTCACCTGTGAAGATTTCTTCAGACTCTACGCCATTTTCCGTAGTCGTTATTGTTAAGGTCTTCACGCCATTCTCATTTTCCATGCGCACCTCCTTTTTTATTGACACTTTATTATCATTTGCTTCGTCCCCGCATGAAGTGAGAACTGCTAATACTGATAGCGAGGCAATTAACATTCTCGTTCCGTTTCTCATGATTGTCCTTTTATCTTCACCTAAAATAAACAATTCAATAGGATATTATTTTGCTCTTCGTATTTTTACTCTAAAAGGAAACTATGTCGAAATTGCCAAATGTTGGAACTACCATTTTCTCTGTGATGTCAAAACTTGCCGCAGATTCTGGAGCTATCAATTTGTCCCAAGGTTTCCCCAATTTCCCCGTGGATGAAGCGCTTATTCAGATTTTACAAGCAAAAACGAATGAAAACGTGCATCAATATATGCCTATGCCAGGGAATTCTGATCTATTAAACCAAATCTCGACCCTCATAGAAAAACAGTACAACAGATCACTCAATCCATCTACAGAATTATTAGTGACAGCAGGAGCAACGCAAGGAATTTTCAGTGCGATTATGGCTCTAGTGGATCATGGAGACGAAGTAATTATCTTAGATCCCAGTTACGACTGCTACGAACCAACTGTTCTCCTCGCAGGAGGAAGTCCTATTCGAATTCCATTGAACGACGCGTTTCTGCCAGATTGGGATCGAATCAATGACAAAACATCTGATCGAACTCGAATGATCATTACCAATAATCCTCACAATCCTTCTGGTAGGGTTTGGAGTTCTGCTGACATGTCTGCGCTCGAACAAGTAATGCTCAAAAATGATCGAATAATTTTGCTCTCTGATGAAGTTTATGAGTTTATCACCTTTGAACAAAAACATATTTCCGCGCACGCATATCCAACACTTCACGATCGCTGTATTACCATCTCCTCATTTGGAAAAACATTTCACATTACCGGTTGGAAAATTGGCTACCTCAGCGCACCAGAAAGTTTGATGACTGAAATAAAGAAAGTTCATCAATTCAATGTGTTTTCGGTGAACAGTCTTGCGCAAGCGACACTGTCAAGTTATTTATCCCAGGTCGATGTTACCAAGTTAGGTGCATTCTATCAGGAAAAACGGGATCAATTTAGGTCGATGATCGCCGAAAGTAAATTTGAATTACTTCCATGCGATGGCACGTATTTTCAAACTGCGCGCTACGATGCTATTTCAAACGAATCTGACGTAGAGTTTTGTAAAACACTCACCACGAAGCATGGCGTTGCAACAATACCCATTTCTGTTTTCAATGGAGATGGGCGCGATCAGAAAATTATTCGTTTTTGTTTTGCTAAAGACGAATCAACCTTACAACAAGCAGCTGAAAAATTATGCATGATTTAACCGTAACACTTGTACAGCCAAATCAATTGTGGGAGGATGTCTCAGGAAATCTTGAGAACTACGATCGACTCTTATCCAAGGTTGATGCTACAGACTTAATTTTACTTCCCGAACTATTCCAAACCAGCTTTACCATGAATACGGCACTGGCAGAAAATATGTCTGGGCCCTCTATCCAATGGTTACTTGACTGTTCAAAGAAGAAACAAGCAGCGATCTATACATCACTCATGGTTGAGGAAGGCGGAAAGTATTACAACCGTGGCGTATTTATTCAACCTGATGGGCTGATCACTTATTACGACAAACGCAAAACGTTCGGGCTCGCTAAAGAAGATGATTATTTTACGGCTGGAGTGTCAGAACAAATTGTTTCCTACAAAGGCTGGCATTTTCAATTACAGATCTGCTACGACCTACGTTTCCCTGAGATGGCTCGAAATCGTGTTGAGCGTTCTGGAAATGTCGCGTATGATGTATTATTGTATGTTGCCAATTGGCCAGAGAAACGATCTGTTCATTGGAAATCACTGCTCCAAGCGCGAGCGATTGAGAACCAAACCTACGTTATAGGTGTTAATCGAGTGGGTATAGACGGCCACAATTTTTCTTATTCTGGTGATTCAAGAGTGATTGATCCACTCGGAAAGACATTTGAAATTCAGTCTAGCGCAGAAACCGTGCAAACAACCGTTATAAATAAAACAAAACTGCGTCAGATTCGTGAAATGTTACCTTTCTTGAAGGATCGGTAGTACTCAATGATTGATCCGTTAGGTATTTATCTCAAGAATGGCGTATCTTCGTGAAGAATTTATAAAAGTCAAACTATGAAAAAAATTTATTTAAGCTTAGCTGTTGCTGCTCTATCTGTTACAGGGGCAACTGCTCAGCAAGTCATTACTGAATTGAGTGAGCCTGGTTTTGCTGTTCAACGCTCGGTAAAAGGAGATCGTCCATCTGGAACTCTTCAAGAGTTTTTATCTACTCGAAGTGTTCTTTGGAACGAAACATTTGATGTACCTGGAACTTCTCCTATTTCTACTAACGGGCCTACATTTGCGACATCTAACGGTGTTTGGACTGCTGGTGGTGTTGACGGACAGATCTGGAAGCATAGTTACGTAACTACTGACGGTGAATGGTCAACTGGAACTCCAATCTTTGCATCTACTACAGCTAGTGATGGATTTATGCTTTTCGATTCGGATTCTGTAAACTTCGCAACTTCGCCAGCTTACGTTAACTTTTCAGGAGAGTTAGTTTCTCCAAATATTACTTCACTCGCAACTGAGGGAAGTGCATTATTGCTTTTTGAACAAGATGCTCGATTCTGCTGCAGTGGTACAAGTGATGAGACTGTATCTGTATCTGTATCCTCGGATGGAGGTGGTTCTTGGAGCCCAGATCTTTTTGCTACTCCAGGTCTTGCCGCTAATGTAGGATATTCAGGCGTAAACGTAAATGGTTATCTTACTGCGATAAATATTTCAGCGTATGCCGCTAATCAAGCGAACGTTTTGATCAGATTCAATTGGGATGGAGGGACCAGTGGAGCTTCTCACTACTATTGGACGATTGATGATGTATGTATCGTAGCTCTTCCAGATAACGAAATTCAGCTTTTGTCTTCTTACGTTGTCGGAGATAACAACGATGGAATGGAATACGGTATCACTCCACAAGATATGCAAGATGCTAACTATACTGTTGGTGGACAAGTGTATAACTTCGGAGCAAATGACCATACGAACGTTGTATTAAATGTGACAGGTGGATTTACTTCTACAAGTACAATTGCAAACCTTCCTTCTCAGGATACTGTAAATCTTGAAACGCTTGAAACTTACGGGTTAACTCCAGCAGTTTACGCGGGAACGTTTACTTTAACATCTGATCAAGAAGTGGCGGGTGATTCATTATTTGGAAATAACACTGGATTGAGAGAGTTTGAAATCTCAGAAGCGTCAACAACGGCAGCTATTGAATCTTCAGTTTATGCCCTAGATGGTATTGGTGTTTACACAAACTCAACTACAGCTTCAATGGGAACTGCTTCTTTTGCTGGTGGAGAAGATGGACTTGTAATCGCAACAGAATACAGAATCAAATCAGCATCTGATGTTTCTGGATTTAGAATTATGTTAGCATCTGGTACAAGTGCCGGAGGTGACATTGTATGTTCTTTGAAAGATACTCTTACATTTAGAAGTGGTGATATGACTTCATTGTTCACAACGCAATTATATACAGTAACGTCTGCAGATGTTTCAGCAGGATTTGTTGATGTATTCTTTGATAATGTAGAAAACGTACCAGTAGGAGCTTATTATGCGAGTGCGGAACTTTATTCAAATGGAAACGTTAATGACATCGTAATTGTAGATGATGAAACGGTAGCCCAACCAGGTAATGCATCAATGATTTATATTCCAGGAGACCAAGCATATGGTAACGGAACTGCTTCGGCTGTACGTTTACTTATGGGTAACCAATGGTATGTAGGTCTTGACGAAGAACTTCTTTCTGGTATCTCTGTTTATCCAAATCCTTCTGAAGGAGAGGTTACTATCACAAACGAAAGCGGAACTGCTAATACAGTTATCGTTTACGATATGTTAGGGAACGTAGTTCTTTCTACTGAAGTATCAACGAGTACAACAATCGATTTATCGTCTGTTACTGGTGGTGTTTATGTTGTGAAAGTTTCTAACGGAACAGCTTCATACACTGAAAATGTTGTGATTAAGTAAGCTTATTCACATCTTAATAGTAGAACCGGAGGGATATTAATCCTTCCGGTTTTTTGTTTATAATTAAATCAAGTTAGATTGGGAAATTCATTTCAACATCCGTCATAGGAGCCTACCAACCATCTATGTCTTCAAGAGAATTTATGGTTCGTAAAAAGATCGTTAGCAACAGTTCACAACTAATGGATTTTAGCGATATTTGCGCAAAACCGATTTATCATGGCTAAAGTTACGACCCTTCACGAATTCATTATGGACCGCCAGTCGGATTTTCCTTTCGCATCGGGGGAACTTTCTCGCTTGCTAAGTGATATCGCTGTGGCTTCTAAAGTTGTGAGTAAAGATGTTCGTAGAGCTGGTCTCCTCGACAATTTTCTAGGAGCTCAAGGAAGCGTGAACATTCAAGGAGAAGAGCAACAAAAACTGGATGTTATCGCCGATAATCAATTCATCAACATATTTAAATCTGGTGGTGAAGTTTGCGGAATAGCCTCAGAAGAAAATGATGATTTCATGCCCTTTGAAGGAGAATTTTCTCAAAATGGCAAATACGTCGTGTTATTTGATCCATTGGATGGATCCTCGAATATCGATGTTAACGTATCTATTGGAACCATTTTCTCAATATTCAGACGACAAAGCAAAGTGGGCACACCTGCAACGCTTGAAGATATGATGCAATGCGGTGAAAAGCAAATCGCCGCTGGATATGTCCTTTATGGATCATCCACAATGTTGGTATATACTACAGGGAAAGGAGTAAATGGATTTACACTAGACCCATATATTGGAGAATTTTGTCTCTCACATCCTGATCTAAAAATGCCAGAGATGGGGAGAATTTATGCCATGAATGAAGGCAACATAAATATTTGCGATCCGGGTATAAAAGATTACATTGAAGCCAAATGCCAAGAAATACTAGAAGGGGCAGAACGACCTTATTCGGGTAGATATATTGGTTCATTAGTTGCTGACTTCCATAGAAACATGATTAAGGGCGGAATTTATATTTACCCTTCAACAACGGTAGATCCTGAAGGGAAATTACGTCTCCTTTACGAATGTAATCCGTTAGCATTTATTGCGGAACAAGCAGGCGGACTTGCTACAACTGGTCATGAGCGTATTATGGACATAGAGCCGAGTCGTTTACACCAACGTGTTCCCTATTTTGTTGGATCAAAAAAAATGGTAGAACAAGCCATGTCTTATTTGAAATAGAATGGACTTAAGTACCCTGCATAGCGCCTTTTCGAGTCTTTCAGGTGTTGAACTAACTGCGGAAAATTTACAAATCGTAGGAACGAAAATCAGTTGGAGTGGATTAATTGGGTCTTCTCGCTCGATGGCAGCAGCATCTGTGGCAACTCAAGCTCCAGGGAATCATCTGTTCATACTTGAAGACAAAGAGCAAGCAGCCTATTTCCTGAATGATTTACAGGAACTCTATCCCAAAAATTCGGCAATCCTCTTTTACCCGGCATCTTACAGAGTTCCCTACGAATTAGAGAAAACCGACAATGCAAACGTAGTCTCTAGGGCAGAAGTTCTCGAGAAGATTTCCAACGGAAAAAACACGTGGGTAGTCACTTATCCAAAGGCATTAATTGAACGAATACCATCGAAAAAAAAACTCCGAAAGAATACACTAAAGCTTCAAGTTAACAAGACCTATTCCATCGATTTTATCAATGAGATGTTGCACGAGTTAGAATTTGAGCGCGTTGATTTTGTATACGAACCAGGACAATTTTCAATCCGTGGTGGAATTGTAGATGTCTTTTCCTTTTCCAACGATGAGCCGTTTAGAATTGAATTTTTTGGAGATGAAGTAGAGAGCATCCGAACCTTTGACGCGAGCACTCAATTGTCAATAAACACTCATCAGTTCTTCAATATTGTACCCAACGTACAAGGAGAAATGATGCAAGACGAAAATGTCACTTTCCTAGAATTTATTGGGGATACGGCAACTGTATGGCTCTCCTCACATAAGCAGACTTTATCAAAGCTCGATACTGAATATATAAAGGCCGTTGCGATCTACGATGAATCATCGTCGGATTTGAAACCAACAATTCCCGCTGAATTATTCGTTCATCCTACAGATTTCAGTAAGCTTATCGCGGATTATTCTATTGTTGAATTTGGGACGGATAAGCATTTCAAAAGTGACAAATCCATCGTTTTTAACTTTAAGCCGCAGCCAAGTTTCAATAAGCAGTTTGATTTGTTGACCGAGGATCTTTTAGCAAAGAAAAAAACAGGGTTTACGAATCTCATTTTTTCCAATCAGCCTAAACAAATTGAGCGGGTCGAACAAATATTTAAGGACATGGATAGCGGTGTAGAATTTACACCCATGCATCATGCACTTCACGAAGGATTCATCTCACCAGACAATAAATTAGTTTGTTACACAGATCATCAAATCTTCGAGCGCTACCATAGATTTAGGTTAAAAGAAGGATTCCGTCAGGCTAAACAAGCACTAACGCTAAAAGAACTTTACAACTTACAACGTGGTGACTTTGTTACCCATATTGATCACGGAGTTGGGAAATTTTCAGGCCTTGAAACGATTGATGTCAACGGCAAACAACAGGAAGCTATTCGCTTAATCTACAAAGACAATGATGTCTTGTATGTTGGGATTCACTCGCTCCATAGGATTTCGAAATTCACAGGCAAAGACGGTTCGGCTCCTAGAATGAATAAATTGGGGACTGCCACTTGGTCGAATCTCAAGAAAAAGACAAAAAAGAAGATCAAGGAATTAGCGTACGATCTTATCAAGCTCTACGCAAAACGAAAAAGTCAACCAGGGTTTTCCTTCTTGCCCGATTCTTATTTACAGAATGAATTGGAAGCTTCTTTCATGTATGAAGATACACCTGATCAATTAAAGGCCACGATCGCTGTTAAGAAAGATATGGAATCGTCCACGCCTATGGATCGCTTGATTTGTGGAGATGTTGGGTTTGGTAAAACAGAAATTGCCGTTCGAGCAGCATTTAAAGCTGTTGCCGATAGCAAGCAAGTTGCAATCTTAGTACCTACGACCATTTTATCGATGCAGCATACGCGCAGCTTCAAAGAACGTTTAGAGAGCATGCCGTGTAGTGTGGATTATATAAATCGATTCAAATCCGCGAAAGAAGTTACCGAGACATTAAAGAAATTGGCGGATGGGAAAATTGATATCCTTATCGGTACGCATGCTATTGTAGGGAATAAAGTAAAGTTTAAGGATCTCGGGTTGATTATCATTGACGAAGAACAAAAGTTTGGCGTTTCTGTCAAAGACAAATTGAAAACGTTTCGAGAAACGGTGGATACGCTTACGTTAACTGCCACGCCGATTCCTCGAACGCTACAGTTTTCGTTAATGGGCGCACGTGATTTAAGCATTATAAATACGCCCCCACCTAACCGACAACCCGTACTGACTGAAATAGTTGAATTCGATGAAGAACTCATTCGAGATGCGATTGCTTATGAAGTAAGTAGAGGAGGTCAAGTATTTTTCGTACATAATCGCCTAGAAAACATCAAGGAAGTTGCTGGCATGATCACGCGACTTTGTCCGGGTGTACGGGTCGGAATTGGCCACGGTCAAATGGACGGGAAGTCATTGGAAAAAATCATGCTTGGTTTTATAAATCACGAATACGATGTTCTTCTAGCCACCACCATTATCGAATCTGGAATCGACATTTCAAATGCGAATACGATCATCATTAACAATGCCCAGAACTTTGGAATCAGTGACCTTCATCAACTTCGCGGACGGGTTGGGCGCTCTAATAAAAAGGCTTTTTGTTATTTAATCGCACCTTCTTCGGTCGTATTAACTTCTGAAGCAAAGATGAGATTGGAAGCACTCGTTCAATTTTCGGATTTAGGCTCAGGTTTCAATATTGCCATGAAGGATTTGGACATCCGAGGAGCAGGGAATTTATTAGGTGGTGAGCAAAGTGGTTTCATTTCAGACATCGGGTTTGAAATGTACCAAAAGATTTTAAATGAAGCCATTGATGAATTGCGCGAAACTGATTTCAAAACGCTCTTTGCAGAAAGAAACAGCGATCAACTGACCACCTTTGTACGCGATTGTGTCTTGGAAACAGACCTCGAGGTACGAATTCCAACAGATTATGTGAACAACGTAGCAGAACGATTGAGTCTCTATCAAGACATGGACAATCTGAAAGGCGAAAAAGAGCTTACTAAATTTTTAGGGGAACTTGAAGATCGATTTGGACCAATACCACAGCAGGTTGAAGACTTAGCCTATTCTTTCAAGTTACGTTGGTTAGCACAGGAATTAGGCATAGAAAAACTGGTTCTGAAAGCAGGGAAAATGCTTGGGTATTTCGTCGCAAATCCCAAATCAGATTATTATAAATCAGCTGTGTTTACAAAGGTTTTAGATTACGTTCAAAAGCACCCGAGTGGAGTTAAATTGAGCGAAAAAAACGATCGCCTGCGTGTTATATATAGTAATGTAAACGATTTGGAGGTCGCGATGAAACGCTTGGATGCTATTTTAGAAGAATAACTAAAACAAGTGATACTTCAATGTTGCTGATAATAATCCCGCAATTGTATTACGTTTAACCATCTCACCGTTCTCACCAAAACCGCCATTTTTCTGTTCCCAGGTTACACCATAGGAAGTTTGCGCATCGAACGTAACTCCCTCCTGCTGATAGGCTAAATGCAGACCCAAATTAAGGCGTACATTTTTGGCGATTTTGTAATTCACACCGAGCTCGAATCCATAACGGTTCAAGGTTCTATCGAAATTAAAATCATAATCGAGGGCAAGGATATAGGCATTATCTGAAAATACCGAATTTGCATCGATCGAATTAAGTATGTTATAGCCGTTAATTACATCGAAGCTTGATGAATTATAGCTCCACCTCTCAAATTCAACCCCAAGGTATAAACTTCCCTGACCAAGAAAACGATCTCGCACTAGATAACCGCCAAGTCCAATATTAAATTCCGATCCACCTTGAACTTCTGTTTCAAAACCAAAAAATTTGGCGCGGTAGGGCAAGGGCATGAAACCGAATTGTCCGTCTAAAACAAATCGCTCATTCAATTCAAAAGCAACAGAAATGTTTGGCGCTCCTAACGCTATTCTAATTAAATCCGTTCCAAGATTCATCGTGAACCCATCGGTTGTATCGTAGTAGATGTCAATATCCGCTAACTCATCAATTATCTCCTCATCTTGAGCAATTACGTTAAGAGATGTAAGAACAATACAAATACCAATTACTAATGACTTTCTCATTTCAATAAATTTTTATCCAACGCCTTCTATAGACTTTACTTTCAGATCGTAAAGGTATTAATTTATTAGGCAACGGGCTTTATTCTAGAGTGTCATTCGTACAAGTCCCCGGTGAGAACACTCCCAAAAGCAAAAAAATTAATCCGATGAATTCAAACTAAACGCTTAAATTCATCGTTAACGATACAAATACTAATAATGCGGCTACTTTTTTTACTTGTCACACTACTTATTGTTAGCTCCTGTGGATTGAATAAAATTCGTTTCACGCGTGTTCCACAGGTGATTTCCATTTCCGGTGATCGCGCAATGCAGGAAGTGTCTACGGAGCGTAATTCTCAGGGACTTACTGCTGATCAATCAGTAGAAGTTCCACAGTTGATTGAGATCAATGAACAGCCAACAACCACAGATCAAACTGAACTTGAAGCAGCCCATATAGATCTCCCAGAAACAATAACCGACTCATCTGATCTTACGGACACTGAACGTCAAATTATTGAGTGGCAAGCACAAAAAGCAGAATACAACGCCAAACGATCTGCCATTAATTCAGCAATATTTATACCGTCTATCGCATTGGGTATCGGAGCAAGCTTCCTGATTGGTTCATCCATTCCCTTTTTCGTAGGGCTTGCGATTGGTCTAGCATTTATGATTATTGGAATTGTTTTGTATGTCCGTTCCTCCAGGTCGCGCTATATCACTGAAAAAGGAGATAAAATCTTGCGATGGGCCCTGATCGGGATCATTATTAATTCACTGGCAATTGCTGGAATAATTACCTTTATTTTCCTTCTATGAAGCCAATAATATCATTCATTCTAATTCTTTCGATTACCTTAATCTCTAGTTGTGGCTATAATCGAATTCGGTATACCAAGGCCATTTCTACGCCAACGGAAGAACGTAGCCAAACGATAAAAGACCAGCGAAATTCAGACCTAATCAATGATAATGTTGAAGTACCATCATCTTTAAATGAGAATATTCGAGCAGAAGAAATTACGGTAGAATCCTCTGAAAATGAACCAACCATTTTTAGCGTGGAACACTTGTTGCCCAATGAGCAGCCGAGCGATACTATGGAGGCAGCCGATGCTATCCCAGAAGATGTCGTTTATCGAGCGCTGAGAGCTGAGAAAAACGCTACTGCTGCCACCGTTTTATTTATTACAGGAACAGTGGGGCTAGTTTTTATCGCGTTCTTTGCCTTTATTATAACAGGCGTTGGCCTCTTCCTTTATATAAGGAGTAAGCGATCGAGGTTTATAACTGAACGCGGAGAACGGCAATTACGTAAGGCCAAAATTGCTTTGATCGTAAACCTGGTTGTTATTCTCTTATTAACCATTCTCATCGCAGGTTTGATATTCCTGCTTTGAATCGCCTTTGATTCCATGCATTTATTCTACATTTGAATGATGTCGAAAAAGCCGAGAGCCGTAGTATCCGTGACCAATGATCTTTATACAGATCAGCGCGTCCATAAGGTTTGCACTTTTCTCTTAAGTCAAGGTTACGACGTCCTTTTGGTGGGTAGAAAACGGAAATCGAGCATCCCACTTCCCGCTAGAGCTTACGCGACAAAAAGAATTCGATTACTCTTTGAAACTGGCGCTAAGTTCTATGCTCTTTACAATTTTCGCCTCTTTTTTTACTTGTTGTTTAAGAAGGCCGATGTACTTGTTTCGAATGATCTGGACACATTGCTGGCAAATTATTTAGCGAAAAAATTCAAGCGGAAAACACGCCTAGTTTACGATTCTCATGAGTATTTTACGGAGGTTCCTGAGTTGATCAATCGACCAAAAGTACAGCGTATTTGGTTGAAGATTGAACGAACGATTTTTCCAAAACTCACGGATGTTTACACGGTCAATCAATCCATCGCGGATATTTATTCGGAGAAGTATTCTAAGAAGATTCGGGTCGTTCGTAATATCTCGCCCTTATGGATTGGCAAAGAAATTCAATCAAAAAGTGCCCTTGGGATTCCAGAAAACATCCCGCTAATAATAATGCAAGGTGCAGGAATCAATATTGGTCGAGGTGCTGAAGAAGCAGTTGAAGCCATGAAGACTGTAGGTGCATTATTGCTCATTGTAGGAGATGGAGATGTTGTTCCTCAACTAAAGGAATATGTGAAATCGCAAGGAGATTTACTTGACACGAAAGTTCAATTTATTGGTAAGCAGCCCTACGATGTTATGATGAACTATACCTATCATGCTGCTATTGGCTTGACACTAGATAAGCCGCTGAGTTTAAATTACACATTGTCGCTCCCAAATAAAGTTTTCGATTACATGCACACAACCACTG
Source organism: Flavobacteriaceae bacterium (assembly GCA_047624355.1). Classification (GTDB taxonomy): domain Bacteria; phylum Bacteroidota; class Bacteroidia; order Flavobacteriales_D; family Crocinitomicaceae; genus UBA4466. The sequence goes on along the minus strand of JBLHPQ010000001.1, from coordinate 30,673 downwards.
CCGTTGTAGCCACGAATATTAAGGAGGTTGCCAATGTTGTAAAAACACTTGATATTGGTGTTGTATTAGCTGATTTATCTGTTGAACATTTGGCGGAAACACTGAATGCATTAATTGCTAATTCTGATCGATTGAAACGTTATCATGCGAACTGTCAGATTGCTGCAAAGACAGAAAATTGGGAAAACGAAACGCGCATCTTGAAAGAAATTTATCCAAAAATTGAGTAATCAATCGTTACATATCGTCTCTTTTGATGTTCCATTTCCAGCAGATTATGGAGGTGCAATCGACGTGTATTATCGCATAAAGGCCCTGCATGAGTTGGGTGTGAAAATCACACTTCACTGTTATGAATACGGTCGTGGAAATCCAAAAGAACTCGAAGAGATTACCGAGAAAGTATACTATTATCCGCGTAAGAAACGCATGCTAGATGGCTTGAGTAAATTGCCATTTATTATCCAAACGCGGAGATCTAATGCGCTCATGAATCGGCTTCTCGAAGATGATTCCCCCATCCTTTTTGAAGGATTACATACCACCTTTTTTCTGACAGATGAGCGTTTATCAGAGCGTGTAAAAATCGTTCGGACGCACAATATTGAGCATCATTATTATGGACATTTGGCTGCGAATTCAAGCGGGATAAAACGTCGATTTTTTGCAAATGAAGCAAAGAAGCTGGAGAAATATGAACCTGTATTGAAGGCTGCAAATCACATTTTAGCGATTAGCTCGACCGATGAAAGTCACTTCTCTCACTACGGGACGAACATTCGTGTTCTACCTCCATGTTATGAGCAAAAGGATTCTTTTTCGCAAAAATCAACTGAATTTTACGTTTTATTTCACGGAAACCTCTCTGTTTCTGAAAATGCATTGAGTGCAAAATGGCTGGCAGAAAAGATTTTTCCGATTGATGGCGTTCGATTTATCATTGCTGGTAAGGATCCTGGGAAAGAACTATTAGCGCTAAAAAATGATTGGGTGGATGTTATTGCAAATCCGTCAAGGCAGAAAATGCACGCGCTTATTTCTGATGCGCGTGTTCATGCGTTACACACACATCAATCGACAGGTGTGAAACTAAAATTGATTCAAAGTTTACAGACTTCTGGCCATGTTGTCGTTAATTCCAAAATGGTTGAAGGAACAGAATTATCGGCTTATTGCTCGGTCGTTGAATCCTCGAACGAATGGAAATCTAGCATTGCAAATTTCCTGAAACACGAACTTGATAGCAGCGCGTTTGACAAACGTCTGAAACTATTTGAAGAGGGTTTAAATGCGAAGAAAAATTGTGCTGTGCTATTGGATTTAATGAAGGGTTGATCCTTGAGGATTAGATCTGTCCTTCTCGATACATTCTCCCTTTGGCCGAACACTCGAAGTGACATAATTCATTACAACGTTTGCGTTAGGGGTAAAAGCGGCATCCTTTTAGAATGTGGCTTCGAGAGCCTCAGCCTACACTTTAAAAGATAGAGCGGATAACCCGACCCTTTTTCAGGGGAACGCCCGACAAAAAATCAATATTTCTTTCTTCTAATATCAAGGCGTGTTAAGATGAAGAACATCACGATTCCTGCACTATTAAATAAGGCATAGGGAGCATAATCCAACGTATCGATTTGTAAGGTATATGCCATGTAAACTCCCGTTACGTGCCAAGGCATTAATGATTCCACGAGCGTCATCGAATTTTCCATGGAACGTGAAAGTACGGGAAGTGGGATTTTTCTTTCACGGAATGATCCTCGGAATAATTGGCCGATGGTGAGTATGGAAAATGTCCCACTGCCGGATACTCCATTTAAGGTAGCTCCTGCAAAAAAGGTTGTTGTGATAAATCCAAAAGTTGATTTAATAATAGAAAACAAAGCTTTCATTATTCGATCAAATGCACCCAAGGTTTGCATAAACGAACCAAATCCTATTGCCAAAACAGTGAACAGTACTGCCCCAGACATCATTCCTTCAAAGCCTCCGCGATTCAGTAACGTTGAAAGCGTTTCAGAAAGCACAAAATCAGTTTCAATCATCGTTGTTGAAAATCCTGTGATCATGGATTGCGCTCCATCTACCAGCGGAAAATCATGACTGATCGCCCCAACGATTAATGCTACCAACGATGAGGACACCATCACAACTACCGGGCTATATCCTTTAAAACCTCCCACAATTACAACCACCGCTGGGAGCAACATAAAGAGGTTAAATGAGTAAATTGATTCGAGCTGCGTGATAATTTCTGTGACCTGATTACTGTCTCCTGTTTGGGGTGTTATCGTGCTCCCAAGAATAAGAAATCCAATAATTGCAATACTCGCTGAGATCAACACATTAGGGAGCATTCCTCGAATATGTTGGTAGACTGTAATCTCAGAAGCCAATGCACAGATGTTGGTGGTATCAGAGATTGGAGAAACTTTATCGCCCAAAACAGCGCCCGAAAGAACTGCTCCAGCGACCATTTCAAGTGGAATTCCTAGACTATATCCAATGCCCATAAACGCAACCCCGGAAGTCGCCGCAGAGCCATAACTAGTACCTGTGAACACAGAAACGAGGGCGGTAACAACAAAACCAGTAACGAGCACATAACTCGGGTCTAGGGCTGATAATCCTAAATAGATTAGATAGGGAACGGTTCCACTGTACATCCATGATCCAACGATACCACCAATGGCAATTAGAATAAGGATAACCGGAACGGCTTTTTTAATGTTGTCCGCAAAATCATCTAGGAGCCTCTTCAATTTGAAGCCCAAGAAATAGCCAGTAATTCCAACCGCTATTGTCGAGAGAAGCAGAACGAATTTTAGATCGAATTCCAACCAAAGATGAAGCACCCCCACAAGGGCGCCCATAATAAGCATCGGTAAAACAGCCAAGCCCAACGATATTTCCTTCTTCCCTAATGGTTGGTCTAACGGCTCCTTTAAATTCATGATTTGAAAGTACGAATAAATTGGACGTGAGCCTGTTCCTATCAGAGCGACTTTAAGCCACCACACCTAGCTTTCTAATTTAGAATGATTCAAAATACCACAAAAAAGGTATTGTGAAACCCCTTATGAGTGACGTTCTTTGTGGTCAAGAAACAACAACAAAATATAGCATGAATAAAGCAATCTTCCTTAGTATTCTATCCATCGTATCCTTCTCTGCCGTCTTTGGTCAGACCTATTTAGATAGTACGATTAACAGTTCAACGAAAAAAGTACTGTTTGCAGATGGTTTCGCATTTGGAAGTTATGGAGAGGCGCATTACAATCAAGAAATTGTTGATGGAACGTATCAGAACGGTACAATGGATCTTCACCGCGTTATTTTATTTATGGGTTACAAGTTCAATAAGAACTTACAATTTTTCACTGAAATCGAGTTTGAACATGTAGACGAATTAGCTGTTGAACAAGCGTATTTAAACTATAGTATCAATAGTGCCTTTAACATTAAAGGTGGTGTGATTTTAATACCGATGGGTTATGTAAACGAGTTCCACGAACCGACATTGTTTAATGGTGTTGAGCGTCCAGATTTTGCAAAATACGTCATCCCTTCAACTTGGCGTGAATTGGGCTTTGGGTTCCACGGTCTGTTGAAAAAAGCCAACCTGAAATACCAAATCTATGCAGTGAATGGTTTTAAGGGTTACGATGGTTCTGCTACGTTTTCTGGGAGCGGTGGTCTTCGCGGAGGACGACAAAATTCTTCCAAAGCAATTTTCAGAACTCCCTCATTTACCGGAAAATTATCGTTCTATGGTTTGAATGGATTACGTCTCGGTCTTTCTGGTTATTACGGGGCTTCTGAGTCGACTGCCTATGATGGCCTTGACCGAACGAATGCAGCTGCGGTTCAGATGGCGGATAGCACAAGTGTAGGGATTGCCATGACGGCAATTAACGCTCAGTACAACATTGGAAATCTCCAATTAACGGCAGTAGGAAGCATTACCGCAATTTCTAACACGGATCAATACAATGACTTTACGGGAGCAGATCTTGGCAACAAAATAATGGGATACTATACAGAAGTATCCTATAAAATACCCGTAAAAAAGGATCAAGCTTATCCACGTCTAATGCCCTTCGTACGCTACGAGAATTACAATACGCACCATGACGTTCGTAATGTCGTAACTAAAAACGATGCGTACAATAGAGAGACAATAACAGGAGGTCTTGGCTATCAAATTACCCCTGGAACGATCATTAAAACGGATTTCCAATGGGTAAAAACAGGTGCTAACCCAAAACCAACAAATGTATTTAATCTAGGATTCGGATACTGGTTCTAATGAAGACGCTAGCGAACATATCGAGTTTTATTATAACGATCGTCATCATTATGGCATTCGCCTCTCCTGAGAAGAAGATTGATAAGCTTGTCTCAAAGATTTGGAAAGGTGAACTGGTAGAAATTACGCAAGTTGCGGTTCCAGATTCTCTTCAGCAGGATGTCATTGTTCTGAACACCGTGAGCTTGGACGGAAAAACGGTTGGATATGTATGTTATGCAATGGCGTTCGGTTGTCAAGTTGGAGGCTGTGCAGCACCAACCACACCAAACAGTCAGTCGTTTGAAACATTTGATTACATCGTCGTTTACGATACTGAATTAAACATTCTGAGAGTTGACATTGCAGAATATGGTGGCCAGTATGGTTATGAGATTTGCCGTCAGAAATGGTTGGCACAATTTATTGGTGGTAACATCGCTTTCGAACTGGACAAAAATGTGGATGGTATTTCCGGTGCTACTGTTTCCGCGAAATACCTGATCGATGATCTTAATTCGATTGGACTTCAAATGAAAGAACTCGATCTCAACGAGCTCACTCCTTTTGTATCTGCTAAGTAGCTTCCTTTACATTCCTTCGATCAAATTCATTTCGTTATTTTTGAGTTGAACAATCTATCCTCATGATGACTCGATTAATTTTCCCAATGCTACTTTGTGCTTTAGTGGCTTGTAGTAACAATCAAGATTCTCCTTCAGGTTCGTCTCAGGTGAATCCGCGTGATTCTCTAGCCACAGTCCAGTTGGACGAAAACGCATACAATGTGGCTTTGCTCGTTATGGACGGTACATTCAACACTGAATTAACTGCTCCAATGGACATCTTTCAGCATACAAAGTACCGCGAGAATATCAAACCAATGAATGTTTTCACCATCGCTAATACCTTAGATCCAATCAAGACTTTTGAAGGCTTAACTATCCTCCCAGATTTTGATTATACAGCAGATTACCCGGAGATCGATATTCTTGTTATTCCTGCCGCTGAGCACAACCTTGACAGTGATTTACACGATGAGGCATTATTGACGTTCATCAAATCTGTAAATGAAAATGCGCTCTATGTAACTTCTCATTGCGATGGTGCTTTTGTTCTGGCTAAAACAGGACTCCTCGATGACCGTGTCTCAACTACTTTTCCTGGTGATGTTGATGCCTATAAAGTGATGTATCCGACCTTAGACGTCAGGGAAGATGTAGTCTTCGTTCATGATGGGAAATACATAACATCTGCTGGGGGAGCAAAATCATTTGAAGCATCACTCTATCTCTGCGAGCTACTATATGGGAAAAAAGTAGCCGATGAATTGGCGGAAGGAATGGTGATCGATTGGAATTTAGCGCGATTAAAATATATCGTTATTCTCTAATAACAATGACGTGATCAAGTGTCACATGCAGCATTTCCGGAATTTCTTACCACTTTCACATGGACAAGGATCCCAATGCTTGGTAACTTTCGCCTTTTTCCTTAAGGAACGATCCGCTAATGGCTGACCAAATAAAATCTCCATGTACTCATAAAGCACAGGATGTTTTTCCTCCAAAAGTTTAGGTCTTTCAAAGAAGTACTCGCCCGCAACAGCTAAAAATTCAGCTTCATTGGTTGCTCCATATGCTCTGATATCACTTTTACCAGCTCTGATCTCGTCGATTTTCTTTTCCATGAGGTGAATCCATGGAATTACATTGGCATTTGCTTTGAGTGTTGGAAGAACACCATCAATATCGCCATCAGCTTTATCAATCAAATGGATGAATTCATGAATAGCAGTATTACTCTTGTCCGTTGCATTCTCAAAACCATGGTGAAGTGACTTTTTTGAAATAATCATTTTCCCATCCATGTAGCCATATCCAACCATTCCAAGAATTGCTTTTGAGTGCGAGCCAATAGTGAGATCTTCATCAAAATGCGCTGGGTAAAGCAGCACTTCTTTCAGGTTGTGGTAATACCAATTTGAAAAGGCAAAGATTGGAATGATTGCACTTGCCGCAAGAAGCATTCGATCGTCTTCTTCCACGACTGTTTTAATTCCTGTAATTCTGGTAGTGGATAAAAACACCATCATGCGCTCCTCGAAGTGCGTCCGCTTTTCATCTGAAAGGTTGCGGTAAAACAGAACTTTCTTAACGAGTATTGGTCGCCATTCTGTGGGAAATGGTGCGATGGTTTTCTTCTTCGATTTACGTTTAAATAAGCACATTAATCCAATTTATTTTCCTCTTACGTTATTCTTTTTGAGTCCTTACACGATCGGTTGAAATGTTTCACCTTCATAAACATATGGACTTTCGTAAATAGTTTGAGCGCGAAGGCCCATTGAGCACACTACAAAAACCACCATTCCTACAACTATTTTCATCTACTCGCAATTTATCTCCTAAAGATATTCAATTTTGCTAAGCGTTGAAATGCGATGAATTGTCATTACCTTGGCGCCATGAAGGCATTAATTCTCATTATTTTATTTCTTCCGATCACACTTTTTTCACAAATCGATGGTGAATGGCATGGCTCGTTCGTTGTTATGGGTCAGGCTACACTCCTTGATCTTTCGGTTACAAGTGACACGGCCCATCAGTCGATTACAATTTCAGATCCAGAGGGTGCATTCAAAGACATGTCGATGGTTATTCTCAAGTTAGACGACGCTACGATATCATTCGAGGCGAAACAAATTGGCGCGACCTATAAAGGTGACTATTTCGTTGATGGAGACAGCATCTACGGTACAATGCGTCAAGGAGATGTTCTATGGACAATTTCTTTTCATCGCGAAGAACAAGAGATGCCTGCTATAAATCGCCCGCAAGAACCAAAAGAACCATATGCTTTTACACAAGAAGAGGTGATGGTACCAAATGGCGATATCTCATTAGGCGCGACGCTGACATTACCAATAAATTATCGTTCTGACCTTCCTATTGTTATTCTAGCTTCAGGTTCTGGCCCTCAGAATAGGGATTGCTATATTTTAGGACATAAACCATTTTTCGTCATTGCCGAACACTTCGCAAAGAAAGGAATTGCAACGCTACGATTTGACGATAGAGGAGTTAATGAAAGTAGTGGAGATTATAAAAGTGCGTCGGTTGAAGATTTTGCAAGTGATGTTGAGGCGTGCGTGAAGTATATCTCCAGCCAAAAGCGTTTCAAGAAAAATCTTCTGGGACTAGCGGGCCATTCAGAAGGTGGAATTCACACGCTAATGGCAGCAAAAGGAAATAGGAAAGTAGATTTTATTCTTCAATTGGCTGCCGTTGGCACTTCAGGAAGAGGCGTCCTTGTCGAGCAGCAATACCTCATCCCAATACAATCTGGGAACTCAGAAGAATTGTCCCGATGGAATCAATCAGTATTCGATGGTATGTGTGCAATTGTCTCTAAGTATGCTATTGCCGAAGCACAAGATTCGCTTACGACCTTCTTAGGAGCGAAATACGATTCGGCTCCAGAAGAATATACTTCAACAACAGGAAAATTGGCCTTTATGGTGAGTTCAGCAACCTTCATAAATAATGAATGGGCACGACAATTTGTCGCTTTTGAAACTGCTGATTACTTAAAAAAAATCAAAGTTCCAATCTTGTGTATCGCTGGTGGAGCAGACATTCAAGTCCCTGCTGAATCCAATATTGCTGGTTTTGAGCAAAACTTCTCGAAGAAGTCAAGCAAGCATTCTAAGACAATTATTGTCCCAGGATTAAATCACTTATTTCAACAATGTGAAAGCTGCAAACTTGAAGAATATGGTGAACTAAGCGAAACTTTTTCGCCAATCGTTCTCAACCACATGAGTGATTGGATCAAAGAAATACAGGCATTATAATGAATCTAAACCCTTTCCCAGAACTTATCACTGAGCGCCTACAACTTAGACAAATGACGCTCTCCGATTGCGCCGAAGTTCTAGATCTACGCTCAGATGAAACATTAAATCAATACATCAGTCGACCGAAGAGTAGACAAATAACCGACGAAGACGGATCAAAGGCTTTTATCGAATCAATCAATGAGAAGATCAGTAGAAACGAAATTGTCTTCTGGAGTATCACGCTTAAGACAAGCCCAAAAACGATTGGGACAATTTGTTTATGGAATTTCAATGACGCTGACAGTACAGCGGAGATTGGTTATGATTTAGGTCTCTCTTATCAGCAGAAGGGGATTATGAATGAAGCCCTTGACGGAGTTATTCAGTATGGTTTTTCTGACTTGAAATTAGCGAAAATTGTGGCATTCACACACGGCGGAAATGCGCCATCACGAAAATTATTGATCCGTAATGGGTTCAAACTTGATGCCGCACGCACAGATGAAGGCAATGCCAACAACGTTATTTTTGAATTGAAAAATTCACTACTCTAAGTCCACTAGTTTACACTAAGGTAAATTCACGACTAGTGTTTCACCAAGATTTTTTGATTAAGTATTTGTTGGCGACGAGCGTCTTGAATGAGAAGAATATAAGCGCCCTCCATCATTAACTTGGTGTCAATTTGAATTTGATCTCCTGCGACATTCACCTCAGAAGATAGAATAGTTCTCCCTGATAGATCAACCAATTTTACAGTAACTACGCTTTCCGAAATTAATACTGAAGATTCAACAATCAAGCAGTCATCCGCAGGTAATGGATAGAATATATTCTGCGCCCCATCCAGTTCCGAAATAGCCACGAAGGGTAAACAGAAATCCGGAATTCCATACCCGGTTAATGTGTCGGGCGTAGTAAACTGACTTGCTGATTCTCTAACAGCTTGTATTATTTCTTGCGCCGTACTTAGCGGATTTGCTTCAACCAAACAAGCTACTGCTCCTGCCAAAATTGGACTTGAGAAAGAAGTTCCATTTCCATCATCCAATGTTCCATCGGAACGAATAAACCATGCAGCACCACCGCGAGCAACAACATCAGGTTTTACCCGCCCGTCGAAAGACGGACCGACACCAGAGAACCATGCATAATTACCAAAACCATCGATTGCTCCCACCGTCAGTACACTATCAGCATCTGCTGGGGTTGTTATGTGATCGGGGCCCGAATTACCGGCAGAAGTGACAACTATGATTCCTCTAGAAGCGGCAACTGTTACGCCAATTGCAGAAATTGTTGTCTGTCCATTTAAATCTGCGTAGGTGTAATTGGTTAGTGAATCATCAAATTCAAAGTAGCCCAATGAAATATTCGCAACATCCACTCCCATGGAATCGCATCTCTCCAGTGCAGCCACGAGGTTAAATTCTTCGAGTTGTGTTTCAGACGAAATATCTTCAGATACGTACAGGGCAATATCAACATCCTTCGCCGTTCCCGTATAAGCATCAGGTCCTGTTCCTGCCAGTTCAGCAATAATAGTCGATGACACAGAAGTTCCATGTCCACTATATTGATAAACGGATCCTCCTCCAACGAAGTCGAAGCTATCTATCAGTCTATTTTCGAGGTAGAGCGAATCGAAGTAAGGAATCGTATCCATTCCATTAAATCCAGCATCGATGATTGCTACAAAAACGCCTGTTCCTGTATATCCTAAATCATGAAGGCAATCCACATTAATTTGGAGCGCTTGGGTATCCGCAAATCCATAATTCAACACTTTGGCTTCTTCAATTTCCCACTTATTGATGGCAGAAGGCCCAGCATCCTTTGAAAAAGTTTGAATCGATTCAATGAAATCAAATTGATCTAGCAATGTTTCCGCTAGCTCATTCGTTTCAAATTTTACAGCATTCAACCAGCGTGAAGAACCCGTTACAGTTCCAACGGTGTTTAAACTTGTTATGTAGTCTTCATTTACTGGCCAATCTCTTGAGTCATACTGAACATTGTTCTTCTTTCTTCGCGCCAATGCTCTAGGCGTAAAATTATGCTGAAGTTCTTCGGCGGCAACTTCATCCTTATCAGTTAAATAAATAAGAACAGTTTCTTGCGCCTTTGATTGAGTCGTCGAGCACAGAATAAGAATGGTGAGAAAAAATAGTTTCATAGGCATGAAAGTACTGCTTTCTTGTGAAACGTAATTCGCGATTGATTGGTTGGTGGAAAACATTGAGTGATCAAGACTTAATCTTCATCGATCTCATTCTCTTTGAATGCTGAAGGGAGAATGTCTGGGATAATTTTTACCATCATAGGCAATAGGATTGTGCCACCAGGAATCAGAAATATCGCAACCGCTGGCATAGATTTTAGGAGGTCTTTTAGCTGCGATTTGACCTTCTTTTTTTCCTCTTGTGTTAAGCTCTCAGACATGGACTTTTTCATCAAGAAGACCAGTTCTTTGCTCTCTTTGAGTTCAATTGCCAGCTTATCCTTATTTCTGGTCAGTACTTTTTTCCAGCGATTACTGAATGATCCATACACCCTTTCATAAGATGGTACATCTGTGAGAAAGTCTGATTCTTCTCGATTGGTGATGATGAAATTTTCAATAAACATCATCGCCTCTTCGACCTCTTGTTCAGAAATATTCATGAATTTTCTGAGTTCCTCGATGAAATCTCGCTCGCTCTGGTCCGCATCCAGGTTAGCGAATACGGTAAGAATCGAGATGTCTAACAAAAAGCGCTTAAGGAGCCAATGGCCATGAATAAATTCATCGAAGTCCGTAAACGAAGCGCCACATTCAAATTTCTCTTCAGCAATAACGCGCTGTTCATCTGAAAGGTTTGCAGAGGCCAAAAACAGGTTGAATATATCTCGCTCCTTAGAGGAAACCTTCCCATCTGCATAGGATGAAAGTGTTACAGCCGTCAGGGAATTTTGAGCAAAATCACTGTACTTACCAATCGCATCCTCTGTTTGATCAGAAAGGAAATCATTGTATAAGATAACGTCCAAGTAGACAAAAGCATTGTTGAGGCTATTGACCCACCACTTGTTCTCGAACAGGTTTAATTTTATATCCAGACGTCTATCTAGAATTTTTTCAAGTTTGATTTCATTTTGCTCCTTGATAAAAAAGGATAGAAGCTTCTTATGTGTTCGTGCATTATGATCACCATAAAACCTGAGTAATGAATCTACAAATTCTTTCTTGTCTAATTTCCCTCCAGATTTGAGGTGCATAAACAACAAGGACTCTAGTAGAAGAACCTTTAATTTTTCCTGTCGTGTCCAGTTCTTCGTCTCGAGTTTATGACCGAAAATTGCGCGTGTGGGAAGTCCGAAAATTATGCCGCAGCGAGAATAGGTCAGGTGACAATGTCTGAGCTTACTTAATTCCTCATAATTCCGAATAGATACCCATAGATCACCCTTCTCGACGAGGTCAAAGTACTTAGAAATCCATCCATTAGAGCCGGGTGCTACGTTCACTTTTCAAGTATAAATCAAACGTGCTAAGCGTAGAGGTCGTTCGCTATTATTAGCGAGAACAGACGATTTTTCATTTAAAAATCACTCGACTAGACTTAAATCCACCGTACTAAATCACGTTAGTTGATCCTAAAGTTACTCAGACAGATCGAGATTTAATGAAAATCGCATGGAATTACCTAAAAGCATAGCGCAAGGCGAACCCAGCCATGATTCCAAGTTTGACATCTGGGAAGAGTCGAACAGTGGGCCCCATATCAAACGCAAGATTAATTGGAAAATCTACGAATGTGTATTCTATACCAAGATTGCCATCTATGCCAGCCCAAACACCAGAGCGCTCACTCGCCTCGAATCGACCATCGTAATTTGTATCCCAGATACCGAAATCACCACCCACGCCATAATACCACTCCGTATCACCAAGAAACGATTGATTGTGTTCGTACATGACATGTAGCCAGGCATAGCGTCTACCGAAACCAAGACTAGCATCGATCGCATGGGGAGAATTAAAGAAATGTTTAACGCTTAATTCACCTAGACCCACATTGAGGTTTGACCAATCTGCTTTTACACCAAGTGCCGTATTGTACGACTGTGCGCTGACGGTTAAACATGAGAGCGAGATGAAAGAGGAGATAAGGAGAGTTCTCATACACTTTGTTTTATGTAACGACCTCTGGAAAAAATCGTTACGGTTTCATTTTCTAACTTGCATCCATTAATACGCCGAAAGAGATGATTTTATTGTGTTCGAACAATAAAGTAATGCTGGAGGATGAACTTTCTATGTGACTTCGAGTGGCTCAGCCTAAGATTTGAGATGCCTCGGCTACTTACTACAGTTGTCCAGCTACAACGAACGCTTTACGTTGGATGAACAATTCGCCTCCATCGGATTGATACGCTTCAAAAACGCCTACGTAAGTTCCAATTGTTGCTTTTGTATTATCGTCTTTCACTCCGGCCCATTTAAACGTTCCGCTCGTAGCCAACAATTCAGATTCGATCACTTTGGCAATGATTCGTCCTCTATCATCATAAACCGTGAACGTTCCAACAAAACCAGCTGCGGTCATTTCGTAATTGATTTGAAGAATATCTTGGTACCCATCATTGTCTGGAGAAACAACATCTGTCGTATAGCTAAATTCCCCAGTTGAAATTGCTGGGTAGTATTGAGAATTTATTAATCCCGGAGTGGCAGAACCTATAGCTTCTGCCGCTGAATGCCAGTTGTTGGGATCATTTGATAAGGTTCTGTCAGGTTGAATTCGTTCTAATGAAACGCCATCTGTATCATCAAGTAGACTGAAGTGCCAATCATCCAAATAAGAGACCGCATCCATTATCACATTGTTGTACATCAAATACACTGTTCCAGAGTCATTGCTGTAGGTTGGAAGGTCCATTTCGATCATCCGACCAGGTTGAGCGGCGCTATAATATTCTAAGATTTGAGTTGTGTCTTCACCAAAAACGGCAAAAGTTCCTGGGTGAAGTAAGAAGTGCTCTGTAAAGGTTTTAATGTTGCTTATTGTGTCATCATCATAATTGGCGATTTGCCAATTCTCCAGATCGATGAGCTTGTCTGAATTGTTGTAAACCTCTATCCAATCCTTTCCTCCCGATTCTGGATCGAACAGAATTTCATTTATGATTACGTCACCTACTTCAGGAGTTTCCGGAAGTGCAAATTCACCTATTAGCGTTGTTGTATTCATCCAACAATCAGCTATGTTTTGAATCTCAATCGTGTATGTTTGAGATCCTCCTAAGTTCTCCAAAAACTGTAATGTGTGCATCGCAGGAAAAGCCGTTAAAACATAATTGTTCTGAACGGTGAGTGTTGGACTGATAACAAAAATCGCATCGGCCAGTGACGTTGAGTCCATTCCTTCCGTATAATGAATCTCTAGAAAGTTTGGTGATAATGCTATCAATTGATCAATCCCTGGATTTTGGCTGTCTGGCGTGTTATCGAACACTGAGTTCACTGCTCCAGGAGTTCCTCCAGATGGATCTTCGCTCGCCGTCCAGTCTGAGTCGTCAGAACAAGGATCGTCAGGATTGATTCTTTCTATAGAAATGCCTCCATCTATAGCTGAATTTTGCCACGAATCATCTGTGTAATTGATACTATCCAAGATTACGCCAAGGTCGCTTTTTAGCACGACAGCATCACCGGAATTATTAAAACTGGGAAAGCTCGTTACTCCAGTTGCAACAGCAAATGAATCTACACCAGACGTTTTAGTTAAAATCATGTGATCTCCTGGCAGAAGCCATTCTGACGTGATTGTCCCTGAGCTTGCAGCATCCCCTAATTTCCAGCCAGTAACATCAAAAATCTTAAGGCTACGGTTAAATATTTCAATGTATTCTACTAAAGGTTGACCTATTTGTGGAGATTCATCAAACATGACCTCGTTCACGATTACATCTCCTGCTACGGGTATTTCAGCGGTAAAAAGACCGAAATCCATGGTCTGAGTACCAGCAACATTTAATGCTAAATCAGCAATATTTTCGGCGGTTAAGGTATACGTTTGTCCATTGTTAAATGGTGTCGATGGTACGATGTGAACTAACGCCAAATTGGTTCCGTCCAATGTTGCAGTTGCCGCTGAGTTGAATGGGTCAATGGTATAATTTCCAATTGTTTCGGCACTTGTTTGCTCCAACGGCTCATCGAATAAAACGTCCACAAGGTTTGCGTTGATTGCTGTAGCTGAAACGATTGAGGGTGCGACCAAATCAAGCACTTCTGCTCCGACATAAATACTATCGTAAAAGAAGTTGTCTGCATTTCCCAATGTGTAAACATCAAGCATTCCAAAATGCGAACCTAATAAGTTTGTTGCATCTGTAGTTGTCGCCTCTAATGCGTAATTCTCTCCACCTGCTGGATCAACATAAATTGACCAGAATCCGGTATTATCTCTCACAACACGCACGCCAATAGTGAAACTTGAAGAAATCAATCCCAGCGTTCCAGTAGCGATTTCGGTATGTACGCCAGTCTCGACTTTAAATAATCTTACTGCATCATTACTTAAAGCTTCTCCTAATTGAAGGTAAAATCCATCTGGATCAGTTGTTAAGTCGGCGCTCGCTGACGTTAAATAAACTCTTGCATAATTATTTCCGGAGGGCGAAAAGTTTTGTTTCGTCCAAAACCTCCATTCTTTATTGTCTAATGTTCCTAGTGTATGTGCTGTACTCAGATAAGATGTCGCAGCGATTGTGTTATTTAATTGCAACTCAAAAGAGGCGTTCACAGTGTAATCAGCATCAGTTCCAGCCCACGTTGGTCCACTGGTGAAATCTCCATCGGTAAAAAAGTCTGAAATCTGCGAGTAACAGAAGTTTTGTGTTAGAATTAACACAAGAAGTAAAAAGTGCCGCATAGTTGATTATAAGTGTACGTTAAATATACTAATTTTGTAGCTATACATTCATCTAAAGAATTAGAGGACCCTATGAAAGTTGCAGTTATTGGTGCTACGGGAATGGTTGGAAACATAATGCTAAAAGTTTTAGCAGAGCGCGATTTCCAAATTTCAGAACTTATACTAGTTGCCTCAGAGCGATCTGTAGGTAAGTCAATTAAATTCCAAGGGAAAGATCACGTAGTTGTGGGCTTGGAAACAGCCGTTTCTATGAAACCAGATTTAGCCTTGTTTTCGGCAGGTGGAAGTACTTCTTTAGCATGGGCTCCAAAATTTGCTGCAGCTGGTACAGTTGTTATAGATAATTCATCTGCTTGGCGCATGGACGAAGGAACAAAGCTAATCGTTCCAGAAATTAATGGAGACACACTAACTGATGCAGACAAGATTATAGCGAATCCTAACTGCAGTACAATTCAGTTGGTGCTCGCATTATCACCATTGCACCTTAAGTATGGTGCAAAGCGCGTCGTAGTCTCTACCTATCAATCGATTACTGGGACGGGTGTAAAAGCTACTGATCAGCTGGAGAACGAGCGAAATCAGCAAGATGGAGAAATGGCCTATCCTTATCCAATTGATAAAAACTGTTTGCCTCACTGCGATGATTTCACCGACAATGGCTACACGAAGGAAGAGATTAAATTGACGCGAGAAACGAAGAAAATTTTAGACGAATCAATCAATGTAACCGCTACTGCAGTTCGAGTACCTGTAGTTGGAGGACATTCTGAAGCCGTTAATGTTGAGTTTGAGAATGATTTCGAAATAGCCGAGGTTCGTCAGTTATTACATGCACAAGATGGAATCACTTTAAAGGACGATCCAACGACCAACACCTATCCGATGCCAATTTATGCAGAAGGAAAAGACGACGTTTTTGTAGGGCGAATTCGTAGAGATGAATCTCAAGCAAACACGTTAAATATGTGGGTTGTCTCTGATAACCTCCGCAAGGGAGCAGCAACAAATGCTATTCAAATTGCAGAGTTATTGGTGGAAAAAGAAATTTTGAAAGTATCTGTTGTAAGTGGTTAACGAATAATAGTATACTAGTTTGTGTTCAAAGCATAAAAAAGCCCTCAAGCTCAGACACGAGCAAGAGGGCTTTTGTTTTTGATAACTTATCTGGTTTACTAGAAAATATTGATTGTAGTCCTTCGTCCTTTATAGGTAGAAGTAATTCTTCCTCCCGCTAAGTTCGACTGTACTAATGATTTTGAAACTTCACGCTTAATCTGAATTGTTGCCGTTCCAGCCACAAGATTTTGAAGCTTATACTGATCAAGGATAATGTAGTTAGATCCAACCGAATTCGCTGTAAACGTTTTCGAACCTGATTGACTTCCGCCGCTGATTGTAACAGTAACTGTTTCACCCGAAGCTATTGCCCCTCCAGCCCATGGTAGAAAGACATTTCCGCCTCTACTGATGCCATTGAATCCAACAGGTATATCGATGAAGCTCATATTTTCACCACTGTTTGAAAATTCCTTCCCATCGATATCAAAATATAGAATTGATCTGTTTAATACATTTCCTGATCGATTAAAGGTATACTGACCCATGACTTTTTTGTAAGACATTGTTTCTCCGTCAAATCCAACGCGAGATGGATACGTCAACTCGATTTTTTGTCCCGAATTGTGATCAACTCTAAATGTTGCTTTCACTGATGTTTGATTCGAATGTTGATCGTATTCAATGTCATAGTTTGAATAGATTCTATTCTGATCAATGTTAATCGAACTCTCTTTCTTACAAGCTGTAAAGAAAAGAACAGATACCATTGCGATTCCGAGTGTAGTAATTCTTTTCATAATAATTCATTTAAGGGTTTGACTACAGTATTTCAAAGAGCGTGCCATTAATATACCAGCTTAATAGGGTAATAGAAAAAACCCCACTATAGCTGCGTTACAGAGGAGTATAAATTTTATATAAAGTGTGCTTTTTCTGATTTACTGACTCTAAATCAGTTCAAAATGTAGCATTGCTTATGACTTAGCGCTCGACACCTAATATTTTCAAAACATCGTTAGTGATGTCCAATTTTTCAGACGCAGCAAGTACTGGCGAGTTTTCTAGCGTGTTGGTTTTATTAAGAATCATGCTGTAGCCATTCGCAACTCGGACATTTTCAATCGCTTTTGAAATTTTCTTGTAAACTGGATTATACAAATCACTTTCCAATGTGATTAGCGCATCTTCCAAGCTTGCCTCTCGCGCATTGAATTTGCTTTCCATTTGCGTAATTTGATCATTGAACAGCGCTATATCTGCTTCTTTGATTCCAGGACGATCTCGTTGCTTCTTTTGTCCGATGATTTCATTCTTAAGCACAGAAAGAACGCTCGATTGTTCCTCGCTAAAATTGGTTATTTTCTTCTTTATCTCTTTTGTCTCTGGCATATAAGCCAAAATAAGTTCGATGTTTGTATACCCTATTTTCACTTCTTGCGAAAAACTTGTAACGCTAAGCAGTACAACTAAAATTGGTAGGATTATATTTTTCATGTGATTTACGATTTAGGTATCATTAACGGCGTAATCGCCATTTACTTTTTAAGCTCGTCTTTCTGAAATCATCCAGTTTTTCAGTGACATCTTTATTCATCAACTTCTGAACAAACTTGAAGGTTCCTTTACCTTGTTTATAGTCCATTTCGTCTTCGAAGATTGGAATGATTCCTAAGAAGAAAATACGTTTGCTATTCGCAATAACTGGCGCCATTTCATTTTCAAGATGCATCGGATTTGACAGGAAAAAATGATTTTGCTTCATTGTTTCTGAGAGCGACTTCATCCCTTCACCACAGGGCATTGTGTGTCCATGACCAAACCAAGTTTCATTCGTTAGAACATATTTCACTAGGCGTTGGATCCATTCAAAAACCCAATTCATTCGTGGATTAGAACGATCTTCCCATTCCCAATAGCTTGGTAGGCAAAAGTAAAGTTCGTTGTACTCCTTACCTTCTTCTTTTTCGGGTACAGGCATTCGATAGTCACTAAGGCCGTTCGTAACTAGGACGGTAACAGGGCTCCTAAGTTCCAAATCAACTATCAATAATGGGACTTCACCCTCATTTACAGCGACATCGAGCACTCGGTTTTCACCAAAACGTTTGATCAATTCTTGTTTCACAATTCAAAGATACAATAGATGGTTGGATTACTCACTTCTGACTACTTTATCGAGTAGAATCCAAAATGCTTCACTGGAATTAAAACAACCTTGCGCAAGCATATCATGGATTTCCTCTTCCCGTTTTTTTGAATAACTTTTCGCTGAGCTAAATGTCGACAAAGCGCTTGTATGATTCAATAGCGCATCATGTATACTCTCTGGCGTTGACAAATCGAGCTTCTCGTCTGCCGTATTTAGCGAGATCATTTCTATGTCCGCTTCGTTGAGCTTAAACACCATGCATGCCGATTTTCCTCGATGTTCAATGAACTTTACCTTTTCATACACCTTCTGCAATACAGTATCAGAGAATAATTCGACGAGGTCGATTGCACGGTCTTGGTTGGAGGTATTCATCTCCACCCATTCCTCATTACTTACGCCATTTGCAATTAGGAAGTATTTGAAATCTTCATCAAAGATCTCCATTTCCTCCTTATTCAATATTCTGTATTTCATCGGCGCAAAGGTACTCAATCCTTTACATAAGTGTAAGTTCTTGTGTAAGTCAATTTACCTTTATAGAACGACTCAGAGTTGGCTAGGGTACCATTTGGATTGTATTCGTTAATAAGTTTAGAAACCATCTTTTTTTTCTTTCCCCTTTTGGTAGTTAAAGTTAGTAGTTGCTTTTCGGGCGTATAACGATAAACTGAATTACGTTCGAATTTCCCTTTTTCAGTGTACCAAGTAAGGTCACGCAGATTGTCTTCATACTTTGCAGTCCATATGATTACTTTTTGCTCGTTCGTACAATTTGAAGCATAATTAACGGAGTCCGCAGTAAAGGAATGTGAGTATAATAGTGGTTTCCCTTTTTCAATGGTTCGAATGTATAGAACATATGAACCATCACGGTTTTCCTCAACATACTTACAAATTGAAGAGCGGTTTTTCTCCTCTTCTAGCTCCCCTTTTGGTTCGCAGGAATAATTCCAGCGCTTTAATATTACCTCATTCTTCATGAATACCTGTCTCTCTACTTTCTCTTCACCATAGGTATATTTCATTGCATAACTATTCTTTAATTTTCTCCCAGATTGAACCATGCTAAAGACAATATTCTCGTTGTGATCATATTGCACCACAATTCTTGAGGCAAGGCTGTTTCCTTCAAAATGCTCCTTCTTTATTAATTTTCCAGCGTGATAATCATAGTGAGTTGCACTTTTTTCAGATCCATGTGTTAATATCGACTGGACAAGTGAATCATTCACATAGGTGTAGGTTGTTGTATCTTTTAACCCTGATTTTTTGATCAAATTTCCAGTTTGATTCAATCTTAAGCGATCGACTTTCATTCTCCGTTCATTTCGACCCTGATTGATAGTGATGCCCATAATTCCCAATTTCTTATATAAACTATGGTCATGTTCTCGTAGCACATATCCGAGGTCTGTACTTGTATATTTAACTCGAGTTAGTAATGATTGCGCCTGATTATCCTTATACGTTTGAGACGTGGATGTAAATGGCAAAAGCAAGAGTAAAAAGATTAGTTTCATCTGTTTGAAGTTCGTTTTTGATATAAGATATGATCGGAAAAATAGTTACATCGATCTTGAAAGATTAATTTTACACCATGGAAGAAAAAAAGGGTATTGCAATTCTTGGCTCAACGGGTTCGATTGGAACACAAGCGCTAGACGTCATTAATGCATATCCTGACAAGTTTGATTTGCAGGTAATTACCGCTAACAAAAATAGCGATTTACTCATCGAGCAAGCGATAAAGTACACCCCTAACATGGTTGTCATTGCTGATGAGACTCAGTATAAAAAAGTAAATGAAGCCCTATGGGATCATGACATAAATGTCTACGCCGGATCGGATGCTCTTGCGCAAGTAACGGAAACCAACGAAGTTCATACGGTGTTAACCGCACTTGTGGGTTACGCAGGCTTAAAACCTACCTTAACTGCCATTAGAGCTGGAAAGCAAATTGCGCTCGCGAACAAGGAAACGCTGGTAGTGGCTGGAGATATCGTCACGAAAGAGGCACGTGAGAAGGGAGTAAATCTCTATCCTGTTGATTCCGAACACGCGGCAATTTTTCAATGCCTGGTTGGTGAATTTCATAATCCAATTGAGAAAATCTACCTCACCGCATCAGGTGGGCCCTTCCGCGGTTGGACAAAGGAGCAGCTCGCTAACGTCAAGAAAGAGCAAGCCTTGAAGCATCCTAACTGGGAAATGGGCGCAAAAATCACGATCGATTCTGCCACGATGATGAATAAAGGTTTTGAAGTGATTGAAGCCAAGTGGCTCTTTAATTTACGCCCCGAGCAAATAGATGTCATTGTGCACCCTCAATCTATTATCCATTCACTTGTTCAGTTTGAAGATGGAAGTATGAAGGCACAAATGGGATTGCCAGATATGAAACTCCCGATACAGTATGCCTTGACGTATCCTGATCGATATCCCACGGATTTTCCAAGATTCAACTTCATGGATTATCCAGAATTAACCTTTGAGCAGCCCGATCGCGAGACATTCACTAACCTGAATCTGGCCTACACTGCTATGGATATGGGTGGCAACATAGCTTGTGCTTTAAACGCAGCGAATGAAATAACCAATGTCGCTTTTAGGGAGGATAAAATAAGTTTCTTGGATATTGCTCGGATCAACGAACAGACCATGAATGATGTTCCTTCGATTTCAAAACCAAGCTATGAGGATTATGTCTCCTCTGATGCTGAAGCCAGAGTTATAGCGAATGAATTGGTACGAAAATCATCTTTCTAAGCTCCTTCTATTGATTTTATCGTAAAGCGTTAAGAGTACTTTTTTCATAGTGATTGGCTTTTTATGCGGGTGAAAATCTACACATTTTATCTGATTACAAGCCAATTAACGAAAAAATGCGCCAATACTAGAGTACTGGCGCATTTAGATAAATTAGTACTTGACTACAGTGCCAAATTCTTTGTCATCGATTTAGAAAGTCCGTCTTTATGGATATAAATGTTAATCGTTTTCCATTTGAAGTAACTTTCTGAAACATACAAATACCCTTCCGGGTAGTTTCCAGTTCCCCAAGAATTCTTCACTAGGAAATATTTTGTTCCATCTTGATCCTTGTACATCCCAACAATGTGCATTCCGTGGTCATCTGTTGTGGTTTTATTATCATAACCTTCCTGACGCATTTCAGCAGTTACTTCCACCTCTTTTACCGGTGTCTTAAACGCATTGGATGTTTTTTCTGCTCCCCCATCAGAGAAGTTAGAATTATCAGTTCCAGAGACTTCGATTGTTGCTTCATCAACTGGATTAATCGCTAGTCCATTGCTAAAGCTAAATCCTTTTTCAGAAACATCAGCTCCCCACGCTACAGAATAACCCTGCTTTAATGCATATTCCGTTGCAGACATTAACCCATCCAACTCAACATTGTAGCTTGTTCCCCATGCCCAGTTGTCAGGAATTGCCAGTAGGCATTCAGCGTTCATTTCATGGTTTGTGAAAGAAGTCAGTGAAATATAATCGTCCATATCCAAGCCAATATGCTTAGCATACGATTTTGGTGTATACTTCTTTCCTTCTAATTCAAACTCTTTTACATCTTCACCAAGATAAGCATCTAGAATACCATTCAGTGCGTTCATCCATGCCGCCGTTAACGATTTAGTGCGTTTCCCATTTGCGTGGCCTAAAAGGCCTTGCACGGCTCCGTCTAATACAGCGAACATCTCACTATGATTGTGACTCTCTGTTCCATAATTCAATCCTGTGTAGGCAACTTCTGGAACAATTCCATAATTACGAATTACATAAGGGATATCATGGAAGGCTCCTCCTTGCGAAAAGTTAATTTTCCCGTCCATCCGGATGTACTTTTGTGCCTTACTTTCGTAGGCCTTACGAACGATGTACATTTCAGCAAGTAAATCCGGGTTTTCAGTACCCATTCTCATCAACTCAGATTCGAAATAGGAAAGTGCTGAAAAGCTCCAACAAGTTCCTGTATAGCCCTGACTTTGCACTGGCGTCGCATCAAGGTGAGCAACTTTAGTGAATTTGTATTCACTTCCTTCTCCATTGGTAACTGGCTCACTTGCGTGAAATTGACCAAATGACATTGATGTACTCACTCCAATTAAAGCTAGTACAGAATATATTTTCTTCATTTTCTTCAGATGTTAAGGTGTTCAAATATACGTATCGCCGAGACGACCGCAAAAATTATTCCGAAAAGTTTTAATTGATTATTTCAATACCCAGCAGGAATATCCAAGATTTTCTGCCTTAGACCGCATTGTTAACAATGCCTCATCTGAGAGTGCCGCACCAGCAGACACACGATGTAGGCCTTCATTAACGTCAACGATAAGCGCATCAAGTCCATCGGATTTCAACTTTGCTACCAGGTTTGTTGCATTTGTTCTATTTCCGAAACAGCCTACAATAAGGTGTCGAGCATTGAAATTTATTGGCGTCTCAACAAGCACTTCTTCTGCTATTTCATAAGATTGCGCATCATTGCTAACACTTGGAGCCTTAAACTCACTGATATCGACAATAATATATGTGTCATCCGTAAATGCCAGTTTAGCAACATTGACATCGGTTTCTATCTCCTCAATTTCTTGGTCGAATGTTTTGTCTGTTGACATTTCAAAAACAACATCCTCTACAAATGTAGATTTCGTATAATTCCCTTCGCTCGTTTTGTAAAAGGGATTGAAGTCCTTGATGGATATTACACCAGACTCGAGTACATCTGTTCGCATTGGAATCCAAATTGAATAGAACGCAATTGGGAGGATGCATGCTGCAGCGATATAGCGTAAATATCTTTTCTTTGAGTGCGGCTGTTGATTGATTGGTATAACAGGAGCTTGTCTTGAAGATTCCTTGTTTTTATCCACTATCAACACAGGCACTACTTCTTTCTTCTTTTCAGTAGATTTTGAAAGTTCAGTTTCTATATGCTTAACTACTGATTCTTCGATAAGTGTTTCTCTGGAAATTGTCTCTATCTGAATTATATTCACATCTTCTTCAGACAAGAAATGAACTTGTCCTAGACCAAAACTAGCAAGTAGTAAATTGAAGAATCGATCCTGTTCAAAGCAGATATTATTCTCCTGATCGAGGAAAAGCATTCCAACGCGATCAAGTTCTATGCGCTTTCCTTTTCTTAATTGACGGTTCCAAGAAGTAACAGTATGTGACAATTCCAATTGCGCCTCATCAAAGGATATGTTTAGTGACTGAGCCAATTCATTGATCAATAATCCATCATTATTAATCAACTGCTTATTAAAGAGCAATGATTTACGAGGAGGTGACATCGTTCCTTTATCGTAATCAATTTTAGCAGAAATTTGTTTGGCTACGAAACCACCAAATGAAGGTACGATCACACAATTGTGTCGCAGTAATAAATCTCCTATGAGGTGTTCAATCGTTGTCATCCTTACAAAAATAGCTAATCCTATGATCAATTACGAGAATTATGCGTAGAAGTTACAGTAGATCAAGGACTTTTGTAACATCTTCAGGAACATCTATGTTGGGTGTTTCTATCGTTGTTTCTACGACGCGCACTTTATATCCATAATACATCCATCTCAGCTGTTCCAGTGACTCAATTTTTTCAAGTTCAGTAGGCGTCAATTTGACCAATTCCTGCAAGGTTGCGTTTCGATAGGCGTAGACGCCGATATGCCGATAAAACGAGAAATTCTTACTGTCCTTTTCTGTTGCATTGTGCTGATTTGGAATTGCACTTCTAGAAAAGTATAATGCGTCCCCCTGATAGTCTAGGGCAATTTTTATGCGGTTTGGATTGCTCTTGTCCTCTTCCGATACATCGCTAATGCCAAGCGTTGAGATTGTCACTGTTTCATCGTTAAAGCTATCACAAAGTGCATCCAATTGCCGATAATCAATTAAGGGTTCATCTCCTTGGATGTTGATGACCACATCGGCGTCCACTTTTGCCGCTATTTCACCACAACGATCAGTGCCCGTGCGATGCTCTTCTGATGTCATGATCACTTCTCCACCAAAACGCACAACTTCGTCGAAGATTCGTTGATCATCTGTTGCAACAATTACTTTATGAAGCCTGTTCGATTTTTTTGCGCCCTCATAGACGCGTTGAATCATTGTTTTTCCTTTAAGGTCAATGAGCGGTTTTCCCGGAAATCTGGAGGATGCATACCTCGCTGGAATAATTCCAACAATCTTCATACGTTTCTAGAATTTCATTTGAAGTTGAACAAGGAAATTTCGGGGTGCTTGGATATCACCTGGGCGGGTAACGTATTCGGCGTTCAGAATATTGTTGACGATGAATCCAACCCTATAATGATCATTAATAGAATAGCCAATCCGAGCATCCATCACAAAGCTACCAACGTTGTTTTCTTCTCTATATTCTTTAAGTCCTGGTAGGATATAGAGGCCAGTCCCAGTAATCACCTCTCTTTCGAATACAGCATCAATGTTCGACATAAAGCTATTGTACCTCGCTGATGCTCCAATACTAAACCCTTTCCATTTTGCCTCAATGTCTGCTTTAAAAAGGTGATTAAATCTATATTTCAATACTGTTGAACCGCTATCAGAAAATGTTTCTAAGTAAGCAGAATCCGAATTCAAACTAACAGGATTCATGTAAGTATATCCGATCAATGAAGTCAACTCGACCTCCTTAATTTTTCCTTGGCTATTAAAAGAGACTTCAAACCCTGTGATTCTTGCCTTCTCGGCATTTTGAGCCTGGAACCCGACGAAGTTTCCAAAATAGTTCTCGTTATTAGGATCGAGACTAATTGCCGTATTATTATCAGGCAAGTAGAGCCCGAAGGTAAACTCCATCATGTTATCGTATTGATTGACAAATCCAGAAATGTCGAGTAATCCTTTCCAATCCTTACCAATTTTAATTGCTTGTTTAATCCCCAACTCAGCAGCCCAACCAATCTCAGGACGTAAGCCTGGGTTAGGAAACACGTTCAAAGCCCCAACACTAGTTTCGGTATATCGCTCAGCCACTGAAGGGTAACGAATACCCTGACCAAATGAAGCTCGGAGATGCGTATACTCTGCAACTTGATAATGCGCACCTACTCTAACTACTGGGTATACAGGCAGAACTAGCGAAGAGTCCTCACCAAAGGAAAAATCTGAATCTCCCGATCGTCCATCTTGTTCATAGTATTCAAATCGCAATCCGCCAGTAAGGTCTACGCGACCAATTGACTGCTCATATTGCGCATAAGCGGCATAATTGTTTGAATTATGATCCCCAAATAAGTTCGAATAAACGTCTGTTCTGAGGTAGGTAACTCCTGAAGTCAAGGCGGTACCTTTGGACCATTTATGTTGAAATTGATAATCCCCATAAATAACATGCGAACTTGAGTTTTGCCCAGGATTCGTTTCGTTGATATTTGTTATTCGATACAGTCGCGTTTTAATCGTATGTAAGTTTTTCTTTTTATCGAAGAATTTGATATAAGGATCAATACTCATTCGTGATCCCTGAGCAAACGTCAATGAAGATCCAACAATGCTCGTATCAGCACCTCCGTTTGGAGTATACCCTAATGAATCA
Source organism: Flavobacteriaceae bacterium (assembly GCA_047624355.1). Taxonomy (GTDB): domain Bacteria; phylum Bacteroidota; class Bacteroidia; order Flavobacteriales_D; family Crocinitomicaceae; genus UBA4466. Next base: position 4,815 of record JBLHPQ010000001.1, on the reverse strand, counting down.
CTTTCCCAAATAATAAAATATCCAGCCTTCTGGTATTGGAAATTATAGCCGATCCCGGCCTTAACACTTGGCGCTTTTTCAGGACGAATGTAGAATGTCCCACTTACTCGTCCACGTCTCTCAATTTCACCTTCTCTAAAGGCATCGGATGAAAAGCCATTCATTGAAACTGTGTATCCAAATTTCTTGTACATTTTACCGTATGATGCTTCAGCTTGATAAAACAAAGGCGCTTTTGACCACCATTTAAGGGATGAACGTTTTGGGTTTCCATAGACCCCCATTTGAACTTTAGCTCTCGTTTCACCTTTCAGTGTAGGCAATCGTTCAGAGAGTGATATTATTCCATTTAGGGCCCCACTGCCATAAAGCACCGAAGATGCACCTTTCAGTATTTCGATTTGTGAAGCACATTCAAGCGGCACCGCGTTCCATTTTGTATCACCAGCATCTCCTGAAAGAAGAGGGATTCCGTTCCATAACAATAGGACACGACTACCGGCGCCATAAGCAAACCCACTGCCTCCACGAATGCTCACTTGACCATCCATAGCATAGACACCTGGTGCTAAGTTAACCGCTTGTTCTAAATCAGAAATTCCTTTATTGTCAATTAATTCTGGACGGATTATTTCCATTGAAATGGAAACATCTTCAATGTCTTGGTTTCTTCTTCCTACCGAAACTACCACTGTTTGTAGCTCTTTCAAAGGTGGAGCCATTTCAATATTAACCTCTCCCGGCCCATTTACGACTAGCGTATCATTATCAAAGGTTTGAGCAGAAATTATGAGTGTTGTAGGATAACTTGCCGGGGTCAGCGTAAACTTTCCATCAAGGTCGCTTAAGACCTTTTCACCTGTAGAAGCCATAATCTTGGCTCCATAAACAGCTTCCTTTCCAGATTCATCCAAAATTTTCCCCGTAATTTGGGATAATAGAACAAAAGGGCATAAAAATAATAGTACTAGCAAGTTTTTCATAAACGAAAATTTCGTAAATTCATGAAAGACTAAAATACACATTTTTTGTGGACTACACATACCTACACCACCAAATAGGACTGACTTTATTGCATAGAGTCGGACCGATTAAAGCACGCCAACTTGCCGAAGTTCTCGGCGGAGTTAAGTCTGTATTCTCTATGACTATTAACGAGTTACATCAAGCTACTGGGCTAGCAAAGTCCTTCTTACGCGCCATGAATCGGACAAAAGCATTAAGAGATGCGGAAACTACACTAAATTTTATGCTGGAAAATAATATTCGTATCCTTTTCTATACGGATAAGGCCTATCCCAGAAGGCTTCGCAATTGTATCGATGCGCCGCTGGTACTCTATCAAAAGGGGGGGTTAGATTTGAACGATCTTCAGTGGGTTTCCATCGTAGGAACTAGAGCAGCGAGTTCTTATGGTAAGGCTATTGTTAAAGATTTGATTCGATCCTTTCAAGGTAAAAACATTGTGGTTGTTAGTGGTTTGGCGCTAGGAATCGACGGTTATGCGCATGATTATTGCATCGAATATGGAATTCCGACTGTTGCTGTTCTAGGTCACAGTTTTGACCGAATCTACCCGTATCAACATAAGAGCTTAGCAAGAAGTATTATTAAAGACGGTGCACTTATCTCAGAGTTTATTCCGGGAACGCGACCAGACCGCGAAAATTTTCCAAAGCGAAATCGGATAGTAGCAGGAATGTGTGATGCTACTATAGTTGTAGAGAGTAAGCCTCGTGGGGGCTCCCTAATCACTGCAGATTTAGCAAACGGATATAACCGTGATGTTTTCGCGTATCCAGGATCTATCTATGCGGAAACTTCTCAAGGATGCAATGAACTCATCAAGAAAGATCAAGCGCACTTGATTCTCTCTGCAAGAGACTTCCTGCAATTCATGGATTGGGAAACAGGTAAAGATGCACCAAAACAAATTCAATCTAAGCTCTTTGTAGAGCTAACAGAAGAACAAGAGACTATCGTGAATGTGCTCCGCGAAAAGCCAATTCATATCGACATGATTTCAGCTAAGTTAGCGTTCACTATTTCAAAATTAAACGCTAATTTACTTACGTTGGAAATGGATGGTATTATTCAACAGCTTCCAGGGAAAATGTACAGTATCTGTTAACAAAAAATGGTCGCTTATTCAGCGACCATTCCATTCAACCTATGTAGTTGCGTTTATCTTCTAACGTTTGTATTGAACAAGCGTCTGTTATCAATAACATCTGCCAATTTATATAGCGATTGTTTCGCTTGATTTTGAAGCGTTCCTCTCATATTTGCAAGCATTTGTAATCGTTCTTTTTCAAAATCCTTTGAAGTCGGTGCAGCAGTTGTTTTTTCCAACTTCACAACGTAAACTCCAGAATTTCCTTCAATTGGTAATGTTCGCTCACCATCTTTCAATCCAGCATAAATGGCTCCTACTACTGCAGGTTCAAATCCAGATGAAATCTGTGGGTTAGCAAAACTGACATCCGATTTTTGAACAGTTGCATCGGCGATATTGTCAAGACTCTTACCTTTCATTTGTGATTTAAAGCGTTTTACACTTTGTTCTTTAATGTATGCTTGTCTCATTGATTCACGCACTTCTTCAAAGACAGGTTCGCCTTCTGCTTGCGTCCCAGCATATATTGCGATGATGTGTTTGGTTTTGTCTTTTACAGGAGAACCAACCAATGTTCCGATTTGAGCATCTTCCGCAAACATTAACTCAAGCACTTTGTCTTCTGCGTACTTCGTTGTAAATCCTCGAATAACTGGATCATTATCTTTTAATTCCATTGGACGAGACAAGTAACCTTCTCTCGCTACAAGCGTGTCAAATTTCTCAACTTTCTTGTACAAATCTTTGATTGATGTCAGTTTATCGTCGAGCATGTAAAGCAATTTGTATGCTTCACTGTCGCGTTCTTCTTTCGTTTTATCACTTGCTTTAAGTGTTTTTTGAATTACTGCAAGGCGCGGGTATTGACGTCCTCTTCTACCAGTAACTTGAACGATATGGAATCCAAATTGCGATTGCACCAATCCGATTTCCCCGATTGGTTTCTCACCAACATATGCTGCAAATGGCTGAACCATTGAAGAAAAGAAGAAGTCACCTAGGTCACCATCTTTTTCTTTAGATCCAGTGTCTTCACTGTATCTCTTAACGTAATCAACAAAGTTATCGTCGTTGATGTTCGCCATAATTGTATCCGCTAATGCTTGTTTCGTTGCAATGGATGCAGGATCTTCACCTTGTTGAACACCGATTAAGATATGACGCGCATTGATGGTGTCATAAGTGAAACCTATTACCTTGGCAATGTTTGTAACACCTTCTTCTTCGTATGGTCCGACTACAGTTCCAATCGTTGCCTTAGCAAATGATGAATCATTAGCCGCTGGATACGTTAAGCTTTGTTGAGCGTTGGCGTGTGTTTTAGGAAGCGCTGTACTAAACGGTCCGCTTGAATAAAAACGCAAATCACTTTTTGCCATCACATAAGTAGAATCATCCGTTGAAGCGATAAGGCCAGCTTTCAGTTCAGCAATCTCATCGTTGAAATCAGAACTATCCTTCGCAGAAGGATTGATCAAGATATCAAAGAAGTGCGCTTTTCTAGAAGCAACCTTCACTTGGTATTTACGATCCGTTTTGTGCTTTTCAAAATAAGCTTTCAACTGTTTGTCAGTAGGCTCAAAGTCACTTTCTTTAATGTCTCTATACCGTTTCAAAACGTATGAAATGTTCTTAACCTCGTTCTGAGCAAGGTATTCATCCTTCGCTTCAAGCGAAGTTGAATACATACCCTGACCGATAATATCGAAATACTTCTCTTGTTTTCTTCTTTCTGTATAGTATTCTTTGCTATCCTCCCAACCTTTACGAATTTCAGCATCATCAGAAGCCATCATTTCGTCAATTCTCTTTTCGAGTAATTTCGGATTAAATGCTTTTGTTAACGAGTCGATGAAGTTTTTTTCCAAATCTGCTAAAACTGTGAATCCATCTCTGCCATACAAATATGCATCGAATTCTGCTTCGCCAACATTGATACCAAGCGCTTCATATTCTTTCTCAAGAAGAAGCTTTTCGATGAACTGTCTCCATACTGCTGACTGATCAACCGGTTGTGGTTGTTGCCCTTGTTGTGCAGCATTTCTACGCGTGTTTTCCTCCGCTAAAGCAACGGCTTCATTGAATGCCTCGAAATCAACTTTCTCACCATACATCGTTCCGAGTCCGTATTTTGGCTCTTCTGCTCCACCTCCTTTTAGGAAGTCCCCCATAATGAATGCAACCAATGCTCCACCAATTATGACGAGCACTAACCATCCATTATCACGAATTTTACTAATAATTGCCATTTGTATATTTTTCTAAATAAGTCTGCGAATATAACTAGATCGATTCAATCTTGAAAGGATTTCATAGTTATTCTCACTCTTAGGCATAATGGGCGATAAATAAAAATTCCGTACCTGGGTCAGGTACGGAATTATGGATGCGTTATTTGTCTAATTATCGGACTATTGTCCTCCAACCGTTTTTGCCTTCTTCTCTTCCTCTGCCTTTTCCTTTTTGACTTTTGCAGCAGCATCAGCTTTCACTTTTGCAGCGGCATCTATCTTAGCTTTTGCAGCAGCATCGGCTTTCACTTTTGCAGCGGCGTCTATCTTAGCTTTCGCAGCAGCATCGGCTTTCACTTTTGCAGCGGCGTCTCTTTTAGCTTTCGCAGCAGCATCGGCTTTCACTTTTGCAGCGGCGTCTCTTTTAGCTTTCGCAGCAGCATCAGCCTTCACTTTTGCAGCGGCGTC